>NZ_MUBK01000029.1 GCF_002127545.1 Xenorhabdus beddingii
CATTATACTTTGGTCTATGACAAAAGAAACGGATATCCGCCGGTGAAGACACTGCGTTTTCCTGATGCATGTCCACTTGGTATTTGTTGCCAAATATCGACGGAAAATAGTTGATCAGGATGCTATAGAAAAGCGGCGCCGTTACTTTGCCAGTGTATGCGCTGACGTTGATGTTGAGCTGGTCGGGATGGACGGCGGGCGTGCTCATGTGCATTTGCTGATCAACTCCCCTCCAAAGTGGGCAATTTCGAACCTGGTCAACAGCCTTAAAGGTGTGTCAAGCAAATTGCTTCGCCGTGACCGACCTGATATAGCCCAACGCGATGACTACAAGGGCGTTCTTTGGACGCCGGGCTATTTTGCGGGCAGTTGTGGTGGAGCACCGATATCGATCATTCGGCAATACATTGAGCAGCAGCAAACACCACGTTAGTCGGAAAACCACGCCTTATATCCCCATCCTGAAGGACGGGGTTTTACGGCGCACCGTGATAAATAAACCGTCTCCCCTCTCTTCATCCTGTTGTTATCTTGACCAATCTTGATTATCTTACACTCTCACTCCATTATTTAAAAAGTCTTATCATTGTCATTTCACATCAAAGGGATAAGGATACCCAACATGGCTAACTCTCATAAAATCAGTCTATTGGCGAAAGGTATGGGCGTCGCGCTATCAAGTTTATGTCGTCTTTTAACGGGGGTACAGGCACGATGGATTGGTTGTGAACCTTCAACGGCAAGCCGCATTTATTATGCTAATCATTCCAGCCATCTTGACGGATTGGTGATTTGGTTTGGGCTTCCGCCTGCATTGCGTCACAAAGTTCATCCTGTCGCTGCCCGTGATTATTGGGATAAAACCAAACTACGTCGCTATCTCGTTCATCAGGTATTTCGTGCGGTATTAATTGAACGCAAGGGTGAAAATACGTCGAAAGAAACGGTTCTTGCACCATTGAAGAGGGTTTTGGCACAACAGGAATCTTTGATTATCTTCCCGGAGGGAACCCGGGGGGAAGGTGACCAAATCAACCCGTTCAAGAGTGGCCTGTATCATTTAGTGCATCAGTATCCCGATGCTGAAGTTGTGCCCGTTTATCTGGAGAACTTGAACCGTGTTCTGCCAAAAGGAAAGAAATTGCTCGTTCCCATTATTTGTTCCGTCACATTTGGTCAGCCACTGGATAAATTGGGAGAGAGTGAAAGCAAGGCAGAATTTCTGAAACGTGCTCAGTCTGCATTAGAGGAGTTAGTGCTATGACAAATATCGATCATGACTTGATGCTGTTACTGGGGGCGATATTTGGCATATTGGTTATCGCCAGTGTGATTGGGGGTGTTTTGGCTTTTTGCTATGCGGGAGAAAGGCGCAATGCCACCATTGATAACCTGAATGCCAGAATCCGTGGCTGGTGGATGATGTGTATTATTTGTGTCCTGGCTATTGTGGTGGGGCCTGTCGGAGCGGTGGTTTTGTTTGCGGTGATGTCATTTTTTGCTTTGCGCGAATTTATCACGCTAACGCCCACCCGACGTAGTGATCATGAAGCGCTGTTCTGGTGTTTCTTTGTTTTTATGCCTGTGCAGTATGTCTTGGTGGGTGTGCAATGGTATGGGTTATTCTCGGTATTCATTCCGGTCTATGTGTTCTTGTTTCTGCCTGCCCGCGCTGCCTTTGTCGGGGATACAACGCATTTTCTGGAGAGAACCGCCAAGATCCAGTGGGGGATGCTGGTGACGGTATTCGCCATCAGTCATGCGCCCGCGTTGTTGATGTTGCCTATTCCAGGGTACGGGGATCAAAATATCAAGTTATTGCTGTTCTTGATGATTGTGGTGCAAATGTCTGATGTTTTGCAGTATGTATTCGGCAAACTCTTTGGTAAGCGCCCGATTGTGCCAAAACTCAGTCCCAATAAAACGGTTGAGGGATTTGTGGGCGGGATTTTAGCCTCTGTACTGTTGGGAATGTCGTTGTTCTGGGTCACGCCATTTTCACCGTGGGTCGCGGGTTTGATGTCGCTGGCAATCACGTTGATGGGGTTTATTGGTGGGGTGTGCATGTCGGCGATTAAACGAGACAGTGGAGTGAAAGATTTTGGTGGAATGATTGAAGGGCATGGTGGCATGTTGGATAGAATTGATTCGCTTTGCTTCGCCGCCCCTATATTTTTCCACCTGACGCGCTATTTTTATACCTGAGGCTGAATAATTGCGGGCGGTAGCGGTCTAAGAAGTGACCGTTTACGGCGGGGAGCAGTCACTTGCTCATCCTATAGCTAATTGAATTAAAGTGACCATAGATTTTATGCTCTCGGTATATATAAAATATATACCGACTTGCTTTGAAAGCCTGTTATGTATATATTTTATACATACACTGAATTCACCAATAGGAGGCTACTATGGCAGCCATGACTAAAGGTCGCGAAACCAAAAAGTTCCTTTTCAAACTCCGCCATCGTGATAGTGAGTTTGGGGTAAGTGAAGAAACTTTTAATCGTTTAATGAACGAGCTTTCACTCAATCAAACAGAGCTTGTTCATAAGGCACTCAGAGATCTCGCAGAAAAAACGATTCCGGCCTATGAGCCTGATGATGGCCCATTAACCGATACCCAAATCGAAACTATCCGTAAACTTTCACCAATAGGACATCTTGATCTGAGTGACATCGGTTCGCCTCTTCTGGGAGATAACTGATGATCTCTCGTTTCAAACCCTTGCCAATGATCGGGGATATTGTTTGGTGCCGATTTCCTTATGAGGTTGGCACTCCCGGCCCAAAACCTCGTCCCGCTTTAGTTTTAAACACATTAAATAATGATCACGCCGTTCTCGTGGTTTATGGCACAACACAGAAAACAGATCGCGTATATCCCGGAGAATTCGTTATCGGGCCTGATATTGATGGTTGGGAAATGTCTGGTCTTGTGCAGGAAACAAAGTTTAATCTTGGCGCGACAGTGAGCATACCTTTTGACTCTGACTGGTTTGATGTGGCACCGCTGATATTCAAAAACTCCCCTCTGCCAAAACTCGGCGTTATCCCTCCACTGGCTATCCCGCTCCTACAAAGAGCGTATAGAAGCATCAATAGAAAATGATATAAGACACGGAAAAGATGTTTAGCAAAATCCGAAGTAAACCCTCAATGCGGGCTGGGATAAATGCGAGTCCGGCAGATTTTAAACGCGAGCCGTGACAGGTAATCAATGAATCTAAATTATGGGCGATGGGTTAGTGGTGCTGCGTTGGCGGCCACGGTATTGGCCAGTGTGTTGTTGATCGTGAAAATTTTTGCATGGTGGTTTACGGGGTCGGTGAGCTTATTGGCCGCGCTGGTGGATTCTTTGGTCGATTTGGCGGCTTCTCTGACCAACTTTTTTGCCGTGCGTTATTCACTGCAACCTGCTGATAAAGAACACACTTTCGGGCATGGCAAGGCCGAATCACTGGCGGCTTTGGCACAAAGTATGTTTATTGCCGGTTCGGCGATTTTCCTGTTTCTGACCGGCTTTCAGCATCTGTTTTCCCCTAAGCCATTGGAGCATGCGGCGGTGGGTGTTTGGGTCATCATCGTTGCCCTGATTGCTACGTTATGTCTGGTGACATTCCAGAAATGGGTGATTAAGAAAACCCAAAGTCAGGCGATCCGTGCGGATGCGCTGCATTATAAGTCTGACCTCCTGATGAATGGGGCCATTTTGGTGGCGCTGTTGTTAAGTCTGTATGGTTTTCAACGTGCGGATGCGTTGTTTGCCTTAGGGATCGGGGTCTATATCCTCTACAGTGCATTACGGATGGGGTATGATGCCGTACAATCTTTGCTTGATCACGCCTTGCCGGAGGCAGAACGGCAGGAAATTATTGACATTATCCAGCGTTATCCCGGCATAGCCGGTGGTCATGATCTGCGCACCCGTCAATCAGGGCCGACTCGTTTTATTCAATTCCATCTGGAGATAGATGACAATTTGCCGCTGGTGCAGGCTCATGCTTTGGCGGAGGGGATTGAAAATAAATTGCGGAATAGATTCCCGGATGCCGATATTATTATTCACCAAGATCCTTGTTCCACTGTGCCTAAGGAACATAAAAATCGTTGGGATTGGCGATGAATTTATTCATAATCAAAAGATCGTCAAAAAATAGACATAATCTTAATGCAGACTGGGTGTTTTTCCGTATGATAGGTTCTGTTGAATCAATTCAGCTTTTGCAGTGACAATCAGGTTTTGCAAAATCGCCATAAAGTTTCCCCCTGGGGGAAGTTGTCAGCAGATTGATAAATATAATATTTACAAGTCAGAGGTCATCATGATCAACAAGATTAAAAGAATCGGAGTCTTAACGAGTGGCGGTGATGCGCCAGGCATGAACGCCGCTATTCGTGGTGTTGTTCGTGCCGCTTTAACCGAAGGGTTGGAAGTCTACGGCATTTATGATGGCTATCTGGGGTTGTATGAAAACCGCATGAAGAAGCTCGATCGCTTTAGTGTTTCCGACATGATTAACCGTGGTGGCACGTTTTTGGGATCAGCCCGTTTTCCTGAATTCAGAAATGATAAAGTGCGGGAAACGGCCATTGACAATATGCGTAAAAATGGGATTGATGCGCTGGTGGTGATTGGGGGGGACGGCTCTTATTTAGGGGCGAAGAAGCTGACTGAAGCGGGTTTCCCTTGTATTGGCCTGCCAGGAACCATCGACAATGATGTTGCCGGCACCGATTACACCATTGGTTATTTCACGGCGCTGGAAACGGTGGTTGAAGCGATTGATCGCCTGCGCGATACCTCAACTTCCCACAAACGAATTTCCATTGTGGAAGTGATGGGGCGTTACTGTGGTGATTTGACCTTATCGGCGGCGATAGCGGGTGGCTGTGAGTTTATTGTTCTGCCTGAAGGTGAAAGTCCATTCGATCGCGAAGAATTGCTGTCTGAAATTAAGGCGGGAATTGAAAAAGGCAAGCGCCATGCGATTGTGGCGATTACTGAACATGTTTGTGATGTTGCTGAACTGGCGAAATATATCGAGGCGGAAACTCATCACGAAACCCGTGCGACGGTATTGGGGCATATTCAGCGTGGTGGCGCACCTGTCGCTTATGACCGCATTCTCGCTTCCCGCATGGGCGCGTATTCTGTTCAGCTTCTGCTGGAAGGGCACGGCGGGCGTTGTGTGGGTATCCAGAACGAGAAACTTGTTCATCACGATATTATTGATGCGGTGCAAAATATGCAGCGTGTCTTTAAGAAAGAGTGGCTGGAAACGGCGAAGAAGCTCTATTAATCCTTTCTTACCTGCCAAATCTTATTTCAGGGACAGCCATGTGATGTGGCTGTCTCATCTCCCATATTCTTCTTGTGCATAAGCAGAAATTTAAAGTTATTTCTGCGTTATAACGCTTTCTGTCAGTTTTGATGGTGAAAATCATAAAACCTAATAGCTTGGGGAGCATGTTGCCGTGATGATGAATGCAAGGGGTATGGGGATAAGCTCAAGACGGGCAGTCTCAAAAGAGCGTGTTTTAAAAAATTATATGATGTCGGCGCTATGTTTGATGGCCTTGGCGCTGACACTATTATTTAACAGTGTATTGTTTAACAGTGCATGGGCAAAAGCGCTTCAATTATTGAATGTATCCTATGATCCGACCCGTGAATTTTACCAGCAGTATGATGAGGCATTCAGTGAATACTGGCACAACAAAACCGGGGATGATGTCAAAATCCGCCAATCACACGGCGGCTCAGGCAAACAGGCAACATCGGTGATCAATGGTCTTCAGGCGGATGTCGTCACGCTGGCACTGGCCTATGATGTCGATGCGATTGCAGAGCGTGGCCGCATTGATAAGCATTGGATTAAGCGCCTGCCGGATAATTCAGCGCCTTATACCTCAACCATTGTTTTTCTGGTGAGAGAAGGAAATCCCAGGCAGATCAAAGATTGGTCGGATTTAATCCGTCCCGATGTTTCTGTGGTCACGCCGAATCCGAAAACTTCCGGTGGTGCACGTTGGAATTATCTGGCCGCTTGGGGATATGGATTAGCCAATAACCATCAGGATCAGGCTAAAGCCAAAGACTTCGTGAAAGCACTCTATAAAAATGTCGAAGTACTGGATTCCGGTGCGCGTGGTGCCACAAATACTTTTGTGGAGCGTGGCATTGGTGATGTATTGATTGCGTGGGAAAATGAAGCGCTGCTGGCGATTAATGCCTTAGGTGACGGTAAATCGAGTGACGGTAAATCGGGTAAAGGCAAATTTGAAATCGTCACGCCGAGCATTTCTATTCTGGCAGAGCCAACCGTTTCAGTTGTTGATAAGGTGGTTGATAAACGGGGAACCCGCGAGCTGGCTACGGCATACCTTAACTATCTTTATTCTCCGATAGGGCAGGAGATTGCCGCCAAGCACTATTATCGTCCCCGTGATAATGCCATTGCAGAAAAATATCACGCTGTTTTTCCGGATCTGAAACTGTTTACGATTGATGAAGTTTTCGGGGGTTGGGATAAGGCGCAGAAAGCGCATTTCGCCACCGGCGGGACTTTTGATGACATTATCCGTCGTTAATCATTTGGGGTGGGGTTGTCTTGAATTAGCGATTGAGAGTGAGAGAAAACCGCCACGGGGTTATTGCGTGGCGGTTGAGTCATTACGCTTTTTTCGCTTCGGCGGCGGCTTTCACGATCACAGCGAAAGCATCCGCTTTCAGTGATGCGCCACCGACCAGTGCGCCGTCGATATCCGGCTGGGCAAACAGTTCTGCCGCATTGCCGGCGTTGACAGAGCCACCGTATTGAATAATCACTTGTTCAGCGATAGCGGCATCTTGTTTTGCGATATGGTCACGGATGAATTTATGCACGGCCTGTGCTTGTGCAGGCGTTGCCGATTTGCCAGTGCCGATTGCCCAAACAGGTTCGTAAGCAATAACCGTATCTTTGAACGCTTCAGCGCCCAGCGTGTTCAGAACCGCATCGATTTGGCGTGCACAAACGGCTTCGGTTTGACCCGCTTCGTTTTCCTGTTCGGTTTCTCCAATGCACAGAACGGGGATCAAACCTTGTTCTTTCAGGATGGCGAACTTCTTGGCAATGAATTCGTCACTCTCTTTGTGGTAAGTGCGACGTTCAGAGTGGCCGATAATGATGTATTCCGCGCCGACGTCTTTCAGCATTTCTGCGGAAGTTTCGCCCGTGAATGCGCCGGAAAGGTTAACGCCGATATCTTGTGCACCCAGCGCGATACGGCTGCCAGCCAGCGCATTTTTTGCCAGAGAAACATAAACTGTTGGTGGTGCAATAGCGACGCCACAGCCGTCAACGTTGCTCAGTTCTTTACGCAGACCTGCAATCAGGTCGTTAACCATGTGGGTACTGCCATTTAATTTCCAGTTACCCATCACTAATGGATGTCGCATATTTTTCCCTCCAACCAGAAAATAATCAAATTGCGAATTGAATGAATATTCTTTCTTTGGATGACATTAATCAGAATGCCATCCCCTGCAAGCGGAATCCCGACAGTATAAAGATCATCAACGCGAATAGCTCTGCGCTGTGTCACTAATTTTGATTTGTTGAGGCATCAGATAGCGATAGCTTAATCGGTTCAATTGCGAAGGTCATTATATTTTCGCTGCTGTTCACGATGATATAGCGCACGGCACCCATTTTATGGCTGAAAGCTGAGTGTTTTTCCGCCGTTTGTAACAGTTTTTCCAATTGGATTTTGGCTTGAGCCGTGGAAAGCGTCGGTTCAAATTGGCTGATAAGCGCAGTGATATACTGTTTTGCCAGTAGGAAGTTTTGTTCATCCTCGTGTCTGTTTTGTGATGGAAGCAGGGTAATTTGCAGGCTCTTAATTTTTTCACTGCCTCGCTCCAGGACTGCCGAAGAGTAAATTTTGTCATTGATTTTGCTGGCCGCACGGATGAAAGGCTGGGAAATATCTTTGCTTGCCACCACCTTATATTCGTACAGGGGAAGTTCAGGGTGTTTCTTGTTGTATTTTTCCCGAAAGACAGGGATGGTGTCTTCAAAAGTTGGCGAATTGGGCAGCAGATACATCAACTGTGGGTTCATTTCTGGTGTGACAGAAAACTCACCTGCAACGGCTGATAATGGCAAACCGATGCCAAAAGCGATTAATATTGTCACCAGAAGTTTATTTATGCCTGTTTTCATTTTGCGACTCACTGAGTTAATACTGAAAAAACAGCATCCACAATTGGAAAAGAATACATGACATTACAACAATGGGGATTCTCATTCAAAGGTCGAATTGGGCGTCGGGAGTTCTGGATTGGCATTGGTCTCTGTTTTGCCTTGATTTTTATGCTGCTGACACTGCATGGAATGCATGTCCTCCCGATGAATTATGCGGCAGTGGCTATCGCTTTGCTATTGTATCCGGCTGCGGCAATTTTTTCGAAACGCCTGCATGACCGCAATAAATCCGGCGGCTGGGTATTATTATTGGCATTGGCCTGGATATTGCTGTCCCTCGACTGGAGCGCGATGGCACCCATATGGCAATGGGGAATTGGTCGTTTTGTACCGACCCTGATTTTCGTTATGGTGATGCTTGATTGTGGCGTATTCCGTAGTATGGAAGGCACCAATCGCTTTGGGGAAAAGGCAGAAACGGTTGATTACATTTCTGCCAAATAATTTGTTTAAAGATAAATAGTTTGTTTAAAGATAAATAGCCTGTTTACCAATACTGTTCACTGGTGATATGGCCGGGTTTACGGCGCAGGTGCTTGGCCATGTTACGCTGCTCTTTCAGGAGTTGTTGGGTATCCCTGACCATTTGGGGATTTCCACACAGCATAACATGGCTGTTTTCTGCCTGTATGGGGAGGCCAACCGCCGATTCCAGTTCTCCACTCTCAATCAAGGCGGGAATCCTGCCCATCAGTGAATCAGGCTGCTTTTCCCGACTGACGATGGTCTGTATTCTCAGCTTACCCTGAAATTTTTGTTCTAATTGCTGCATCATCGGTAAATAACTCAGATCTTGCCCCCACCTCACTGCGTGAACCAGAACGAGGTTATCAAATCGTTCCAGATTAATGCCTTGCTGGAGGATGGAAAGATAGGGACCAATGGCGGTGCCGGTTGACAGCATCCAAAGTGTCTGGCAATCAGGGATTTCATCAAGAACAAAAAAACCCGCCGCTTGTTCTGTCACTAGCAGCTCATCCCCGGTTTTTAATGCGGCCAGTCGGGGACTGAGTTTTCCTTCTGGCACGGTCACTAAATAAAATTCTAAGTTATTGTCATCAGGGGAATTGACGTAAGAATATGCGCGCTGGATGCGTTCACCTTCAATTTCTAGCGCAAGTTTTGCAAATTGCCCGGCAGTAAATTTTTCTATCGGCGCTTGTATCTTGATGCTGAAAAGTGAGCCTGTCCAATCGGTTATGTCGGTAACTTTTCCTGTAACCCAGTTTGCCATTACGGTTAACCTCTCTACGCGATACGTTACAATATGAGTGAATATTGAGTGCATTGGTGATTTTTTGTAACGATTCTACGTGATTACCTGAAATAGCATTATCGATTACGTGTTACAGCTCAATTGACGTTTTTTTGCTGGTATAACGGATAATCTTCGTAAACTCGCAGACGAAGTTCAGCGGGTAAAAGCGATATCTTCATTAAGATTTTGGTATAAGGAACGCTGACATTGCAGTACCACGATATTGCAGTACCACAATATTGCAGTACGACGATATTGCAGACCGCAATGTCAGCGCTTTTATTTGTCTGATGTTACGCGCGGTTAGGCGCGGTCTTCCCACTCTTGAGCGCGGGCAACGGCTTTTTTCCAGCCATTGTATTTATGGTTGCGCTCAGTCGTTTCGATACCCGGGCGGAATTCTTTTTCGATAACCGCCTTACTCGTCACTTCATCCAGATCCCGCCAGAAACCGACCGCCAAGCCAGCAAGGAAAGCGGCTCCCAACGCGGTACTCTCGCGTACTTCAGGACGTTCTACCCGAGTGCCGAGAATATCGGATTGGAACTGCATCAGGAAATTATTGGCGACCGCTCCGCCATCTACACGCAGGGCTTGCAGGCGTGTACCCGCATCCGCTTGCATGGCGTCCAGTACATCACGGGTTTGGTAAGCGATGGATTCCAGTGTGGCACGGATAATATGGTTGCTATTTGCACCACGGGTCAGGCCGAAAATCGCACCACGGGCATAAGGGTCCCAGTAGGGTGCGCCAAGGCCAGTAAACGCCGGAACGACATAAACGCCATTGCTGTCTTTGACTTTGGTTGCGAAGTATTCTGAATCTGTCGCATCGGCAATGAGTTTTAGTTCATCACGTAACCATTGAATGGACGCGCCCCCAACGAATACCGCGCCTTCCAATGCATAGTTCACTTCCCCGCGTGGGCCACAGGCGATGGTCGTCAGCAGACCATGGTTGGAACGCACCGCGTCTTTGCCGGTGTTCATCAGCAAGAAGCAACCCGTGCCGTAAGTATTTTTTGCCATGCCGGGATGAACACACAATTGCCCGTACAGGGCGGCCTGCTGGTCACCTGCGATACCGGCGATGGGAATACGAGTCCCTCCTTTGCCACCAATGTTGGTTTGACCATAGACCTCTGAGGAGGCGGCCACTTTTGGCAGCATAATGCGAGGTATCCCCAACTCATCGAGGATTTTTTGATCCCACTCCAGATTATGGATATTGAACAACATAGTACGGGAAGCGTTGGTGTAGTCGGTCACATGGACGCGCCCCTGAGTCATTTTCCAGACTAACCACGTATCGACGGTACCGAATAAAAGTTCGCCATCCTCGGCGCGTTTGCGGACACCTTCAACGTTGTCCAAAATCCATTTTATTTTTGTGCCGGAGAAATAGGGGTCAACGACCAAACCGGTATTATGGCGAATATACTCTTCCAGACCGTCTTTTTGTTTCAATTTAGTGCAAATATCCGCTGTTCGGCGGCATTGCCATACGATGGCATTATAAACTGGCTTACCCGTCTCTTTTTCCCAGACGATCGTCGTTTCTCGCTGGTTGGTAATCCCAATGCCGGCAATTTGATCAGAACTGATATCTGCCTTTGCCAGTACTTCAACCAGAGTAGAACTCTGACTTGCCCAAATTTCCATTGGGTCGTGTTCTACCCAGCCTGGCTTGGGATAGATTTGTGGGAATTCGCGTTGTGAGATGCAGACAATATTGGCATCATGATCGAGTACGACGGCTCGAGAGCTGGTTGTTCCCTGATCCAGAGCAACGATATATTTTTTTTCAGTGATATTTTCTGTTGTCATAGTGATAACCTGGTTTTGTTCACTCATTTTTATTGTTTTATTGGCTTGCCATCGCTTGAGTATGGCAAATTTAAATCTCGCGCGGTAAATGGCGAGTAATCAGTTTGCGGTAGCCAAAAGCACCTAAAATCGCACCCACGATAGGTGCTACCAAAGGAACAAGGCAATAAGGAATATCCCGGCCACCTGTCAGAGCAATATCTCCCCAACCTGCTAAATAAGCAACCAGTTTGGGACCGAAATCACGGGCTGGATTCAGGGCAAATCCGGTCAGGGCACCAAATGAACCCCCGATAACCGCAATGAGGATACCTATCAACAGCGGTGCCAAAGGACCACGAGGAATGCCATTGCCATCATCGGTCAGAGCCAGGATCAGACAGAGCAGAACGGCCGCGATGATCACTTCGACGATAAACGCCTGTAGTACGGAGATCTGGGCGGCAGGGTAAGTAGAGAAAACCCCTGCCGTGAAGAGGCTTTCCTGTGAACCACGCACCGTGCTGTGAATGTGTTCATAATCCAGAAAGAGGCTGTAATACATCATGTAGACGATAAGTGCGGCAACAAAGCCGCCGAACATTTGGGCAATGATGTAAGGGAGGACTTTTTTTCTGTCAAAGTTGGCGAATAAACAGAGCGCAATGGTGACGGCTGGGTTGAGGTGTGCACCTGAAATTCCGGCGGTGAGGTAAACGGCCAAAGCGACACCAAAGCCCCAGATGATGCTGATTTCCCATAATCCCAATTGTGCTCCTGCGAGTCGGGCGGCAGCAACGCAGCCTAAGCCAAAAAAGACGAGTAATGCAGTACCCAGAAATTCTGAAATACATTGGCCTGATAATGTTGGACGAGTGGTCTGGCTCATTTCATATCCTATAAAAAAAAGTACAGGGAGAGATTAATGATTAGCCATTTCTTATATATTAAGAGAAAGGTGCCTGTGAATTTATCGTTAATGCGCGTAAACGAGAAATAGCGAAATTGAAATCTGCGTGTTGCGTCAACAAAATGAGCGAATTCGCATTTGATTAGGATTTTCTTTGGCCTGAAAATGTGATCTTGTCTACATTTTGCTTTAGGCACTATATTTCTCGTTATACCGCACATTGAACGGATGAAACTAGACAGGCGCTAATCGGCTAAATACAATCAAGAGATTGCTTACAAGAGGGTCCGAGAATGTCATTTGAAGTTTTTGAAAAACTAGAATCTAAAGTTCAGCAGGCGATTGATACCATCACTTTGCTGCAAATGGAAATTGAAGAATTAAAAGAAAGGAATGCGGTGCTGTCTCAGGATGTACAGAGCGTGACAGACATCCGTGATTCGCTGGCACGTGAAAATGAGCAGCTCAAACAAGAACAATCAGCATGGCAAGAGCGCTTACGTACCCTGTTGGGTAAGATGGAAGATGTACAATAAGGTATCCGACAGCTTAGCTGAAAAAGGGCGATGATTGCGCCCTTTCTTTAGACTTCTCACCTTTATTCGGCATTAGGCTTCGTCGTCGTCGCTCTCTTCTTCAATCTCCAGTGGGACATCGGATAAGACGATACCGGTATTGTCTGCGTAGAGATAGTCACCAGAGAAGAAAGTCACACCACCGAAGTTCACCCTGATATCACTTTCCCCCACGCCTTCACTATTGGAGCCGGCAGGAATGGCGGCCATTGCCTGAATGCCAATATCAAGCTCGGCAAGATCATCGACCTGACGCACTGCGCCATAAACGACAATGCCTTCCCAATCATTAGTGACGGCAAGTTGGGCCAGTTCTGCATCAACGAGTGCCTTGCGCACCGATCCACCACCATCAACGAGCAGAATACGGCCTAGCCCATTTTCTTCAAGTAAATCATAAAGCAGGCCATTGTCTTCAAAGCATTTCACCGTGATGATCTGACCACCAAATGAAGTACGCCCACCAAAGTTGGAAAATAGCGGTTCTACCACGTTTATATCTTCTTGATAGATATCACAAAGTTCGGAAGTATCATATTTCATGGGATTTACGTCTGGTTTATGCAAGGAACGGACAGTATATCCTTTTCCGGCGGATGTTGGCAAAATCATCAATCTCAAAACGTATGGTCAAAATTGATGTTTACTCGCCTAATTAAGTACTAATCCAATGGAAAACAGCACATTGGTTAATAATGCAGCTTTAACCATTTGTACCAGCTTGGGGCGCATACCCTCAGGCGTCGGATCGCGCAGTACTTGCAGCATATGTCTCAATAATAGAGGAAAGGCGAGCAAAAATAACCAGCTAAACCCGCCATTCAGGTACTGGAGCGTAAAGGCGACAAAGCAAAACATGGCACCGATTAACAGGGCAGCATGGTAGTAACGTGCTTTTTTCCCCCCCAATCTGACCGCCAGGGTATTTTTGCCGTTTTGACGATCATCTTCGATATCGCGCAGGTTATTAATATTCAACACGGCCACTGAAAGCAAACCACAGGCCGTGGCGGGCAGGAGGGTACTCAGGGAAAACGTATTGGCTTGCAGATAGTAGGTGCCAAGAACACTCAACCAGCCAAAGAAAATCAGGACAGAAATATCGCCCAGCCCAAGATAGCCGTAAGGCCGGGTTCCCACGGTATACGTGATGGCGGCGACAATGGCCAGTAATCCCAGCACCAAGAAGCCGATAGCATCGCTTGGGCGGTTGCAGGCGACGGCGATGAGAGAAATCCCTGACAGGCAGGAGAGCAGCACTGTGATCTTCAAGGCGTTCTTCATCTGTCCGGGGGTAATCAGCCCTTTTTGCATGCCACGCATTGGGCCAAGACGTTTCTCTGTATCGCTGCCTTTGGCAACATCACCATAGTCATTGGCGAGGTTGGAAAGGATTTGCAGTAGGGCTGCGGTTAATAGAGCCAGTAACGCTACAGGCCATTTGAAATGACCGCTCCATGATGCAAGGGCCGAACCCGTTACGACGGCAGCGACGGCCAGTGGCAGCGTTTTGGGGCGTAAACTTTCCAGCCATGCCTGTATCTGACTGATAGGCGTTGTTGAGTTCATGTTGTCACTATTTGTCATTACGTGATTGGTTGTCATTACGTGATTGGAGTGTGATAAATTTTATATCACTGAATATCGCAAAATGGGAGGCTAAAAGCCTCCCATTTTGATTTTGGTTACTATTTTCTTTCATTGGCTTCGCGTTTTCTTCACATTGAATTGCTTGCGTGAATAAGTTCGCTTGGTCAAATAAAGTCAGATGAGTATTATCGATTATAAAATAAACCGACTCAGGTCTTCATCCGCAACCAGTTCATCCAAGTGCTCTTTGACGTAATCCGCATTGATTTCAACGGATTGTCCTTGATTCTCGCTGGCGTCGAAAGAGATATCTTCCATCATGCGCTCAAGCACGGTATGCAGACGGCGGGCACCGATATTTTCAGTCGTCTCATTCACCTTCCACGCGGCTTCCGCGATTTTGCGGATACCGTCAGTCGTGAACTCGATACCCATGCCTTCGGTTGCCATCAGGGCCTTGTACTGTTCAGTCAGTGAAGCATTTGGTTCTGTCAGAATACGCTCAAAGTCTTCCGTCGTCAGCGCTTGTAATTCAACGCGGATTGGCAAACGGCCCTGAAGTTCAGGGATCAGGTCTGATGGGCTGGAAACCTGGAAAGCACCCGAGGCGATGAACAGAATGTGATCGGTTTTGACCATGCCGTGTTTGGTGGAAACAGTACAGCCTTCTACCAATGGCAGCAGATCGCGCTGAACACCTTCACGGGAAACATCCGGGCCGGAGGTCTGGCCGCGTTTACAGATTTTATCAATCTCATCAATAAAGACGATACCGTGCTGTTCAACCGCATCAATGGCCTGCTGTTTCAATTCTTCCGGATTAACCAGTTTTGCGGCTTCTTCTTCTACCAGCAGCTTAAATGCGTCTTTGATTTTCATCTTGCGATTTTTCTGACGCTGGCCTGCCAGATTCTGGAACATGGATTGCAACTGATTGGTCATCTCTTCCATGCCCGGAGGCGCCATGATTTCAACACCAACCGGTGCGGCTGAAACCTCGATTTCAATTTCTTTATCATCGAGCTGGCCTTCACGCAGTTTTTTGCGGAATGCCTGACGGGTTGAAGAGGGTTCGGACTGAGTTTCTGTCTGCCCCCAATTATTTTTTGCCGGTGGCAGCAGGGTATCCAGAATACGCTCTTCTGCCAGCTCTTCGGCGCGATAGCGGTTTTTCTCAATGGATTGCAGACGCACCATCTTCACTGCGGCATCAGTCAGATCACGGATAATGGAATCAACTTCTTTACCAACATAACCCACTTCGGTGAATTTCGTTGCTTCAACCTTGATAAAGGGAGCATTGGCCAGTTTTGCCAGACGACGGGCAATTTCGGTTTTACCCACACCGGTTGGGCCTATCATCAAAATATTTTTTGGGGTAACTTCTTGACGCAGGGATTCATCCAACTGCATACGACGCCAGCGGTTGCGCAGGGCGATGGCCACCGCTCGTTTTGCTTTATTCTGACCGATGATGTGATTGTCGAGTTCGCTGACAATTTCGCGAGGAGTCATTTCAGACATAATACTATCTATCCTTACGCTTTCGAAGGCAGTTCTTCGAAGTTGTGATTATGGTTGGTGTAGATGCAGATATCGCCAGCGATAGACAGGGCGCGTTCTGCGATTTCCCTGGCGCTGAGTTCAGTGGTTTCCAGCATTGCGCGTGCGGCAGCCTGAGCATATGAGCCACCGGAACCAATGGCGATAAGATCATTCTCTGGCTGAATCACATCACCGTTACCTGTAATAATCAGAGAAGCATTTTCATCTGCAACGGCAAGCAGGGCTTCCAGCTTGCGCAGCATGCGATCCGTTCGCCAGTCTTTGGCCAGTTCAACGGCCGCTTTGGTCAGATGCCCTTGATGCATTTCGAGTTTGCGCTCAAACAGTTCGAACAGTGTGAAAGCATCAGCAGTACCGCCGGCAAAACCCGCGATGACTTTGTCATTGTAAAGGCGACGCACTTTACGGACATTGCCTTTCATCACGGTATGACCCATTGTTGCTTGTCCATCACCACCGATGACGACTTTGCCATTACGGCGAACACTTACGATTGTAGTCACGAGTTAGCCCCTGGTTACAAAATAGAAGATGGTACACACGGTCTGTTGATGGGTTATTCCGCAGTTGCTTAAGGCATTGGGTATAAAATCACCGTGTATAGGTTATTAACGATTAAGATGGGGGAATTTTCTGACTTTTCAACCCCTGACAGGCGGTCTCTTGATCAGATCTCGACATCCATTGACTTAGCCCGCCAATATCCACCAATCAGGTTCTTTCACAGGAACCCTCAGGCTTATCCTGATGTGCCGTAAGATCCCGATTCTTGAAGGTGAAATGACGTTAGGTGAATTCGGCCGGATTTGTTTTTCAGATTTAACTGCGCAGGCTGCCGGAAAAGTGATGATAAAACAGGGAGGCGATTCAATTATTAATATTGTCTCTCTGCCAGCTCATACGACAAAATAACGTCTATCAGATAATGGAATAAAACCAATCTTAAGCATTTAAAAATTTTGAATGCTGAAAAATATTTAATTGCAGGATTTGAAATGAAGCAGCATACAAATATTTTTTTAGCGCGAATAGGGATACCCAGTACCTTATCATGGGGATATTTGGGTATTTTGATCTTTATGATGGGTAATGGAATAGAAATAGGCTGGCTAAGCCCTTATCTGATCGATAATGGATTAAGTATTCAGGACGTTTCTACATTATTTAGTATTTACGGTATCAGTGTCGCCATATCTTCTTGGTTTGCCGGCGTATTTTTTGAGGCATTTGGTGCTAAGCGAACCATGCTATTAGGCACAATTCTTTGTATTGTTGGCACCGTAGGTTTCGTTAGTCTGGGTTTAAGAGAAATGTCCTATCCGCTTTTGTTGATAGCACAAATCATTAAAGGTTTAGGCTATCCGCTATTTGCCTATTCATTTTCAGTCTGGATCGCCTATCGAAGCCCTGTCAGCAAACTCAGCACAGCATATGGATGGTTCTATTTTGTTTTTTCAGGCGGAATGCAAGTATTAGCCACTTTTTATGCGAGTTGGGCCGTAGAAGAATTAGGTCATATTAATACGCTATGGACGACACTGATATTTATTATTGTGGGTGCTTTTTTTGCCTTGATTCTTAATCGAGATAATATCAACCCCAAAAGTAATAATAATACCATTGAAAATATTAAAGAGGTTCTGAAAGGCATAACGATTCTTAAAGCACATCCGAAATTATTTATATCTTGCATCCTCAGGATCATCAATTCACTTTCTCAGTATGCTTTCCCTGTTTATTTACCGGTGTATATGATTTCTCAGGGTTTTACTACAATTCAATGGTTAAGCATTTGGGGAACCGCTTTTACGAGTAATATTCTATTTAATTTGGTCTGGGGGATTGTAGGAGACAAAATAGGTTATAAAAGAACCATTATTTGGTGTGGCGGGGTTTTGACCGGCGTTGCCTCGTTGCTGCTGTTTTTCGCCCCACAATTTGTCGGGGCAAATTATGCCATCGTACTCCTATGTGGCATTTGTTGGGGAGCGGGTGTCGCAGGCTATATCCCGTTGGATGCGATGTCCGCCAATATGGTAGAAAAAGACAAAGGTGCTGTTATGTCAGTACTGAATTTGGGGACGGGTTTATCGGTGGTGATTGGCCCAGCCATCGTGGGTTTATTCATAGGCAGTCTGGGAGCCAGTGGAGTGACTTGTATCGTTGCTGCGCTTTATTTTATCGGTGCTTTGATGACTCATTTTCTGGATGAACCTGAAAGGGTTTCTAAAAACATTATTCAATCCGACGCTATTGCAAGGAATCAGTCTTCAGGCTCCTGAATGTGCTACGGGTTAATCTATCACAACAATAAAGACATAGCCCCAAACCGATATCATAAGGTTTGGGGTTGAAATGTAACTAAAAGGCAGTGACAGGGCGGAGAATGCAGCCGGATACACCTGCACCGGTAACTTGAACGCGCATTTTTTCAGCCCCGGCTTTATTTTTATAAGGACCCAGTACCACACGGTTCCAATTGTCTTTGGTGGTAATCTGGCTCTCAATGCCGGCAAATGCAAGGCTGGCCCGGACGGATTCAGCTTGCGCCATCGTGCGGAAAGAGCCGCATTGTAGCATCATTCTGGAATCATGGGTTTCAGGTTTGGGTTTAGTTTCACCGGCCTGTTGGGACGAGGTTGATGATCTGCTTTCCTGCGCAACCGTTGCTTTTTGTTCTGATGAAGACGGCTCGGATTGCGGTTGTATATATTCTTGTGACGGTGGATTGATCACAACGTGTGAACGTGGAACAGGCTCACTGTTATAGGGCACTTCTTTTAACGAAATAGGCGGCTGGCGCATATCTGCCTGCATTTGTTCAAGTAGCTGTTTCTGCTCTGGCGTCAGTTGTGGGGCGTGATTTAATGGCGGATTCAATATCGCAGAAGGTTCCTGTATCGAAGATCCATTAACCGGACGATTCTCCAACTCTTTGATGTAACTCCAACGCTCTTCCGGTTTGGGAGGCAGAACATGGCCTTTAGTTTGATGGGTCGGTTGGGGGGCATTTTGTACACTTTCTTTTTTGTTGTGTACGATAAAATAAAGGCCACCAATGAACAAGATCACCAAGGCCACAGCAACGGCTAATATCGTTTTGGGTAACCCTTGAGACTGATTTTTCTGCTTACCAGTATTTTTCCGACGGGGATTGCTACGCCCGCGACTCACATAATCTCGTTGTGCCACTGTTTAATTCGCTGATTGATTAAAATTAAGGAATAGATCACTAATGTTACTTAACCTACTGTTATTTGGCTAGCTTTTAGGCGAATCTGTACGAGGTGATCATGTCCTGGGTGAACAGGTACTCGCACGAATGATCAATTCTGCATCCAGTAACCGGGACCCTTTTGACACCAGGCGACCCTGAAGCTGCTCCAGTAACAAAAGCATAGAGTAGTGACCAATCTCATAACGGGGCTGTTTTACGGTAGTCAGGGCCGGTTCACTGTATTGGGCTTGATTTAAATTATCGAAACCAACAACAGAAAGCTCTGCTGGTAATTCTAATCCCATTTTCTTAGCCTGCCACATTGCGCCCATGGCCATGACATCGCTATGGCAGAAAATCGCGCTCGGAGGCTCTGGCAGAGTCAGTAAAGTTTCCGCTAATTCGGCGCCACTTTCATGGGTGAAATCCCCACGGGCAATATACTCTTCGCGAATTTCTTCCCCTGTACGTCGCAATGCTTGGATGTACCCTTGCAGCCGATAGTGGCACAGCGGCATGGTCTCTGGCCCGGTAATGCAGGCGATGCGTTTGTGTCCCAGCTTTTGCAAATGGTGAGTGGCATTGAAAGCGGCGGTTAAGTTATCAATATGCACCGTCGGCAGTTCTAACTCCGGTGAAAATTCATTGGCCATGACCATAGGTGGCAGGTTTTTTTGCTCTTCCTTGGAGACATCGAAAGGAATATTGGAACCCAGCAGTACCATGCCATCAATGCGTTTGGTGATAAGAAGACGGATAAACGCATGCTCCTGTTGCTGCTGGTGCTTGCAGTCACCAATCAGAACCAGATAGCCATGCCCGGCGGCGGTTTCTTCAATGCCACGAATGACTTCGGTGAAGAAAGGATCACTGATGTTGGGAACGATAACCAAGATCGCTCTGGCGTCATTGCGGCGTAAATTTTTGGCAAGATTGTGGGGGTAATAACCCACTTCCAATACCGCATTTTCTACTTTTTGGCGTGTACGGGTAGAAACTTTGTCAGGATTCATAAGTGTTCTTGATACGGTTGCGGTAGAAACACCCGCTACTTTGGCAACGTCTTTCATGGTTGCCAATGTGCAATTCTTCTTTTCCATAGTTCACACCTCACTTTCTATAGGTAGCGAAACGATTGCTCCTGGTTGCTAAAAACGCGGGTTATTACAGAGAGGGAAACTCTGATGGTTCGTTTTCTTCAGCCAAATTAATAAGTTCATTTTAAACTGATTAAGAGGTCAACCCGTTACTTTGTTTGCATAAAAAGTGTGATATGAATCATTTATTAGAGATCCTTCGCAAATTAAGGAAAATTTTCCCTCTATTTCTGTTATTGGTTTACGTTTTTCTGTTATCAGTTTTCCGTAGGATCGACATCAATGTTCCATTTTACCTTGCGTGACTGAGGTAGTGCGGTGATTTGCGGATAGATTCCGGTCATCATTTTCTGTAGGAAAATACGTGAAGGATGCTGAACCATTAATTGCCAGCGATAACGTCCACCCCGTTTGGCCTGTAATGCAGGTACTGGCCCCATGATCCATAAATGGTCGTCGTGCAGTGGATGATGTTCAAGCAATTGACGCAGTTGCTGCAAAAATGCAGGGGCTTGATGATTATCATGATCTTCTGAGCGAAGCAGGATGTGGCTGGCGAAAGGTGGCAGATGCACTTGTTGCCGCTCTTCCATGGCTTGTTGAGCAAAAGCATCGTAGCCCTTTTCCAGCAACACCTGTAAAAGGGGATGCTCAGGATGATGGGTTTGAAGAATGACTTCGCCCCGTTTGCCTGCCCGCCCGGCCCGGCCGGAGACTTGAGTATACAGTTGGGCGAAGCGCTCTGCGGCCCGAAAATCGGCAGAAAACAGGGCGCCATCAACATCAAGCAACGCGACCAAAGTCACGTCGGGGAAATGATGGCCTTTTGCCAGCATTTGAGTCCCAATCAAAATGCGCGCCCCCCCTTGGTGTACCTCAGCCAGTTGCTGTTCCAGTGCCCCTTTTCGGCTGGTGGTATCACGGTCAATGCGGGTGACAGGGATCTTTGGGAACAGTTTTGTCATGCCATCTTCAAGCTGTTCCGTACCCAGACCAACAGGAATTAAGTTAGTCGAGCCGCATTGTGGGCATTGACGCGGGATTGGGCGCTGGCTGTCACAGTGATGGCAACGTAGGTGGCGATGGTTTTGGTGCAGGGTGTAATAATGATCGCAGCGCGGGCATTCCGCTATCCAGCCGCATTCGTGGCAAAGCAGGGTGGGAGAATAGCCCCGGCGGTTCAGGAACAGGATAACCTGATTATCCGCCCTGAGGTGTTCCCCAATGTGGTTGATGAGCGGTTGTGATAATCCAACGGTCAACGGCAGCCCTTTCAGATCCAGCAAATGCTGGGTGGCGGGCTGGGCTTGGCCTGCCCGTTTGGTTAATGTGAGCTGGCGATATTTCCCCTGCTGAACATTATAGAGTGTCTCCAGTGCGGGCGTGGCGGTGCCCATCACAATGGGAATACCCTCTTTTTTAGCGCGAAATACCGCCAAATCACGGGCATGATAACGCCAGCCTTCCTGTTGCTTGTAAGAGCTGTCATGCTCTTCATCAATAATGATGACCCCCAGATGCGCAAAGGGGGTAAATAAGGCAGAGCGCGTACCAATGACGATGGCATTTTCACCGCGTTTCGCCCGCAGCCAAACGGCTAATCGCTCACTGTCATTCAAGGCGGAATGCAGAACATCGACCGGGGCGTTAAAACGTTCCCGGAACCGGCGAATAGTTTGTGGGGTCAAACCAATTTCGGGCACTAAAACCAGCGCTTGTTTACCTTGTTCAAGAATATTCTCCAGCACACTGAGATACACTTCTGTTTTGCCTGAACCCGTGATACCCGCCAGCAGCCACGGAGAGAAAGTCTGATCTTCTGCGCGGATCGCGCCTATCGCGGTGGCCTGTTCTGTATTGAGTTTCAGCCGTTCGCCGATGATATTAAAATTTTGCTGCCAGTTTTCAGCTTCCGGCTGTATGGGATACAGATCAATCAATGATTTCTTTTTCAGTGATTGCAATGCACTTTCACTTAATTCCAACTCAGCGATTTGATGGCGGTAAATGGGATTCTGGCGCAAAATAGCCAAAGCCCGCTGTTGTTTGGCAGAACGCTTGAGTTGTTCGAGCGGGAACTCGCGCCCGGCGTCAGTGACTTGCCATTGCCAGAGCGGAGAGAATTCCGCCGCTTTTCCTTGCCGTAGCAAGACCGGCATGGCATGGAACAGAACTTCTCCCAACGGATAGTGATAATAGCTGGCGGACCACAAAAGCAATTGCCAGAGGTCGTCAGGAAAAAGGGGCTGGACATCAAGAATGGCGGAAACAGACTTGAGCTGTTCGGGAGAAAACTCGCTGTTGTCTGTAATACCGGAGACGATGCCGATGGCATTACGTTTACCAAACGGCACGAGTACCCGAACACCCAGAGCCGGCAAAGGTAACCCTTCGGGTAATAGATAATCAAAAGCGCGGGTTAAGGGGACAGGCAACACAACCTGAACAACTGTCATAAGGCGATTTCCGGATAATTAATGACCAGATAAAAGAAAGTATAGCGATAAGGGTATCATAGCAAATCAGCGGATTTCATTGCGCAGTAAACAGATATTCTGTATGATCCGCCGCCTTTGGTATAGAAATTACCGATACTTATTTTTATCAACACGACTTTTTATCAACATAACGTGTGGTGTCTGGCGGCAATAGGGCTGGATAGCGACACGGCCTGAACAGAGGTTTCCCATGAAACAAGGTATCCATCCTAAGTACGAAGAAGTTACTGCATCTTGCTCTTGCGGTAATGTTATCAAAATCAACTCTACCGTAAATCACAACCTGAACCTGGACGTTTGTGGTGCATGTCACCCATTCTACACAGGTAAACAGCGTGACGTTGCGACAGGTGGTCGTGTTGATCGCTTTAACAAACGTTTCAGCGTTCCAGGTGCTAAGAAGTAATGACTTTTCTCTGCCTGTAACCAATACAGGCAGGATAGTTGAAGCAAAGATAGTTGAAACAAAAAAACCCGATGTTTTGCATCGGGTTTTTTTGTTATCAATATTCCCATGTATCAGGATCAATACCGAGCTCACGCATCATGATTTTCGCTGCCTCTGGGATTTCATCATGACGTTCTTTGCGCAAATCATCATCATTAGGCAGAGGTTGTCCAGTGAACGCATGGAGAAAAGCCTCACACAGCAATTCGCTATTTGTTGCATGACGCAGATTGTTCACCTGGCGACGGGTACGCTCATCAGTCAGGATCTTCAATACCTTTAACGGAATTGAAACTGTAATTTTTTTGACCTGTTCACTTTTTTTGCCATGTTCAGCATAAGGGCTGACATACTCACCATTCCACTCAGCCATGAGATACCTTAAATAATTTTTAAATCAAGTCATTGAGATCAGAAATCGGCGGGAATTTCTGACCTGTTTTCATATCGGTAATTCGCTAGTCTAGCATAATTCGCTCATTGACTATATCGCTCCAGCCACACTAACTTATTATAACCAGAAGACATATAAAGCGGTAATCGCCTGATTGTCGTATTCGGCAGGGGTATTAAACCGTAAATCATTTTGGATGTCTAGATGTGTTGACGTCTATGCCTCCAGTCGCTATTCTTGCGTGACGTCAATAATAATGGTGATGGGTAAAGTTTATGGGATGTAAGCAAGCGACAATTGCGGTTCACAGTGGCTCAAATATTGATGAACAATATGGCTGTGTGGTTCCGCCCATCTATCTTTCCAGCACATATAACTTTACCGGTTTCAATGAGCCAAGAACACATGATTACTCCCGGCGTGGCAACCCCGGTCGTGATATTGTCCAACAAGTTCTGGCTGAACTGGAAGGTGGGGCTGGGGCAGTGATGACCAGCAGTGGCATGTCTGCCATTCATCTGTTGTGTACGGTATTTCTGCAACCCGGGGATCTCTTGGTGGCTCCCCATGACTGCTATGGCGGCAGTTACCGACTGTTTGATAGCTTGAGCAAACGGGGTGCATACCAGGTGATTTTTGTCGATCAGGCGGATGATCAGGCTTTGAAACAGGCATTGGCACAAAAGCCTAAACTGGTGTTGATTGAAACGCCGAGTAATCCGTTGTTGCGAATTGTCGATATTCAATACATTTGTGCATTGGCTCATGAAGTGGGTGCGTTGGCTATCGTGGATAACACTTTCCTGAGTCCTGTACTGCAAAAGCCTTTGGAACTGGGGGCAGATCTCGTGGTGCATTCCTGCACGAAATATCTGAATGGACATTCTGACCTGATTGCCGGGGCAATCATTGCCAAAGATCCGGTGATTGCCGACGATTTGGCGTGGTGGGCGAACAATATTGGCGTGACAGGGGCGGCTTTTGACAGCTATCTGCTGTTGCGTGGCATTCGTACTTTATCTGCCCGTGTGTTGCTCCAACAGAAAAATGCGGCTGTCATTGCCGATTATTTGCAACAGCAACCCCAAGTCAGAAAACTCTATTATCCCGCGTTGGAAAACCATCCCGGGCATGAAATTGCGGTTAAACAGCAAAAGGGTTTTGGGGCGATGTTGAGTTTTGAATTGGAGGGTGATGAACAAACCCTGCGTCGCTTTTTATCTGCGTTAAAATTATTTACTCTGGCTGAATCGCTCGGCGGTGTGGAATCGTTGATTTCTCATACCGCAACCATGACACACGCGGGCATGTCGGCAGAAGCAAGGGCTCAGGCAGGGATTACGGATTTGCTTCTTCGTGTCTCTGTAGGAATTGAAGATAGTCAGGATTTAATAGCTGATCTGGACAATGCGTTTCAGGCAGCGGCAACGAGGTAATCATTAATCATGAGTGCACTGGCAACAGCGGGGGCGGAATCTGGCCGCCAGCTACATAAATTTGGCGGCAGCAGCCTGGCCGATGTGAAATGCTATCAGCGGGTTGCGGACATTATGGCGAACTATAGCCAGCCGGGGGATTTGATGGTGGTATCGGCGGCAGGGAGCACCACTAATCAGTTGATTGATTGGCTGAAATTGAGCCAGAGTGACCGGATATCCGCCCATCAAGTCCAGCAATCGCTACGGCGTTATCAGCAAGAGTTGATCCGAGGTTTATTGCCTGAAACGGTTGCAGAAGAGTTGGTCGCAACGTTTATCGCTGATCTGGAAAGATTGAGTGCACTGTTGGACAAACCCGTCACGGATATCACCTACGCAGAAGTTGTCGGTCATGGTGAAATCTGGTCAGCCCGTTTAATGGCGGCGCTACTTGAGCATCAGGGGATCGCCAGTGCCTGGCTGGATGCGCGTCAATTTCTGCGGGCAGAGCGCGCAGCCCAACCCCAGGTTGATGTGAGTTTATCCCAACCCTTGCTCAGTCAGTTATTGATCCAAAATCCCAATAAACGTTTGGTGGTCACGGGGTTCATTTCCGGCAACCAAAACGGTGAAACCGTCCTGTTGGGGCGTAATGGCAGTGACTATTCCGCGACACAGGTCGGTGCACTGGCGGGAACCAAAAAAGTCACTATTTGGAGTGATGTTGCGGGGGTTTATAGTGCCGATCCGCGTAAGGTCAAAGATGCGTGTCTGCTACCGTTGCTGCGCTTAGATGAAGCCAGCGAACTGGCGCGTTTGGCAGCACCTGTACTGCATACCCGTACCTTGCAGCCGGTTTCCATCAGTAATATTGATCTGCAATTGCGTTGCAGTTACCAGCCTGAACAAGGCTCTACCCGCATTGAACGGGTGCTGGCGAGCGGGAATGGGGCGAAAATCGTGACCAGCCATGATGATGTTTGCCTGATTGAACTGCATATCTCCTCGGCCCATGATTTTAAGCAAATCTACAAAGATATTGATTCACTGCTGAAACGTGCTCAGATCCGGCCATTGGCGACAGGATTACATGCGGATTGTAACCTGATCCAGCTCTGCTATACCTCTGAGATTGTGAACAGTGCCTTTGCTGTGTTGCAGGATGCCACTTTACCCGGAAAACTTTCCCTGCGTGAAGGCTTGGCGCTGGTGGCGTTAGTCGGTGCGGGTGTCTGCAAAAATCCGCTGCATAGTCATCGTTTCTATCAACAACTCAAAGATCAGCCGGTTGAATTTATCTGGCATGCAGAAGATGGCATCAGCCTTGTCGCGGTGCTGCGCTTGAACCAGACTTCGCATTTGATTCAGGGATTGCACCAAAGCCTGTTTCGCGCAGAAAAACGTATCGGTTTGGTGCTGTTTGGCAAAGGAAACATTGGCTCACGTTGGTTGGAGCTCTTTGCCCGTGAACAGAAGAACATTTCTGCCCGCAGTGATTTTGAATTTATTCTGGCGGGAGTCGTGGATAGCCGGCGAAGTTTGCTGAATTATCAGGGCATTGATGCCAGCCGCGCACTGGCTTTCTTTGATGATGAGGCGACAGAGCATGAAGACGACACGCTGTTTTTATGGATGAGGGCCCATCCTTATGATGATCTGGTGGTGCTGGATGTGACGGCCAGTGAAGAATTGGCCAAAGAGTACATCGATTTTGCCAGCTATGGATTTCACGTTATCAGTGCCAACAAAGTTGCCGGTTCTTCCGATAGCAACACCTACCGCATGATCCGGGATGCTTTTACAAAAACGGGACGCCATTGGTTATATAACGCCACAGTAGGTGCAGGATTGCCTATCAATTATTCTGTCAGGGATTTACGGGAAAGTGGCGATACCATCTTGTCCATCAGCGGGATATTTTCCGGGACACTCTCATGGCTGTTCTTGCAATTTGATGGTTCGGTGTCTTTCAGTGATCTGGTCGAACAGGCATGGCAACAAGGATTGACGGAACCTGACCCGCGCATTGATCTTTCCGGGCAGGATGTGATGCGTAAGCTGGTTATTCTGGCTCGGGAAGCGGGTTACGAAATAGAACCAGATCAAGTGCGTGTTGAATCCTTGGTGCCAGAAGAGGCGCGCATCGGTTCCATTGAGGAATTCTTTGAAAACAGCGCTGCGATTAATGCACAAATGTTCCAACGACTGGAAGCGGCGCGGGAAATGGGCATGGTACTGCGATACGTTGCGCGTTTTGATGCCAGTGGTAAGGCCAAAGTGGGTGTGGAAGCGGTACACAGTGATCATCCGTTAGCCTCATTGTTGCCGGCGGATAACGTATTTGCGATAGAAAGCCGTTGGTATCGTGATAATCCACTGGTGATCCGTGGCCCCGGTGCCGGGCGGGATGTTACCGCCGGCGCGATTCAATCAGACTTAAACCGGTTGTCACAACTTCTGTAGGTTAGATTTTATTTTAAAAATCCGCCCAAACTGTTTGTTTTCTGATATGAATAGAGCGTTAGAAATAAACAACAAAAAGACACGCTCTCATCTTGACAGAAACAGGGTAGATGCCGATTGCGCCAGTCATCTGGCGCGATGGGCGATACACAGCAACACAAGGCCAGAAACCACATGAATCAACAATATTCCGCAATGCGAAGTAATGTCAGTATGCTCGGTAAGTTGCTGGGCGACACGATCAAAGAGGCTTTGGGAGAAGACATTCTCGATAAAGTTGAAACGATCAGAAAACTCTCCAAATCATCCCGTGCAGGTAACGAGGCTCATCGTCAGCAGCTTTTATCGACACTGGAAAATTTATCCAATGATGAATTACTGCCGGTCGCTCGTGCCTTTAACCAGTTTTTAAATCTGACCAACGTTGCTGAACAATATCATAGCATTTCACCCCACGGTGAAGCGGCGAGTAATCCGGTCGCGTTGGCCGCATTGTTCAATCGTCTTAAAGACAAACAATTCAGCAACGATGATTTGGTTAAAGCCGTTAATGACTTAGCGATTGAATTGGTTCTGACGGCACATCCGACAGAAATTGCCCGCCGTACTCTGATTCATAAACTGGTTGAAGTCAATGGCTGCCTGGCCCAGCTTGACCATGATGATTTGGCGGACTATGAACGCAATAATATCATGCGTCGCTTGCGTCAGTTGATAGCTCAATCATGGCATACCGATGAAATTCGCAAAATTCGTCCCACGCCCATTGATGAAGCCAAATGGGGTTTTGCGGTGGTCGAAAACAGTCTGTGGGAAGGTGTGCCGGCATTTCTGCGCGAATTCAACGAACAACTGGAAGAATCGATTGGCTATAGCTTGCCGGTGGAAGCGGTGCCCGTGCGTTTCACTTCGTGGATGGGGGGAGATCGTGATGGTAACCCTAACGTTACCGCTGAAATTACCCGTCATGTTCTGTTACTCAGCCGTTGGAAGGCTGCCGATCTGTTTCTGAAAGATATTCAGATCCTGGTTTCTGAACTCTCCATGTCAGAGTGTACGCCGGAACTGCGCCAACGGGCAGGGGGTGAACATGTTTCAGAACCTTACCGTGAAATTGCCAAACAACTGCGCATACAGTTAAACAATACGCTGGCTTATCTGGAGAAATGTCTCAAAGGTGAACAAGCCTTGCCGCCCGCAGATTTGTTGCTGCATAACGAGCAGTTATGGCAACCCTTGTATGCCTGTTATCAATCCCTGAAAGCCTGCGGGATGGAGATCATCGCCAATGGGCAATTGTTGGATACCCTACGCCGCATTCGCTGTTTTGGTCTCTCTTTGGTGCGTATCGATATTCGTCAGGAAAGCACCCGCCACGCCGATGCCATTGCAGAGTTAACGCAATACTTGGCAATGGGCGATTATGCGAGCTGGCCTGAGGCGGAGAAACAAGCCTTTCTGCTGCGTGAATTGAACTCGAAACGCCCTCTTACTCCCCGTGATTGGCAGCCAAGCGCAGAAACCCGGGAGGTTTTCGAAACGTGCAAAGTCATTGCTGAATCGCCACAGGATGCCATTGCCGCCTATGTGATTTCTATGGCGAAAGTCCCTTCTGATGTACTGGCGGTGAAATTATTGCTGAAAGAAGCGGGTTGCCCATTGTCATTGCCCGTGGCGCCCTTGTTCGAAACCCTTGATGACCTGAACAACGCAGAAAAAGTGATTCAGCAGTTGCTTGGGATCACCTGGTATCGCGATCTGATTAAGGACAAGCAGATGGTGATGATAGGTTATTCCGATTCGGCTAAAGATGCCGGAGTGATGGCGGCATCTTGGGCACAATATCGGGCGCAGGATGCGTTGATCAAATTGTGTGAACGAGAAGGCGTGACGCTGACCCTGTTCCACGGACGCGGTGGCACGATAGGTCGTGGAGGCGCGCCCGCGCATTCGGCTTTACTCTCCCAACCGCCGGGCAGCCTGAAAGGTGGATTGCGTGTCACGGAGCAGGGAGAAATGATCCGCTTTAAGTTTGGCTTGCCACAGGTGACGATCAGCAGCCTGGCGCTGTATGCCAGTGCGATACTGGAAGCCAATTTATTGCCGCCGCCGGAACCCAAACCCGAATGGCAGCAGGTCATGGATACGCTTTCGGACGTTTCCTGCGACATGTATCGTGACTATGTGCGTGAACAACCGGAGTTTGTGCCTTACTTTAGGGCGGCGACACCTGAGCAGGAATTAGCGAAATTACCTTTGGGTTCGCGACCGGCTAAACGCCGTCCGACTGGCGGCGTAGAAAGCCTGCGGGCAATCCCGTGGATATTCGCATGGACGCAAAACCGCCTGATGTTACCGGCATGGCTGGGGGCGGGCGCAGCCCTGCAACGGGTCATCGATGCCGATAAATTATCGGTGTTAACCGATATGTGCCGCGACTGGCCATTCTTCAACACCCGTATCGCCATGTTGGAGATGGTGTTTGCCAAAGCCGATTTATGGCTGGCGGAATACTACGATCAACGTTTGGTGGAACCGAAATTGTGGCCGCTGGGGAGCACACTGCGCAATCAGCTTGCGGAGGATATTCAAACGGTACTGACACTTTCGCAGGATAAGCAATTAATGGCGGATTTGCCGTGGATCGCGGAATCCATCGCATTGCGTAACGTGTATACCGATCCGTTGAACGTACTACAGGCAGAATTGTTACAGCGCTCCCGCCAGCAGGAAGCCCCTGATCCGCATCTTGAACAGGCGCTGATGGTAACGATTGCCGGTGTTGCGGCAGGTATGCGCAATACGGGCTAGTTTTGAGCTTTCTGAATAATCAAAGCCGAATGGGGAACTGTTCGGCTTTATTAATCTTGGCACTAATATTATCAACCCCACTGATCCATTTATGAAAGTGAAGATGATGAATAGAAAATATGTTGATGTCATGTTGCTTTTTATGGGTCAGGGGCTGACCGGATCAATCATTTCCTTATTAACCTTAACGTCAACATTAGCCGGAAAAATGCTTTCTCCTGTTAATGCGTTATCTACCTTGCCGGTGACGGCAACAGTGTGTGGTGCGGCACTGATGGTTTATTATGCTTCCATGCTGATGGAGAAATACGGCAGAAGAAAGGCGTTTATCATTGGCAACCTGATTGGGATAGTGGGAAGCGGACTGGCGGGAATGGCGTTGGTCTATCAATCTTTCGTCTTTTTTGTGCTGGGTACTTTTATTTTGGGCGGTTCAACCGTTTTCAATCAATACTACCGTTTTGCGGCGGCTGAGATTTTTGAAGATGAATCAAGCAAGAAAAAAACGATCTCGTTGATTATTGGCGGTGGCGTTATTGGGGGCGTATTAGGCCCTTATATCGCGACAAAAGGCGCTTACTTGTGGCCTGATTATCACTTTTTGGGCACATTTCTGCTATCCGCCGCAATATGCCTCCTGACACTGATAACACAGCTTTTTATCCGACCTCCTGTCGTTCGAAAAGAAAATCACTTTCCCTCGTCACATCATCATAACCACAATAATGTTGCTTTCATCGCCCTGTTAAAATCGAACTCTTTTTTGCTGGCGACAGTGAGTTGTGCCGTGGGTTTTTCCCTGATGACGTTACTGATGAATGCGACCCCACTGGCAATGCTGCATAAACAATTTGCCCTGGAAGATAGTGCGTTGGTGCTGCAATGGCATTTTTTTGCGATGTACGCCCCTGCCTTAATCCTGCCGTTTCTGGTTGATAAGTTTAAAACTGTGAATTTGATTCGGTCTGGTGCTTTGCTGTTTGCCATTGGCATGGTGATTGCTGTTCTTTGGGACGAAATCCCCGGCTTTTTATTTTCGTTGATCTTTATCGGCCTTGGTTGGGCATTTATGTTTAGTGGCGGAACGTTTTTATTGAATGAATTTACCCGTAGCCCATTCAAACATAAATTACAGGGCGTCAATGCGTTAATCACCTATTTGTCGAATATGTTCGCTTCTCTGTCCGTGGGGATCGTCATGAGTTATCCAACAGGCTGGGGGATATTGAATATTGTTAGTGTTGTTATTATTTTCATATTTATAACGTGGTCTTTTTATAATAGAAAATTAACATACTCCCGACATGGAGACTAAAATCGTCTTCAAGTCATAAATGTTATCTAAGGCAGTGTTATATAAGACAATATTATCTAAAACAATGTAATCTAAAACAATGTAATCTAAAACAACGCTGAACGTTTCAGTTCAGCGTTTGGTGAGCTAATAAAAAATATTAACAAGGACGTACTCCTAACGTATGGCAGATGGCATAACTCAATTCTGCCCGGTTCAGGGTATAAAAATGAAAATCTTTTACCCCTTCGCGGCTGAGAATTTTCACCATATCCATCGCAATAGATGCGCCGACTAAATTGCGGCTTTCCGGATCATCATCCAGCCCCTCAAACATTCTGGTCATCCAGCTTGGAATGCGGACGTTAGTGAGGGTGGCAAATCGTTGTAACTGACGGAAGTTCGAGACAGGCAAAATTCCCGGCACAATTTCCACATCAATGCCGGTCGCCACACAGCGATCACGGAAACGCAGGTAACTCTCTACATCAAAGAAGAATTGGGTAATGGCGCGGTTGGCACCTGCATCAATTTTGCGTTTGAGATTAATGAGATCAGCCTGAGCGCTTTTGGCTTCTGGATGTACTTCTGGATAAGCGGCAACAGAGATATCAAAATCCGCCTCTTTTTTTAACAGTTCGACCAAATCAGCCCCATACATTTCTGGTTTGCAACCATCATTAGGTAAATCACCCCGTAATGCCACGATATGGCGAATGCCACTTTGCCAATAATCATGGGCAATATTGCGCAGTTCTGCACGATTGGCATCAATGCAAGTCAGGTGTGGTGCGGCATCCAGCCCCGTTTTTTCTTTGATTCCCTTGATGATGCTGTGAGTTCGGTTACGTTCACCAGAGTTAGCACCATAGGTGACGGAAACAAATTTAGGTTTCAGCTTGCTCAAACGGTCAATGGATTTCCACAGGGTTTGTTCCATCTCAGTCGTGCTGGGTGGAAAGAATTCAAAGGAAACACGAATTTGCCCGTCAAGTTCAGCCAAATTCTGATTCAGCGCCTCTCGCTGATTAGCGTGAAAAAAACTCATACCCTGTGCCCTCTTGAACAAGCGGAGTTTTTTGTGATACCCGTCATACTTCAAGTTGCCTCTTTGTTGGCTACGCTCACTCACCCCGGTCACATAGTTAGCTATGCTCCCGGGGATGAGTTTCCTTGCCGCCGCGATGCAACTCGAATTATTTTGGGTATATACCCGCTTAATTTTGGATGTTTAAATGGTTATATGTCTATCCGTTTAGATGTCTAAAGTAGAATGGTCGAAGCGGGGTTTTTAGTCAATCGAGAAATGGCTTATTTCCAGTGAGGAATATTCAAAATGATCAGGAAAGAAATTCATATTGGGGTAATGCGGTCGGAATTTGAATACGCTCTTGGTTGGATGCTATTTATACTAATGTTATGGTAATAAGAATAAGTCTCAGCTTTATACGTTGATTTATTTGAAAAATAGATAAGCAAGAATTAAAACAAGGAAAGCAAGATTATGAATGGTGCTGAAAATCAACTCACTAATCAAAAAGAATTAGGCTTAGATGGACAAAGGGGTTTTAGTGACTTTGTAGTATATGTTGATGAAAGTGGGGATCACGGCTTGGTACATCTTGATAAAGATTATCCTGTGTTTGTCTTGGCTTTTTGTATTTTTTACAAGGAACATTATCTTTCGAAAGTGGTACCAAAGTTACAGAAGCTCAAATTTGACTATTTTGGTCATGACCTTGTGATTCTTCATGAACATGAAATTCGCAAGGAAAAAGGGGATTTTAAAATTTTTAAGAATAGGGACGAAAAGGATCAGTTTCTGGGTCGGCTGAGTTCTATCATCAGTGAAAGTAACTTTATATTGTCATCATGCGTAATTGAAAAGCATAAAGTGCACGTAAACAAAGATGAGATTCAGAATCCATACCACCTTGCATTACGCCATTGTTTAGAGGCTCTATATGATTTTGTAGTAGAAAAAGGGCAACAGGAGCGAGAAACGTACGTTATTGTGGAAAAACGGGGCGCCAAAGAGGACGACGACCTCGAACTGGAGTTTCTTCGAATTTGTGATGGAGAAAATAAGTATCACAGAGACTTACCTTTTAAGATTAGGATGGCAGCCAAAACAAGTAATTCCTCTGGTTTACAACTTGCAGATTTAGTTGCCAGACCTATTGGCAGGCATGTTCTGAAACCAGAACAACCGAACCAAGCATTCGATATATTGAAGAAAAAGTTCTATTGTGAAGGGGGAAGGGATGCTGTTGGAATCGGGTATAAACAGTGGGGGTTAAAAATTATTCCTTAACTCTGAATAGCGAAAAACCCCGATGTACTCACCGAGGTTATAACGCCGACCGGGAACTCCCAATCCATTTATAGTACTAATTATGAGCACTTTCGGAGAAAAAATCAATGAGTAATTTGATGATTGGGAGAACAGTGATTTTTGATTCACGGTTTTCAATCGGCACTCAAACAAAAATGCGCCACAAGCTGTGAAAGCAGTTTCCTTGTTGGCTCAATAAACGCCATGTCCAAAAATTCATCAGGCTGATGTGCCTGCTCAATTGACCCCGGCCCCAAGACCAATGTCGGGCACAGCTCCTGAATAAAAGGCGCTTCGGTACAGTAATTAACGGTATCGGCTTTCGCTCCCAACAGTTTTTCAATGACAGCAACCCGTTTGTGGTCTGTCGGGCATTCATAACCCGGAATCGGAGGGTGAAGTTCCGTTACACTCAGGCGTCCCGGCCAGCGTTGTTTCACCGGCTCCAATGCGTCATTCAGCAAGCCGTTTAAATCCTGTAAGGTCAATCCGGGAAGCGGGCGGATATCCATATGCAGTTCGCAGCAGGCACAAATACGGTTTGCAGCATCCCCGCCGTGAATATGGCCGAAGTTCATGGTGGGATAAGGGATGACGAAGGCCGGATTGTGATAACGCGCCTGCAAGGTGTTGCGAAGTTCCATCAGTTGGGTAATGGATTCGTGCATCAAATCAATGGCATTAACGCCTCGCGCTGGATCACTGGAATGCCCTGATTTCCCTTCAATGCGGATCGCTTGGGCTATATGCCCTTTATGGGCGCGGATGGGCTGTAATGATGTGGGTTCGCCGATAATCGCAAAATCAGGCCGGATATGGGTATTGGCAGCAAAGTAACGTGCTCCCGCCATTGATGTCTCTTCGTCAGCGGTAGCCAGAATATACAGGGGATGGGTTAATTTACTGATATCAATATCCCGCAACGCATCAACAATAAAGGCAAAGAAACCTTTCATGTCAGCCGTGCCGAGTCCATATAACTTGCCATCGCGTTCGGTCAGGGTGAAGGGATCTTGTGTCCAGCGGTTCGCATCAAAAGGAACGGTATCCGTATGACCACATAGCAGCAATCCCCCCGAACCCCTGCCTAATGTCGCCAACAAATTGAATTTATTTCGGGTTTCAGGGACGGCTTGAATCTCGATGGAAAAACCAATCTCTTTCAGCCATTCCGCCAGCAGGTTGATAACCACTTCATTGCTTTGGTCTAGCTCAGTATCGATTGCACTGATAGAAGGTGCTGCAATGAGTTGATGATATAACTTAATAAATGACGGTAATTTAATATTCATTCTTGACAGCCCTGCCTCATAATAGTATCAATATTAATGCATTTTAATTGAATAAAAATGCAATTATACCGTTGAGTGTTAATACTACAAGGTGAATAGATCCATGTTGAATACTCTGATAGTTGGCGCCAGTGGTTATACCGGAGCTGAGTTAGCAGCATATCTGCAACGTCATCCTGATGTCCATCTCTCCAGCTTGATGGTTTCCTCTCAAAGTTCAGATGCAGGGAAATGTTTTTCAGCGCTTTACCCGCAATATAAAGGTGTTCTTGATTTCCCCTTACAACCTTTAACTGATGTGTTTGAGGCCGCGAGGGATATTGATGTGGTTTTCCTTGCGACAGCCCATGAAGTCAGCCATGACATAGCCCCGATATTTCTGGAAGCGGGCTGTATTGTGTTTGATTTATCAGGTGCCTATCGCGTGCAAGATACACAGTTTTATGAGAAATACTATGGGTTTGAACATAAAAATTCAGCATGGTTAGAGCAGGCGGTGTATGGGTTGGCTGAATGGCAGGCAGAGAAAATCAAGCAAGCCCGGTTAGTTGCGGTGCCGGGTTGTTACCCTACGGTTTCCCAACTCTCATTGAAACCGTTGCTGGAAAAAAATTTACTGGATACCGATTATTGGCCGGTCATCAATGCGGTCAGTGGTGTCAGTGGTGCAGGAAGAAAGGCATCAATGACCAACAGTTTCTGTGAAGTCAGCTTGCAGGCTTATGGGATTTTTAACCATCGTCATCAACCTGAAATCGCGACACATTTAGGTACAGAAGTGATTTTTACCCCCCATTTAGGTCATTTTGCGCGGGGCATTCTTGCCACAATTACCTGCAAATTGAAATCAGGTGTGACAGAAGAACACGTTAGGGACGCTTATTTGCAGGCTTATCACGATAAGCCGCTGGTGCGTTTATATCATAAAGGCGTACCTGCGCTGAAAGCCGTAGTGGGTTTGCCATTCTGCGATATTGGTTTCGCTATTCAGGGGCAATATTTGGTCATTGTGGGTGCTGAGGATAATTTGCTGAAGGGTGCCGCCGCGCAGGCAGTGCAGTGCATGAATATTCGTTTTGGCTATGGGGAAACTCAGGCGTTGCTTTAATTCATTCAATCTTTAAATTGCTACAGATTTAATGCCAGAAACTTAAGATTCCGACAGAGGTTAATACTGACAGAGGATAAATCCGATGGAGCCGTTAGTTATCAAGTTGGGTGGTGTGTTGTTAGACAGTGAAGAAGCACTGGAACGGTTATTTTCCACATTGCAGTCATATCGAAAGACCCATAAGCGCCCGTTCGTCATTGTTCATGGTGGTGGCTGTTTGGTTGATGAGTTGATGCAGAAGTTGCAGTTGCCGATTTTAAAAAAGCAAGGGTTGCGCGTCACGCCGGCAGATCAAATCGATATCATTACAGGAACATTGGCGGGAACGGCTAACAAGAAGTTGTTGGCACGGGCAATAAAATATCAATTGCCGGCCATTGGGCTGTGTCTGGGAGACGGTGGCATGGTGAAAGTGTCTCAACTTGATGAAGCGTTTGGTCACACAGGAAAGGCGCAACCAGGACACGCTGATTTTCTGAAAATTTTGCTGGATATGGGCTATATCCCCATTATCAGTTCAATTGGCATCACTGCTCACGGTGAATTGATGAATGTGAACGCGGATCAGGCCGCTACCGCCATTGCGCAAGTGTTAAATGCGGATTTGGTTTTGTTATCTGATGTCAGCGGTATTTTGGACGGTAAGGGGCAGAAAATCCCGGAAGTTACGTCGGAAAAGATCGAACGGCTCATTGAACAGGGCATTATTACTGATGGCATGATAGTGAAAGTGAATGCGGCATTGGACGCAGCAAAAACACTCGGACAGCCAGTGGATATTGCAAGCTGGCGACATGCGGAACAATTGATTGCGTTATTTAATGGCATACCGGTCGGCACACGAATTTTGGGCTGATTGAGAACATGGCCTTTGGCTGAGATAAATAAAATAAAAAAGGTTATCCCTATGGCGACTCCCTCTATAACTCGTACTCCTATAACTAATACAACTACAAGCATTAAAAAAATCGTACTGGCATATTCTGGTGGTTTAGATACTTCGGCCATTATTCCGTGGTTGAAAGAGCATTATGGCAATTGTGAGGTGATCGCGTTTGTTGCTGACGTTGGTCAAAGTCGTGAAGATTTGGAAGGGGTGGAGCAGAAAGCATTGCGTTCAGGGGCTGCTGAATGTTGCGTCGTTGATCTGCGTGAAGAGTTCATCAAAGAATATGTTTATCCTGTGCTGAAAACGGGGGCGTTATATGAGGGCAGCTATTTGCTGGGTACGTCAATGGCTCGCCCCATCATTGCCAAGGCGCAGGTTGAACTGGCCCTGAAAGTGGGAGCGGATGCCGTTGCTCATGGTGCAACGGGTAAAGGTAATGATCAGGTTCGGTTTGAAAGCACTTATACCGCTTTGGCGCCACATCTGAAAGTTATCGCTCCGTGGCGGGAATGGGATCTGCGCTCCCGTGAGGCGCTGTTGGATTATTTGAAAGAGCGCGATATCCCGACGACCGCCACGTTGGAAAAAATTTATAGTCGTGATGAGAATGCATGGCACATCTCAACGGAAGGTGGGGTGTTGGAAAGTACGTGGAATGCGGCCAATAAAGATTGTTGGGTATGGACCGCAGAGCCAGAAGATGCTCCCAATGAACCGGAATATGTCACGGTAACGGTTGAAAGCGGTGAAGTGATGGGTGTGAATGGTCAGTCTCTTTCTCCTTATCAATGCCTTAACGTATTGAACGCATTGGGATCGAAGCACGGCATTGGCCGGATCGATATTGTGGAAAACCGTTTGGTGGGCATGAAATCCCGTGGCTGTTATGAAACGCCGGGGGGAACCATTATGATGGAAGCGCTGCGCGGTATTGAGCAGTTGGTTCTGGATCGCGACAGTTTTAAATGGCGTCAGCAACTGGGGCTGGAAATGTCTTATGTTGTCTATGATGGCCGTTGGTTTGCCCCATTGCGTCAGTCAATTCAGGCCGCCGCAGAAATGTTGGCAGCCAGTGTCAGCGGTGAGGTTGTCCTGAAACTCTATAAAGGGCAGGTGACTGCGGTGCAGAAAAAATCCGCCAATAGCCTCTATTCTGAAGAGTTCGCGACGTTTGGTGAGGATGAGGTTTACGATCATAGCCATGCTGAAGGTTTTATCCGCCTCTATTCGCTTTCTTCGCGTATTCGTGCGTTGAATGGTAAAAAATGATTTTTGGGTCATCAATGGCTTGGTCGTCAATGGTAAATAATCATCAATGGTAAATAAATAGAGAGCACAGGACGGATATTATGGCACTTTGGGGCGGGCGTTTCAGTCAGGAAGCCGATCAGCGGTTCAAGCAATTCAACGATTCACTGCGTTTTGATTACCGTTTGGCTGAACAGGATATTACAGGCTCGGTTGCATGGTCAAAGGCATTGGTTACGGTGGGCGTGTTAACTTCCGAAGAACAGCAAAAGCTGGAGTTGGCTCTGAACGAGTTACTGGATGAAGTGCGCATCAACCCCAAGGCCATTTTGCAAAGCGATGCGGAAGATATCCATAGTTGGGTGGAAGGGCAACTTATCACGAAAGTGGGAGAGTTAGGGAAAAAACTCCATACAGGACGTAGCCGTAATGATCAGGTCGCCACTGACCTGAAATTATGGTGTAAGGCTCAGATCGCCCATATCTTGCAAGCACTGGCTGAGTTACAACAAGCGTTAGTGTTCACCGCTGAGAATAATCAGGATGCAGTGATGCCGGGTTATACCCATTTACAACGGGCACAGCCAGTCACTTTCGCCCATTGGTGTCTGGCTTATGCGGAAATGTTGGCGCGTGATGAAAGCCGTTTGCAAGACGCACTGAAACGGCTGGATGTCAGTCCGTTGGGATGTGGGGCGCTGGCAGGAACGGCTTACGATATCGATAGGGAACAATTGGCGTCATGGTTAGGTTTTGCTTCGGCGACGCGCAACAGTTTGGATAGCGTATCTGATCGTGATCATGTCTTGGAACTCTTGTCAGATGCAAGCATTAGCATGATCCACCTTTCACGTTTCGCAGAAGATCTGATTTTCTTTAACAGCGGCGAAGCGGGATTTGTTGAATTGTCCGATCGGGTAACGTCCGGTTCTTCCCTGATGCCACAAAAGAAAAACCCGGATGCACTGGAGCTTATTCGTGGTAAGTGCGGCCGGGTTCAGGGCGCATTAACCGGGATGATGATGACGCTGAAAGGGCTGCCACTCGCTTACAATAAAGATATGCAGGAAGACAAAGAAGGTTTGTTCGATGCGCTGGATACCTGGCGGGATTGTTTGCATATGGCGGTGTTGGTCTTGGATGGCATTCAAGTGAAACGCCCCCGTTGTGAGGAGGCGGCAAAACAGGGATATGCCAATGCGACTGAGCTGGCCGATTATCTGGTGGCAAAAGGTGTTCCATTCCGTGAGGCCCATCATATTGTGGGTGAAGTTGTCGTGGCCGCCATCGCCAAAGGTAAGGCACTGGAAGCGCTTTCTCTATCTGAATTACAAACATTCAGTCATGCTATTTCAGTGGATGTTTATGAGGTTTTGTCGTTGCAATCCTGTCTGGATAAGCGTCTGGCAAAAGGGGGGGTGGCACAAAAACAAGTGAAACAGGCGATTGCCCAAGCGAAGCGACGATTTAGGTAAAAACACCAATAATCACAATCGGTTGATAGTTTTTTGCCCGCGTGGATATAATGATTTATTGATCAATACTCTCATTGATATCAAAAGCAGAGGTGGGAATGAATATCCGCGATCTGGAATACCTTGTGGCACTGGCTGAATACCGGCATTTTCGCCGGGCGGCTGATGCTTGTCATGTCAGCCAACCGACCCTGAGTGGGCAAATCCGCAAATTGGAAGATGAGTTGGGCGTGATGTTGCTGGAACGCACGAGCCGCAAGGTATTGTTTACCCAACAGGGTATGTTGCTGGTGGAACAGGCTAAAACGGTATTGCGTGAAGTGAAGGTCTTGCAGGAGATGGCCTCCCTTCAAGGTGAAAGTATGTCCGGGCCGCTGCATATCGGTCTTATTCCGACAATCGCTCCCTATCTTCTACCCCTTATCATTCCTGAACTGCATAAGTTGTTCCCCAAATTAGAAATGTATCTGCATGAGGCGCAAACCCAAAACTTGCTGGCACAGCTCGATAGCGGGAAGCTGGATTGTGCCATTTTAGCGTTGGTGAAAGAGACTGAAGCCTTTATTGAAGTGCCGCTTTTTGAAGAGCCGATGAAACTGGCGGTATATGAAGAACATAAGTGGGCAGATCGCGATCAGATCAAAATGAGTGAGCTATCCGGTGAGAAGTTACTGATGCTGGAAGATGGGCATTGTTTGCGTGATCAGGCGATGGGATTCTGTTTTCAGGCGGGAGCCAAAGAAGATACTCATTTCAGGGCAACGAGCCTGGAAACGTTGCGCAATATGGTTGCGGCGGGCAGTGGTATTACCTTACTGCCTGAGTTGTCGGTTCCACGGACGAGAAAACGTGATGGTGTTTGCTATCTGGAATGTGATACGCCAGAACCTAAACGCTCCGTGATATTGGTTTATCGTCCCGGTTCACCTCTGCGCGGTCGCTATGAGCAATTGGCAGAGGCGATTCGGGCTAAGATGGGTAATTATTTCGACGCTCTTGGAAAAACATCAAAATAGCCGGTTTAACCCATTGAGTGCTGCAACACGGTAGGCTTCTGCCATTGTGGGATAGTTGAAGGTAGTATTAACGAAATATTCGATAGTATTGCCTTCACCTTTTTGTTCCATAATGGCCTGACCGATATGAATGATTTCCGCCGCACGTTCGCCAAAACAGTGAATACCTAAGATCTGTTTTGTTTCACGGTGGAACAGGATTTTGATACTGCCAACATTCATTCCCGCAATTTGTGCTCTTGCCAGATGTTTGAATTGAGCGCGCCCTACCTCATAAGGAATTTTCATGGAGGTTAACTGCTGCTCGGTTTTGCCAACGGAACTGATTTCAGGGATGGTATAAATTCCTGTTGGAATATCTTCCACCAGATGCAGATCCGCGTCGCCTGTCGTGATCGCTTTTGCTGCAATGCGACCTTGATCGTAGGCCGCAGAGGCCAAACTTGGATAACCAATCACATCCCCAACCGCATAGATGTTTTCATTGCTGGTTTGGTAGACACGGTTCACTTTCAGCAAGCCACGGCTGTCGGTTTCCAATCCGACATTTTCCAAACCCAGCGTGTCTGTATTACCGGTTCGACCATTGGCATACAACAGGCAATCGGCTTTGACTTTCTTGCCGGATTTCAGGTGGACAATCACACCATCATCAACCCCTTCAATTTTCTCATATTCTTCATTGTGGCGGATGATAATACCGCTATTCCAGAAATGGTAAGACAGGGCATCAGACATTTCTTGGTCAAGGAAAGACAGCAGATGATCACGGGTGTTGATCAAATCGACTTTAACGCCCAATCCCCGGAAGATAGAAGCATATTCACAGCCAATAACCCCGGCACCATAAATAATCACATGGCGTGGCTCATGATCCAGTTGCAGGATGGTATCGCTGTTATAAATACGGGAATGGGTGAAGTCGACATTGGGGGGGCAGTAAGGACGGGAACCGGTGGCAATGATGATTTTGTCTGCGCTTAATATCTCAACATTACCATCGGCATCACGAACACTGACACGATGTTCATCAATGAAGGTTGCTTCACCGGCAAACATTCGGCACCGATTGCGTTCATAAAACCCTTGGCGCATTTTTGTTTGCTGGTTAATGACAACTTCAGCATGGCGTAGGATTTCAGAAAATGATGAACGAAGAATACGGGAGTGATCACTGTAGAGCGGATTTTGATTAAATTCGATAATGCGGCTGACTGCATGGCGGAGAGCTTTCGACGGAATGGTGCCCCAGTGGGTACATCCACCACCGACATTATTGTAACGTTCTATAACAGCAACGTTTTTACCTTGTTTCACCAACCCCATTGTTGCTCCTTCCCCGCCGGGACCAGAACCAATGACAATGGCATCAAAATGAGTATATTGCATAGAGGAATGACCTGTTTTTACACAAAATAACAACGCTATCTTAACATTATTTGATGTAATAGCCCAATGAGCATATGGTTTTTATCTTATTGTTTAGAACTAAAGCAGGAAAAATGGATAATATCTTTCAGAGAACAATCACAGCAAACCCCGCAGAATCTGTTATATTTGCCTCATCATAGAGTCGAGATAGATCAGGATTGTTGTGAGTAACGTAACTGGCGTTAGAGCAAAACAGAAAGAAAAAACCCGTCGCTCCCTGATTGAGGCGGCGTTCAGTCAACTGAGTGCTGAACGCAGTTTCACCAGTTTGAGTTTGCGGGAGGTGGCTCGGGAAGCGGGTATTGCGCCGACTTCTTTTTATCGTCATTTTCGGGATGTGGATGAGTTAGGTCTGACGATGGTCGATGAAAGTGGCCTGATGTTGCGTCAGTTAATGCGCCAGGCACGTCAGCGTATTGCAAAGGGTGGCAGCGTTATCCGTACTTCTGTTTCCACGTTTATGGAATTCATCGGCAACAATCCCAACGCATTCCGGCTGTTACTGCGTGAACGTTCCGGCACATCGGCTGAATTTCGTGCGGCTGTAGCACGGGAAATCCAACATTTTATTGCTGAATTGGCAGACTATCTTGAACAAGCCAGTCATATGCCACGTCATTTTACCGAAATACAAGCCGAGGCGATGGTGACAATCGTATTCAGTGCCGGTGCAGAAGCGCTGGATATTGATGAAGAAAAAAGGCGTCGCCTCGAAGAGCGTTTAGTTTTACAACTCCGCATGATTTCCAAAGGTGCTTATTATTGGTATCGTCGTGAGCAAGAAAAAAACACTGTCCCTAAAGCGATCCCTAAACCTTCTGAATAATAATGAAAGGAGAATAATACGATGGAACAATACCGCCAGGATAAAAGCACAATGTTGCTGGCTCTTATCGTTGGAATGGCAACACATGGAACTTTCTCAGCCTTTTTCAATTCGTTTGTCCCTTTTTCTATTTTCCCTATTATTACCTTGGCACTTTCTTTGTATGGCCTTCATCAACGTTATTTGAATTATCCGATGGCAGAAGGGTTACCGAAACTGGCCACGGGATGTTTCTTTCTGGGCATGTTTATGTACAGCGCATTTATTCGGATGGAATATCCGGCAATAGGTTCTAATTTCCTGCCTGTCATCATTGCTACTGTCTTGGTGTTTTGGATCTACCTAAAAATGAAAGGGCGCAAACAACAAGCGATGTTTACTTCAGAGAACCAAAACTGATAGTTTTCATCGGAAACGGATCACTAAAAAACGCCACAAGATTCATCTAGTGGCGTTTTTGTTTTTCAGTCAGCAGGTGAGGGCAATTGAGTGATGGTTAGGTTCTTTTTTCCAGCAGCACACCACATTCCATATGATGGGTATAAGGGAATTGATCAAAAAGAGCCAGTTTGCTGACCTGATGCGTTTGTGTCAGTGTTTCCAGATTCCGGCAGAGTGTTTCCGGATTGCAGGAGATATACAGGATACATGGATATGCCTGAACCATTTTGAGCGTATCTTCATCCAGACCACTGCGGGGCGGGTCAACAAAAATGGTGTCACATTGATAACTCTTTAAGTCAATGCCTTGCAGTCGATTGAATTCTCGCTCTCCATTCATTGCCTGTGTAAATTCTTCTGCCGACATACGGATAATCTGAACATTATCAATCTGGTTCGCTGCGATATTAAACTGCGCAGCAGCAACCGAGGGTTTGGCAATTTCTGTTGCCAGTACCCGATCAAAATTCTGTGCCAGCGCCAGAGAAAAGTTGCCATTGCCACAATAAAGTTCCAGCAGATCGCCTTTAGAGCCGTTGGTGACATTAATCGCCCATTCCAACATATGGATATTGATGCTGGCATTCGGCTGTGTGAAGCTATTTTCAACCTGACGGTAGATCATGTTCTTACCTGCAACCGGTAATTCTTCATCTATATAGTCATGGTCGAGCATGATTTTGGTTTTTGCAGCACGTCCAATAAGCTGGACATCAAATCCTTCCGCCGTTAATTGGCTGCGCAGAACGATGGCATGTTCACGCCACTCATCCCCCAGTTTTTTATGATAAAGCAGGGAAACAATCATTTTGTTGCTGCGGGTGGAAAGGTAATCCACCTGAAACAGTTTGTGACGTAATACGGGATTCTCTTTTACGCCAGCAATGATCGCCTGCATCATGTTATTGATGAGTTGATTGGCAACGGGAAATTGATCAATACGGATACGCTGCTTAGTCTGTTGATCAAACATGATATGGTAGAGGTCATCTTCCTCATGCCAGATACGGAATTCTGCCCGCATTCTGTAATGTGATGCAGGGGAACGGAAAACTTCAGGCTCAGGTGCGCTAAAGGGGATCATCATTCCTTTTAGACGATGGACCTTCTCCATCAATTGGTTTTCATAATTTTCCGTTGGCAAGGCATTCTGCATTATCTGGCTCTCATAGGGTCGCGTGAAGAAAAATTTCCGAGCGGCATTGTAGGTGAAGAGTAAAGGCAGGTGAAGAGTAAAGGTAGGGGAAGCATAAAGGATGTCCAGTTTTCTGGTCTATCAACCCCTTTTTTTGAGGGTAGGGACTCTGGACACTCTACGGTCTTCACCGTAGCATGACCCTGATAGTTAAGCGCAGAGTCGTTAGAGATATAGCCATTCGATATTACATTCACTCTTTCTCATCACAAATCTTATGACAAATAAAAAACCTATTCTTTTATCTGTGGCGGTACTTTCTGGCTGGAGCCATGTTGCAGTTGCTGATAATCAAGATCCGTTGGTGGTTACTGCCAATCGCTTTAAGCAGCCCATTTCTTCAGTTTTGGCCCCCATGACGGTAGTGACGCGTGAAGATATCGATCGTTGGCAATCCAGCAGCTTAGTGGATGTTTTGCGCCGTTTGCCCAGTGTTGATATTGCGCAGAATGGCGGTATTGGGCAGCACTCTTCTTTATTTGTCCGTGGCACGAATTCAAGTCACACCTTGGTGCTGGTGGATGGAATTCGGTTGAATCAGGCTGGCATCACGGGATCGGCTGATTTTAGCCAAATCCCAATCCCAATGGTGCAAAGAATAGAGTATATCCGTGGTGCCCGTTCTGCCGTATATGGTTCTGATGCTATCGGTGGGGTGATCAATATCATAACAAAGCGAGAACAGCGGGGAACAACACTGAGTGCGGGATTCGGCTCGAATGGATATCAGAATTACACTGGTTCGACACAACAAGAATTGGGTGAAAATACGTTATTAACCGCCGCCGCAGGTTATATCTATACCAAAGGGTTTGATGTGATAGTTGATGGTAAAACAGGGGGATATCGTCAGCCAGATCGTGATGGCTTTATGAGTAAAATGCTGTGGTTGGAAATAGATCATAAAATAAATGAACAAATTAGCGGATTTGCCAGAGCCTATGGGTTTAATAATCGGACGGCTTATGATGCATGGAATCTCGGCGATACAGATACTCGCGAATTATTTAGCCGTACCTATGATGCTGGCATTCAATTTAATCAAGGCACTTATTCTTCTCAATTCATTACTAGTTACAGCCATGTCAAAGATTACAATTATGCTCCTAATTATGGGCGTTATGGTAAAAACTCCAGTCTGAGTGATTCAAAACAATACAATGCCCAATGGGGAAATACGTGGCAGGTTGGTCATGGTGCAATCAGTAGTGGGATTGATTGGAAAAGAGAATCGGTTGCCGCAGGTTCCAATAACATCCCTGTACAAAAAAATGTTGATAATACGGGACTATATTTAACTGCACAGCAAAAGGTTCAGGATGTCATTTTAGAAGGTGCTGTGCGTTCAGATCACCATTCTGAATATGACTGGAATACTACGTGGCAAACCGGAATCGGCTGGGAATTTACTGATGGTTATCGTTTTATCACTTCGTATGGAACGGCATTCAAGGCTCCTACCTTGAGTCAGCTTTATAGTAAATGGGGAAGTGAGGATCTGGCACCAGAAAAAAGCAAGCAATGGGAAATCGGAATGGAAGGGTTGACTGGGGCACTTAATTGGCGTTTGTCTGCTTATCGTAACGATATTGAACAATTGATAGATTTTACCAATAACCATTATAAAAATATGGGTAAAGCAAAAATAAAAGGGGCTGAGTGGACGGGAACAATCGATACCGGCCTATTTCAGCATCAATTAACCTTACAGTATGTTGATCCGCGAGATGGCAATAATCAGCCATTAATCCGCAGGGCTAAGCAGCAAGTTAAATACCAGTTAGACTGGGGAGCTCTCAATGTCGATTGGGGAATCACTTACCAATATCTTGGTCAGCGTTACGATCAGGTTCATAGCGTATTTCCTGCGAAAACCGTGAAGTTAGGGGGCGTAAGTTTATGGGATATCAACGCTTCATATCCAATCTCTGACCACCTTACAATACGTGCTAGAATAGCTAATCTGTTTGATAAAAATTATGAGACAGCCTATGGCTATCGCACCCCGGGAAGAGAATATTACCTCACTGGCAGTTACAACTTCTGATTTAAACAAAACCGCCCGTCCAACGATTCTGGTGTTTGATTCTGGAGTGGGCGGTTTATCTGTCTATCAAGAGATCCGACAGTTACTGCCTGATCTCCACTATATATATGCTTTCGATAATGAAGCATTCCCCTATGGAGAAAAAACGGCTGAAGTGATTATCGAAAGAGTCGTTCAGGTTGTTGATACTATTCAGAGAAAACACCCTTTGGCCGTTGTCGTTATCGCTTGTAATACCGCCAGTACCGTCAGTTTGCCTGCTTTGCGTGAACGTTTTTCCTTTCCTGTTGTGGGGGTTGTACCTGCAATTAAACCCGCCGCAAAACTGAGTTGTAATCGTGTCGTAGGATTATTGGCGACACGAGCTACGGTGAACCGTGACTATACCAAAGAATTAATTACCCGATTTGCTACAGATTGTCAGGTCTACTCAATAGGCTCGGCTGAGCTGGTGGAATTGGCTGAAAGGAAACTGCATGGTAAGGATGTTTCACTAAAAGAGTTGGAACAAATATTGAAACCGTGGTTGAGAATGAAAGAACCGCCGGATACGGTCATTTTAGGTTGTACCCATTTTCCTTTAATAGCAGAAGAGCTTTCACAAGTGCTGCCTGACGGGACAAGATTAATTGATTCGGGCGCGGCGATTGCCCGTAGAACGGCGTGGTTGATTAAAAATCAGGATAATTTGTTTTTAACAACGGTAGATAACGTGGCTTATTGCACGAAGATAGAACCAAATAATGAAGCATTGTGTCCCGTTTTACGCGAATATGGCTTCCTTATGCTCGAAAAACTACCAACTTAAGTGCAATTTGGTGTAATAATCACCGGTCAGTAATTTTTTTCAAAAAAACTATTGTCAGGCGCGGAAAACTCCCTATAATGCGCCACCACTGACCGACGCTGAGCTGCAACATGCCGCGAAGGCCAGGGGAAGGAAAGCGAAAATAAACGCTTGACTCCGGAGGCGAAAAGCGTAAGATACGCAGCCTCGCAACCCGGAACGAATGTCCGGTTGCCAACGCTCTTTAACAAATTAATCAGACAATCTGTGTGGGCACTCGCAAGACCCTATCTGACGCCGAAAGGCGAAAAAGATTAAACAAGTCTTGAAGAGTGACTAAAACAGTTAATTCATTACGAACTAACAGTAAACAATTCTTTGAGCATCAAACCTT
>NZ_MUBK01000003.1 GCF_002127545.1 Xenorhabdus beddingii
CGATGGAAAATATTTCAATATACCTGCTCAGAATTATTGGGAAGCATTTCAAGCGGGATGGAAGCGAATCAGGAGAACAGAAATGAGCAATGATGTTATTGATATGGCGAATGAAATTGAGAAACTACAAATTAAAGCAGCAATGGAATTGTCTAATTCATGGATAATAGAAAGATTGTTGCTAGTTAATTCAATTGCCCTTTATTTGCTGGAGAAAGGAGATAAAGAAGAGGCGATGGCTTGGATGGAAGGTCTTTTAGATTGGGCAGAGGAAGATCTACTATCTGAGGCAAAAAATAATGCCAGTGATTTAGGTGGCTGGTTTAATAATCGAATGGAAAATGAAGTAGGTACAACCAAAGCGCTAGAAATTATTCGTTCCGAAACTCCGTCCGCCGAAAAAATTAAAAAGTCATTGGAAGAGTCCGGCAAGAAACTCGCTGAATATGAAAATATGGAGCCTGTGGCGTGGCAATTTGAGTGCCTAGATAAAGAATCAGGGCATTGGTGGCGTAATATATCAGATTACAAATCAGATGTAGACTCCATAAAATATAGTGTTAGGAATATCATCCCCCTATACCGTCACCCAAACAAATAACGAGAACCATTATGGACATTATCGATGCAGCTAACGATACCGTTGAGCTAATGGTATCTCATGCCCTCCAGAACCGGCAACCAGTACTAACCAGTATCAACGGTAAATGTAGGTGGTGTGAAACTGAGCCAGCAACACACGGGGCATTTTGTAGTCGGGAGTGCGGGGAGGATTATGAGCGATTTCAGAGGCAGTAATACCCCGCCAGAATTAAAAGACCTCTGGCAAACTCCACTGCCATTATTTTTGGCGCTCGATTTAGAATTTGGTTTTTATCTGGATGCAGCCGCCAATGCTCAAAATACCCTGTGCGCACATTATCTCACGGAACGAGATAATGCACTGGAATGTGACTGGGATAGTTACGGTTCTATTTTCTGCAACCCACCGTATTCCAATATTACGCCATGGGTAGAAAAAGCCGCCATTGAGAGCAGGATACAATGCCAGTCAATAGTAATGCTGGTTCCCGCTGACATTGCTGTAGGCTGGTTTAAATTGGCAATGGAAACTGTAGATGAGGTCAGATTAATAACAGGTGGCAGGATTCAATTTGTACCAGCGGAACGGGAAATCAAAGGTAAGAATAATACAAAAGGTTCACTATTGTTAATCTGGAATCCATTCACCAACCCACGCAAGATAATAACCACTGTAGACCGAGACTATTTAATTGGCATCGGAAACGAACAAATAAGGAAAATAGCATGAGCACACCAAAAATAACAATTGAAATATCCAGAACCATGGCGGAAAAACATTCCAACCCCGGCAAAAAAGTCTCTGACCAAATGCTATCTGATTTTATAACAGACTGCGTTGTCTCTGGTCTGGAAATAATGGAGTTTCCCGAATCGGAAATAAAAACCATTATCACCGATGAATAACCAGTCATACGAGAACGCAAGGAGGACGGTGGCAAGGGAATGCCTGAATATAAGGACTGACTATTAAAAATATCTCAATTAGGCATGATTAAAGGAAATTAAAAATGAATATTGAAGATGAAATTTGGGATACAAAAAAGGCAGCTAAAGAGATTAAAGTTTCATCAAGAACTGTAGCTAACTTGATAGCCACAGGCGTTATAGACGGTAAACTAATCGGCAAGGGATATAAAACAACTAAGTCGGCTGTTCTTGCTTATATTAAAAGCCCGATGCAAACTCATGGAGCGAGCAAGGGTGATCGTAATGGAGGTAAATCATGTCAATCACCCAAAGAAACGGAATATGGCACTGTCATTTCTTTACACCGTCAGGAAAGAGAGTTAGGAAATCTCTTGGCACGAGGGACAAAAAGCAAGCGCAGGAGCTGTATGACAAGTTAAGGGCTGAGGCTTGGAGAGTTGACCAACTTGATGATCTGCCAACTCGTACATTTGAAGAGTGTTGTATTCGCTGGCTTAGGGAAAAAGAGCATAAAAGATCACTTGATGACGACAAAACGAAGATTGAATTTTTCCTACAGCACTTTTCAGGTCGAGTTATTTCCACAATAACAGCAGATGAAATTTACGGTGTTGTTTCAAATATGAAGAATCGTAAACATTATCAAGTTTGGGAGAGCAAAAGAGACGCAGCGCTAAAGAAAGGGGAAAAGCCTCCTATATACGAGGCTATTCCAGTTAGTCAGGCAACGAAAAGCCAGCATTTATCATTCATCAGATCGCTGTTAAGGGCGGCCGCTAATGAGTGGAACTGGATTAAATCAGCGCTTGTTATCAAAACTAAGAAGCCAGTAAGTAAGCGTATAAGATGGCTGACAAAAGATGAAGCAGCCAGACTCATCGAATGTATGCCTGAAAGTATAAAGCCAATTGTTACCTTTGCCTTAGCAACAGGGCTGCGGCGTTCCAATATCATCGATCTGGAGTGGCAACAGGTCGATATGCAAAGAAAAGTAGCATGGATAAATCCAGAGAACGCAAAAGCAGGGAAAGCGATAGGTATAGCTCTGAATGATACCGCATGCCGGGTGTTACGAGATCAGATAGGCAGACACTCAAGGTGGGTATTTGTGCACACCAAAGCCAAGCACCGACCAGATGGAACATTAACTCCGGCAGTGAGAAAGATGAGGGTTGATGATAATAGTGCCTGGAATATTGGCCTTAAGAAAGCAGGGATAGAAGATTTCCGCTTTCATGACCTACGCCACACATGGGCGAGCTGGCTAATTCAGTCGGGCGTTCCGTTATCGGCACTGCAAGAAATGGGGGGATGGGAAAGCATAGAAATGGTTAGAAGGTATGCGCACTTGGCACCTAACCATTTAAGCGAGCACGCTTGCAAAATTGATGTACTTTTTGAAGGTAACGACACAAATACGACACAAGGGAAAAATCAAGCAGGTCTAAGAATAGCGTAACTAATTGATTTTAAATGGTACGCCCTACAGGATTCGAACCTGTGACCTACGGCTTAGAAGGCCGTTGCTCTATCCAGCTGAGCTAAGGGCGCATTATTATGCTATGCAGAGTAAGAAACATCATTAATTCGTTGATGCAGGAGCGGATTATACGGGCATAATGGAATGAGTCAATGGCCTTTTCGCTCATATGTTCATTTTATAGCTATCAATAAAACTGACAGATGGTTTATGTTCTGACAAAATAGTCCCCATTCCTATACTTGATGATGGAATCTTAAATACATGTCAGCAAAAATTATTGATGGGAAAACGATTGCGCAGACAATCAGAAACGAAGTTGCAGAAAAAGTCAGGCAGCGTGTTGAGGCTGGAAAACGAGCGCCGGGTCTTGCCGTCGTTTTAGTGGGAGAAAATCCGGCTTCTCAGATTTATGTCGCAAGCAAGCGCCGTGCCTGTGAAGAAGTCGGTTTTATGTCCCGCTCTTATGACCTACCTGATATCACCAGCGAAGCCGAATTACTCTCCTTGATAGATAATCTGAACGCCGATACAGAAATCGATGGTATTTTGGTCCAACTTCCCTTACCTGCCGGCATTGATAATGTCAAAGTACTGGAACGTATTCATCCCGATAAGGATGTGGATGGTTTCCATCCCTATAATATCGGCCGTCTGTGTCAACGTGCCCCTAAATTACGTCCCTGCACTCCCCGTGGCATTGTGACGCTGCTTGAGCGCTGTAATATCAATACTTATGGGCTAAATGCGGTTATTATCGGTGCCTCCAATATCGTCGGGCGTCCAATGAGCCTTGAGTTATTGCTGGCTGGCTGTACAACTACGGTAACGCATCGTTTTACCAAAAATTTGCGTCAGCATGTTGAGCAAGCAGATTTATTGGTTGTTGCTGTCGGTAAGCCGAATTTTATTCCCGGTGAGTGGATTAAACCTGGCGCGATTGTGATTGATGTTGGCATCAATCGATTGGAGAATGGCAAAGTCATTGGCGATGTAGATTTCGATAACGCATCCGAACGCGCCGGCTGGATCTCCCCGGTTCCTGGCGGCGTCGGTCCCATGACGGTCGCGACATTGATTCAAAATACCTTGCAGGCATGCGAGGAATATCATGATGTAGATACAACTGAAGGATACTGATGGAAAATTTTTATTTAGAGAGCCACCCTTATGTCGAACTGTGTGATTTGTTGAAGTTGCAAGGGTGGTGCGAAAGTGGTGCCGCAGCGAAGGCTGTGATTGCAGAAGGTTTAGTACAGGTTGATAACCAACCTGAAACCCGCAAACGCTGCAAAATTACTGCCGGCAAAGTTGTTTCTTTTAATGGCGAGTCCGTTCGCGTAGAAGAGTAATCCGCACCACTAGTGCCTTCCGAAAAACAGTGCCTTATACGTTTATACATTTAAGGTACTGTTCTTTTATTTTATTTTATAAACAGAAATTAATTATTTTTATCACCAAACTATATGAAATAATAAAAAGTGAAGTATAAACATCAAATAATACGATGTTAATAGTAAGGTAAATATTATGGGCAGATATCATCATCTTGTTGACGTTGAATATGATTCATTAGGAAAAATAAAGAGAAATCCAATCATCGATCCAACAAACGCCAATTCAAGAATAAACCCAAGAGTCAATCCAAGAGAAATATTAAATTGGAAAAACCTAAGTGTGGAATTGCAACAATTCGAGAATGGAATTCAATATTTTCTTGATATTCCTAAACATGAATCACCTATAAGACTCAATATTGTCGGACACGGTAATCGACACAAGAACACCTATTCCAGTTGTATAAAATGTAAACCCCGTTATCCTCGCCTGATGCCACAACAGTTATTTGATAGCATAGTGAAGCTATTAAATAAGTATAATATTAATAGTATCAGGCTTTGTTGTTGTCATCTAGGAAGAACAGGTTTCGCCCAAGAACTTGCCAACCTCACCAATAAACCTGTCAAAGCACTAATGGGACAAAGCACTATAACTTTCCCTTTCATTTCTCAAAAATATCTAAACAATCGTTATATAATTCATAAAGACCCCACGGCAAAAATACGGGTAGATAATAATAGGCAGCATGATATCGATGTTTCTGACAGTAGATTTGTCTGGTTTTATCCGCAAAATATGTGACACTGACGATATCCTGATAAACAATCATGCCAACAATGTTTTGATTTTCTAATAAGTTGCTATACTGAGAGGCTTATGTACAACTGAAACGGAGTTAATTATGTTAAGTAATAGAGCTGCAAGAAGGTTGTTAGGTATGTCTTATACATTAAGTAATTCTAAACGTAGGGTAACAGTTTCTCTTCTCAATCTTGCTTCCGGTGATAATACACATCAAGTACCAGAACCTCTGAGTCATTCTCCTTTTGTTGCCATGAAACGGGACGCGGTTGCTGGGAAAGTCACTTATCACGCTGTAAAGGCTTTCTATCCTGAATATATCAATACCCGGCGATAAGTCTGCCGATTTTTATTCCTCTTATGTATGACAATTAAAAATATCGCGATAAAAGCGTAAGGTTAATAAAACCCATTCAGTAAAAAGTGAACCGCCCATCTAAAGGGCGGTTCTGAGAGATATGCCCATCAAAATCGATTACTTACGACGCCAGGTTGTTCCCTGTGGGCCATCTTCCAACTCAATGCCCATTTCGTTCAACTGGTTACGCGCCGCATCTGCCAATGCCCATTCTTTGTTTTTACGAGCATCATTACGCTGTTTGATAAGTGCTTCAATGTGAGCTGCGTCATCGTCAGCCTGCACCCCGCCCTGCAAAAACTGTTCTGGATCTTGTTCCAAAAGGCCGAGAATGCCCGCCAGCTTACGCAGTTCAGCCGCCAGGCCATTCGCCGCAGCAATGTCTTCGACTTTCAGACGGTTAAGCTCACGCACCATCTCAAACAGGACTGAATACGCTTCCGGTGTATTAAAATCATCGTTCATCGCTTCAGTAAAACGCGCTTCAAATGCTTCTCCACCCGCAGGTTGCGCGGATTTATCCGTACCACGCAGGGAAGTATATAGACGCTCAAGGGAAGTCCGCGCCTGTTTCAGGTTTTCTTCGGTATAGTTCAATTGGCTGCGATAGTGACCGGACAGCAAGAAATAACGGACGGTTTCAGCATCGTAATATTCCAGTACGTCACGGATAGTAAAGAAGTTGTTCAAAGACTTGGACATTTTCTCTTTATCCACCATGACCATACCAGAGTGCATCCAGTAATTGACGTAAGGGCCATCATGGGCACAAGTGGATTGCGCAATTTCATTTTCATGGTGCGGGAACATTAAATCAGAACCGCCACCGTGAATGTCAAAATGATGCCCAAGCGCTTTACCGTTCATGGCAGAACATTCAATATGCCAGCCCGGACGACCCGCGCCCCACGGTGATTCCCAGCTCGGCTCACCCGGCTTGGACATTTTCCATAACACAAAATCCATTGGATTGCGTTTTACCTCTGCCACTTCAACACGGGCGCCAGCCTGTAATTGCTCCAAATCCTGACGGGAAAGCAAACCGTAATCAGGATTGGTGTCAATGGAGAACATGACATCGCCATTAGCGGCAATATAAGCGTGTCCTCGTTTAATCAGCTCTGCCGTGATTGCAATGATTTCCGGGATATGTTGGGTTGCACGAGGTTCTGAATCCGGACGCAGAATATTCAGGGCATCAAAGTCGCTGTGCATTTCTGCCAGCATACGGGTGGTCAGATCATCACAGCTTTCATTATTTTCAATGGCACGTTTAATAATTTTATCATCCACATCAGTGACATTGCGGACATAGGTGAGATCGTAACCCAGATAACGCAGATAGCGGGCAATCGCATCAAATGCAACAAACGTTCTGCCGTGACCAATATGACACAGATCATAAATGGTAATGCCACACACGTACATGCCCACTTTCCCTTCATGAATCGGCTTAAATTCTTCTTTTTGGCGGCTGAGAGTATTGAAAATTTTTAGCATCAGGGGGTTTTCCGTAAAAATTGATGTACGTGTATAAAATCGAGTGAATTCGCTGATTATAGGCTTCTTTATCAGCGATATAAATAAATCAGAATGCACAGAAGCCAGATAAGGTATTTCACCTTGATATGCCGTGCTTTGCAAGTACCGCAAAACACCGGGTTCTGATGCGGTTCCAGGGTACTGACTCAAAATCTCATATATGATATAACAGCGGTTGTTCCGAATCCCCTAAAATACAGGGTCAATCAAAACTATTATCAGGATTTCTATTATGGTGACTTTCCACACCAACTTTGGCGATATCGTAATCAACACTTTCGCGGATAAAGCGCCTGTAACTGTTGAGAACTTCTTAAAGTACTGTTCTGAAGGCTTTTATGACAACACCATTTTTCACCGTGTGATCAATGGCTTCATGATCCAAGGCGGTGGTTTTGAACCTGGCATGAAACAGAAAGTCACTCAAGATCCTATCAAGAACGAAGCCAACAATGGCCTGAAAAACGGCCGTGGCACTCTCGCCATGGCGCGTACCAATGATCCACATTCTGCCACTGCCCAATTCTTCATTAACGTTGTTGATAACGATTTCCTGAACTTCCGTTCAGAACGTCCTGATGGATGGGGTTATTGCGTCTTCGCTGAAGTCGTTGAAGGCATGGACGTGGTTGATAAGATCAAAAGCGTTTCCACCGGCCGCAGCGGGATGCATCAAGATGTACCCCATGAAGATGTGATCATTGAACGTGTTACTGTCAGCGAATAAAGCGAATAGTTAATCGTTACATGAATACACTGTTAATTGCAGATTTGCATCTCAGTGAGCAAGAACCGGCAATAACTGCCGGTTTTCTGCGTTTTTTGCGTGAAGATGCGGTCCATGCTGAAAGTTTATATATCCTTGGTGATTTTTTTGATTACTGGATTGGGGATGATGACCCAAATCCACTGCACACTAAAATCGCCCAGGCACTCAATGAACTCCAACAAAAAGGCATTCCCTGCTATTTCATTCACGGTAATCGTGATTTTCTGCTGGGTTCCCGCTTTGCCAGAGAAAGTGGTCTGATCCTGCTGCCACAGGAAAAAGTGCTGGAATTGTATGGTAAGCGGATCCTGATCCTGCATGGCGATACACTATGCACTGATGACATCGGTTATCAGCAGTATCGTCAGCGGGTACATACTCCGTGGATACAACGCCTGTTCTTGCTTCTTCCTTTGTTTATCAGGTTGAAAATTGCGGCCAAAATGCGGGCTGGCAGCCAATACGCCAACCGTCAGAAGTCTGAATTGATCATGGATGTCAATCAACAAGCCGTGATTGAACATTTTGAAAAATATCAGGCTGATTGGATGATCCACGGGCATACCCATCGTCCTGCAATCCATGATGTTCACATGGGTGATAAAACGGTGCGTCGTGGTGTGTTAGGGGCATGGCATCATCAAGGTTCAATGTTCAAGGTAACAGAAACGTCCATTGAGTTGATCTCCTTCCCGTTTTGAATCCCCTTATTTATTTTGGAAAAATAGACCAATCAAGTAACGCAAACGTTTTCCTTGTGCAATTCGCGTGATATGATCCATCGCCTTAAACATCATCTTTGTTCTGGTAGACACCCAATACAGGAGCATCTGATTTATGACGGCCAGCTCTGATCCCACATCCGCTGTGACTTCAACAACAGCGACTATTTCTGCAACCGCTATTATTTCCACAACAAAAGAGACGCAGTACCACGCCAAGATTGCCATGGTCATGGGTTCAAAAAGTGATTGGGCGACCATGCAACATGCAGCCGATATTCTGACTTCTCTGGATATTCCTTTCCATGTTGAAATTGTTTCGGCACACCGAACGCCCGACAAACTGTTTCATTTCGCCGAACAGGCCAAAGAAAACGGTTTTGATGTCATTATTGCGGGTGCAGGTGGTGCAGCCCATTTACCGGGCATGTTGGCAGCCAAAACCTTAGTGCCTGTATTTGGGGTTCCGGTACAAAGTGCGGCGCTGAGTGGGGTTGATAGCCTGTATTCTATCGTCCAGATGCCAAAGGGTATCCCTGTTGGCACACTGGCAATTGGCAAGGCAGGAGCGGCAAACGCGGCATTACTGGCCGCTCAGGTGCTGGCTTTGCATGACGGGGAAATCTTTCAACGTCTGTCAGACTGGCGTCAGGCACAGACACAGGATGTTTTGGATAATCCTGATCCACGGGAGGATGCATGAAACCGGTTTGTGTATTGGGTAATGGTCAGTTGGGTCGAATGCTGCGTCAGGCCGGTGAACCGCTGGGGATTGCGGTTTATCCTGTTGGGTTGGATGCAGAGCCGGAAGCCGTCCCTTATCAGAGCAGTGTTATCACCGCAGAAATCGAACGTTGGCCGGAGACCCCGTTAACCCGTGAGCTGGCTCATCATAAGGCGTTTATCAACCGCGATATTTTCCCGCAACTGGCCGATCGCCTGCCACAAAAACAGCTCATGGATACGCTGGGCTTGGCGACAGCACCGTGGAAACTGCTTTCTGATCCCAGCCAATGGCCACAACTGTTTGCTGAATTAGGGGATTTCATTATCGTTAAGCGCCGGACAGGCGGCTACGATGGGCGTGGTCAATGGCGTATCCGACCGGGTGATGAAACAGAATTGCCACCTGAGATTTATGGCGAATCCATTGTAGAACAGGGCATTGTGTTTTCAGGGGAAGTTTCTCTGGTGGGTGCCCGGAATGCCCAAGGGGAATCGGTATTTTATACCCTGACTCACAATCTGCATCAGGAAGGCATCTTACGCACCAGTGTGGCCTTACCCGATACGGACAAAAGATTACAGCAACAAGCAGAAAAAATGCTGACCGCCATCATGGATCATCTGGATTATATCGGTGTGATGGCGATGGAATGCTTTATTGTTGGTGATAATTTGTTGATCAACGAATTGGCTCCCCGGGTACATAATAGCGGTCACTGGACACAAAATGGCGCTTCCATCAGCCAATTTGAGCTGCACTTGCGGGCCATTTTGGATCTCCCCATGCCCCAACCAAAAATCTATGCGCCATCCGTTATGGTCAATCTGATCGGTACCGAGATAAACCCAGCATGGCTCAGTTTGCCCTTGGTTCGTTTACATTGGTATGAAAAAGAAGTGCGTCCAGTTCGTAAGGTCGGTCACTTAAATGTGACTCACGCGGATAAGGAAACATTGAAAAAGACGCTGCAAACATTAGCTTCACTCTTGCCAACAGAATATCAAAGCAGTCTTCAATGGGCACAAGATAAATTAAGTTGATCGGTTATTTAGATAGCCAGCGCAAGGAAGTGGTCATGCTTAAAAATAAGCGACCACTTCCCATTCCGATCCGGTCAACTATTATGACCTTCTTGATAACGTTCGGGATAATGTATCCACAATGGTTCTTGTCGTTTGGTCTATTTCATAATTGAGGAAATCGCCGACCTTAATTTTGCCGAGATTGGTCATGCGTAATGTTTCCGGGATTAGGTTTAAAGCAATCGTTTTATTTTCTTCATCAATGCCGTTGATGGTTAAACTACAACCGTGGAGTCCAATGAAACCTCTCAGGAAAAAATATTGAATATTGTCTTGAGGAATACGGATAACCAGCCGATAAGTTTCACCTGTTGCGGTAAACTCGACCACTTCCGCCATCCCCTCCATGTGCCCATAAAGACTGTGCCCGCCATTTTCTTTATTCATCTGGTGTGAGCGTTCAATATTGACTTCATCACCCATGGCGAGAAACTTTAGCGTGGTGGTATCCGTAGTAAAATCGGAAATATCAAAAGCAACGTTATCGTCATTAAATTGAGTCACCGTCAGGCAGGTGCCATCAATAGCGACACTGGCTCCGACAGTCACATCAGTAAAAAAATGGTTATGATTGCTGACAATCAGTGTACTGAACCCGTTATTTTTATTGAGTGATAATACACTCTCTTTACCTTGTACAATGCCTGTATACATGATTATCCTCTTTTCCACCCGGCTTTCGCACGGATCAATTTAGCTATGGTGTGTTTATTCGATACAGCTTTTTGTAATAAACACTTAAGATAGTCCCGTTTTTAATGGTTTATATCCTTAATGGGGTCACAATGTCCATTCAACACGACAAATTCGGGCGTACTTATCAGTGGTCTTTGCTGATACTTTTAGGCATGGTTTATTTTTTATCCACAGCAACGACCTTTACGTCATTGGGTGTTGTCTTGCCCAGCATGATCCATGAGCTGGGCTGGAGCTGGACGAATGCGGGTTTAGGGTTCACACTGCTTGGCCTGACTTGCGGGCTATCCAGTTTTCTGCCAACAATATTTATTCGTAAAATTGGCGTTAGGTTCACGCTGTTCATTGGCCTGCTGATTTTTCTGACCGGTTTCTACCATCTTTATCATACCCATGCCATTTCATCCTATTTTATCGGCACCGCGTTAATCGGTGTCGGTTTTACCTTTTTGGCGACCGTGCCGGGCACTTATGTGATCTCACGGTTATATGAAAAACAGTCCCTGGCTTTTGGCTTTTATTTCACGATAGGGGGCTTGGGAGGCGTTATTGGCCCGTGGATCTATTTTCTGGCCACCCGGGTTTGGGGAACGTGGCGGATGCACTGGATGATTTCCGCTATCGTGCTCACCATTTTCGTTATCCTGACAATCATTACCCTTCAGGAAGGAAAGCGGGAAATTGCCCATGCCAAGGCCGTGAATCAAAAACATAACAGTCAGGATACTTCCAGTATTTATCGCACCAGACAGCGCTGGACCGCACATCAGGCATTGCGGACATGGCAATTCTATGTGATTGCCGCAACTTACACCGCGTTTTTATGGTGCGGTATTACGGTCAATAGCTTTGCCGTTGCCCATATTATCGAAAATGGTTTCAGTGAAGCCATCGCCGCAGGGCTGCTGAGTACGATGGCCTTTATCAATGCGTTTTCCCGCTTGGCCGGTGGTGCTGTCGGGGAATGGGTCGATCCCAAAAAATTATTGGTTGGCAGTCTGGGCATCATCATTTTGGGTTTGATTGCACTGAGTATCGCGTCTTCATGGCCCTTTTTGCTGGCATTCACCCTGTTTGTCGGCATGGGTTACGGAATGACGTTCCTCGCATCCAGTGTATTGCTGGCTAACTATTTTGGGCGGAAGCCTTATCTGGAACTGTTTGCAATCATGAACCTGATCTCCACGCTGGCTTGTCTGGCGCCTTTTTTTGCCGGTGCCATTAAGGATTACTCAGGCAGTTTCACCTCGGCGTTCCTGATTATTGCTATCCCCGTTGTTGTTGTTCTTGCTGTCACTTTGATGATGAAGCCACCTGCTCAGAAAATGAAAACGCGGTCAGTCGAAGAGACTCCGTTTATTGAATAAGGGTTACTATTAGACTCTATATTAGATCAGGGGGAAAAACCTTCCCCCTGTTTTAGCTTACTCCGGTAAGCGTCGGTACTGCCCTTGCCCCCGCAATAACCGGATCCCCAACCACCCACCGCATAATGACAGCAGCAGGCTACTGATGATAGGAAGTAACAGCCACATTTGCCATTGCGGTTGCCATGGGAAATGAAAGACTTGGGTCTGCAATAACCAAAGTGCGATTTCTGCCCCAACTGCCGCAGCTAACCCGGCCATAAACCCAAGCAAAGCAAATTCACTCCATAACGTGCGACGCAGAAGTTTCTTGCTCGCTCCCAATGTGCGGTATACCACCAATTCAAGCTGACGCTGGCTCATACCGACCTGAATTTGTGCCAGTAATAGCAGTGCACCACAAATCATCACCAGAACAACCATGATTTCCAATGCCTTGCTGACTTGCTGCAAGATGCCTTGGATCTGTTTGATGATTGACCCAATATCCAACACGCTGATCGTCGGGAAATGCCGATTAATTTCTGTCAGCAATCGCCCGTCACCTTCATAATGGAAGCTGGTCAGCCACATCGCAGGCTGATTTTCCAACGTCTCTTTGGCGAAGATAAAAAAGAAATTCGGATTCACGCTTTCCCAATCCACTTTACGAATGCTGCTTACCGTGGCCTGAAATGTTCGGGTATCGCCCGTAAATGAGAGTTTATCCCCTACCGTGATTTGCAGCCGTTCAGCAACGCCCTGTTCCATGGAAACTTCATTGGGCTTGGGTGGCCACGTTCCCTCAACGAGGGTATTAAAAGGCGGTAATTCTGATTTCCAGGTTAAATTCAGCTCCCGCCGCACCGTTGTACTGTTAGGCTGCCTTTCATCCGCCCATTTAATGGCGGACTGTCCATTCACTTCCGTCAAACGCGCCAGCACCACTGGATAAAACTCAGTGGGTTTCACCTGATACTTTGCCAGTAGATCATTGACTTGGACAATTTGTGGTTGCGTGATGTTCAGCAGGAAATAATTCGGACTATCAGGCGGTAATTGTTTCTGCCATTGATTCAACAAATCCCCCCTTGCCATCACAAGCAAGGCCAACAGCATAAAGGACAGGGAAAATGCCGCCAATTGTGTCATGGTCTGATATGGGCGACACAGCAGACGGTTCACCGCCAAACGTAGACTTAACTGGCTGAAGGTCACGCGGCGCAATACCCACAACCCGCCCCACCCCAAGAGTGCCAACAGCAGTGCCACGATCGGTACACCCGCCAATAATGACCATAACAGCGGCTGAGTGCCAGCCAGTGCGACCAACCCTCCCGTCACCATCAAGGCGACCGCCGGCAGGTAGTAGCGCAATGGCCAGAGAGTCGCGGTAACATCACTTCTCAATACGCGTGAAGGTTGAGTCGCCATCAATTGACGATAAGGGCGAATTCCCACCAATAAAGTCATGCCGAACAGCGCACCCACCGCCCATACCCAGGGCCACATTCCCGCTTCCGGTAACATCTTGGGCAACATTTCTGCCAAAATTTGAATCAATGCGGATTCAAAAACCAAGCCCAAAGTGGAACCCACCGCAATCGCGGCCAGCAATATCACCAACCATTGCCCAATAATCCACTGCCGCAAGGCCCAACGCCCGGCTCCCAACGTTTTCAGGATAGCAATCAAATTATGTCGGCTACGGCAATAATGAGCCATAGAAACCGCCATCGCAGCCACGGCGAGCAATAATGTCAACAAGGCTGACAGGAGTAAAAATTGCTGGGCGCGCTCAATGGATTGTGCTAATGCACTATTGTCCTGTTTCAAGGTTAACCAGCGTTGATCGGCTTTTAATTGCGGATCAACAAATTGCTGAAAGTCTTGGAGAGCCGTTGGCGATCCCGTAAACATATAGCGGTAAGTCAAGCGACTACCCGGTTGGATTGCCCCGGTCGCCCCGGCATCTTCAATATTGATTAAAATTCGGGGAGAAATCTGGAACGGGCTGAAACCGCTATCAGGTTCTTGCAGCAGTTCTCCACTGATTTTCAACGTGGTATCTCCCACCTCAAGGCGATCACCAACTTCGACCCCCAATAATGCCAGTAGCCGGGGAGCCACCAGCACAGAGCCTCGTTCCGGTTTTAATCCTCGCGGATGGGTTTCCAGCTCCCCATACAGCGGATAACGTTCATCTGCGGCTTTTACCTGAGCCAATTGCGGAATATCTCCCGCATATGTCATGGTCGAAAATGAGATCTGACGACTCAGTGTCAACCCTTGTGCCTGTGCTTTTTTCAGCCAGGTTTCATCAACAGGGTATGAAGCCCTTAAAACCAGATCGCCGGCCAGAAAGTCCCGGCTTTGATAATGGACACTCTGATCAATGCGATCACTGATGCGCCCCAATGCCAGCACACACGCCACGGCCAACGTCAGGGACAGCCAAACAATCAGCAGGGAGGGTGTACGCCATTCACGCCAAAACCAGCGCCAAATCATGCTTCCTCCCGCAATTTGCCATCCACCAGGCGTAAACGACGCTGGCAACGGGCAGCGAGTTGGCTGTCATGAGTCACTAAAATCAATGTCGTCGCGTAATCATGATTGAGGGAAAATAATAAATCAGCGATGCGATCGCCTGTCTGACGATCAAGGTTGCCGGTGGGTTCATCGGCAAACAAAATTTTGGGGCGGGTGCAGAATGCGCGAGCCAAGGCCACCCGCTGCTGTTCCCCGCCTGAAAGCTGGGCGGGCATGTGTTTCAGGCGTTTTCCCAACCCGAGTTGTTCAAGTAATTCGATGGCTTGCTGGCGGCTTTGATTTTCCGACTCACCACGCAACAAGGCCGGAAGCTGAACATTCTCCAGCGCGTTCAGGGTCGGGATCAGCATAAACGACTGGAAAACAAAACCCACATTTTCCGCCCGCAACTGCGCCCGCTGCTCTTCATTCATCCGGCTGATATTCTGCCCTAACAAGTGAACGTCGCCCTCACTGCCATCATCCAACCCGGCAATAATTCCCAGCAGCGTTGATTTACCCGACCCTGACTCACCAATTAATGCAATTGTCTGTGCTGGCTCGACAACCAACTCAATACCTTGCAATATATTAATTACCTGTTCCCCTTGACCGACATGTTTAATGAGATGATGAACTTCAAGAATGCTTTCTACCGCCATGTACTTTTCCTTTTATTGTTGATTCTGTGCAGCGCCAGAGCAACGGCTGCTGATACCCTGCTGATACTGGGTGATAGCCTCAGTGCCGGATATCGCCTGCCTGTTGAGCATTCATGGCCTGCACTGATGACAAAACAATGGCAACAAGCCGACAAGAAAACCGTTGTCGTTAACGGCAGCATCAGCGGCAATACTGCGGCACAGGGGGTTGAACGTCTGCCTGAATTGCTGAAACAGCACAATCCAAAGTGGGTTTTAATCGAACTTGGCGCGAATGATGGACTGCGTGGTTTTCCCATTCAAAACATAGAACAAGATTTGCAACAGAGCATTACTTTGATCAAACAATCCGGTGCGCAGCCTTTATTAATGCAAATTCGGATTTCACCTAATTATGGAAAACGTTATACCGACTCCTTTGCGAGAATGTATCCTGCGCTTGCTGAACGTAACCACATTCCTCTGCTGCCGTTTTTCATGGAACACGTTGCGACCAAACCAGAGTGGATGCAAGAGGATGGACTGCATCCCAATCAAGCCGCACAGCCCTTTATTGCTGATTGGGTGTCCAATAAACTTTCGGCTTATATCAACCATGCTTAAACAACCGTCTTTCCCAATAGTAACGCATTTATTTCCATAAATTAATGCAGGTAAACGGGTAAAGTTATGTAAAAACAAGGTTTATTATTGGATGTGACCCGAAGGTTAATTCAGTGGTTCGAAGATTAAATCAGTGGCCGGATTGAGAATTTTTTCCGGCCGAAATGCTGATTAGCTAAACCGTGGTGACCATTTCGATATATTCCAATTCGACCGTCTCAGTGACTAAATTTTCAGATTTTGGGTGATATTGTCGCCATAGTTCAACATATTCTCCTTCTTCCCAGGGGGCGGAAACGGGTTCCTTATTTCGCCAGAATTGAACACTGGCCTGAACTTTTAAATCGCGCCTATTGCGATAGATCCACCTCAACTCGCTCCCTGTGACAGAATATTTTATATCTGTCTGTTTTTCATAATATTTAATAACAACATGTTCCATATTAATGCTATCCAAAATAAAATGAATACACGCATTAGATGAGGAATGACTCATCCAGAATAACCCGGCCTTACATTTTCGATTGACCACTTTAGGATGGTACATCACGCGTTGTTTTTTTGAATCAACATAATAATTTATTTTAGGGTCTAATATGGCGCTGTATTTAGGGTGATTTCTTGTCGCTTCTTCAAAAGATCTTTGCATTAAAGGAATTTTTTTACCAAAGCTCTGCTGGATTTCGATTTCATTCCTATTTAATGAAAACTGATCAATACTCCGCGTGATATTCGGGGCCGAAAACGGAGAAAATAGGGGATGGTTTTTCCAATATTCTAACCTATCGTGAGATAAGCCAAATATCAGATCACCTGTCTCAACACAGGTCTTAAATGGTCGATGAAATGGCATAGACTTTCTCCTCAGCGATCTGTTGTAAGAAATTTTGGTATGTTCATCTCAATCAAATGGGATTTTACACTTTTTCGATCTATCTGATAGCATTTCCCCTTGGGGCTTGGTAATGGGTGATAGCTTTTAGCGGCTTTCGGGCGGCGATGTGTCTCAGTATGTAAACACATTAATTCACCTACCTACAAATACAAATTTTCCGCTCGCAACTGCACTTTCTGCTCTTTGCCCGCGCAGTTTCCAAAAGTTGCTATACGTCATTTGATATAAATAAACGGATTAAGTTATGCAAAAAGCAGTTCTGATTACAGGGTGTTCTAGCGGGATCGGATTAGTGGCGGCCAAGACGCTCCATCAACGGGGTTACCGCATACTCGCAACTTGCCGTCAGTCCGCTGACTTAGCACATATGCGTGAATTGGGATTCGAACCCATTGAATTAGATTTAGATGATAAAGAAAGTGTTGAGCGTGCAGCCAAAACCGTGATCGAATTAACCCATGGCCGTTTATTCGGGCTATTCAATAATGGGGGATTCGGCGTTTATGGCCCGTTGGAAAGCATTTCCCGTGAACAAATGGAAAAACAGTTTTCCACTAACTTCTTTGGCACCCATCAACTCACCTGCTTATTACTGCCAGCCATACGCGCTTATGGCGAAGGGCGCATTGTCCAGACCAGTTCTGTTCTTGGTTTACTCTCAACACCGGGTCGTGGTGCCTATGCGGCCAGCAAATATGCCCTCGAAGCATGGTCAGATGCCTTACGGGGAGAACTGGCAGCAACCGGCATCAAAGTCAGCCTGATAGAACCCGGTCCAATCAACACCCGTTTTACCGCGAATGTGAATCAAACGCAGCAGGAGCATCCGGTCGAGAATTCAAGCCTGACCCGCCGTTTCACACTGACGCCTGAAGATGTTGTTTCGAAACTGATTCACGCTTTGGAAAGCCCCAATCCTAAATTACGTTATTCTGTTACATTATTGACTCACGCAGTGAAAGTGATGCGTCGTATACTCCCAGAAAAGTGGCTCGACAAAATAGTACGTTGGCAAAGCTAAATTGATAAAGCTAAATTGATAAAGCTAAATTGGTAAAGCTAAATTGGTAAAGCTAAGTTAACAAAGTCAGGGATATTGAAAAACGTACCGACGAACCCTATTTATTCATGTAATCGCCTTGCAACGAACCGAGAGAAACGCCCATGGAACCGACAGTGAATACAAACGATAATACCGCTCATATCATTAATGTTGATGAATCGAATATTGCTCAAATTGTTCAGCACTCACTCACCCAACTCGTCGTATTCTACTTCTGGTCTCCACAGGATCTGCATTGTCATGAATTAGAAACGACGCTTAAGAACATTGCACATGAATATGCAGGGCAATTTGCGCTGGCAACCGTCAACTGCGATCAATTTCCTCATCTCGCTGCACAATTTGGTGTCCGTGGCTTGCCTACGGTACTGTTCGTGCAGGAAGCCCGCCCTGTTCAGGGTTTTGAAGGCATTCAGACAGATGAAGCCATCAGAAACATTTTTTCCCAACTGCTGGTTCAAGAGGAAAAGTCTCTGTTAGAGCAAGTGGATGACCTTCTTACTGAAGGCAAAAATCAGGAAGCATTACCTTTATTGAAAGAACTTCATCAGGAAAATCCTCAAGATACGGATATCATGCTACTCTTGGCTCAAGTTCATCTTGCGCTCAATCATCTGGATGAAGCGCAAAAAATACTGGATATCGTTCCATTAGACATGCAGGATGAACGCTATCATGTGTTAGTTGAAGAGGTTAAATCTCAGCAACTGGCCGCAGATTCACCTGAGATTCGGCAACTTCAGCAAGAATGGGCTAACCAGCCGGAAAATGCAGAATTAGCCATTCGTCTCGCGTCAAAATTACACGAAGTCAGTCGTAATGAAGAAGCCCTTGAATTACTGTTGGGTTTTTTGAAAAAAGATCTGGCGGCCGCCGATGGCGCAGTGAAGAAGACAATGATGGATATTATCTCTACACTGGGCACCGGAGACGCACTGGCCTCTAAGTACCGTCGTCATGTATACTCTTTACTCTATTAAGTAAAAAACCTTTATAGATTCCATAATTAACTAATTAAGGGAATTGTTATGGATTTACTCTCTTTTAGTGCTGTACCGATCCTCATTATTATTGCTGTCGTTATCGTCTTTACCTGTGTAAAAACAATCCCACAAGGCTATCAATGGACGGTTGAACGCTTTGGGCGCTATACCCGTACATTGACGCCGGGTCTGCATATCATTATGCCGTTTGTTGATCGCATTGGCCGTAAAATCAATATGATGGAACAGGTGTTGGATATTCCATCGCAAGAAGTCATCTCCCGCGATAACGCGAACGTCACCATCGATGCCGTCTGCTTTATTCAAGTCGTCGATCCGGTGCGTGCGGCTTATGAAGTCAGTAATCTGGAATTGTCCATCATTAACCTGACCATGACCAACTTCCGTACCGTTCTGGGTTCAATGGAACTGGACGAAATGCTGTCCCAGCGCGATTCAATCAACAGCCGTCTGCTGACCATCGTTGATGAAGCCACCAACCCCTGGGGAGTCAAGATCACCCGTATTGAGATCCGCGACGTGCGTCCACCCAAGGAATTAATCTCCGCGATGAACGCCCAGATGAAAGCCGAACGTACCAAACGCGCAGATATTCTTGAGGCGGAAGGTATTCGTCAGGCCGCCATTTTGAAAGCGGAAGGGGAAAAGCAATCCCAGATCCTGAAAGCAGAAGGTGAGCGTCAGTCGGCTTTCCTTCAGGCGGAAGCCCGTGAACGTGCGGCAGAAGCCGAAGCGCGGGCGACCAAAATGGTTTCTGATGCCATTGCTAATGGCGATATGCAGGCGATTAACTACTTCATCGCCCAAAAATATACGGATGCTCTCACCCACATTGGTGCAGCCAATAACAGTAAAGTCATTATGATGCCACTTGAGGCCAGCAATTTGATGGGCGCCATTGGTGGTATTGCTGAATTAATTGGTGAAAGCAAGAAAAGCAAACAGGATAAATGACCATGATTGAACAGATCGCCACTCAGCCAGCCTGGTTCTGGCTCTGTCTTGGTGGACTGCTTCTGATTGCGGAATTGCTGGGAGCGGGTGGATATCTATTGTGGACAGGAACCGCAGCCGTCGTTGTTGCCCAAGTCACTTGGATTTTCCCTAACATGGGTTGGGAACTGCAAGGCATTTTGTTTGCCGTTCTGACCTTGCTTTCTGTTATTGCATGGCGTAGCTGGTTACGCCACCGCCCACACCGGACTCGTGATAAAATTCTTAATCAGAAAAATCATCAGTTGATTGGGCTGCGTGCCCGTTTAATCACAGAGACTGAAAACGGTTTTGGCCGGGTCAAACTGGCTGATGGCAGTTGGCGCGTCCAGTGTGACCGGGAACTTCCGGCCAATACTGAAGTTGAAGTCATCGCCGTTGACGGGATCACATTAAGGGTGAGACCGATTCTTCATAACCGTGTTTAGCATTAACCGTGCTTCCCCAGCCATGCTTAATCACAATGGTTACAGCAGCCGGATAAATGCTCAATGATGGGGCACTCAGCCCCATCATCTCCCGGGCACTCCGCCGCCAATGCCAGCAATTTTTCTTTTATCTTCTGCAATTCCACCATCGTCTTTTCTATTTCGGTCACTTTTTGCAGCGTCGCTGTTTTTACATCGGCACTATGACGACTGGGATTGCGAAATAGCCGCAATAACTCACGACACTCCTCCAGCGTAAATCCCACTTCTTTTGCCTGACGCAGGAGTACCAATTCATCAATATGCTTTTGCTGGTAATAGCGATAGCCATTATCCCCCCGCCCCGGGGCCGTAATGAGATCTTTCTCTTCATAAAACCGGATAGCTTTGCTGGTTAAACCGGTCTTTTGGGCAATTTCACTAATGTTCATCATTTCCCCTTGACCTTCCCCTTGCAGGAAGGTTTAGCCTCATTGATAAGTATATCACCCTGTACCAGGAGATAATGTTATGTCCACAACCACCCTTCTTGCTCTTCAAGGCTTAACTTGTATGCATTGTGTCGGCAGAGTCAAAAAAGCGCTGGAAAAAATATCCGCTGTTGAACAAGCCGATGTCAGTCTGGATTATGCCAAAATTATCGGCGATGTCTCACCTGATGTATTGATTGCCGCCATTGTTGCCGAAGGTTATGCAGCCTCTGTGGCTACGCAACCTGATATTGAGTTGCGGCTGTCCGGTTTAAGCTGCATGAGATGTGCCGGGAAAACACAGAAAGCATTAGCCGCAGTGGAGGGAGTCATCGCGACGGAAGTCGATACTCAAACGGCAAAAATCTACGGTAAAGCCGAGAGCCGCATTTTAATTAATGCCGTCAAACAAGCCGGATACCAAGCCGAATTAGTCACGGCGGTAGATTTCCCAAAAACTGAGCCGCTGGCAACATCTGCCCCACAAACTCCGGAGTCTTTGGCAGCGGCAACACTTTCCTCCCCAATACTTTCCTCCCCAATACTTTCCTCTCCAACACTTTCCTCTCCAATACCTTCCTCCCCAATAAAAGCAGCTCCGGTAAAAATGTCTCCCGTAAGAACAGATCCAACCTATACAACACCCATTGCGCGCACTAAAAACGAGGTGATTGATGATGACAGTGTTCAGTTATTGTTGGATGGCATGAGCTGTGCCAGTTGTGTCAGCAAGGTACAAAAAGCACTGCAATCGGTTGATGGTGTGGAGCACGCCAGAGTCAATCTTGCGGAAAGAAGCGCGTTAGTGACGGGCAGCGCATCACCAAGTGCTTTGATTGAAGCGGTTATTAAGGCGGGTTATGGTGCCGAAATCATCCAAGATGAAACGGAACGCCGTGAACGTCAGCAACACGTTGCACAAGCCAACATGCGCCGTTTCCGTTGGCAATCGGCCTTTGCATTAATCGTTGGGATACCCGTCATGATTTGGGGCATGATGGGGGATAATATGATCCTCACGCCTGCAAACCACTCGATTTGGCTCACGATTGGGTTACTGACACTGGCCGTCATGATCGTCGCGGGCGGGCATTTTTATCGCAATGCATGGCAGAGCCTGAAAAACGGCAGCGCGACGATGGATACCCTGGTGGCACTGGGTACTGGTGCAGCATGGCTCTATTCGATCAGTGTCAATTTGTGGCCGGAAATCTTTCCCCCCCAAGCCCGTCATCTTTATTATGAAGCCAGTGCCATGATCATTGGTTTAATCAACCTGGGTCATGCCTTGGAACAACGCGCCCGCCAACGCTCTTCCAAAGCGCTTGAACGATTATTGGATTTAACGCCACCGACCGCCCGTGTGATCACGCCTGAAGGCGAAAAAACACGGCCACTGGCTGATGTTAAACCCAATATGACATTACGGCTGACAACGGGCGATCGTGTTCCTGTCGATGGTGAAATTATTCAGGGTACCGTTTGGCTGGATGAGGCCATGTTAACCGGTGAGCCGATAGCTCAACAAAAATCAATCGGGGATACGGTTCATGCGGGAACTCTGGTTCAAGATGGAACCGTATTGTTTAACGCCAATGCCATTGGCAGCCAAACAACGTTGGCGCGCATTATCAAATTAGTCCGTCAGGCACAAAGCAGTAAACCAGAAATCGGCCAACTGGCCGATAAAATATCATCAATATTTGTGCCTGTTGTCGTTGCCATCGCCCTGATCGCCGGCGCAATCTGGTACTTTACCGGCCCGGCACCACAAATCATGTATGCGTTGGTTATCGTGACTACGGTATTGATTATCGCCTGCCCCTGTGCCCTTGGGCTGGCAACCCCCATGTCGATTATTTCTGGGGTAGGACGGGCTGCCGAGTTAGGGGTACTGGTGCGCGATGCTGATGCCCTGCAACAAGCCAGCCAACTGGATACGATTGTCTTCGACAAAACCGGCACCCTGACTGAAGGTATGCCACAAGTGACAGAAATCCATACCTTTAATGGTTTTACCGCAGAACAAGTTTCGGTCTGGGCTGGTGCATTGGAAAACGGTTCGAACCACCCTCTGGCAAAAGCCATCTTGAAGAAGGTTGAAGGTCAATCGTTACCGGAAGTACAACAATTCCGGACTCTAACGGGACTGGGAATACGGGGGGAGATTGGCGATGCCACTTTGTTATTGGGCAATCAAAAATTGCTTGAGCAAAATCAGGTTGAAACCGCAGAATTAAAACCATTGATTGCCGCACAGGCAGAAAAAGGAATAACGCCGGTTATTCTGGCGGTTAATGGGAAAGCCGCCGCCCTGTTTTCCATCCGCGATCCTTTGCGTCAAGATACCGTTTCTGCCCTGCAACGCTTGCATCACCAAGGCTATCGTCTCGTCATGTTGACAGGAGACAATCCCGTCACAGCCAATGCCATCGCCACAGAAGCCGGGATTGATCAAGTCATTGCCGGTGTCCTGCCTGATGGCAAGGCATCCGCCATTCAATCACTTCAGGCAGGAGGGAAAAAAGTAGCCATGATCGGTGATGGCATCAATGACGCCCCCGCATTGGCACAAGCAGATGTCGGCATTGCAATGGGAGGTGGCAGTGATATCGCCATTGAAACCGCCTCAATGACGCTGATGCGCCATAGTCTTCACGGGGTCGCTGATGCGGTTGAATTATCCAGAGGCACATTACGCAATATGAAACAGAACCTGTTTGGCGCCTTTATCTACAATATCTTAGGCATCCCAATCGCAGCAGGCATCTTATATCCTTTCACCGGTACTTTACTGAACCCGGTGGTGGCAGGCGCGGCAATGGCACTCTCTTCAATTACTGTCGTCAGTAATGCCAATCGGTTATTGCGCTTCAAGACGAAATCCTGAAACCACATTCAAAATATCCATGAAAAGCTAAACAGACTTTGTTTGGCTTTTCATCCCGCACTTTTCCTCCTTTTCTGCCAACGCCTAACGAGTTAGCATACCCTTTAATGCCCGCTATTGGAGTATGCAACATGGGAAAATTAATGACATATTTCAACAATATATTAGGATTCAATTCTCAACGGCATTACCCTTATCCTGCTTTCGACATGAATCTGGAACAAAACAAACAATTGCATATTGTTGGCAGTATTCATATGGGAACCGAGAACATGTTCCCACTTTCTGAGGTGCTGCTCGACCAGCTAGAACAATCTGATGCACTTATTGTCGAAGCGGATATCACACAAGCCGGTTCTCCTTTCAAAGAAACGTTCCCTGAACAAATTGCACTATCACAACGTTTATCTGCCGAACACTTTGGCTGCTTACAGCACTACTGCCGGGAGACCAATCATCCTGTTGCCCTGCTGGACCCATTACCATCATGGCAAATCGCCTTGATATTACAGGCTGCCCAAGCCCAATATTTAGGATTGCGCCCCCAATATGGCATTGACTGCCAATTACTGAACAGTGCAAAAGCTATCAATAAGCCGGTTATCGAATTGGAAGGCACTGATGCGCAGGTTAACCTGCTCACCAGCCTGCCAAATGGAGGTCTTGCATTGTTGGAAGATACACTGACCCATTGGCATACCAATGCCCGCGCTTTGCAGACGATGATTAGTTGGTGGATGAATTACAGGCCCGAACAACAACATCAGGTATTGCCGATGACATTCTGCGACGAGATTTATCAAACCTTAATGACTGAGCGCAACCAGCAATGGAGTGAGCAGTTACATGGTTTGCCAGCAGGAAAATATCTGGTTACGGTAGGTGCCTTGCATCTTCATGGCGAAAACAACTTACGGCAAATGCTGTTAAGGCTACAGGAAAAAATATGACTCCCGCTATTGTTTTACTGGAAAAGCAAAAAATCAATTTCAAACTTCATCCTTATGAACATGATACCCATGAACATAATTTCGGGGATGAAGTGGTTAAAAAACTCGGCTTAGATGCCAAACAGGTTTTTAAGACCCTACTGGTTTCATTGAATGGCGATCCCAAAAACCTGGCGGTCGCCGTTACGCCGGTTGCTGGACAACTGGATTTGAAAAAAATCGCCAAAGTTTTCAAAGCCAAAAAAGCAGATATGGCAGAGCCTCTGTTAGCACAAAAAGTCACGGGTTATCTCGTCGGTGGCATTAGCCCATTAGGGCAGAAAAAACGTCTGCCCACGGTCATTGACATTCAGGCGCAAACATTGCCGACTCTATTTATTTCAGGTGGGAAACGTGGGTTGGATATTGAATTATCCCCCGCTGATTTATGCCAACTACTCAATGGTTCATTTGCGGATATTGCTAAACTTTGAAAATGACAAAAATTAAGTTGCCTTTTGCACTCATGGAATACATACTTTGAGTGTGTGTTTAAAATGTGTATTTAGGGTGTGCTATGAAACATAGAGTTAATGTAACCGTTGATAAAGAAAATTATCTGATCCTGAGTTCCGCAGGTGTCAATATTTCAGGTTTGGTTAATGATGCCATGATCAAAGAAGCTCAAATTATCAAAGCTGAAAATTGGAAAACAGCGAATCGAAAAGGAATGGAAGAGGTGGCTCAATTTATCGAACAGTATGGCTCATTTGCTGATGAAAATAGGAACTGGTAAATGCAATTTTTTGTTTATCAATACAAACGGAGTGGCAGCAAATATAACATGTTTGTCGATGTACAAAGCGATATCATTGAAACATTTGGTAGGCGAATGGTTATTCCTTTGGTTGAAGTGCATCATTTCTCAAACAAGGTAAGCACTCATCTATTCCCTATTGTGCAAATCAGAGATGAAAATTACCGACTTTTAACAACAGAACTTTCAAGTGTATCAGAAAGCGTAATTGGTGAAAAAATCACTGATCTAAGCCAATGGTCATCAGATATCAAGGATGCGATTAACCTATTGTTTTGGGGAATTTAAATATTACGCATAGCACACCTGATTAATAGTAAGTAAAAGACCATCTATCTTTCAGATGGTCTTTTTAGTCAGGTAGCTAACAACAATCTATCAATGAGTCGTTATTGCTTACGCGAAATTTCACCTTTCGGCTCATAATCAGAAGCCTTCAATGGAGAGTGTTTTTCAATATAGCCTTTCAACACTTCAGCATCGACAAACCCCGTATCAACGTAACCCGGTAAATTATCAACACGTGGATAACCATCTCCCCCAATCGCGTTGAAATTCAAGGTTGCCATACGATAAGTTTTATTTGGATCTAATGGCTTGCCACCAATTTTTACATCGCTGATATTTTTACCATTAATCACGAAACTCACATTATAGAACTGCCCATAAGCACCGGAATCCTTTTCCATATTGGCAACCGCTGTCAAATAAGGCAAAACTTCACTACCTTTGAAGTCTACATAAACCAGTTGATTAGCAAATGGATGTACTTTCAGGACATCTTTGTAAGTAATATTCCCTGATTCAATTGAATCACGAATTCCACCCCCACTCATCACTGCAAAATCAGCGTCTGCTCGCTCCATTTGGGCAGCCAGCACAAGATGTGCCATATTAGTTTGCACGAAACGCACTTTACTGCGATCACCTTCTAATTTGCCATCTACCGAGCCTAACTGCACACTAAGTATCTGGTTGCCTTTGTCCTGATAAGGTGTCAACAGTTTAAGCATCTCTGGGTTTTGCGGGATTTCATGCGTATAGTAAACACGCTCCGTACTGCCATCTTCTTTGGTCACTTTTTTATTTAAGTTAATGGGAATCAATTGGTAATGAACCAGTTTGAATTCACCATTACGGAATTGAAAATCAGCACGGCCAACGTATTTTCCCCATTCATGGGCCTGAACAATCCATGTGCCATTTTGACGATCTGGAGAGCAGGGGGTGCCCGGAACATAATCCACTTGTTTATAATTTTTATTCTCTGCGGACATACAGACCGGATTTTGTGAGTGACCGCCCACAATCATATCTAAATAACCCGTAGGTAAACTACGCGCCATTTCAACATCTCCCGGCGCATTGGAACCATGATGACCATCGTCATAGTGCCCCATATGCGTTGCGGCAATAATCACATCCGGTTTTTCGTTCTTTTTCAGCTCATCAATCACTTTTTTGGCTTCGTCAGCAGGAACACGAAATTCAACATCGGGAAAATTAGCCGGGTTACCGACTTTCGCTGTGTCATCAGTGGTCAAACCAAGCACCGCAATTTTCACGCCCTGTTTATCAAACATGACATAAGGCTTAAACAAGCGCTTACCTGTACTGGTTTGGTAAATATTGGCAGATAAAAACGGGAAGTTGGCCCATTTCTGCTGTTGGTACAATACATTCAAAGGCTTATCAAACTCATGGTTCCCCAAGGCCATCGCGTCATAGCCCACCAGACTCATCCCCTTAAAATCCGGTTCGGCATCTTGCATGTCTGATTCCGGCACCCCCGTGTTAATGTCACCACCAGACAATAACAGTACGCTCCCCCCTTTCTTGGCAACTTCCTGACGAATGGCGTCTACTACCGTTTTTTGAGCCGCCAACCCATATTCATCATGATCGTTATGCCAGAAATGACCATGGTGATCGTTAGTATGCAAAATGGTAATGTCATAAGTTTTATCTTGCTCCCAGGCATTGGCAATGAGTGGCGTCAACGACAGAGAAATAGCAAGAGCACATACTGACGCTTTAAACGAAAATTTCATGGGATATCTCCATGTTCTTTATGAGTTATACGACGGTGATGAGTAATATGAATATTGACAAACTATCCCCAAATGGGATGCGATGATGGCACAATGGCGCGCTGCGTTATACCGCATTTTTCTGATCAGGATTGCATACTTGTGTCATTAAATAATGCCTTCTTTCACTTTTTTGAGATAGCTATCAAATTATACCGATATAAATAAAAATTTATTAGCCGCCTAAGATGTACTATGGTGTAAAAATCAAACAGAACTTACACCAACCTTCTGATATCTCCCTATAGGCGACATGAATAAGCGAATTAACATGAGTGAACAAAGCGATACAAAACCCTTGCCAGCCTCATCAACAAAAACACACAAGACGGTTTTTTCAATACTCGGAGCCATCAGTTTATCTCACTTGCTGAATGATATGATCCAATCGTTGATTCTGGCAATTTATCCCCTGCTACAATCGGAATTTACGCTAAGTTTCATTCAGGTTGGATTGATAACCCTGACCTATCAGGTAACCGCATCCCTTCTGCAACCCCTGATCGGCCTATATACCGATAAACATCCACAACCTTATTCCTTGCCTATGGGTATGGGGTTTACCTTATCGGGGCTGCTTCTGCTGGCTTACGCAGAAAGTTTCCCGGTTATCTTGGTGGCTGCTGCATTAGTCGGAACCGGTTCGTCAGTTTTCCATCCGGAATCGTCACGAGTCGCAAGAATGGCATCCGGCGGACGCCACGGGCTGGCTCAGTCTTTATTTCAGGTAGGGGGAAATTTAGGCAGTTCTCTTGGGCCTCTGCTCGCCGCTATTTTTATTGCGCCTTACGGCAAGGGAAATGTTGGGTGGTTTTCTCTGGCAGCACTGCTTGCCATCGTGATCTTATTGCAAGTCAGCCAATGGTATAAAATGCAACACAGAACGGCCGTTCCCCAATCCGCGCACCGTGTTTCTCTGCCTGCCTTATCCAGAAAAACCGTGATACGTTCTTTTGCCATTCTTCTGATACTGATTTTTTCAAAATATTTTTATCTCACCAGCATCAGCAGCTATTACACCTTTTACTTGATCCAAAAATTCGGTATATCAATACAAAACGCCCAAATCCATCTGTTTGTCTTTTTATTCTCCGTAGCAGCAGGCACCATGATTGGAGGTCCTGTTGGAGATAAAATAGGCCGGAAATATGTTATATGGGGCTCCATTCTCGGCGTTGCGCCTTTCACTCTGGCGCTCCCTTATGTATCCCTATTCTGGACGGGCATACTGACGGTCATCATTGGCATAATATTGGCATCCGCATTTTCTGCTATCTTGGTTTATGCCCAAGAACTCGTTCCCGGTAAAACCGGCATGATCGCGGGTTTGTTCTTTGGTCTCGCATTTGGTATGGGGGGCATTGGAGCGGCAATTCTCGGCTATGTTGCGGATAAAACCAGCATTGAATTGGTTTACAAAATTTGTGCTTTCTTACCACTTCTTGGTATTTTCACCCTGTTACTGCCAAATATAGAAAAGAAAACATAAAAAAACTGTAAATTCATTATGATAATGTAATGGCATTCACATTATCCCACTTTGTAAACAAGCGTAAATAATGACAAAATCCACATAAATTCACATTAAAATAGTAATTATGTAGATTACCCTTGTTTTTACCACTCTGTATATTTTTTATCAAGTTCATCTTTGATTACTTATAAAATATATTATTACCTACCTAACCAGACAATTTATTATATTCTTTACCCCAAAAGGAGACTTGATGGCGCATTCGACACCTCTTATCACGACCATTGTTGGCGGTTTTGTTCTCGCCTATCTGCTTGGCATGCTTGCGCAGCGCCTAAAAATCTCACCTCTGGTAGGATATCTGGTAGCCGGTGTACTGGCGGGACCTTTTACACCCGGCTTTGTTGCCGATACTTCCCTGGCTCCAGAACTTTCAGAAATTGGCGTGATCTTACTGATGTTTGGTGTCGGTCTGCATTTTTCACTTAAAGACTTGTTAGCCGTCAAATCCATTGCCATTCCTGGTGCCATTGCCCAGATTGCCGTTGCAACCTTACTGGGAGTAGGATTATCCGCTTTACTCGGATGGGGGCTGTTCAGTGGTATTGTATTTGGCCTCTGTCTCTCCACTGCCAGCACCGTCGTACTGCTCAGGTCACTAGAAGAACGGCAGCTCATTGATAGCCAAAGAGGGCAAATTGCCATTGGCTGGCTGATTGTTGAAGATTTAGCCATGGTACTGGCGCTGGTATTACTCCCCGCAGCAGCAGGTATTCTGAATAACCAAGATGCCAACATTGCTCAATTGCTGCTTAAACTGGCCATCACCATTGGCAAAGTGATTGTCTTTATTTTATTGATGGTTTTCGTCGGCAGAAGAGTTATCCCCTGGTTACTGGCGAAGACAGCGGGTACAGGCTCCCGTGAGTTATTTACACTGGCGGTACTGGCTATTGCATTAGGTGTTGCTTACGGTGCAGTCACCCTATTTGATGCGTCATTTGCTCTTGGGGCATTCTTTGCCGGTATGGTACTGAATGAGTCCGAATTGAGCCACAGGGCAGCACAAGATACGTTACCGCTCAGGGATGCGTTCGCGGTTCTTTTCTTTGTCTCCGTTGGTATGTTGTTTGACCCCATGGTTCTGTTCCAGCAGCCCCTCGCGATCCTGGGAACGCTTACCATTATTATTATTGGCAAATCATTGGCCGCCATGTTGTTGGTCAGGATGTTTGGTCATTCACGACGTACTGCTTTGACCATCTCTGTCAGTCTCGCTCAAATCGGTGAGTTTGCCTTTATTCTGGCTGGCCTTGGGGTCACACTGGGGTTGTTGGATGGGGAAGCCCGTAGCCTTGTCTTGGCGGGAGCCATCATTTCCATCATGTTGAATCCTATTCTATTCAGTTTGCTGGATCGTTATCTGGAAAAAACAGAAACCATTGAAGAGCAATTACTCGAAGAAACACTGGAAGAAGAGACCCAGATCCCCGTTGATATTTGCGGCCACGCCATCATCGTAGGTTATGGTCGGGTCGGGCGTCAGCTTTCCCAACGCTTACAAGAAAAAAATTTTCCAATCGTGGTTATTGAAGATACACGATCCCGGTTTGAAGAATTGGGGGAAATAGGCATCAGTGCCGTCATGGGCAACGCAGCCAATAAAGATATTATGGCTCTGGCAAGGCTCGATTGCGCCTGTACCTTATTCCTGACGATCCCCAATGTCTACGAAGCCGGTGAAATTGTTGCTAATACCCGAGAAATTCGGCCAGATATCAATATCATTGTACGCGCCCACTATGATGATGAAGTCGCTTATATTACAGAGCGTGGCACTGACCATATCATTATTGGCGAGCATGAAATAGCGCGGGCGATGGCTGATGCACTTTCTGGATATGAGGTGAGTTGCCCGATAGCGCCACCGCCATCACTTTCACCAGCAGCCCCATCGTCAACAGCGTAATTTTCTGCTGTACAAGGAATATCCCCTAATCCGGGGATATTCCAAATTTCCGGCATCAACGTTCCCAGTAAGACTCTTCCAAACTATCTTCTCTTTCTGGCAATCCCCGTGTCAGGCGGGGAGCATGTTGGCTCAATACCTGATAACTCACTCTATTCGCGTACTTACATACCTGAGCCAAAGAAGAGTAAGTTAAATAAGAGCGCATATGTTTGCTGGAATTAGGCACATTCATGCGGTGATAACTGTTGGCAGTAATATCATGCAGCAACGCAGATAATGCGCCATCGCCTGCCCCATTGGTATTCATGATCTTTTCAGGTCCCCCCATATAAGGTTCAATATGGGAATAGACGCGCATTGGATCCCGGCAATCCATTTTACGCATCGCACGACTGAATTCATAACGGTTAAATTCGGCAATCGCACCGGGCAATAAAGGATGGGATGTTTGACGTTTGTATTCTTCTTCAGAATAACCTGCCATATATAACCCGGCAGGCCCTGCGGTACACAACACCAAATCCACCCAGTCGAGAGCCTTGTCTGCCGCCAACAAAGGATCACTGAAACCTGTCAGCTCAAAGGCTTCGTCTTCATTCATTGCGACCACTGAAACATTTTCAGCCAGAAAGTCACGCCACCACTGAGGATCATCAGCAATGACATATTTTGTTCCCAATGTCAGCACAACCGGTACATTGTGTTTCTTCGCATATTCGATGGCTTTCATTGTTGCTTCTGGCATGGGTTCACCCGATTTACAACGTACCAGATACGCGGTAATCACTAATGCAGAGGCTTCCGCAATAATATGTTCAGGGATGCTTTCTGGGCGAAGCTGATTCATTAAACCTGGGCTGATAGCAAAAGTTCTTTCGCCATTTTCCGTCACCAAAGTAAAACAGCGACCAATTGGGCCATCAACGCCTTGTAAATGGTTCAAATCCATACGGCTGGATGTATTGCAAAGATAGCAATATGCGTAACTGCCTATTTGGATATTATTGCACATGGCACCAAGCAACACAGATTTGTCATCGGCCAAAACAGAATAATTATGCAAGGTATTGCCAATGGTACCGCCCGCAAACTCATGGCTGATCAGATTGTTATCTGTCAGTTCTTTATAGAGTTCTTCAGCAACATCATCTTCAATCACTAACGAGTGTCCCTGGCTCAAGTTATAACGCTGGATAAAACTTTCATCGACCTTGGCTTCAATGTCTACCAATGTTTGGTCAATACCCACGATGTAGGCTCGATTATTTTCAGTATCCATCATCTCTTTAATGGGCTGGAGCAGAGGATCTCTTAAACTGACAGGAAAATAGTGTTTTGATTTACGCTTACCAGGGAATTTCATAATTAATTGCTGTTATAGAGCCAAAATATGCTGCATATTAGCACAATATGGTGTAGCCACAATATGGTGTGGTTACAATATGGTGTAGTTACAATATATTATAGTTACAATATGGTGTAACACAGATAGCCCCTGTTGCAATAACAGGGGCTATCTGTGTGGTCTTTCAGGTTGCAGCTTTGTTGGCGGTGCCCAGTGCTGCAACCTGAAATTTATTGAATATCGATAATGTTATGCTGCTTTTTTCTGGCGACTACGGACCATGTGGCCCAGCAGAACAAACATCACAGACAGAATAAATCCGATAAAACCCGCACCAATCAAAATTAACAGGCGCTTAGGTGAGTCTTTTGACGTGGGTTCATAAGGTTCCTGCATAAACTTGAAGGGCACAAAATCAATTTTATCCACATTCACTTTTTGCAGATTTTTAATATATAGCTGACGGTTACGCAGATCGGCATCAATTCTGGTTGGATCAACAATTTCTTCGGTAATTTGCAGCTTACGTTGCAACGCATCAGAACCCAGTGCAATCGAATAATCCGGGTCATCCTTGATCATCGCACCGCCATTTGATACAGGTCTTTTAACGCCGGCGGAGTTAGCAATAGAAATTGCATACTTCAATCGCTCAATATCCACACTGCGCATATTGGCAATCCGTTCCAAATCAATGGCATAAAGTTTCTGCGAATATTCCAGTTTCTGATGAACCATATCATTCAGTTCATCCTTCATTTGATCACGTACCACGGAAGAAACGTATCTGATATAGCCAGTTAACAGATTGTAGGCATTTTTCGAATTGTCCGCACTGAAAGAAAGTGTGGTTTCATCAACGTCATCATCTTTCTTAGGCAAAGACGCGGAGATATTTTTATTAACCACTTGCTCGATCAGTTTCCTTTTGTCCTGAGCAGAAAGGTCATGATTCTTAGCAAGCAACTCCTTAAAATAATCGGTATTGACCAAATACTCCTCACGTAAGACACGTGAATTATAGTTTTCAATAAAACGATTATACAGCGATTCCTCTGTCATTTTCGGTTCAAGATTCAGAACGTGCAAATTTGTTAATGCATTGTTTAATGGCTGGAATTCTTCCAACCCCGGTTTAACCACCACGGCTGTACTGGTCCATTTCTGTGGCAGGAATGATGCAACACCGAAACCAACAACGGCAAAAATAAATGATATTGCAATGATCAGATATTTTGATTGGAAGAGTACAGTGAATAATTCAAACAGATCAATTTCATCTTCTTGTGCCGGATGATAATAGTTTGAATTCTCTTCATAAAAATCGGGATGTTTAACAGGTTTATTACTCATTATCTCTATGTCCAATCCAAATAATTTTGCTTTTCATTAATGATATGCAAGCGTTTTCTCCTGCTCACAGAACTCATTGCTTAAAAAACATCCTTGAAACTCATGCAACTCTCTATGCTTGTTACTCATCGTGTTAGATAATCCCCCATAACAAGCCGTTGCAATTTACTGAATGATATTCTTTACCAAATTTTCGAGCAACGAAATATGGGGCTCATTATCATTAAGTGCAGAGATATATTCAAACTTTTTTCCCCCCGCATTCAAAAAGATAGTCTTATTCTGTTGCTTAATTTCTTCCAATGTTTCCAAACAATCTGCTGAGAATCCCGGACACACCACTTGAACATGCTCCACACCCTGATCGGGTAATGACGCCATTGTTTTGTCTGTATAGGGTGATAACCACGGTAAACGACCAAAACGAGACTGATATGTCATGATGATCTTATCTGCCGGATAATCCAGTGCCTGAGCCAATAATTGAGTGGTCGCCTTACAATCCCGCGGATAGACATCCCCCATCGTTGCCAGACGTTCAGGAATACCGTGATAAGAAAAGATCAAACGATCCGGATGTCCATGTTTTGCAAAACTCTGTTCAATGGTTTCCCTTAACGCCGCAATATAAGCCGGATGTGTGGCATAACTACGGATAAAATGCAGAGTAGGAATGGTACGATATCCCTGCAATATCTTACTGATGCTATCAAACACTGCCGCTGAAGTCGTACTGGAGTACTGAGGATAAAGTGGCAATATAATCAAATCATCAATATCTTTTTGCAATAAACTATCGACAGCCTGAGACAAAGAAGGTGAGCCGTAAGTCATGCCTAAAACAACAGGAATATTTGCCAACTTCTCATTCAACAACGTCTGCTGACGACGGCCGTAAACCAGCAAGGGAGAACCCTCTTCCATCCAGATTTCCTGATAAAGCCCGGCAACACGGTAAGAACGGAAAGGAAGAATAAAGCCGTACAATATCGGCTTCCAAATCAACGGAGGAATATCGACCACCCTCCTGTCACTCAGAAACTGCGCCAGATAACGTCTGATCGCTGCGGGTGTCGGTGCGTCAGGTGTACCAAGATTAACCAATACCACCCCATACTTCTTGCTACTCATTACTCAGTACTCCATTTTACTGACTGACAATCTAGTATAAAACATGAGTTATAGTCACATATAACATTTCATGGAGTGAATTTCTCATAGAGTGCGGTAGAGTGCAAAAAAGTCAGGCGGTATCAATACCGCCTGTTTTAACCATTCAGGTATACCCGTCATACTTCAAGTTGCCTCTTTGTTAGCTATGCTCCCGGGGATGAGTTCCCTTGCCGCCGCGATGCAACTCGAATTATTTTGGGCATATACGCTAAATTACTCGCCCAGAATGCGGGCCAGCTCTGCGCTGACTTCAGATACCTGACGAGTGCCATCAAGCCTGAAGTATTCTGTATTACCTGCCTGCGCTTCTTTCTGGTAGTAAGAAACCAGAGGCGCAGTCTGTGCGTGGTATTCAACCAGACGTTTACGAACGGTATCTTCCTGATCATCTTTACGAATGGTCAGTTCTTCACCCGTTGCGTCATCTTTGTTTTCCACTTTTGGTGGGTTGAATTTGATATGGTAAACGCGGCCTGATGGTGCGTGCACACGACGGCCAATAATACGTTCAACAATGATGTCGTCAGGAACGTCAAATTCCAGAACAGAATCAATCTTGATGCCCGCTTCTTTCATGGCATCTGCCTGTGGAATGGTACGTGGGAACCCATCCAACAAGAAGCCATTGCGACAATCATCTTGTTTGATGCGCTCTTTAACCAAGGCAATGACCAGCTCATCAGTGACCAGTTTGCCATTATCCATCAATTCTTTTGCTTTTAAACCCAACTCTGTGCCAGCCTTAACTGCGGCACGCAGCATGTCACCTGTCGAAATCTGAGGGATCCCATATTTCTCCATGATAAATTGCGCCTGAGTCCCCTTACCGGCGCCTGGTGCGCCCAGCAGAATAATACGCATTGCGTAAATCCCCTTGCTATTTGCTTTTCGTATTTTAAAGAAAACGTACCACCATACCATTTGAATAGGCTATGGCTCAAGAAAACAGGTAAACGTTTTCGCATTATCCACAAAAAAAATAAACCACGCTTCATTTTTCATTGAAGCGTGGTTTTTTTATCATAATCTCAGTGAGATTAAGCGGTTTCAGCTAATAATAGTTGATTCATTCGACGGATGAATTGGTTTGGATCATCCAATGTGCCGCGCTCTGCAAACAGTGCCTGCTCCAGCAACAATTCTATCCAATCAGCAAATTGCGCCTCATCATCAATGTCAGCCGCTTTCTTAACCAAATTATGTTCTGGGTTCAGTTCAAAGTTATAACTGACTTCTGGTGCCGACTGACCTGCCGCCGCAAATAACTTCGCCATTTGGGTGCTCATTCCATTGGCATCGGTTGTTACGATGGCTGGCGTATCTGTCAGGCGATGAGTTAATTTCACTTCCTTCACACGCTCGCCCAGCAAGGTTTTCACACGTTCAATGAATGGCTCCAGTTTTTTGTCCGCATCTTCCTGTTCAGCCTTGTTTTCATCCGCCAGTTTATCCAGGGATTCATCAGACTTACTAACAGACTGGAGTGATTTACCATCGAATTCAGTCAGATAACTCATCATCCATTCATCGATACGGTCAGACAGCAATAGAACTTCAATACCTTTCTTACGGAACAGTTCCAAGTGTGGACTATTCTTCGCCGCTGCGTAGCTATCCGCAGTAATGTAATAAATCTTCTCCTGCCCTTCTGCCATTCGGCTGACATACTCTTCCAGAGAGACGTTTTGAGTTGAACCGTCATGGTGAGTGGTGGCAAAGCGCAGTAATTTAGCGATGGCTTCTTTGTTGGTTCCGTCTTCAGCCGGCCCTTCTTTCAGCACTAAACCGAACTGCTGCCAGAAAGTCTGGTATTTTTCCGCATCATCTTTTGCCAGTTTATCCAGCATCTGCAATACACGTTTAGTCAGTGCACTACGCAAATTGCGCGTAACTGTGCTGTCTTGCAGTATTTCACGGGAAACATTCAACGGCAGGTCATTGGAATCTATCAGACCACGAACAAAGCGCAGGTAGTTTGGCATGAACTGATCAGCTTCATCCATGATGAATACACGCTGTACATACAGTTTCAGTCCATGTTTGTGTTCACGGTTCCACATATCCCACGGCGCCTGAGAAGGGATATACAACAGGCTGGTATATTCCTGCTTACCTTCAACGCGGTTATGGCTCCAGATAAGAGAATCGGTAAAGTCATGGGAAATGTGCTTATAAAACTCTTGGTATTCCTCATCACTGATTTCGGCTTTACCACGGGTCCACAGGGCTTGGGCTTTGTTAATTTTTTCCCATGAGACCGTAACTGTGTCGTTTTCTTCGTCTTGAGTTTGTGTTTCTATTTCAACCGGCAAGGCAATGTGATCAGAATATTTGCCGATGATGGAACGCAGACGCCAGTCATTGAGGAATTCGCTTTCACTATCACGCAAATGGAGGGTAATTTCTGTGCCACGTTCTGTTTTTTCAATATCAGCAACGGTGTAATCACCTTCGCCCGTTGATTCCCAGAACACGCCTTGATCAGCCGCACTACCGGCTGCACGGGTACGTACAGTCACTTTATCCGCAACGATAAACGCAGAATAGAAACCGACACCGAATTGACCAATCAATTGGCTGTCTTTTGCCTGATCAGAACCGATGGATTCAAGAAATGCTTTAGTGCCGGATTTTGCAATCGTTCCCAGATTATCAATCACTTCATCACGGGACATACCAATACCGTTGTCGCTGATGGTGATGGTTTTCTGCTCTTTATCAACCGCCAGACGCACACGCAATTCGCCATCATTTTCATACAGCTCAGGGGTGGATAATGCACGGAAGCGTAATTTGTCTGCCGCATCAGATGCGTTTGAAATCAATTCACGGAGAAAAATTTCTTTGTTGGAATAGAGAGAGTGGATCATCAACTGCAACAGTTGTTTGACTTCAGACTGAAATCCACGGGTTTCCTGACCTTTCATATTCATTTATTACCTCAATCTAAATCCAGTTCAGATATGTAAAATCGGACGATGGTAATCAGATGGGGATAGGTTCGGAGAGTTTCAAGTTGGAATAACAAGAATAATGTAAAATTAGTTCAGTCAACGGGGATTTTTGTTATGGATGGTGACATGAGCCACAGCACCATCCATTGGAATGACCCTTTTGAATCGGGCAGTAAATCACACGTCAGTGATTTTTTGACGGCCAGCCAATGAATGGGACAGTGTTGTACCATCTACCATTTCAAGCTCACCACCCACCGGAACACCATGAGCAATTCGGCTGGCAGTGACACCATACTGCGAACACATTTCTGCAATATAGTTTGCCGTTGCCTCTCCTTCGACGGTCGGATTGGTGGCCAGAATAATTTCTGACAATGTTTCAGAAGATAACCGTTCTTCTAAACGATCCAAACCAATATCCATTGGCCCAATGCCATCCAGAGGCGATAAATGCCCCATCAGGACAAAATAACGCCCCGCAAACTGACCGGTTTGTTCAATGGCATGAATATCAGCCGGGCTTTCCACCACACAAATCTGCCCGCTCTGCTGACGACGGGGATTAGCACAAATGGTGCACTGTTCCTGTTCGGTGAATGTCCGGCAGTCCTGACAGTGACCAATTTCAGACATTGCTCTCGTCAGTGCCTGCGCCAGCCGCATTCCACCACTGCGTTCCCGCTGCAATAGATGAAATGCCATCCGCTGAGCAGATTTGGGGCCTACGCCGGGCAAACAGCGCAGTGCTTCCATCAGCGATTCAAGAAGAGGGCTGGTTTGCATTAGAATGGCATCTTAAAGCCAGGCGGTAATTGCATTCCGCTGGAAACACCCGCCATTTTTTCTTTCTGGGTTTCTTCAATACGACGGGCCGCATCATTGAACGCAGCGGCGATCAGATCTTCCAGCATATCTTTGTCATCGTCCATCAGACTTGGATCGATTTCAACACGGCGGCAGTTATGTGCACCATTAATCGTGATTTTTACCAGACCCGCGCCGGATTCACCCGTCACTTCCAGATTGGCAATTTCTTCCTGCATTTTCTGCATTTTGTCTTGCATCTGTTGGGCCTGTTTCATCAAATTGCCCAAACCACCTTTACCAAACATAATTATCTCTCTTCGCTATAGCCACAGCATAAAAGGTACACTGCGGCGGTTAAACAGGCCGGATACTTTCTTCATCCAATTCCGCATCAAATAGCTGCTGAAGTGTTTGAATCGTTCTATCCGAAATAATGGATTGGCGCGCTTGTGCCAATTTTTCTTCATAAATGGCTTGCCGCCACTCCAAAGGCGTTTTTATCGCAGGATTATCATCTTCAATGATGCTGAGTTCAATCGGTTTTCCATGCAACTCACTTAACGCTTCGGCCAATGTTTTTTGTGCCGATGCTGAATTAAGATGGCGTTGTTGTGAACGTAAATGCAGACAGAACCGATTGTCATCAATCTGTTCTTTAAATGCATTCAGCGCGACCTGCTGCACCAATTTAGGAATCGGTAGTTTATCAATTTCTGCGGCCCAGGGATCTCTCTCTTTCGATTCAATCGCCAACTTTTCTGCCAATTCTGATGTCTTTTCATGCTCAAGCGCGGCTTTTATCGCTTTAGGCGTCGTCATCGACGGCTGTTTTTCTTCAGCATTTTCAATCTTTGTTGCGCGCCAACGATATGCCTCTTTTTTTACCGGCCTGGCCTCCCTTTCCTTAGGGATATAAGATTGAGGGCGCTGTTCAGCCACCGCCACCAAACGTTCCAGTGCCGAACTTGCCGGCTTCGCCTTTGCAGACTCTGCCGGCTCAGGCTTTTTTGGTGGCGTATTTCCTTGCCGGGTCAGCGAACTTCTTGCCTGCAATAATTTTGCTGTCGGGCTGTCCGTTGTCGATGCCGAGTCCATTGATTGAGGCATTCTCTGTTCAGCATGCGCGCTTTCTTCATTCTTGGGCGAAAACTGAGCGGGAATGGGTGCCACAGGGGCTAGCCCTGTTGGTGATGATACCGGGAGTGGCACAACTGGTGATGGTGTTTCATCAATCACTGCTTTAGGGTGAAATGCCAAAGCGCGCAATAATGCCATTTCAACGCCCATCCGACGTTCGGGGGCATAAGGGAGTTCTTTGCGTCCCACCAGTAATGCCTGATAATAAAGCTGTAAGTCAGTCGGGGAAATTGACCTCGCCAGCAGGCGCAAGCGCCCTTCCGTTGAAGAAGTTTCACTTTCAGGCTGCTGGGGCAATAACTGGAGCATCGCAATGTGATGCAACTGCGCCAACATTTCGACCAACAAATTTTCCCAATCCACACCACGGGATGCAACCTGTTCAACCAAATCCATCACTTGCTGCCCATCAGCACGTACCAGTGATTCAATTATCGCCAACGGTTGATCATCATTCAGCGTGCCCAACATTTGGCTGACGATATCTGATGTCAGTTGTCCCCCACCAAGCGCAATGGCTTGATCGGTTAAACTCAGGGCATCACGCATACTGCCATCCGCAGCCCTGGCAAGGAGCTGGCGGGCACGGACATCACTTTCTATCTGTTCTTCATGCAGGACATGTTCCAACTGGCTACTGATTTGATTCACATCAAGTGCTTTCAGATGGAATTGCAAACAGCGTGAAAGAATAGTCACAGGTAATTTCTGTGGATCTGTCGTTGCCAAAAGGAATTTCACATGTTCAGGCGGCTCTTCCAAGGTCTTCAATAAGGCATTGAAGCTATGGCGGGAAAGCATGTGAACTTCGTCAATAAGGTAAACTTTAAAACGGCCACGGGCAGGAGCATACTGGACGTTATCCAGCAATTCGCGGGTATCTTCTACTTTTGTTCGGGAAGCAGCATCGATTTCAATCAGATCGACAAATCGCCCCTGTTCAATTTCAAGACAGTTCACGCACTGACCACACGGCGTCTTTGTAATACCCGCTTCGCAGTTGAGTCCCTTGGCCAGCAGACGGGCAATGGTGGTTTTACCGACACCTCGAGTGCCGGAAAAAAGATAAGCGTGATGGAGGCGCTGGTGCTCGAGACCATTCGCCAGTGCCGTCAGCACATGTTGCTGACCGACTACATCAGAAAATATTTGTGGGCGCCACTTACGGGCAAGTACCTGATAGCTCATGAATACCGGGAAAATTGAACATGACTGTCTATCATGCTAGCACAGCCTCACCCTGAACGGCGAGGCTGATATACCAATAATGTAAAATCAGGATAATCAGTGGCCAGGGAATTCAACAATCGTATAGCTCTCGATGCCCTGTTTTTTCAAGCGCTCAACGCCACCTAAATCGGGTAATCCAATGATAAATGCCGCTTCAGAAACTTCACCGCCCAACCGACGGATAAGATTTGCTGTTGCTTCAATGGTGCCGCCTGTGGCAAGAAGATCATCAATGACCAGAACTTTGTCCCCTTCATGGATGCTGCTTTTATGAATTTCCAGCGTGTCGGTGCCATATTCCAGATCGTAAGTTTCACTTAACGTCTCACGCGGTAATTTGCCTTTTTTGCGCACAGGAATAAAACCCACCCCCAAGCGCAGTGCGACAGGGGCACCAAATAAGAAACCACGGGCTTCAGTACCAACAATTTTCGTGATGCCTGTTCCCTGATAGCGCTCTACCAACAGATCTATCGCAGCTTGGTAGGCGGTAGGATTATCCAGCAATGTTGTAATGTCACGAAAAAGTATGCCTGCCTTTGGATAATCAGGGATCGTTTCGATACTATCTTTAATAAATTGGAGTTGTTGTGCGTTAGCGGTCATAATCGATGCCAGCCAGTTATAAAAACGAAAACGGTAAAATCTATGCAAACTACCGGAAAAAAGCAACTGCAAAGCAAATTACAGCCTGTATTTTGTTGATTCAGGTCAACCAAGCCGGCTTTTACCCATCTATCCAATGGATTTCAAGGATGCAGCGCAACCAACAAAACGACAACTTGAAAGACGACAGGTATAGATTATTAACAATAACGGGACACTGATGACCATACAAAATTTATTAAACACACTTGAAAAACAAATCAGTATCCTGGAAAAAGACCTCACTTTATTGTCTGACACCCCTTTTTCCATTCCTCGTTTTGAGAGAACACTATTCCATCATCACAGCAATAAACTCGGTGGATACCTGCAGGAAATCAAACAGAATATGGAACAATTGAAGTCCTGTGTAAACGATCTGCGCATTGAGCAAGTTAAATTTCTTTCTGAACGTTTGGTAACACAAATCGAAGCATTGAAACGCGAACTCTCCACTCAGGCACTGCGAAAGCAAGAGGAAAAATTTGAACGCAGATCACAAGAACGGGATCTTTATCAACGACTGGCGGAACATCAAGATTATGAACGCCGTTTAATGACGATGATTGATGACAGAGAGTTACAATTAAATAAACAAAATACCCTGACTGATAAGTATAAACTACAAAAAGAGATCGCGGCTCTGGCGGGAAGATTGGCCCGCTGTCGCCAGGCATTGATGCGCATCGAAAAATCGATAGAAAAGCAGGAAAATTCAGATTAGCCACAAAGGAAATATCCCGTTATGACCCTCGAACAAGCACCACCTGAAGTGCAGCTTGCTGTCGATCTTATTTATCTGCTCGAAAGCAATGAAATTTCTCCGGCCATCGCTCTGGCTGCACTGGAAATTGTCAGGCATGATTTTCAGGAAAAGCTGGAAAAACAAGCTCTACCGCCTGAGGAATAAGCGAGATCTATGCTTACTTCCTCAGGCCCCATTTAAAATGGTTTAACCCAAAAAATAATTAAGGCAGGAATGGCTTGTCGCCAGAAGAACCGCCATCTGCATGGCGGCTCCCAATGTTCAATGATTTGTCCACTTCTTGCAGACTTTCACCCTGCCCATTATGTAAGTAAACTTCCAACTGATTGAATGCAATATTAATGTCATTTTCCCGACATAATTTATCAATATTGCGGTTAACTTCATCCACGGTACGGCTGCGATCGCCTAATTCCCGTACATAAAGCCTCAATTCATGATCCAAGGTGCTGGCACCAAAACTCATAAAGTAGACTTGTGGCCCCGGTTCACTCATCACACGTGGATTATCATTTGCCGCTTTTAACAAAACGTCTTTCACTTTATCCAGATCAGAACCGTATGCGACCCCAACCTTTATGATGATCCGCGTAATGGTATCCGAAAGTGTCCAGTTGATGAGGCGTTCCGTCACAAATGCCCGATTGGGAATGATCACCTCTTTGCGATCAAAATCGGTAATCGTCGTTGCTCGAATACGGATCTTACTGACTGATCCCGAATAAGTTCCTATTGTTACCGTATCGCCAATACGGACCGGGCGTTCGAACAAAATAATCAAACCCGAAACAAAGTTGGCAAATATTTCCTGCAAGCCAAAGCCTAAACCGACCGAAAGAGCGGCGGCCAACCATTGTAATTTATTCCATGAAACACCCAATGTTCCCAGCGCCGCAATTCCCCCAACCCCGATAATCAGGTAGGTCAGTGTCGTCTTAATGGCATATGAGGAGCCTTGCTGTAACTGCAAACGGGATAGCACCAACACTTCCAGTAACCCCGGCAGGTTTCTCATCATGACCCATGAAATCACCAACATGGCTATCGACAATGCCAGGTCTTTCAAGGTGACGTATTTCAGAACACTGCCCAATTCTGTTGTCGTGCTGTATTGCCATAAATTGATCCCATCAAGGTAAGAAAATACCGTCACCAGGTCGGACCAAATCCCATAAAATGCCCCCAAAAAGATCAAAAACAGCACCATGGTGGTCAAACGTAATGATTGCTGATTAATGCGATCCAAGGCCATGGGTGGCTCTTCAACGACTTCGCCCTCCCCTTCTTTTGTCAGGGACTGACGCCGGGCCACAGCCCGCCGATAGGCAATACGGCGGGCGGCAATTCCCAATCCGCGTAAGCAAGTCTGATAACTGATATGCCAGAGAAACAGCAAATACAGGCTATAGAGCCAACGTTCTGCTAAACGCAACGTTGTGTAGAAATAACCTGACACCATCAATACCATCAAAACCAGTGGGGCAAAAGTTAATAGAGTTACCACAATGGTGCGGATCATGTGGGCGCTTTTTTCTCGCCATACCTGACGACAGAATGGAAAAACAAACAGGAAGACAAAGAACAGACAGATCAATACGATGCATTGGCCAATAACATCATCAGACAAACGCAGGGAATGTTTAACACCCAATGTAATCCAGAACAGAATGGGCAGCAAAGCCATCGACAGGCGTGCAATATTTTTGCGGAATAAGGTGCAATCTGCGCTTACCAAAGAAAAATGCTGCTCTCCAATTCCATCTTTGGTCAGGACTTGGTAACTACAGCTATACATTATCCAAAAAAGTGCCAATTGACGGGAGAACCCCCAGATCAAATCGCCCAAATCATCGCCTGATTTCGAGTACCAATAGCCCATCGCCAATACAATAAAAGCCAGTGGTAACGCTTTTATCAGCGTTAAAATCAGTGCCAGTGGAGTGTGCAACTGGCTGTCACGACGGAACTGCCCCAGCTCATGAGCAATTTTTTGCAGTTGTTTGTCAATCCCTTTAGTTTGCCAACGTAAAAACAAACCTACCAGCACCAGCGGAATGACAAAATGGATGGAATTCTTCAAACCCGTCATCAGGCCACTCAGAGTCAGATGAATATTCAGATGACTCAGCTCCTCTTTAACGAGTTCAGGTAAGGATTTCAGCCAAGTTAAGTTCATCGGCTTATTGCTGTTTACCCAAAAAATTTGCTGGACAAGGGTTTGTTCCAGCGATTCGGTAACATCCAACAATTGCTGCTGATCCATTTGTAAGTTGATGGCATGGGTAATCTGATTTCCCAACTGATTATTGAGCTGATCCAAAAGCCCACGGCGAACATCCAAAATCTGGTTGATGGCATGACGGACTTCTCCCTGCATCACCGGGGATTCGTGCTCTATTTTATTCTGTTTATCTCTCAATAAATTATCGACATAATCATTAACCTGATAAAGCTGATCTCGTTGTTGGGTAATTTCAAATTGTTCCAGACGCAAGTCAGCAATTTTTGTCGGCAGATCCTTTGTCAGCACATCCTGAGGGACTTTCAACTGTTCTTGAAACAAAATACGCGATAGCAATAAGCTGCCACTGCCACGCAACACCTTGACCTGCTCTTTTAGATTCCGTTCTGATTGGATAGCCCTATCCAGATAATTTTTGACACGAATATTTTTCTGCACCAATTGGTTATTACCACGCGTTGCAGTAACCAATCGTTCACTGAGTTCATGATTGTTATCAATTTCGTTTTGAACTAATAAGTTATCCTGAATATGGCTATTTTTGCCATCTTGAGTTTGCGCTTCTTTCGCGGTTTCTTCAGAAATAATCAGCCGCTTACCGCTCACCACATTTTGAATAAATTGGACATAACGCTCCAATTGCCCAATTTGAAACGACGTATAATCCCGTTGCTGCTGTAAAAGCGACTGTAGTTGTGTATTTGCCTGTAAGGATGCCCTTTGGAAATCATTTTGCTGCATCAAAAAAGACTGTTCTACCAACAATAGCGCCGTCCGGGTATAGCTTGACTCTTGCTGCTCAGTGAATGCGTTATTGAGTTGATTACGAATTTGCTGCAATCTCTGCACATTACGTAATAACATCGTTTGTGCCCGTTCAGGTTGCGTTTGCAGCCCAATTAACTGACTGTTGTAGCTGGCAAGATTTTCTTGTGCCCGTTGCAAGCTGTTCAGTGTATTGTTCAGCTTCGATTCAAGCTGTTTCAGCGACAACGTCCCCAACGCCTGTTTATAGTCCTTTTCATCCTGTTCAGCGTTATTTTTCAGGTTTTCCAATTCGGCGATAACTTGACGTGACTTTTGTGGTTCGTCTTGCTGCTTTTTTTTGAGTAGATTGGAGTCCAGCTTCACTTGATCTATTTTGTCAAAAAAAGAAAGTGCCTTTTCCAGATCAGCGATTGACAGCTTTTCCTCAACCGTATGTTCCTTACGTTCAGTCAGGATATTAAGCTGATTTTGAATATCATTGCGGGTTGGGACATCATTACTGAAAGCCGCATTCGCTGGCGAAAAGAAGGTTGACAGGAGAAAGAACAGCCCCGCCAGCCAGATAAAGCGAAAAAATAGTTTAGCGGGGAATTTGTTGCACAAGTCCCCCTTGTTGAGCAAAACACCCAAGTATCGGTTAATAGAAACCATGAACTCATTGACTCATTATTTACAGATAATGGAATAATAGCGCTAAATATCAGGAACGCTGGCTACATTTTTTTCACTGCATCGCAGGTGGTGACCATATTTAAGTGTATCAATGAAACTATCCACCAAATGTGCCGACTGTTCCTGAATATTAAAACTGTCCGGCGAGAATAACCAGTTTTCCATTAATCCCGTCATCAATGACCTCAACATGATGGCTGCACGCCTGAGATCAAGCTCATAAGGTAACTCACCTGATTGGATGCAATCTGACAGCATTTTCTCAATTTTTTGATAGTCAGAAATACATATTTCCCGGATTTCCTCTGCTAATGAAGACATTTCTCCAACGAATTCACATTTGTGGAAAAAAATTTCCAGTAACTGGCGGATTTGAAAATCATCCATCATCATTCTTAACATAGAAATCAATAAAGATCTCAATGCAATAAGTGGATTATTCGGGTATTTTGCTTGATACTCTTTCTCTAGCTCGTCTATTTTTCGCGCTGGCATTTTGCAAACAACAGAAAGTAAATCCGTTTTATTTTTAAAGTGCCAGTAAATTGCTCCACGTGTTACACCAGCCGCAGTGGCGATATCTGACAATGAGGTGGCAGAAACACCACGTTCAGAAAAGACCTTTATCGCGGCTTCAATAATTTGTTGACGGGTTTGTTGTGCTTGCTGTTTAGTTTTTCGTGCCATTTTTGTGCCATAAACTTTATTTTTGACTGAGGCTGATTTACATACATTCATGTATGTTTGTACTATAGCATTCTTAATCAATGAAGTAATGATTTCACTCGTTAGATTAGAGAATCGACATTGAAAAATTGAGGTTTACTTATGCGAAAAAACAGGGGAGTTTTGCCTCTGGCCACATTACTGGTACTTTCAGGCAGTTTCATTCTTTCAGGATGCAATGACAATACACAGCAAGGGACTATTGGCCAGCATGTTCCTGAAGTGGGTATCGTAACGCTGAAAGCAGAACCTCTTACCGTTATCACGGAATTGCCGGGCCGGACATCAGCCTATCGTGTTGCGGAGGTTCGACCCCAGGTCAGCGGTATCATTCTGAAACGTAACTACAAAGAAGGAACTGATATTGCTGCTGGAGAGTCGTTATATCAAATAGATCCGGCAACCTATCAGGCTGAATACAATAAAGCCAAAGCAAATCTGGCCAGAGCACAGGCCAATGCTAACGTTTCTCACTTAACCGTGGAGCGTTATAAGTCTTTGTTAGGTACACAATATGTGAGTAAACAGGAGTTTGATAAAGCAAATTCTGATTATGCACAAGCGAACGCAGATGTTCAGTCCTCCAAGGCTGCGCTGGAAACGGCCAGAATCAATCTGGCGTATACCAAAGTCACCTCCCCTATTTCTGGTCGCGGGGGCAAATCCACCGTCACAGAAGGGGCACTGGTTTCTGCCGGGCAGCCAACAGCATTGACAACCGTTCAGCAGTTAGATCCCATCTACGTTGATATCACCCAATCGAGTGATGACTATCTACGGTTTAAAAATGAAATCGCAAAAGGAACCGTTCACAAAGAGAGCAAGAAAAATAAAATTCGTCTCATTACTGACTCAGGTCAGGAGTACAGCCAAGAAGGGTATCTGGAATTTTCAGACGTGACGGTTGATGAATCAACCGGCTCTATTACTATGCGCGCTGTTTTCCCAAACCCAAATGAAGAATTACTTCCAGGTATGTTTGTCCGTACTAAGTTAGAAGAAGGTGTGCGCCAGAATGCGATCTTAATTCCTCAGCAAGCTGTTACCAGAACACCTCGCGGTCAGGCAACCACACTGATTATCGATAAAGATAACAAAGTAGAATTACGCAATATCAATGCTGCTCAGGCTATCGGTAACAAATGGTTGGTGACGGAAGGTTTGAAAGCTGGCGATAAAGTCATCGTCACAGGGCTACAGAAAATAATGCCGGGGATAACGGTTAAGCCAACGGAAATCGATCTGAACGCCAAACCTACGGCTAATCAAGCAGAGCCTGCAAAAAGCCTCAATAAGGAGTAGGTGATTCATGCCTAAGTTTTTTATCGAACGGCCAATCTTTGCATGGGTAATCGCCATTATCACCATGTTATCTGGCCTACTGGCAATAATGAAATTACCCGTGGAGCAATATCCTGCAATTGCGCCACCGGAGATTTCTATTTCAGCGACTTACCCTGGAGCTGATGCGAATACCGTGCAAAACACGGTAACACAGGTTATTGAACAGAATATGAACGGCATCGATAACCTCGTGTACATGTCTTCCAGCAGCGATTCTGCGGGTCACATGAATATCATGCTGACCTTTGAAGCAAACACAGACCCCGATGTCGCGCAAGTACAGGTTCAGAATAAACTGCAATTGGCGATGCCTTTGTTACCTCAGGAAGTTCAGCAACAAGGTATCAGTGTTGATAAAACCACCAGTACGTTTTTGATGGTCGCAGGTTTCATCTCTGAAGATGGTTCTATGACTCAGGATGACATCGCCGACTATGTTGGTGCCAATGTCAAAGATCCTCTGAGCCGTGTTGCGGGCGTGGGTGAAACAAGCCTGTTTGGTACACAATATGCCATGCGTATCTGGCTCGATCCTGACAAGCTGGTCAATTACAAAATGACCATCAATGATGTTATTAGTGCGATTCAGGCACAGAATAATCAGGTTGCAGCCGGACAATTGGGGGGAACGCCAGCGGTTCCTGGCCAGCGTTTAAATGCTTCAATCATCGCACAAACTCGGCTGAACTCTACGGAAGAGTTCGGCAAAATTTTGCTGCGCATGAATCCCAGTGGTTCACAAATCCGCTTGAGTGATGTTGCAACCATTGAATTAGGTGCTGAAAACTACAGTATTATCGGTCGATTCAATGGCAAACCCTCATCAGGGATCGGGATCAAATTGGCGACCGGTGCCAACGCATTGGATACTTCCAAAGCCGTCAGGAAAGCACTGGCTGAGATGTCACCTTTCTTCCCACATGGGTTGACGGTTGTGTATCCCTATGACACCACTCCATTCGTCAAGATTTCTATTTTCGAAGTCGTAAAAACATTGGCAGAAGCTATCCTGCTAGTGTTTGTCGTCATGTATCTGTTCCTGCAAAATTTCCGTGCCACGTTGATTCCAACGATTGCGGTGCCGGTTGTATTGCTTGGCACATTTGCCATCCTTGCTGCATTTGGCTACTCCATCAATACCTTGACGATGTTTGCCATGGTACTTGCCATCGGCTTGCTCGTGGATGATGCCATTGTTGTGGTGGAAAACGTCGAGCGGGTCATGCAGGAAGAGGGGCTGTCACCGAAAGAAGCCACCAAAAAATCGATGGGACAAATTCAAAGCGCACTGGTCGGTATCGCGCTGGTACTTTCTGCAGTATTTGTACCAATGGCATTCTTCGGGGGAGCGACAGGGGCGATTTACCGTCAGTTCTCAGTCACTATCGTTTCAGCCATGGTGCTATCAGTACTGGTGGCCTTAATTCTGACTCCTGCACTCTGTGCAACCATGCTCAAACCAGTTGCGAAAGGCAGCCATGCAACACATAAAGGTTTCTTTGGCTGGTTTAACCGCATATTTGAAAAATGTACCCATCATTATACCGATAGCATCGGTCGGATGTTGCGTGGCACCGGGCGTTACCTCGTGATTTATATCGTATTGATCGCAGGTATGTCATTGATGTTTAACCGTATTCCCTCATCTTTCCTGCCAGAAGAAGATCAAGGCGTTTTACTGGCAATGGTTCAATTACCACCGGGTTCAACTCAGGAACAAACACAAAAGGTATTGAATCAAATCAATGACTACTTCTATACCGAAGAGAAAGAGGTTGTTAAATCTGTATTTACCGTTAACGGCTTTGGTTTCAGTGGTCAGGGGCAAAATACCGGCCTGGCATTTATCAGCTTAAAGGATTGGGAACAGCGTAAAGACGAAAAAGATAAGGTTCCAGCCATTGTTGGGCGGGCAAACGCCAGTTTCTCCCAAATCAAGGAAGCTATCGTCTTTGCATTTAATATTCCTTCAATTGTAGAGCTGGGTTCTGCCACTGGTTTTGACTTCCAGTTGATTGACAAAGGAAACCTTGGGCATGAAGCGCTGACAGCCGCACGTAACCAGTTACTTGGTATGGTTGCACAGCACCCTGAGATGCTCAGCAGTGTCCGTCCTAATGGGCAGAATGATACGCAGCAATATCGCATCCACATTGATAAGGAAAAAGCGGAAGCACTGGCTGTATCGACCACAAATATCAACTCAACATTGAGTACGATGTTTGGGGGTGCTTATGTCAATGACTTTATCGACCGTGGTCGTGTCAAAAAAGTCTATATTCAAGCTGACGCCCCTTACCGTATGTTGCCGAGCGATATCAGCAACCTGTATGTCCGCAACTACCATAGCCAGATGGTGCCGTTTTCTGCATTCATAGACACATCAAAAGACCCTTGGGTTTATGGTTCACCACGTCTGGAACGCTATAACGGTCTCCCTGCCATGGAGATCGTCGGTGAAGCAGCGCCCAACAAAAGTACCGGTGATGCAATGGCCCTTATGGAGCAGCTCGCATCACAATTACCGCCCGGCATTGGCTATGACTGGACTGGGATGTCGTATCAGGAACGTTTGTCTGGTAACCAGGCTCCTGCTCTATATGCTTTGTCATTGATTGTCGTCTTCCTCTGTCTGGCGGCTCTTTATGAAAGCTGGTCTGTGCCATTCTCGGTGATGCTGGTCGTTCCTCTTGGGGTGATTGGTGCATTGTTGGCCACATCAATGCGCGGTCTGGATAATGACGTTTACTTTAAAGTGGGTCTGTTGACGACCATCGGATTATCCGCGAAAAACGCCATCCTTATCGTAGAATTCGCCAAAGACCAGATAGAGAAAGAAGGAAAAGGATTAATCGAAGCGACCCTAGATGCTGTCAGAATGCGTCTGCGTCCAATCCTGATGACGTCTTTGGCCTTTATGCTGGGGGTTATGCCGCTGGTGTTGAGCAATGGTGCGGGGTCAGGTGCACAAAATGCTGTAGGAACAGGGGTATTGGGTGGCATGATTGCAGCGACATCGCTGGCAATCTATTTCGTCCCGGTATTTTTTGTTGTCATCAAGCGCCGATTCACAAAGAAAAGTGAGGAGATAGAACACATCTCATCCCATCACTAAACCCAACGATATAAAAGGCCACGCACGTAAGTGGCCTTTTAACCTACGCTGAATCACTTCAAACAATAAACTAACCCTATTTGCGTTAAAATCCCTTATAATCCAGATAAAATAAACACTTATGGAAGACAAGTTTTGTTTAAAACCAGCATCTTTTTGTTTTTTATAAATATTTTATTTTTTATAATAAATAGAAGATAAATTGATAACTTTGCCTGTTTTTCTTCTGATATCATCTTTAATGGTAAAAAGTGTTCCATCTCGATGGTGACATATGTAATAATGACGTTGTATTGCTTTTGAAAATCGCAACACAATCGCCTATAATGACTTCTGTGCTATTGCTACAGCATCTACTGTATTAGTATATTTCAATATATTTAACAGCATATGTAGATATGGCTATCCTTGATAGTAGACTGTTAGGTTTTCGCCAGAAATCAGGCTTTGCCAGAACTAAGCATTTTTGCGACAATTAAGCGTGAATTAGCCTTCTTTAAAAAGCCCTGTTGGTAGATGTGCAAAATAAAACTTTAATATTAATAAATAATAATCATGTTTTGATAGGCTCTATTCTAAAAGAATGGCTATAATAATTAACATGTATAAGCCTTAGTTCAAATAAGCCGCGAGTCGTTTACGGAGGTGATTATGGATGAATATTCACCAAGAAAACATGATATAGCTGAATTAAAATACTTATGTGAAAATTTAATTCACGAGGCACTTTCAGTCCTGAATCGCGCTGATAATCATTGGATTCACGATCTGAGTTCCGAAAAAAGCTTAAAACTAAACGAATTGATCGAACACATTGCAGCTTTCGTCTGGGGCTTCAAAATTAAATACTCAGATAACTATGATCTTAGTGCCTTAATTGATGAGTATCTCGATGAAACATATAATTTATTTGGGAGCGATAAGATAAGCTTTCTTGAACTTACAAAATGGCAAAGAACAAACGAACACTTAACTAACATTCTGTTACATGATTTGAATACTTCTTTAAGTAAAACCTAATAAATATATTTCTACCTATTTTTTATACCAAATAAGATAAGGCCACCATGACTAAAATTGACTATCTGATGCGTTTGAGAAAATGCACTTCTATTGAAACCCTGGAACGTGTAATTGAAAAAAATAAATATGAGCTTTCGGATGATGAACTTGAGTTGTTCTACTCCGCTGCTGACCACCGTTTAGCTGAACTTACCATGAATAAACTCTATGATAAGATCCCATCGTCTGTTTGGAAATTTGTCCGCTAAACTGAAGTGATCAGATAGGAAGTGACCGAAGCCGGTAGCGATTATCGGCTGACTAGGTAAGCCATTGATGAGGTTGAAAATTGGTGAGGGCCCTGTCAGCGACATCCCGGCACACACATCCCTTGCTATGGCTGCTTCTTTCCAGACCTGACCAAGTTAACAAGTTAGCATTGCGGGAGAACCAACAGAGCCCTCATTGATGTTAGCTTCACATTGCGAAGCGGTCGACATTATCTTTCATACATCATGAAATAGCAAGACAACTTTATTTGAATGCTGATTTATTGCCCACTAAGGTGCAAAAACCACCAAATTGGCATTCATGATACACTAGCGATAAACAGATAAAGATAAAATAATATACAAATATATTAAGTAACACCAATAAACCACTTTCCTGCCATACAAAAATTCAATGAGTTGAAAATATCAAATTAACTAAAATACAAACACGTCTTTTTTCATCACAAAAAACAAAATAGCTATACAAATCAACAAATAAACGAAAAAACAATATCATTCGCATTATTTGACAAGCATAGATAAAATTAATAGTGATAATTCATCTCCAAAATAAAAAACATAATCATAAATTTTATTTACAGTTTTATCCGCTTATTTTCAAGCAATTGAAAACCTATTATCAGTCATCATTGTTTTATCCATTTTTAACGCTCTTAAAAAACAAAGGCATGTTATGAGCCAGGCATTACAAAATTTAATTAACTTAATACATCTGGAAAAGATAGAAGAGGGAATTTATCGTGGGCAGAGCGAGGATTTAGGATTCCCTCAAGTTTTTGGCGGGCAAGTGATAGGTCAGGCTCTATATGCAGCAAAACAAACCGTTGCCAATGATAGAATGATTCACTCTTTCCATAGCTATTTTCTACGCCCGGGTGACAGCAGTAAACCCATTGTTTATGACGTTGAAATATTGCGTGACGGGAAAAGTTTTAGTGCCCGCCGTGTCAGTGCAATACAACATGGTCAGCCTATTTTCTATATGACGGCCTCTTTTCAAGGTCACGAAGAAAGTTTCGAGCATCAAAATACCATGCCTGTTGTTCCCCCTCCAGAAGAGTTGGAATCCCAAGAGGAAATGGTCAAAAAAATGGCTGACTCACTCCCCGCCAAACTCAAGGATGCTTTTTCTACCCCACCTCTGGAAATGAAACTCGTTAAACCCCACGATTTACCTGATCATTCATCCAAAACCCCGGTTCGTTATGTTTGGTTCCGCAGCAATGGAAAAATGCCGGAAGATCCATTCATTCATAGCTGCTTACTGGGGTATGCCTCAGATTTCAATTTCCTCCCGACGTCATTACAGCCCCATGGCGTAGGATTTATGGAACGTAATATGCAAGTAGCCACAATTGACCATTCAATGTGGTATCACCGCCCTTTCAGCATGAACGATTGGCTGCTCTATGCCATCGAAAGCCCATCAGCTTCAGGAGCTCGTGGTTTTGTGCGTGGTCATATCTATGATCGTAAAGGTGTACTCATCGCTTCGGCAGTGCAGGAAGGCGTCATCAGAAAGCTGTAATGAATTGAATACACACTGTGTACCGTATATATCATCGGTATTGGGTATTGTCCCGTTGTTAATTTCCTATTGCGATTTTCGTATTATTACGGCACACAGTGTTCAAGGAAGAAAAATCTAATCAGTTATAGGCGCTTTCACCATGTGATGTAATGTCCAATCCTTCTCTTTCTGATTCAACACTAATGCGTAACCCAACCAGTTTATCAGCCACCTTAAATGAGATATAAGCTGCTATCGATGACCACACAATACAGACCAATATACTGATACTCTGAATGCCAAGCTGCCTTAGCATGGTCATTCCTTCAGAGAATCCTATTCCACCTAAAGTGGACGCAGTAAAAATCCCGGTCAGCAAACAACCTACAATGCCACATACGCCATGTACCCCAAAAACATCACAGACATCATCTACACGTAACCACCGTTTCAGTATGACCACACCCCACAAACCGGCAACGCCTCCAATCACTCCCATAACCAACGCACCGCCGATCCCCACCGTTGCCGCAGCAGGCGTAATGACGACCAAACCAGAAATACATCCAGAACATGCTCCCAATAGCGAAGGCTTTTGACGAAATAACCACTCAGAAATCACCCATGACAATACGGCTCCGGCTGTTGCTATCACAGTATTCACCAGAGCCAGGGCTGAAATGGCATTGACTGCACCAGCAGACCCCACATTAAAACCAAACCAACCAATATAAAGAATCGCCGTTCCAATAAAAGTCATTGGCAAGTTATGGGGTTTAAACGCCTCTCGCCCAAATCCTGAACGCTTTCCAAGTAAGTAAGCACCGACCAACCCTGCCGCCGCCGCATTAATGTGGACAACCGTTCCACCCGCAAAATCCAAAGCGCCATCTTCAGCAAGCCAGCCTCCTCCCCATATCATATGCGCGATAGGGATATACGACGCCGTTAGCCATAACACGCTAAAAATCAATAACGCTGAAAAACGAATTCTCTCGCACAAAGCGCCCACGACTAAGGCAACCGTGATACAAGCAAATGCACCTTGGAAAACAACATGTATCAACTGATAGAACCCACCAGTCAGATCGGTTATGGATATATTTTTCAGCATAACCTGATCTAACCCACCCCAAAAACGGTTACCTACCTCAAAAGTCATGCTGTAACCATAAATAACCCAAAGTACACACACCAATGAAAAACTAACAATCACCTGTGACATCAATGACAAAACATTTTTACGGCGTAATAGCCCTCCATAAAACAAAGCGATGCCGGGTATGGTCATAAAAAGTACCAGTACGGTATTGATAAACATAAATACCGTATCAGCTTTATCCAGCGTTTTTTCCGCAGCAAAAGCGAATGAGGGAAAACAGACTGCGAGACTCACTATGGAGAAGCGTTTTTTGTTCATTGTTCACCTCCTATTTATAGTGCTGAGTCATTGAGTTCACCCGTCCTGATACGGACGGCATGCTGTAATTCAAAGATAAAAATTTTCCCGTCCCCCATTTTCCCCGTGAATGCAGCATGTTGAATAACATGGACAATCTCTTCAACTTGCTCATCGTTAACGGCAATATCAATTTTAACTTTGGGCAAGAAATTAACGTTATATTCAGCCCCTCGATAAAGCTCAGAATGACCCTTTTGACGTCCAAATCCTTTTACTTCCGTGATTGTCATACCTTGCACACCTATATCAGCGAGTGCTTCCCTCACTTCTTCCAATTTAAACGGCTTTATGATGGTGGTGATTAGTTTCATGCTTCCCCCACTTATGGCTGTGTATTTGCTGTATCTGCTGTGTTTGCACAAGGGAATATTTGCAAGGGACATGCCAAAAATTAAAAAGGATATTTAATCAATGAATTACTGAAAGGAATTTCTAAAGGGGGATAAAAAGAGGGGAGCAGCAAACACATCCACTCCCCATCTGCACACTAAATGTGCACAGATTCATTCAAAGTCTCACCAACCTGTTGGAGTTGATACATTTGATAATAGCGCCCACGCTGCGCCAGTAGCTGTTGGTGCTGACCCTGCTCAACAATTGCACCACGATGCAGCACTAATATGGAATCAGCTTCAACAATGGTTGAAAGACGGTGAGCAATCACCACCAACGTCGTCTGTTTACGGATCATTGCCAGCGCTTTTTGCACGGATTGTTCCGTTCCCGAATCAATATTTGCCGTTGCTTCATCCAAAATAAGGATTTGTGGCGTTTGCACCAAGACCCTGGCCATTGCCAAAAGCTGCTTTTGCCCTGCGGAAAGCGTATTGCCTTGTTCTCCCAATACTGAATTCAAACCATCGGGTAAATTATGAATAAATTCAGATAATTGAACCATTTCCAGCACTTCCCATACTTTTTCTTCACTAATATCCCGTCCTAACGTGATGTTGTATAAAAATGAAGCAGCCAAAACCACAGGGTCTTGCTGTACCATTGCTACACCATTACGTAATACTGCATGAGAAAGTGAAGAAACTGGGCGCCCATCAAGGTAAATTTCACCGTCCTGCCACGGATAGTAGCCCATAATCAAATTTGCCAAGGTACTCTTGCCACTTCCAGTATGTCCAACCAAAGCCATAAATCCATGGGAAGGTACATGCAGGTTAATATCACTCAAAACCAGTTTGTCGCTTCGATAGGCAAAATTCAGGTTCTCAATATCAATCCTGCCACTGGCCAACGCTTCCAAATCATCGCCATATTGTTGTTGAGGACTATCCATGAGTTCAAAAACCCGCTCTCCTGAAACGACCGCCTGCTGTAATACGGATTGTTGCGCAGTCAGCTCAATCAAAGGTTCATTCAATCGACCAAGATAGTTGATAAAGGCATACAGTACACCTACTCCAATGATTTCTGCTCCTTTGAGTCCGAACAGCAAGAGTAAACCACACAATATTGCGGTAGAAAAAAAACTCAATAATGGTCTCAATAAGATGCCATCTAGCCGTAAAGCCTGCATACGGGCTTGATAATGTGCCCGGTTGGTCGCCAGCATTTTTTCACCAAAACGAGCCTGCTGGCGAAACTGCTGAATCACGGTCATTCCATTAATGGCTTCATTAAACCCATCATTAATGTCGGCCAAATAGCCACGAACCCGCCTAACAATTGGAGTACTGAAGCGCTGATAAATAAACATTACCAGCAATACCGCAGGAAACATGAGGATCGCAACACATGCCATGCGCCAATCCAGAATAAACATCGCGATTAGCATAGCGCCAATTAATGCAATGCTGCGGAACACAGTAGGGATCACATTGACAAAGAGATCCTTAATAACTTCAGTATCATTCGTTACACGGGATATCAATTGACCAACCGGTTGATTATCAAAAGCACTTAAGGGCTGACGTAATGCTGAATTCATAACATCAGTGCGAAGTTGTTGTACCACTCCCACTGATGCCTGATTAAAAAACAAACTCTGATAATAGTGCAAAGCAGCCGCAACAAGCTGCAAAACTAGAAATATGGCAGCAAGACTAATGACGGTATCAAGCGGTAAGTTCCCAGTTGCGACCATATTATCGATAAAATAGCTCACGAGCAGAGGCCCACTCACTTCCGCCAATGCTGCAACCCATGACATCAATACCGCAATTATCATTGGCTTGCGGTAATTTTTACTGTAAGAAAGCAGGCGCTTCAATGATGGCCATAGCTTGCGCATATGAGTATTAGTCATTTTCCCCATCCAATGCGGCTTCTAATTGTTGGTAATGGTACATATCGAAATACCAACCGGATTGAGCGATAAGCTGTTTATGCTGACCTTTCTGCGCAATCGTGCCATGTTGCATAACCAGAATGTTATCGGCTTCCGTTAATGCGGACAGTCGATGTGCACTGATAATAATGGTGCGACTCTGCCGCCATTGGCTGAGGTTTTTCATAATCTGATATTCGGTCTGCCCGTCAACCGCTGACAGGGCATCGTCAAGGATCAAAATTTCAGTATCCAACAATAAGGCCCTTGCGATAGATATACGCTGCTTTTGCCCACCGGAAAGCATCACCCCCCGTTCTCCAACTTCGGTTTGATAACCTTGGGGCAATCGCAGAATATCGTCATGGACATTTGCCAGACGAGCGACCCCTTCTATTTGCTCTTGGGTTGCATCAGGCCGCCCTAACGCAATATTGCCCGCAACCGTATCTGAAAACAGAAAAGGTGTCTGATTGACAATAGCCAATCGTGAACGCCATTCTTCCACGTTGAGGGAGGAAATATTCTGAGACTGGAAAAGAATTTCTCCGTTGGTGACATCAAAGTGCCGCTGTAACAAAGCCAGCAAAGTACTTTTTCCTGCACCCGTTGGGCCACACAATCCTAATAGTTGCCCCGGTTCCAGCCGGAAATGAATATCATTTAAAACAGGCTTATCATTTTTGGGATAAATAAAAGCGTTAATATTTACCTGCAGGGTTCCCCGGTTTGGCGATAAAGACAACGATCCATCTTCAATTACCAATGGCTCCTGTAACAAGCTGCGAATACGTGTATACGCGGCACTTCCCCTTTCAACAATGTTGAACATCCATGCTAATGCCAGCATTGGCCAGATCATCAATCCCAGATACATAACAAAACTGGTCAGTTCACCCAAGGTCATGGAGCCATGCACAACCATCCAGCTTCCTCCCCCCACAGCCAAGAGGTTTGCAACAGCAATAGCGATGAAAATCGTAGGGTCAAAACGTGCATCGACACGGGCAACATGCATATTTTTACGCCCGGCATCAATGGCAACTTCTTCAAACTGGTTAGACTGCAACTTTTCCAGGCCAAACGCTTTTATCATACGAATGCTGGTCAAACTTTCCTGTGCGTGGTTATTCAGGGCAGAAAATGCCCCCTGAGCAGACTTAAAACGATGGTGAAGCTGATTACCATAATGCTTAATCGCAAACGCCATGATAGGCATGGGAAGCAGTGATAACAATGTTAACTGCCAGCTAATTTGCACACTCATTACGATGAGGACGGCACATCCCATGACCAAAGCATCAACTAAAGTAAGTACTCCCTCACCCGCCGCAAAAACAACCCGATCAACATCATTTGTTGCGCGAGCCATAAGGTCGCCGGTTCTATGACGCAAATAAAATTCAGGATTCTGACTACTCAGTCTCAGATAGAAATCACTGCGCATTTTAACCGCCAGCCGATAAGAGGCACCGAACAGCCAAACACGCCAAACATATCGCAATCCATATATTGCTAACGCGATAAGCAGCATTAACCCTAACCAAGTTAATAGCTGGCTGGATGACATCGTTTTTGCACTAATGCCATCAACAATAATTCCAACCAATCGAGGAGGGATCAGTTGCAGCACCGCAATCATAATGAGAAAAATGACAGCACCTGAGTAACGCCGCCATTCACTAATAAAATACCAGCTTAATTGTGAAAATAATCTCACACACCTATTTCCCAAGGTAAAAATGAAAGGGTTAACGTCTGCCTACCAAAAGGGATTTCAGATCACTGAATCTGGTATTGGCAACGCCGTTGTGTATTTTATCTTTTCCATCGCAAAGTTAGAGCTTACATCAATCAAACCCGAAACCCCATTTACCATGCGTTTATAGAATCGATCATAACTTTTCATATCAACAACTTCTACATGCATCAGATAATCATATTCACCCGCCATGCGATAAAATGTTAAGACTTCCGGCATCTCCCGGATAAAGGACACAAACTGTTCATACCACTCGCTGTTGTGTTGCTGGGTCTTAATCATCACGATCACGGTTAAACTCAGCCCAAGTTTAGCGCCATTCAGCAACGCCACTTTTCCAACAATATACCCTTCATCTTCAAGTCGTTTTAGCCTTTTCCAGCAGGGCGTGGAAGTCAAATTCACAGCTTCAGCCAGCGCATTGAGGGATAGACTACAGTCTTGTTGGAGCAGTTCCAGTAGCTTACGGTCTATTTTGTCTAGCATATCTAAATCCTGTAGAAATATTTCCCAAATATAACGGATAATCACAGAAAAATAATAATCTATTTCTCCAAATGTAAGGGTAATCTATATACCACTACGGTATTATTATTCAGGGTCAATTTATGTCGTCTTTATGGGCTAAAAATGCCATAAAAGCTATTCAGGCTGATTATCAGCGCAGTGCAGATACCCATCTGATTCGTCTCAACCTTCCCATGTTTTCGGGTATCCATCTTTACCTTAAAGATGAGAGTACCCATCCCACCGGTAGTCTGAAACACCGGCTTGCTCGCTCCCTATTTCTTTATGCACTCACTAATGGCTGGATCAAGGAAGGAACGCCCATTATTGAAGCCTCATCCGGCAGCACCGCTGTTTCGGAGGCTTATTTTGCCCGGTTACTTGGTTTACCTTTTATTGCTGTAATGCCCTCCTGCACCGCTAAACGCAAAGTTCAGGAAATTGAGTTCTACGGGGGCAAATGCCATTTTGTAGAACATTCGGCCATGATTTATCAGGAATCAGAGCGTCTGGCAAAAGAACTCAATGGTCATTATATGGATCAATTTACCTATGCCGAACGAGCGACTGATTGGCGAGGCAACAATAACATTGCAGAAAGTATTTTCCGCCACATGAAGCTAGAGCCATTTCCTGAACCGACTTACATCGTTATGAGTGCGGGAACCGGTGGCACATCAGCGACCCTTGGCCGCTATATCCGCTATCAGGGATATGACACTAAATTAATTGTTGCTGATCCAGAAAACTCCGTTTTCTACGATTGTTACCGCCAGAATCGCCGGGATATTCTGGGAACGGTTGGCAGTAAAATCGAAGGCATTGGCCGCCCACGCGTAGAGCCTTCTTTTATTCCTACTGTGATTGATGACATGATCCAAGTTCCTGATCCTGCCACTATTGCTACCATTTACTGGCTTGAAAAATTACTTGGCAGAAAAACCGGCGCATCTACAGGCACTAATGTCTGGGGCACTTTACAGCTCGCCAAACAAATGCACGACAACAATCAGCAAGGGGCAATTGTGACGTTACTTTGTGATAGCGGAGAACGCTATCTTGATACTTATTACAACCCGGAATGGGTTCATCATAATATCGGTGATATCACACAGTACCGAACACAGCTACCCAAGTTAAACGGTTATGAGTAACATATCTCCTTCAATTTACAGAGGTAGATATCATGAAACGAGCCGTTGTTGTATTCAGTGGTGGGCAAGATTCCACCACTTGTTTAATCCAAGCACTCCGTCAATATGACGAAGTTCACTGTGTCACCTTTGATTATGGGCAGCGTCACCGTGCTGAAATTGATGTCGCTTGCCGTATCAGCAAGGAATTAGGCGCGGCTGCCCACAAAGTACTTGATGTGACTTTACTGAATGAGCTTGCAATCAGCAGCCTGACAAGAGATGACATTCCCGTGCCAGATTTCAGTGCAAGTGAAAAAAGTGGCCTCCCAAATACTTTTGTGCCCGGCCGTAATATCCTGTTTTTAACGCTAGCGGCAATTTATGCCTATCAGGTTGAAGCAGAAGCTGTCATTACGGGTGTTTGTGAAACTGATTTTTCAGGTTATCCAGATTGCCGTGACGAATTTGTCAAAGCCCTAAACAAAGCGGTTAGCCTTGGGATAGCCCGTGATATCCGTTTCGAAACGCCCCTAATGTGGTTGAACAAAGCTGAAACCTGGGCTTTGGCTGATTATTACCAAAAACTGGATTTCGTCCGTCATCAAACCCTGACTTGTTATAACGGTATTCAAGGTGATGGATGCGGCGAATGCGCTGCCTGCCATCTCCGCGCCAGAGGGCTGGATAATTATTTAAACAATGCCCAATCCACAATGGCAGAGATGAAATCCAAAACACATGTTGGTTAATCAAACCGTTTTATTTAATTAACGTTTGTAGGTAGAGAGGTTCAATGAACCTCTCACTATTTACATCTACGCTGTTTTCACTCTCCTGTTTTAGCTCCTATATGCTTCCATTCTTTGCCGTAATTCACCTTCCAGAACGAGTGCTTTTTGAGTTTTCAAATCAATGCAGACAAATGTAGTTAAGGCATCTGCGATAATTTTATTATCACTCCTGCGCGTAATTTCCTGAAAAAATGTGCCGCTTTTGTTGCCCAAGTCCCGCATGAAAGAGTTGACTTCCAGCTCATCGGTAACCACTGCCGGATGACGATAATTAATATTGATATTGACCACAACAAAACCAATATTTTTGCTGTTTAACCATTCCAGAGTGTCATCTTCAGTCAGTAAATCCCAGCGCGCTGCTTCCATAAATTCCAAATAGCGTGCATTGTTCACATGCTGAAAAAGATCAATATGGTAGCCCCTAACTTTGATAATCGTGCTCATTGCTATTTTATTCCTCTCCACTCATCCGACCAGATAATGATTAACAATAGCAAAACAATTTAATTACAATAGCGTTTAATGAATTATTATTGATCGGTATCACAGCCCTCTTGGTAAGTTTGCTACACCCGTCGTCTTTCACGTTGCCGTTTTGTTGGCTACATCTTTCTTGAACTCCATTGGGTATATGTAAAAATAACTATGGCATTACAAGAGGGCTTCATACTCAGTAAGTTAATTTATTTCGATTCTTTTCTATAAGCATAGGCCCGATACCTTGAACTTCCTGCAATTGTTCTATTGCCGTAAACGGACCATATTTTTCACGATATTCAATAATCGCCTGTGCTTTTTTAGTCCCAACACCATTAAGCTCTTTCGCCAACTCTTCGGCACTTGCAGTATTGATGTTAAGGGTGCCTTCCTTTGATATTTGCTGGCTTGAAATTTGCTTACCTTCTTGCTGCGAGCCATTGTTTTCAATGGCCTTTTGATTCTGGCTAATGGGTTGTTTCACTATCTTATCAGTCGATTCATTCACTGTGCTGGCGTGAGCTAACGATATGTTGATACACACAGCCATCATGAGTGAGTTGAATAATATCCTTACATATTTCATATAAATCTCTCCATGTTTTGTTGACGAGGGAGAGATTGCCATAATAATTTTTCTGGGCAATAGGTAAGATTTAAATATGCGAAAGGCCACGAAAGTGGCCTTTTTCAATTGCTATTTTGCACAAATAGCTGCGAGTGACTTCACAATTTTATTCGATTTGACCAAACTTAATATCAGCATTATCACGCAAATTAATGATGAGTGATTCCATCATGTTATTACCTGTTTGATACTGATAATTCGTTGTATATTGTTTGAGCTGCTCATCGGTAATAGAGCCTGGAGTCACTTTATCCAACTGGATCAATACTGCGTTACCTAGTTCATCTTGGGCTAAACCATATTCAACCTTACCCTCTTTAGGATGAGGTAAAGTGAATGCCATATCGGTAGCCTGATTAGTTTGTCCCATGCGTTGAACCACGGTAGGTTGGGCAAACTGGATTCCCGCAGCTTCCAATGCCTGCTCACCCTTACCTTCTTTCAAGGCAGCCAGTAATTTTTCACTCTCAACCTGAAGCTGTTTTTCCGCTTTCTGGCGCTTCACCAGTTCAGCGATTTCAGTTTTAGCTTGTTCGAATGGCTGAACGGTTTCAGGTTTAACATCGTCAACACGCACAATAAAGGCTCTGTCACCCTCAACCGAAATGACATCAGAGTTAATGCCGGTTGATCCTTTATCATCAAGCAAATTGCCAGAGAAAATAGCCTGAACAACTTGGCTGAAGTTAATATCAGCAGGCACATGATCACGATCAAACCAGTCAGTCGTCACAGCCTGATAACCGGCGGCTTTTTCTGCTGCCGCCAAAGACTCATTATCATTAGCTGCCGCATCACTGACTTTTCTCTGTAAAGAGAAAAACGCATCAACCGCTTTTTCCTGCTTAACGATTTTTTCTATCTCCGAACGGAGATCTTCCAATGGCTTGACAACCTGAGGTTTGATATCGTCCAAACGGAAAATCGCATATCCATTGGATAACTTGACGACATTAGAAAGCTGCCCTTTCTGGGTCAAATTAGCGGTTTTAATCTCATTAGGCAGAGAATTCTCTTCCATCCAGCCGAGATCCCCTCCTTTTTGAGCAGAAAATTTATCTGTCGATTTTTCTGATGCTAATTGACTGAATTCAGCCCCTTTATTTAATTCATCCAAAACCGATTTAGCCGCCGAATCTGAGGCCAATTGAATAAAACTGTACTTCTTCTGTTCAGATTTGGTGTATTTCGACAGGTTGTCGTTATAATATTTTTCAATATCCGCATCAGATACGGTGACATTTTTCAGTTCATCCGCAGCATCCATCTTGATATAGCTGATTTTCACTTTCTCTGGCACAGCGAAATTTTTACTGTTCGCGTCATAGTAGTTTTTCAGCTCTTCATCGGTGACTTTTTGCTGCGCTTCTATTGATTTCAATTCAAGAGTTGCAAGGCGCACGGTTCTTTCTTGAAAACGAAGCGCGGCTTCCTGTTTGACTTCAGTCGGTAACGCGATTTCCGAATTTATCAATATTTGCCTTAATTGACGATTAATAAGCTCTTGGCGAATCTGCTCAGCAAAGACGTCAGGACTCATGTTTGAGCGAGCAAGCAAGTCCAAATAATCCTGATATTTCTTGTTATCAAATTTGTCATCGGTTCTAAGAAAAGGCAGGTTACGTATTTCCTGTGCAACCTGCTCATCACTCGCTGATAACCCCAACTTACGTGCGTATTGTTCAATCAAGGTGATATCGACCAGTTGATTTAATGAGTTACGCCGAAACTGCTGTACGGCCTGTTCATTACTCAACAAAGTTGAAAATTCATCTCCCAGCCTCTCCTGCATAGCATTTTTCTCTCGCTGAAATGCTTGCTCTAGCTGAGCACGACTAATGGTTTGGCCATTCACTTTGGCAGCATAACTACCACTTTCGCTCGACAGGTAGCCTGTGACACCTGTTACCAGAAAAGTCAGGATAATTAGAGCCAACACAATTTTAAGCACAGGACCGTTTGCCGCCGTGCGTAGGTTGTCCATCATAAAGACGTAAAACTCCGCTTTAGTGAAAAAGAAACTGTCATATTACGACAATTCAGACGCTAAGAGAAAAAAAGCGCACCAATTGATTGATGCGCTTATATTCTAGCCTATCAACATTGCCTAGTCAGTTTAAGTTTACTGCCAGGCAAAAACGAGGAGCAGGTATCCTACTCATTAACCGTTGACAGCATCTTTCAGTCCCTTTCCCGCGCGGAAAGCAGGGACTTTTGCTGCTGCAATCTTGATTTCCTTGCCTGTCTGAGGGTTACGTCCCGTACGGGCTGCGCGCTCACGCACAGTAAACGTACCGAACCCTACCAAAGCGACATCATCACCGTCTTTCAATGCATCAGATACTGAAGAAATGAATGCATCTACTACACGTCCGGCTGCTGCCTTGGAAATATTCACATCAGCAACAATTTTGTCGATCAGTTGTGATTTATTCACTCTTATCATCCCCATTTAGTTTTACTATATGACAAAAACCGATTTATAACGGACAACACAACCGTCGTTCCGTCATATCAATCCTTTCCAGTATTAGCAAGAAATCATGGAACAGCAAAATATTTAATCGGATAATTAGACTAGACTAACTTAATGACACAAAAAAAGGCTGGCAAGTCTCAATTCACTTGCCAACCGAAATTTTATATACACTTCTTGAGTTAGCTCACTATTTTTGTACTATTTTAGTGATACTACTTCTGCACCAAATGCAGGTTTCTGCAAAGCTATAGCTAAAATATCTTCTATACGCTTAACGGGATGGATTTCCAAATCTTGAATGACGTTCTGTGGGATCTCTTCCAAATCACGTTTATTTTCATCTGGAATGATGACGGTTTTAATTCCCCCACGGTGAGCGGCCAGCAGTTTTTCCTTCAGGCCACCAATTGGCAGGACTAAACCGCGTAACGTAATTTCACCCGTCATAGCCACATCAGCACGAACCGGGTTACCTGTCAGACAAGAAACCAATGCGGTGCACATGGCAATCCCCGCACTCGGACCATCTTTCGGCGTCGCCCCTTCAGGTACATGCACGTGAATATCACGTTTTTCATGAAAATCAGGGCTGATGCCCAGTTTATCAGCACGAGCCCGAACAACAGTCAATGCCGCCTGAATGGATTCCTGCATAACTTCACCCAATGAGCCAGTATAGGTCAATTTACCTTTACCTGGCACACTGGCTGTTTCAATCGTCAGCAGATCGCCACCGACTTCTGTCCATGCAAGACCGGTTACCTGACCAACCCGGTTTTCTGTATCAGCACGACCGTAATCGACCCGCTGTACTCCCAGATAATCTTTCAGGTTATCCGCGTTGATTTCAATGTGCTTGATCTTCTTATCCATCAACAATGCTTTCACGGCCTTACGACACAATTTAGAGATTTCACGTTCCAGACTACGAACGCCAGCCTCACGGGTGTAGTAACGGATAATGCCGATAATGGCACCATCATCAATGGTTAATTCGCCTTTTTTCAGGGCGTTGCGCTCGATCTGTTTTGGCAGAAGATGACGCTTGGCAATATTCAGTTTTTCATCTTCGGTGTAACCCGACAGGCGAATGACTTCCATACGATCCAGCAGGGGAGCAGGGATATTCATGGAGTTAGACGTTGCCACAAACATAACATCAGACAGATCGTAATCGACTTCAAGGTAATGATCGCTAAATGCTACGTTTTGTTCAGGATCAAGGACTTCCAACAATGCTGAAGCCGGATCACCGCGCATGTCAGATGACATTTTGTCAATTTCATCCAATAGGAACAGCGGGTTTTTCACGCCGATTTTGGACATTTTCTGAATTAATTTGCCCGGCATGGAACCAATATAGGTACGGCGGTGCCCACGGATTTCTCCTTCATCATGCACGCCTCCCAATGCCATACGCACGTATTTGCGCCCGGTTGCGCGTGCAATGGAGCGTCCCAATGAGGTTTTACCCACGCCTGGAGGCCCGACCAGACAGAGTATTGGTCCCTTAATCTTGTTAATACGGCTTTGTACTGCGAGATATTCAAGAATACGCTCTTTGACGCGCTCCAAACCATAATGGTCTATATCCAGCACTTCCTGAGCTTTCACCAGATCTTTTTTGACCTTGCTACGCGCAACCCAAGGAATTTGTACCATCCAGTCAATATAACCACGAACAACTGTTGCTTCAGCCGACATTGGAGACATCATTTTTAATTTCTGCAATTCAGCTTCTGCTCTTTCGCGCGCCTCTTTAGGCATTTTCGCCTCTTCGATTTTGCGCTTTAGCGTCTCATATTCATCAGGTGCATCATCCATCTCACCCAATTCTTTCTGGATCGCTTTCATTTGCTCATTCAGGTAGTACTCGCGCTGGCTTTTTTCCATCTGTTTTTTAACGCGGTTACGGATACGTTTTTCTACCTGTAGAAGATCGATCTCTGATTCCATCATTGCAATCAGATATTCAATGCGCTCAACAACATCAGTCATTTCTAGAACAGCCTGTTTGTCATTGATTTTCAAAGGCATGTGCGCAGTAATGGTATCAGCCAACTTTGCTGCATCTTCAATACTGTGCAACGATGTCAATACTTCCGGCGGGATCTTTTTGTTCAGTTTGACATAACCTTCAAACTGATTGATCGCTGTTCTTACCAGAACTTCTTGTTCACGTTCATCAACATCAGGAGATTCAAAATATTCAACTTGCGCATAAAAATACTCGCCATTGTCCGTCAACGTAGTAATGCGAGCACGCTGTAAACCTTCAACCAGAACTTTTACTGTGCCATCTGGTAGTTTCAGCATCTGTAAAACAGAAGCCACTGTACCTACGGAGAAAAGATCATTGACTCCCGGTTCGTCAGTGGATGCTTCTTTTTGCGCGACCAACATGACCTGTTTGTCATGATCCATTGCTGCTTCCAGGCAATGAATCGACTTCTCACGCCCAACAAACAGAGGGATCACCATATGTGGGTAAACCACTACATCGCGCAAAGGCAATACAGGGATTTCTATGCGTTCGGAACGCTCAGGATTCATAGAGCTCTCTCTTCGTTTATACCCTTCACTTTTCAAGTTGCCTCCTTGTTAGCTGCGCTCACTCACCCCAGTCACATCGTTAGCTACGCTTCTGGGGATTCATTTACTTGCCGTCGCGAAGCAACTCGAAATCTATTGGGTACAGCTTTCGCCAGTTTTTAGGAATCTCGTGAAACACGGTTTTCACGAGTTTCACTTCAAAGAATACAAAATATATGGGGACAAGAATCTGACATTCAATAGCCTATATCTGCAAAAAACAAAATGAGGGAAAATCCCTCATTTGTATTTTTTCAATGCGTATTGATAATCGGTATTTCCTACCCTATTTTCTTCACTCACCAGAAACTTGGGCATCCGGCTTGCTATATATCAATAATGGTGCGGATTTCTCTTCGACAACCGCTTCATCAACGACCACTTTCTCGATATGTTCCATTGATGGCAGGTCATACATTGTGTCCAGCAAAACACCTTCAACAATTGAACGAAGACCACGGGCGCCGGTTTTACGTGCCATTGCCTTTTTCGCGATGGCAGTCAACGCTTCTTTTCTGAACTCCAGTTCAACACCTTCAAGATTAAACAGAGCCTGATACTGTTTGGTCAGCGCATTTTTTGGCTCTTGTAGGATCTCAATCAGTGCTTCTTCATTGAGTTCAGTCAATGTTGCCAAGACCGGCAGACGGCCAATGAATTCAGGAATTAAACCAAATTTGATTAAATCTCCCGGTTCAACCTGAGACAGCAATTCACCTTCTGTTGCTTTCTCAGATTCGCCTTTAACTGTAGCACTAAAACCAATACCTGAACTGATATTCAAACGCTGGCTGACAACTTTATCCAGACCGGCAAACGCACCACCACAAATAAACAGGATTTTGGAAGTATCAACCTGCAAAAACTCCTGTTGTGGATGTTTACGACCACCCTGAGGTGGAACCGCTGCCACAGTGCCCTCTATCAGTTTCAACAACGCCTGCTGAACCCCTTCACCCGATACATCACGGGTAATCGAAGGGTTGTCAGATTTACGGGAAATTTTATCTATTTCATCAATATACACGATACCACGCTGTGCTTTCTGCACGTCGTAGTCACATTTTTGCAGAAGTTTCTGGATAATATTTTCTACGTCTTCCCCAACATAACCCGCTTCAGTCAATGTCGTGGCGTCAGCCATAGTAAACGGAACATCCAAATAGCGGGCAAGTGTCTCAGCCAGCAGGGTTTTACCGCTTCCTGTCGGGCCAATGAGCAAGATATTGCTTTTGCCTAATTCCACACCATTATTGCTGTCCCCATTACGTAGTCTCTTGTAATGGTTATAGACAGCCACTGCTAACACTTTTTTCGCCGTTTCCTGACCAATGACATAATCATCCAGATGTTGACGAATTTCATGAGGGGTAGGTAATGCGCTACGCTCACGATGTGGTACCAGCTCTTTAATTTCTTCGCGAATGATATCATTACATAAATCGACACATTCATCGCAGATATACACTGACGGGCCGGCGATTAATTTCCGGACTTCATGTTGGCTTTTTCCGCAGAAAGAGCAATACAGCAGCTTTCCTGAACCGTCTTTGCGCTTATCTGTCATCAGTCAACCTCACTTTATGAACTGTTATCCCAGTTTATCTGGCATAACAGAAAAAACGCTGTTATTACTCCGCCCGGTTTAACGTCAACATAAAGAAGCGCCCTGAAAGGAGCAGCATCGGAGTAATAAAGTAATTGTCAATAAATTAGTTGCGCTGGGTGAATACACTATCAACCAGTCCGTATTCTACGGCTTCTGAGGCTGATAGGAAACGATCACGTTCTGTATCTTCAGCGATCTTATCAAGGGATTTCCCAGTATGTTTTGCCATCAATTCGTTCATACGAGCTTTAACCTTGAGTATTTCTTGTGCATGGATTTCAATATCCGTCGCCTGTCCTTGGAAACCACCTAATGGCTGGTGAATCATAACCCTGGAATTCGGCAGACAGAAACGCTTGCCTTTTGCCCCAGCAGTCAACAAAAATGCTCCCATTGAGCAGGCCTGCCCCATACAAATGGTACTCACATCCGGCTTGATAAATTGCATCGTGTCGTAAATAGACATGCCAGCCGTAATAACCCCACCCGGAGAGTTGATATATAAATGAATATCTTTTTCTGGGTTTTCTGCTTCCAAGAATAACATTTGGGCAGCAACCAAGTTCGCCATATGATCTTCAACTGGCCCAGTCAGAAAAATAATACGATCTTTTAATAAGCGGGAGTAAATATCAAATGCGCGCTCCCCACGTGCTGTTTGTTCAACCACCATCGGCACCAAAGACATGTTAGGTGCATATTGATCTTGCTTGCCACTGTATGACATTTCCGTCTCCTAATAGAACTCACGCTGGTGCCATTCATAACTGATTCTACTTGAGATAAGCGATGATGACCATGATCCAAAGTTAACTAACAAGGGGTTTTTCCCCCTCTAAAAAGTAGTAAGCTCTTACATAATAGTAAGAAAGGATATGAGGTTAAATCTGTTTTTTTCAAGAAAAATAAAAAAAACCCGCAAGCAGAGCCTGCGGGTTTACTTTATTGAGAGTGAGATTTCATCATCTCAGGCAATCAATAAATGAAACTTATGCCAGTTGATTTTGGTTCATAAGCTCATTGAAACCAGTTTCTTTTTCAGAAACTTTAGCTTTACTCAGAACGAGTTCAACAGCCTGCTCTTCCAGAGCCATATTGCGAATGCTGTTCATCAATTCTTTGTTTTTGCCGTAGTATTCAACAACTTCTTTTGGATCTTCGTAAGCAGCAGCCATCTCTTCGATCAGTGTATTAACACGATCTTCTTCGACTTTCAGCTCATTGCTGCTGATAACTTCACCTAACAGCAAGCCAACAACAACGCGACGTTTTGCCTGTTCTTCGAACAGTTCACGCGGCAGTTCCAGAGCCTGTTTTTCATTGCCGCCAAAACGCTGGGCAGCCTGACGGCGCAGTACATCAATTTCACCATCAACAACCGCAGCAGGAACGTCAATTTCGTTAGCGTTAACCAGACCATCAAGAACCTGAGTTTTGATGCGATCACGAACGGCATTTTTCAGTTCACGTTCCATGTTCTTACGAATTTCAGCACGCAGACCTTCAACAGTCGTATCCGCAATACCAAAACGCTTGATGAACTCTTCGGTCAGCTCTGGCAGTTCACGCTGTTCAATTTTCTTCAGATTGATGACGAACTTAGCCGCTTTACCTTTCAGGTTTTCTGCGTGGTAATCTTCTGGGAAAGTCACATCGATGGTGAATTCTTCACCCGCTTTGTGACCAACGATACCGTCTTCAAAACCTGGGATCATACGACCCTGGCCCATCGCCAGAACGAAATCTGTGGATTTACCACCTTCAAACTCTTCACCATCGACAGAGCCGGTGAAATCAACAGTGACACGATCTTCCGCAGTTGCTGCTTCGTCAGTGTCTTTCCAACTGGCCTGCTGCTTACGCAGAGTATCCAGCATGGTGTCAACATCTGCATCGTTAACTGCAACGACAGGTTTTTCAACTTCAATTTCTTCCAGACCTTTCAGTTCAATTTCTGGATAAACTTCAAACTCAACGGCATAAGTGAAGTCTTCGCCTTCTTTAAACTGTTCAGGTTTGTAGCTTGGTGCGCCTGCTGGATTGATTTTGTGCTCAATGATTGCATTGATGAAATTACGCTGCATCAGATCACCCAGAACATCCTGAAGGACAGAAGCGCCATAACGCTGCTGAACAACCTTCATTGGCACTTTACCCTTACGGAAGCCATCAATACGGACTTTCTTTGCTACATTAACCAATTCACTGCTAACTGCTTTTTCGATATCGGCAGCAGGAACGGTGATTGACACACGACGCCCAAGGCCTTGAGTGGTTTCAACAGAAACTTGCATCTTGTTACCTCAAAAAAATCATAGTGCTCGGTCAACTTCAGAATGGCTGCAATACCTAACACAAGCTGATTGCAGCACTCTTTAAGAACCGGGGCGGTCGCATTTAAAAACCGAGAATCCCTGTGATCAGAAGCGTCCCGAAACCATTCTAAAAATTTAGACGCAGCATTATAGCGACGCAGACAGTATGAGTCGAGAATTGCAGACAAAAGCATGCATGATTTGTTGACTTATGTGATAAATGTTGCTCAATGACGACATCACAATAGTGTTTATGCAATTATTATCTAAGCAAAAATATGGCTATAAACAAAAATGCAGCCCGAAAGCTGCCATCTAAAATTAAACCTAGATTATTAATAATAAAACCTGACAGGCTATTGGATTAGCACGCAAAATTATAAATTTGATGTCGTTGTATTTCCGCCGCGACACGCAGGAGAAGCCAAAACAGTGTCGCCCAATTCGGCCCATTCCTTTTCTGTATAAGTATGAAGCGCCAAAGCATGCACCCCCTCTTCCAGCTCCTTAGCCAGAACACTATATACTGAGCGATGACGACTGAGCATCCTTTGTTCAACGAATTCATTGCTTATCACAATGATTTTAAAATGACTTTCAGAACCTGCCGGTACGTTGTGACGATAACTTTCATCAATCACTTCCAGATGAGAAGGCTTAAATGCCGCCCGTAATTTTGTTTCTATTTCCTGACGAACCATCTCATTCTCCTCAACCACCAAAGGTTATTTATCAACCACATCATTGACTCTAGATTATTTCCCGTTACTTATAGCATCAGGGATAACCCGATCTCTTTAACAGAATTTCTTTAGGGTATTCCCTTTGAGTTTCCATCATCAGGGATATGCCGTTATTCATGGCGATGCTATGATTACGGCAGTTTATACTACTGTATTAATCTGTCGGATACCCGAATCTTGAATTGAGAAAACCCAAATGCTAAAGAAAATATTTATTCCATTGATCGCGCTTTTCTTTTTAGCCGGCTTATCTGGCTGTGCAAACTCAGGTAATACACTCGCCATTCAGCCCAAAATCACTCTGCCATCGGCAGATCCAACCATGAAAGCGATTACACTCAGTATTAGTGGGGCCGACCATCGTCAATCTCAAGCCCTGGCCCAAATTAATCGCGATGCACGATTAGTCACGTTAATGCCTTCCCGCGATTTACGCTTTTTACTTCAAGAAGCACTAGAAAAGCAAATGGTTGCTCGCGGCTATATGATTGGCTCTCCCTCCAATGCCAATTTGCAAGTCATTGTGAATCAGCTCTATGCCGACGTAAAAGAGGGCAGTCTGCGTCATGATATTGCAGCAAAAGCGGAGATCTCCATTATTGTTTATGCCCAAGATGGCAGTAAACAGATTAAAAACTATCGCACTAGCTACAATGTCCAAGGGCCGTTGAGTGCAACAAACGCAAAAATTGCTGACGCAGTCAATACGGTCTTATCTGACGTGATCGCAGACATGGCTCAGGATTCTTCAATCAGCACCTTCATCAAACAAAACGTCCGCTAACCGGATAATAAATAAACTTTCTGCCTAATTCTTAAAAATGAGATGCTGCGCAGAAAGTTTTTGGGAGGCTCATGACTAACCACCGTTATTTAAACTTATCTGCACTACGCAACTATCGAACCCTTCTATTATTGGGCTTTGCCTCAGGGCTGCCTCTTGCACTCACAGCAGGAACGTTACAAGCATGGATGACTGTCGAAAATGTCGATATACGAACTATCGGTTTTTTCACTCTGGTTGGTCAAGCCTATGTTTTTAAATTTCTCTGGGCACCCGCAATGGATCGATATTCCCCCTCATTTTTGGGGCGTCGACGGGGATGGATGCTCATAACGCAACTTTTATTGATCGTCAGTATTGCTGCGATGGGATTCCTGCAGCCATCCCAGCATTTATGGTGGCTCGCTGCATTGGCGGTTGCCGTTGCCTTCTTCTCAGCTTCCCAAGATATTATTTTTGATGCCTATAAAACCGACTTGCTGCCGCAGGAAGAACGAGGGTCAGGTGCCGCAATTTCCGTATTGGGCTATCGGATAGCTATGCTGACTTCTGGTGGATTAGCCTTGCTGCTGACCCTCTATATTGGCTGGCAAAATATGTATTGGGTTATGGCCGGCATGATGTTGATTGGTGTTTATGCCACTCTCACCGCCAAAGAGCCAGAAATCAGTGCAGCCCCGCCAAAAACCTTGCGTCAAGCCGTACTCCAGCCATTATATGACTTTTTCAATCGAAACAATGCCTGGCTTATCCTGCTGTTGATTGTCCTGTACAAAATGGCAGATGCTTTTGCGCTCTCACTCAGCACTCCGTTCCTTATTCGTGGTGTTGGTTTCAATCCGGCGGAAGTCGGTATGATCAATAAAACCTTCGGACTCGCCGCAACCATTGTCGGTGCATTGTACGGTGGTTATTTGATGCATAAGTTGAGCCTGTTCCGTGCACTGATGATATTTGGCATTCTGCAAACCGTTTCAAATTTCGGGTATTGGATACTTGCCGTGACGCCTAAGGATATCTATGCCATGGGAGCGGCCATTTTTCTGGAAAATATCTGTGGTGGTATGGGAACTGCGGCATTTGTCGCACTGCTGATGAGCCTGTGCAATAAATCATTCTCGGCAACCCAGTTCGCTTTGCTCTCTGCATTGTCGGCTGTTGGTCGGGTGTATGTTGGCCCCGTAGCAGGATGGTTTGCAGAAGCACACGGCTGGCCCATGTTTTACCTGTTCTCAGTGGTTATCGGATTGCCGGGACTGGCACTGTTGCTCGTCTGCCGTAAGACACTGGCTTATACTGAAGAGCATGACGACTTTATGCCGCGAACACTCTTTGGTAACTATTACCGATTAACCTTTATTGCCATCCTATGCGCTGTTCTTATCTTTGTCGCTTGGCTAATCCTCAGCATCCTGATATTCCTTGCAGGCCATCTGGTGATTTACTTACCGTTAGCTTTTCAGGTTTATTTCCTTAATATTCACCATATTAATGATCTGATATCGCCTATGTTGTCATGGAGTGTGGCTCTCGGCGTTTTTGGTCTGATTTTGGGCGGAATTCTGGATTATCTGGCCCTGAGAAAAACTCACCTCGCTTAGCCAGTTCCCCTAGTTATTACCCCATCTCGTACAACAGAAGGCTAACAAAGTTCAGTCTTCTGTTGATTTATTTAGTGACAAACTTCACAAATAAAACAAAAAAACACCATTATGTGACTTGAGAGACATCTTTTTCGGAACGTTAATATTTATATTCAAACTAACAAATATTATTATTTGAACGTATTTTATTTCGTACTATTCGAAATATCATTAACCACTTTAAAACCATATAAAGGGAATTTATGAAAAGACATATTTTGACTCTCTCCGCTGTTGCTACTGCCTTGGTTTCTGCTTCAGCCTGCGCGGAATACCAGTGGGGATTTGCTGATGTCAGCATGAACTACCTTGACTGGAATAAACATACCACCCAAAAAACCGGAAAAACTTCGCATAAAGACGATTTTGCTTATATGGAACTGGAAGGTGGAGCAGGCTTTAGTTGGGGAGAACTATATGGTTTCGCTGATTTAGAAAATCCATTTAACAGCAAAACGGCCCAGCCAGGTGATAACCAACGTTATGCTTTCAAAACAACAGGCCGCTTCTATTTGGGTGATACGGGTTTCAACCTCTATGGTCACGTCTATGGCGTCTATTCATTACCCGGTAAAGCGAATGGCGGAAACTTCCACGAAGTCAACACACTCTACGGACTGGGCTACAATACCAGTCTTGCAGGAGTGTGGTTCAAGCCTTTCGTCGCACTGCACTATGTTGACCAAACTTTCTACTCAGGCAATAACGGTTATGTGGCAGGCTGGGTTGCAGGGTACGATTTCAACCTTTGGGAACAAAAATTCAGCGTTACAAACTGGAATGAAATTGAACTGAACCGCAATAAACGCTACGGTAACGGCGGACGCGATGGTATCAATGGCGCTATCGCACTGTGGTGGACTCCACATCCTTCCTTTACAACTGGCGTTCAGTACCGTTATGCAGATAACAAATTGGGCGAAGATTTCTGGCAGGATGCTATTGTTTACAGTGTAAAATATAACTTCTAGGGATTAATTTAACACATGGGCAGCCTCTGGCTGCTCATTAAGACCAATAAACAGGGGTTATCCCATTATTCATAACCTGTATTTACGGAATTTCCCCTTTGGTTTTCGCCAATTTTTTCTTTTAAAAAATAGCATCTTAATCTAAAATAATTATCCATTTTGATTCCTTGGTGAAGATAACCATCCGAAATTAACGTTTTGTTAAATCTCATACCACATGTGATCTCTCTAACATAAAAAGCCTACAAGCCAACTTGCTTCTATTACAATTGTTTACACTCCGGTAACCTTACCGTAGAATGCCCCCACTGATGAAACGACAATAAAGCTTTTGTTATCTGGGGTCGCTCAATGAGACTTATGAAATACAAAAAAACTATTGGGTTATCGTCACTACTCGCAGCCACTTTAATGCTAAGTGGTTGCGATATGGTATTGATGAATCCCAAAGGGGCGATCGGCGTTGAACAAAAAACGCTGATTCTGACAGCGTTTGGCCTGATGCTGATCGTTGTTATTCCGGCAATTGTAATGGCAATCGTCTTTGCCTTACGTTACCGGGAAGCCAATAAATCTGCAACTTATCGTCCAAACTGGGCACACTCAAATAAAATTGAGCTTGTCGTTTGGACTGTGCCTATCCTGATTATCATTATCTTGGCGACGATTACATGGAAAACAACTCATGAACTCGATCCATACAAGCCATTGGACAGTGATGTAAAACCGGTGACAATAGAAGTGATTTCCCTTGACTGGAAATGGCTGTTTATCTATCCGGAACAGGGTATTGCAACCGTAAACGAAATTGTATTCCCTAAAGATGTGCCAATTAACTTCAAAATCACCTCAGACTCTGTGATGAACTCTTTCTTCATCCCACAGTTGGGTGGTCAGATTTATGCCATGGCAGGCATGCAGACAAAACTGCACTTAATTGCTAACTCTGCGGGTAAATACGATGGATTCTCAGCGAGTTACAGTGGTCATGGCTTCTCAGGCATGAAATTCACTGCAACGGCAACTGATGATCGGGCAGGTTTTGAAGAGTGGGTGCAGAAAGTAAAAGCATCACCTAAAACCCTGGATACCGTGCAAGCATTCAATGGCTTGGCTAAACCTAGCCAAAACAATCCCGTTGAATACTTCTCAAGCGTGAAACCAAAACTGTTCCAAGAAACTATCGCCAAATTCATGGGTGACATGGGCCATGGTGGTATGCATGGTATGGCAGGTCATGGCAAAACAGAACATGGTGAAGCTGCGGGTCATAATATGAATATGAGTCAGCCGGCTCATTCAGGTGTTGAGGAATAAAGGCATGTGGGGAAAATTAACACTGGATGCGATCCCATTACATGAACCCATTATTGTGGTGACATTGTTGGGGATCCTGCTTGGGGGGCTGGTCGTTGTTGGTTCCCTAACTTATTTCCGTAAATGGAAATGGCTCTGGAGTGAATGGTTAACCAGCGTTGACCATAAGAAAATTGGTGTCATGTACATCGTTGTTGCGATGGTGATGATGCTTCGTGGTTTCGCTGACGCCATTATGATGCGTGGACAGCAAGCCCTTGCTTCCGCTGGCGAAGCAGGCTTCCTGCCCCCGCACCATTATGATCAGATCTTTACCGCCCACGGCGTTATCATGATCTTCTTCATGGCGATGCCTTTCGTTGTCGGCCTGATGAACATTGTTGTTCCTCTGCAAATCGGTGCCCGCGACGTTGCATTCCCATTCTTGAACTCATTAAGTTTCTGGTTATTTGTTGTCGGTGTTGCACTGATCAACCTCTCTCTGGGGGTTGGCGAGTTTGCACAAACAGGTTGGTTGGCATACCCGCCTCTATCCGGTCTGGAGTACAATCCGGGAGTCGGTGTCGATTACTGGATATGGAGCCTTCAGCTCTCCGGTGTGGGTACTTTGCTGACGGGGGTTAACTTCTTCGTGACCATCCTGCGCATGCGCGCACCAGGCATGTCCATGATGAAACTCCCTGTCTTTACATGGGCTTCATTGTGTACCAACGTACTGATTATTGCCGCGTTCCCAATCCTGACAGTCACGATTGCACTGTTAACTCTGGATCGCTATCTGGGCACCCATTTCTTTACCAACGATATGGGCGGCAACATGATGATGTACATCAACCTGATTTGGGCTTGGGGTCACCCTGAAGTTTACATTCTGGTTCTGCCTGTCTTTGGTATCTTCTCTGAAGTCACCGCAACCTTCTCGAAAAAGCGCCTGTTTGGTTATACCTCACTGGTGTGGGCGACCATCGTTATTACCGTCCTGTCGTTCATCGTATGGTTGCACCACTTCTTTACCATGGGTTCCGGCGCGAATGTCAACGCCTTCTTTGGTATCGCCACGATGATTATCTCCATCCCAACCGGGGTTAAGATCTTCAACTGGCTGTTCACCATGTACCGTGGTCGTATTGAATTCAAAACCCCAATGCTGTGGACTGTCGGTTTCTTGGTGACTTTCTCCATTGGTGGTATGACGGGAGTTCTGCTGGCAGTACCAGGTGCAAACTTCGTCCTGCATAACAGCCTGTTCCTGATTGCCCACTTCCATAACGTCATCATCGGTGGTGTCGTCTTCGGCTGCTTCGCAGGTACTACTTACTGGTTCCCGAAAGCATTCGGCTTCACGCTGAATGAAAAATGGGGTGTCCGCGCATTCTGGTTCTGGATCACGGGTTTCTTCGTTGCCTTTATGCCACTGTACGCGCTGGGCTTCATGGGTATGACCCGTCGTCTGAGTCAGGATATCAACCCAGAATTCCACCCACTGCTGGTTGTTGCAGCAGGTGGCGTTGTCTTAATCGCCTTGGGTATTCTGTGTCAGGTTATCCAGTTCTATGTCAGTATCCGTGACCGTGACCAAAACCGCGATTTGACCGGTGACCCGTGGGGTGCCCGTACTCTGGAATGGTCAACTTCATCTCCTCCTCCATTCTATAACTTTGCTGAAGTTCCACACATTCAGACCCGTGATGCGTGGTGGGATATGAAAGAGAAAGGCATTGAATATAAGCGTCCTGCGAAATATGAAGAAATTCATATGCCTAAAAATACCGCCGCAGGTGTGATCATCAGTGCTTTCTGTCTGACCTTAGGCTTTGCTTTGATCTGGCATATCTGGTGGATGGCTATTGCAAGTTTTGCTGGCATCATCATTAGCTGCATCGTGAAAAGCTTTGACGAAGACGTTGATTACTACGTTCCTGTAGCTGAAGTCGAGAAAGTTGAAAATCAGCGTTACGAAGAACTGAGAAAGGCAGGTGTGAAATAATGTCGACTCAAACCCTGAACAACACAGCCGCCCATGACACTCATGGGCATCACGATACAGGAGCCAACAAAGTATTCGGCTTCTGGATCTACCTGATGAGTGACTTGGTTCTGTTTGCAAGTCTGTTTGCTACCTACGCAGTGTTAGCCAATGGCACTGCGGGTGGCCCGTCTGGTAAAGATATTTTTGAACTGGATTTTGTCCTGGTAGAAACCTTCCTGCTGCTATTCAGTAGTATTACCTATGGTTTCGCCATGCTGTGCATGAACAAAGGTAAAGCGTCTCAGGTTAACCTGTGGCTGTTCATTACCTTCCTGTTTGGCCTTGGCTTCGTGTCAATGGAAGTTTATGAATTCCATAAACTGATTTCAGAAGGCTTTGGCCCTGACCACAGTGCATTCCTGTCTTCTTTCTTTGCACTGGTTGCGACTCACGGATTACACGTTACCTTCGGCCTGATTTGGATTGTTATCCTGATAATTCAGGTTTCACGCCGTGGCCTGACTGACGTGAACCGTACCCGTCTGAACTGCCTGAGCCTGTTCTGGCACTTCCTTGACGTGGTATGGATCTGTGTATTTACTGTCGTTTATCTGATGGGAGCGATGTAATGAGTCATCCAAATACTTCTCATTCCGGCGCCAGCCACGGTAGCTTCAAAACCTATATGATTGGTTTTGTTCTGTCAGTCATACTGACCGTGATCCCATTCTGGATGGTGATGGATGGCACGGCTTCACCCAGCACAATCCTGGTGACCGTAATCGCTATGGCTGTCATTCAGATTTTTGTTCATTTCATCTGCTTCCTGCACATGAATACATCGTCTGAAGAGCGTTGGAACTTAATTGCCTTAATATTCACATTACTGGTCATCGCTATTGTTGTTGTTGGCTCCTTGTGGATTATGTACAACCTGAACATCAATATGATGGTTGATTAAGGGTTGATTTAAATGATTAAGCAATACCTGCAAGTGACCAAACCAGGAATTATTTTCGGGAATCTAATTTCTGCGATTGGTGGTTTTCTACTCGCTTCTAAGGGCGTCATAGATTACCCCTTGTTCTTTGCAACCATGGTCGGGGTATCGCTGGTGGTAGCATCAGGTTGTGTATTCAACAACTATATCGACCGCGATATCGACCGTATCATGGAAAGAACAAAAGAAAGGGTCCTTGTGAAAGGGCTTATCGATCCGAAAATCAGCCTGATTTACGCCTCAGTGTTAGGTATTGCTGGCATAGTGCTGCTCTATGTAGCAGCCAATGCCTTAGCAATGCAGTTAGCTCTCATTGGGTTTATCATTTATGTTGGGGTTTATAGCCTCTACATGAAAAGAAAATCTGTTTATGGCACGCTGGTTGGTAGCTTGTCAGGCGCAGCACCTCCTGTGATTGGTTACTGTGCAGTAGCGGGACATTTTGATACAGGCGCGTTGATTTTATTGTTGATCTTCAGCTTGTGGCAAATGCCCCACTCTTACGCCATTGCTATTTTTCGGTTCAAAGATTATCAAGCGGCCAACATCCCAGTATTGCCGGTGATCAAAGGTATTTCCGTCGCGAAAAACCACATCACTCTGTATATTCTGGCCTTTATGGTTGCCACTTTGATGCTGACTATCAGTGGTTATGCGGGTTATAAATATCTCATCGTAGCCGCCGCAGTGAGTATCTGGTGGCTGGGTATGGCATTATCCGGTTATAAAACCTCTGATGATCGTCTTTGGGCCCGCCGGTTATTTGTGTTTTCTATCGTCGCTATCATGTCATTAAGCGTCATGATGTCTGTAGATTCATCGGCATCTCCAGAAAACTTACTGGCTTACGTCTGGTAATATTTAGATGACAGGGTATCCCCTGTCATCTTTTCCCTTTCCTTTTATCTCGTTATTCCATAACAGTTTATTCAATTACAAACGTTATTCGGTTACAAACGCGGCTTTTTCGTTTGCTCTCCCCCAAATGAAATGTCATATCAGATTTTTTGAGGTATCCATGAACGATAATAAAATGACTCCGCTTGAACTTCGGGCGACATGGGGCTTAGGTTCCGTTTTCTCTTTGCGCATGTTAGGCATGTTCATGGTTCTACCTGTTTTGACGACCTATGGCTTAGAGTTACATGATTCAACCGAAGCCCTCATTGGAATTGCCATTGGCATCTACGGATTAACCCAAGCAATATTCCAAATCCCATTTGGGTTACTTTCAGACAAGATTGGCAGGAAACCCTTAATCATTGGCGGGCTACTCATTTTTGTATTAGGCAGTATTATTGCCGCACTCAGTGATTCTATTTGGGGCATAATCATTGGGCGAGCCTTACAAGGCACAGGGGCAATATCCGCCGCTATCATGGCATTACTTTCAGATCTGACTCGTGAACAAAATCGCACAAAGGCAATGGCATTTATTGGTATTAGCTTTGGCATTACATTCGCCTTTGCTATTGTCGCAGGCCCTATTATCACCCACCACATCGGCTTAAATGGCCTATTTGCCGCAATCGCTGTCCTTGCTGGTTGCGCAATTTTAATCACACTGTTCGCCGTACCTAATACACATAAGCATGTGTTGAATCGCGAGTCCGGGTTCGCTCGAGGCAGTTTCAAGCGCGTACTCTCTGATCCTCAGCTACTAAAACTCAATTTTGGCATTCTTAGCCTGCATACTTTATTAATGTCGAGTTTTGTTGCCCTGCCCCTCATCATGGAAAAAGTAGGTTTTCCTCCGCAACAACACTGGAAAGTCTATTTAATTACTACCCTTATTTCTTTCGTTGCCGTTCTGCCTTTTATTATTTATGCGGAAACCAAACGCCGCATGAAGCAAGTATTCTTACTTTGCATCGGTATGCTATTCATTGCTGAAGTCGTCTTATGGTCGCAGGGAGCCCATCTTTGGGGGATCTTTGCCGGCATCCAGATCTTCTTTCTGGCATTCAATATTATGGAGGCCATTTTGCCTTCACTTATCAGCAAAGAAGCGCCGGCAGGTTACAAAGGCACAGCCATGGGCGTTTACTCTACCAGCCAATTCCTTGGGGTTGCTTTAGGGGGCGGCCTTGGCGGAATGCTCTACGAACTTCAAGGTGCATCACTGGTATTTATGGGAGGCATCGCGCTGACGGCACTCTGGTTCATTATCAGCCTCACATTGCGGCAGCCTCCATATGTCAGCAGCATCAGGCTCGTTTTGCCTGAGCCATTACGTAACCCGGAGAGTCTGGAGGAAAAGATATTGGCACAAAATGGCGTAAAAGATGTCGTCATTGCAGCAGAAGAGCTTAGCGCTTATGTCAAAGTCGATACCAAACTGACCAACCGCCAACAATTAGAGCAGATTGTTTTGTCCCATGAATAATTTGCTACCTGCATGACAAAATGGGGTTTTCCACCCACGGTATGTTTAATAAAAAAGTACAGTGTTATTACACACCGTACTTTTTTTATTTATTCAGTAAACCCTTAAGCTGATATCCCGTCACAGAAATAATGCATTATTATCTTATGCAAAACGGCAATTAGTCGCGGAAATTCGTAAACTGGAAAGGCTGCCCTAACTCTGCGCCACGCACCAATGCCATTACGCTTTGTAGATCGTCACGGGCTTTGCCCGTTACCCGCACTTGTTCACCCTGGATCTGGGCTTGTACTTTCAGCTTACTGTCTTTAATCAGTTTCACAATTTTCTTCGCCAGCGGCGTATCAATACCTTGCAGCATCGTTGCTTCTACACTGTACGTTTTACCACTGTGAACCCTATTTTCAGGAACATTGAGTACGGAACCATCAATTCCGCGTTTTGCAAACTTTTCACGCAGAATATCGACTAATTGGTTTACCTGAAAATCAGATTCGCTCGCAATTTTAACGGATTCGTTCTTTTCGTTTAATTCAAAACTCGCGTTGACGTTGCGGAAATCCCAGCGATTGGTTAACTCCCTCTGTGCGTTTTCTACCGCGTTACGCACTTCCTGCATATCAACTTCTGAAACAATATCAAATGATGGCATTACCCGTCACCTCCGACTAATCAACAAATCGGCATGATAACCGCTTTCCATTATTGGCAAAAGATCTATACTCGGGGAGTTTAGCGATCTTTTGGAATTTGTCCTGTTTCGAGGTCAGCTAGCGTTAAATCTAAAACCGAGGTTCCCCCATGACTGCGTCCCTCAAGGAAGAAACATGAAAATAACCGTGCTTGGCTGTGGCGCTATAGGCAAACTGTGGCTTGCCGCCCTATCCCAACAGAATCACAGTATTCAGGGGTGGCTAAGGGTTCCACAACCTCTTTTTTCTGTCCGGATTGAAAACTTCAAGGGTAAAACATTTAATCAGCAATTTCCGGCTAATGATGAAAAACACCTCGCTGAAAGTGAGTTACTTCTCGTTTGTTTAAAAGCATGGCAGGTTTCTGATGCCATTAATCACCTTGCAGAGAAACTTTCTCCTCATTGTCCCATCTTGTTATTACACAATGGCATGGGTACGCAGGAAGAATTCTTATCTTTCCCTAATCCCCTTTTACTGGGTGTTACCACTCATGGCGCCTATCGGGAAAATGGCATTGTTTATCATAAATCGCAAGGTATAACGCACATTGGCCCCCTGACCGTTAAATCCAGCAAATTCAGTATATTAGCTGATATTTTACACCATGCACTTCCCGATGTGGCGTGGCATAATGAAATACACTCCATCAGTTGGATGAAACTGGCCGTCAATTGTGTCATTAATCCACTCACCGTCATGTATGATTGCAAAAATGGTGAATTACAACACCATCTGGCACACATTCGGTTATTATGCGCTGAAATTCACCAAGTCATGGAACTGGATGGTGTCCATACAACCAGACAGACACTGATGGATTACGTCATGGATGTGATTGAGCAAACTGCCGAAAATTACTCATCCATGCTGCAAGATATACGTACACAACGACATACAGAAATAGACTACATCACCGGCTTCCTGCTGCGCCGCGCCCGTATATACGGCCTGTCAGTCACAGAAAATACGGCTGTTTATCATTATATTAAGCACAAGGAGGGAGAATATGAGCGCCTCAGCCCTTATTTGCCTGACTCATGGCAGTGAAGAAATCATTTTCCTGCACGGGCTGCTTACAGGACATGTTCTATAATAAGCAGCCCGACAGTCTTGATTTCAAATTAAGGCCGATACACTTTCACGTTTTCGAAACCTTGTTCACGCAGGTAAAGTGCCTGTAAACGGCTCATCACACCACGCTCACAATAAAGCAAATAGGTTTTTTCCTTCGGCAAATCACCAAATTGGGTACTCAGCTTGTAAAAAGGCAATCGCTGAATCTCAATATTGTCCATGCTTAATGGGCGATCATCCTGCTCATCCGGGGAACGGATATCCAGCAACACGTCATTGGCGGAAAACTCTGTCACCATTTCCACTTCCACCACTTGCTCACTGCTTTGTTCTGCAATCTGACGGATATCCAGATTCTGAGCCTCACTGACAACCCGCTCTAAGATCTCAAAGTCAAAATTGTTTTCTTCTGCTTCAATTTTGGCCTTAACCGCTTTCACGGTTGGGCTTTTTGAAATCACGCCACAAAATTCTGGCATGGTACGAGCGAAATCTTCGGTGCCAATTTCACGCGCCAATTTAATGATGTGCTCTTTATCATGAGAAATCAGAGGGCGAAGGATCAACGTATCTGAGGCATTGTCAATCAACCGCAAATTGGTCAAGGTTTGGCTGGAAACCTGCCCCAACGCTTCCCCCGTGACTATCGCTTGCACACCGTAACGCTCAGCAACTTTTGACGCCGCCCTGACCATCATTCTTTTCAGCACAACGCCCATTTGGCCGTCTTCAACCTTTTCCAGAATTTCTGCAACCACAGGTTCAAAATCGACAGCGACAAAACGCACCTTATGGGAACTGCCAAACCGGTTCCATAAATAATGAGCAACCTGTTTCACCCCAATTTCATGGGCAGAACCCCCAAGATTAAAGAAGCAGTAATGCACACGGCAACCACGACGCATCAACATATAACTGGAAACGCCGGAATCAAATCCACCAGAAATGAGCGACAGCACATCTTCCTGGGTACCAATGGGGAAGCCGCCGATCCCTTCATGCCGCGCTTTAACCAGAATTAATGTGTCCTGATCAACTTCCAAATTGACGGTTACATCTGGATGGGTCAACTTAACTTTAGCGGATTCAACATGCTGGTTCAGCCCACCACCCACATAGCGTTCTACTTCATTGGACGTAAAACTGTGTTTGCCACGGCGTTTGACTCGAACACAGAACGTTTTGCCGGGCAATAAGTGGCCGTATGTTTCGTAGGTTTGTTCAAAGATATGATGTAAGTCACGAAAATCGCGTTCTTCGACTTGCAGGATATGGTGGATACCCGGAATGCGGGTTAGTGCATCACAAATTTCTGCGCCGAGATCATCATTTTTCACCCGAACTTCGATATTATCCCAGTGACGAACAACAGCAATCCCTTCTCCGAAGGTTTTCAGCACATTACGGATATTGCTGGCAAGAATTTTAATGAAGCGTAAGCGGACAGTCTGGCTCTTGATCGTAATTTCAGGGAATAATTTAATGATAAACTTCATAGTAAGATATAGTAGTCATTCAATGTTGAACTATCACAAACAATACCAATGATGGTTCTTAAGTGTTCAGTTGGATAGGGTGCAGAGTATAACATCATCTCGCTATATCGACTGTAAAAAAACAGCGGTAACGCATGATTTATTTTTCGTGGTGTAGTAGGGTATTCTGCAATTCCGTAACGAACTTGCTTTGCTGTAATTCGTTAAATAACCATACGTTAAGTCATTATGTCTAAAGCAAATCAAACATCAAAAACCGAACAGACGCCAGTATTTGAGACCTCTCTGAAAGAGCTGGAAGAAATTGTTATTCGGCTGGAATCCGGGGATCTCCCATTAGAAGATGCGTTGAATGAATTTGAACGCGGAATTCAACTTGCAAGACAGGGGCAGAAAACTCTCCAGCAGGCGGAGCAACGAGTGCAAATTTTATTGAGTCATGACGCACAATCGCCACTTGATGAATTTTCGTCCGATACTGAGTGAATTTATGTCTGAACAATATAAAACTCGTATTGAAGAGCACGCTTTTACAGAAAAATTGCACGCTTGTCAGCAACATGTCAATGACAGGCTGATGGCAGCATTTTCTTCATTACCCTTTTTAAACAGCCCATTAGGTGCAGCAATGCAGCACGGGGCGGTACTGGGAGGGAAACGGCTGCGCCCATTTTTAATTTACAGTGTGGGCGAAATGTTTGGCCTGCCGAAAAAGAGTCTTGATGCCGCAGCCATCGCATTAGAGTGCATCCATGCGTATTCATTGATCCATGATGATTTACCCGCCATGGATAACGACGACTTACGCCGTGGTCAACCCACCTGCCACATCAAATTTGGTGAGGATCATGCTATTCTGGCGGGTGATGCCTTACAGTCATTGGCTTTTGAAATCCTGGCGACGCAAGACATGCCGGATGTCGCTTTATCCGACCGTCTTGCCATGATCGCTGAACTGGCCGGTGCCAGCGGTTTTGCCGGGATGTGTGGTGGGCAATCACTCGATTTGGAAGCAGAAGGTAAACAGATAGACCTTGCCTCGCTGGAGCAAATCCACCGACATAAAACGGGCGCATTAATACGTGCCGCCGCGCGAATGGGGGCTTATGGTGCGGGGCGACGTGGCCGTGAAGTGCTGCCTTTACTGGATCAATATACCCAAGCCATTGGTCTCGCATTTCAGGTACATGATGATATTTTGGATGTCATTGGCAATACTGAAATCATCGGCAAGCGTCAGGGCAACGATCAACAGCTCGGTAAAAGTACCTACCCTGCCCTATTGGGTCTGGAACAAGCCCAGAAAAAAGCCCGGGATCTGCATGAAGAAGCGATAGCCGCACTCACTGCACTGGAAAAACTGTCGTATAACACCACAACCTTAAAAGAACTGGCTGGTTTTATCATTGAGAGAAACAGCTAAAAAATAGACCCTATTACTCATCAATTAATAGGGTCATTAGTGATGTAACAACCCAATAACCAATAAAAACGTCTTATGGGGTGAACCCGGAAATGACACACGGATAATAACAGGGTTCTTAATCTTCAACTTCTAACGGGTATAGCATTTTATACAGGCATAGCATGAGCATTGATATAGCGAAATATCCAACATTGGCATTGGCAGAAACTCCAGAAGAGCTTCGCCTGCTACCCAAAGACACTTTGCCAAAGTTATGCGATGAACTGCGTCAATTTTTGCTGAACAGTGTCAGCCGCTCCAGTGGTCACTTTGCTTCCGGCCTTGGCGCTATCGAATTAACCGTCGCACTCCACTATGTTTATAAAACCCCCTTTGACAATTTAGTCTGGGATGTAGGTCATCAGGCCTACCCACATAAAATTTTAACCGGACGTCGTGATCGCATTGATACTATTCGCCAGAAAAATGGGCTGCACCCCTTCCCATGGCGAAATGAAAGTGTGTATGACACCTTATGTGTAGGTCACTCATCCACCTCAATCAGCGCCGGATTGGGTATGGCAATCGCGGCGAGACACGAAAGCAAAGGCCGCAAAACCGTCTGCGTCATTGGCGATGGCGCCATCACGGCGGGCATGGCTTTTGAAGCCATGAACCATGCCGGGGATATTGACCCCGATATGCTGGTTATTCTCAATGACAATGAAATGTCTATCTCTGAAAACGTCGGGGCTTTGAATAACCATCTGGCACAACTGCTGTCGGGCAAATTGTATACAACCCTACGGGAAAGCGGCAAAAAAGTCTTTTCCAACCTGCCCCCGATCAAAGAGTTGCTGAAAAAGACCGAAGAACATCTTAAAGGCATGGTCGTTCCCGGAACCCTGTTTGAAGAACTAGGGTTTAACTACATCGGGCCGGTCGATGGTCATGACGTACTGGCGCTGACCCAAACCTTAAAAAATATGCGGGAGCTGAAAGGGCCACAATTCCTGCATGTTATGACTAAAAAAGGTCGTGGTTATGCACCGGCGGAAAAAGATCCGATTAGCTGGCATGCCGTCCCCAAATTCGATCCCGCTACCGGTTCTCTGCCGAAAAACGCAGATACTCGCCCGACATTTTCCAAAATCTTCGGTGACTGGCTATGTGAAGCTGCTTCACATGACAAAAAACTGATGGCGATCACCCCAGCTATGCGGGAAGGCTCCGGCATGGTCCGTTTCTCCCGTGAGTATCCTGAACAATATTTTGATGCCGCGATTGCTGAACAGCATTCCGTCACGTTTGCAGCCGGTTTGGCTATCGGGGGTTACAAACCCATCGTCGCCATTTATTCCACGTTCCTGCAACGCGCTTATGATCAGGTGATCCACGACATAGCCATCCAAAACCTGCCGGTTTTGTTTGCCATCGACCGTGGCGGTATTGTCGGCGCAGATGGGCAAACCCATCAAGGCGCATTCGATCTTTCCTTCCTGCGTTGTATCCCAAATATGGTGATTATGGCCCCCAGCGATGAAAACGAATGCCGCCAGATGCTGCATACCGGGCATCATTACCAAGAAGGGCCTGCCGCTGTCCGTTATCCTCGCGGTGCAGGAACCGGTGCCGAACTCCAGCCACTGGAAACACTGCCCATCGGTAAAGGTGTACTCCGCCGTCAGGGAGAGCGGATCGCGATCCTCAACTTTGGCACATTATTTCCCTATGCACTGCAAGCGGCTGAAAACCTGAATGCAACGGTTGTCGATATGCGCTTTGTCAAACCACTGGATAAGGAACTGATACTGGACATGGCAGCTAACCATGATTTACTGGTGACTTTGGAAGAAAACGCCATCATGGGTGGCGCAGGCAGTGGCGTTAACGAATTGCTGATGCAGGAAAAGCGCACAATTCCTGTATTAAACCTTGGCTTACCGGATTATTTTATCCCCCAGGGAACACAGCAAGAGCTGCACGCTGATTTAGGCCTTGATGTGGCAGGTATTCAAAACAGTATTGAGAAATATTTGGCTAAATAACCTGAATCCTACTTAAAAAACAACTAAGTGCCTGAGGTACGATCAAAGTTTTTAGCTAATAAAACAAAATCGTGGAGATCCTCAGGCATGATTATCTTAGAAGAACGTTATAGAACACTTAAAGCATCGTAGTATACTCGGCTTTTTACTGGAGATTGTATCAGGATTAATGACCAATAGGTTCCAGCCAAGAAGTCGAGCTTAGATTTATTTGATTCTGAAATCACTATCCTTAAACAATGTTGAGGTTATTCTAGAGATAATTTTTTTAATTTATAAGATGTGTGAATGGCTGCTTCAGCTAGGCTTGAAGCCGTATCCACTATTTTCAAGGCATTATTTACCCTGTTTTTTATAAGAGGACTAATATCTGTACAAGCGAGGAGTAACACCTGCGCTCTTAGAGCCTCGATACAGGACAATATTGAATCCCAAGCCGTCACTACCTCTTTATTCTCAAACCCCTTTTCTTTAATTAATGTAATCAACTCTGTTGTACGGCTGCGCAACTCTGTAGATAAAATAGCTTCTTTCCCTGCCTTATAAATACGCGACTGATAAAACCCTGCGTTAATTGTAGGTTCTGTGCCGATGACTGCTATTTTTGTGTCATCAGGCGTTATTTTTTTGAGGGCACAATCAGCTATATGTAGAATAGGTATACCAGCACTAGCATCTTCCATGTCAGCGTAATACCTGTGGGCTAGATTACACGGAACCGCGATCAGGCCTACCTCAGCTTTAACCAAATCTGCAATACCGTTTCTCAATGCCTGTATCATTCTAGTATCATCAATGGTTCTTCCCGGATAAAAGGGAGTTGGTAAAGAGATAATATGCATTTTGGGGAAATCCATATCGTACTTTGCACCATACAGAGACTGAGATGCGTCCACGAGCATATCGACAAAAGGCCCAGTTGACCTTGGTCCCATTCCAGCAAGCACACCGATTGAACAAGGCATTACGATACCTCTCTATTTTGATAAATCCAGTTAACCAAACATAATATCAACAAAATAAAGGAGATTACTAAAAGTATAATAGAAATACTGAATAGACTATGAAGAGGATTTAGTGATGAAATACCTACGATGATCCCTGCCCCCACCATTGCAATCGCTCCAACGACAGCACCTGCATAGCCTGCTTTCTTACCATACAAATCCATACATCTGGCTGTGGAACTAGGAGTGACAATACCTTCTCCCAGCGCCACTACCATCATCGGTATGATAAAAGAAATAATTGTCGATGGCATAAATTCACTGAAAAGGAACATAAGCAATGAGCCAAGTGCTATAAGTAAGACTCCAATAGTACAGATTACTTTCACTTCGAAATGTGAAGATAATTTAGTGACAATAAAGTTCCCTATCATAACACACGGAACAATAACCAGTGGTATCAAGCCAAATTGCTGTGGTGGCAGATAGAAATGTTCTTGAAGTACATAAGAAGCAGATAACAAAAACACTAGTTCAGCAGCATAACCAAACATATTGAAAAGAGCCATTCTCAGAAATTCACCGTGTAAAATTAGTTCACGATAGTTTAAAAACATCCGATGAAAACTAAGAATATTATTCTCTTCACCTTTATTTTTATTAGTTTCAGGCAAAGTGTAATATACAAAAATAATAAAAGACAATGCAATAATACATAATATAATAAAGTTCATCTTCCACCCTAAATATCCCTGAATAGCACCACCAAGCATAGGAGATATAGCTGGAGTAACAGACATGAACATTACCAATATTCCCATTAATTTTAACAACTTTTTGCCATCAGAGAGGTCACGAGCAATAGCACGAGAAATAGGCCCTACACAACCAACTCCTAGCCCAGTTATAACTTTTCCGATTAAAAATATAACTCCAGACATTGCAAAAAGGCAGACAATATTACCCAGAAAAAATATTATCAATCCAATTAAAACAACGGGGCGACGACCATAATAGTCTGATAACGGGCCATATATTAGCTGAGAAAAACCGAAAGCAAGCAAAGTTAAAGTAACTGAAAATTGAAGGAAAGAATCAGAGGTCCCCAAAGGGACACTCATATGAGGTAAAGATGGAATAAATAATGTATTATTAAACTGACCCATTGCGACCAATAAGACAATAATAATACTAACGAAAATGCTCTCGTTACTTTTATTTGGTAATTGCTGCACCACATTCACCCTTATCAGTAATCAGCTTAATATTTTCTAAATCTTCAAACACATCTTCTGGCCTACCAGTTAAAGTACCAATAGCGGACCAGTTACTCTCACCCAATCCTGGAACAATTGTTCCCATATTAACTGCCAAATGATGTGAGGATTTAGGATTAGGAAGCTCAAATTTGAGCAACCTTGCTGTTTCTTTCTGTCCGTATAAAATCCCAGTCATATATTGACAAGAGGTTTCAGTAAAAAACTCATTTTTAATAACTGGTTTTTGTAACACCGCAATGCTAATTACATGCTCAAATATTTTTACTGGATCGATATTATAGGAAAACGCAATCAGTTCCATAACATTGGTGCCGCCAGGTCTCCCCATATTAGCATCAATCAGCCTAACATCCTCACCATTTACTATGAATTCTATATGAAAAAAACCATAATCATAACCTGATCGATTAATGAGGTTTCTAATAACTCCCTTACATTTTTCATAGACATCATTACCCATTTCATTCTGATAGGGAAACTGATGTTTTACCTCAGTATTACCATATTTGAAACGCTTAGTAGCCCCAATAAATTCAATATTACTATTATAAATATATCCTTCAATACTTATCAACTCGCCATTGAAAAACTCCTGAATAACATATTTATTTGGCTCAAGGTAACTAGGTATTTTATTTAGTGCCGGTTCAATTCCGCGTTCTAGATTCTCAAAGCTATCGAAAGTGAAAGTACCTATAGCTCCTGCCGTTAAACTTGGTTTTGCAATAAATTTTTCTACTCCTGCAGAATTGAGAAATTCTTTAATCTTTACTTCTGGCGTTTCCCCCCACTCCAAAGAAAATGACTGAGGTACATACTCAGGAATTAGCTCATTAACATAGGATTTATCCTTCAAGCTGATAACGCTCTCTGATACGCCAGGAAGGCCCAGTTCCCTGTTAGCTGCCGCTATAATGGCCAAGCGACTATCCAATAAGGTTGTCAAACCTGCAATATTATCCTTCCCCAGACAATTTACTACCCGTTTAATGTCTTCAACCTCTGTCGTCTCACAAAAAATTGCTCTTTCTTTCGCAAGCTGGATTAAGGCATCTCCTTCTTGTGACCAATAATTTGTAAGAAATATAGGCTCATAGCCCAAATTACTGATGGCTTGAGAAATATATGAAACACCTAGAAATGAAGCTTCTACTACAAGAATATACTTTTTCATATTAAATCCTTATTTTTCACGTAAAGGCGCTGTAACCAGCGATCTTTTCCATCAAATTTGGGTTTAAATAATGAACGTCCATGGAGCATTTTATTATTATCAATAACTAACGCTGACCCAGGTGACAACAAAACTTCAAATGCATATTGGTTGCATAGTTGTCTGACCTTTTCAAACAATTCCTTAGATTCTTGCGTACTGCAATGAATTACTCCTAAGTTGAAGTTGAAAGAGTAACTTTTCTTACCACTAAAATTTGCAAGTGACCGACGATAATAAACATCATCTCCGTCTGAAAAAGAATAAGGAGCTCGTATAAGATAATTCTTATCTTGAAGTAGACTAAGTTCCGACTCCGACAAACAGTCTAATACAGATGATACATCCACAAGTGTGGTCGGCACATTTTGCTCATCTCTACTTCTTATAGCTGTCAACAACAGATAGTCTGGCTTATCAGTATCAAATGCAATTTCGGTATGGAGCTCAAGATCCACCTCCGAGCCTGTACCAGATGCTACAGTCTCATTGCCTTTAATTGGATACAAGTCATGAATAAATTGGCCATTATTTTCGGTTTTGTATGCATGAGGACTGCCGAACAAAGAAGAAAGGTATATCAATATTTTTTCTGTAATAAATTTCCCCACTGGTTTTTCTATCATTTTATCAACAGGAGTTTCAGGTTTGTCAAAATCAACAGGAAAACCTGAAACTAAGGCATAGCCATCATTAGAAACTTTTTTACATATATCATCTGATATAGTGTTATGCGGATCGATAATTTCACGAATTTCTTTGCATAGACTTAATATTTCGTGATTCAACCTTAAATCATAGTCTTGAGATATATTTTCAAAGCGGGTCTGAATTTCAGTTGGGATGATCAAAACATTTTTCACCACATCAACATTTAGATTTATGCTACTACTTTGCATTTCCTCTACCCTATTCATATAGACCTCATAAAAGATAAATTATTAGATAGCTTCTTTTTCCTTAAAAAAATCTTTATTTATATTTCGGTTAGGACCAAGATCATGATACTGGACAATATCAAGTATCGAGTCACAACCACTCATATACCGAATAATTCGTTCCAAACCAATTCCAAATCCTGCGGTCTGAATCTGAGATCTATCTTTCCATTCTGCATACGCAGTACTATATGACTTACCTAGTCTCTTAGATTGCTGAAGAATTTCTTCTGCTGTTTTTGGACGGATACCACCAGTGGTTAATTCCCCATAACCAAATGGCAACATCAAATCATAAGTATCATAAGAACCTTCATCATTCTGATGATAAATTGAATCGCGTACCCCTTCAGGATAATCATAAATCCAGAATGGAATATCAAAAAGCTTTGTTAATTTTTCATCTTCTTCCGGTGTAAAGTCTCTTCTCAAATCTGGTGAGTTACCGATAAGGCGATGCCCTTCAGAAAATGTGATTGTTGGGTAATTCGATTTAGCTAGCGCCCTAATATTACGTAATCCTGTTTCTGATTGCGGTGTTATTTGATCTTCTAAGATTGTTTTAGCGAGAGATACAAGGATCTTTTCACCCTGCAGAAAAACATCTTCCATGCTACTTGTACGCCATTCAATCTCAAACTGGAAAAAGTTATATAGATGTTTTCCCGAACTTTCTTCACCGTCCATGACTAGTCTTAGACATGGCGCAACACAATATACTTTCTCAAGAAACTCAAGCGACATCTGTTTTTCAACGACATGGCTGACCGGAAGATAATATTTTTCTTTTCCTTTAACCTGTACATTGCCTGACTCATCTGAGATGACTTGGGGGAGATTTTTATCTCCTAAAACGGCAAACGAATGCTTTGCTCCAGGTTCATAACTAGATGAAATAATAGACGGCAAAATCTCCATAAAATTATTTTCTGCCGCAGCTTTTCGCAACCCATTCAAAACAAGTCCACTCCAAATATAGGTTTCAAGATAAGACAGTGTAGGCTTAGACATTTTTTTCTCCATATAGTATGAAATAAAAAGTCAGAAACATTGTTTCTACTTAACCACATAAAAAACTCATGAATTTCACAAGTAATATTTTAATCAAACCCCAAAACAATTACCCCTCTGATATAAATAATCATCATTTTTCCAAGCCTATCCAATACATCATAAATAATCAACATAAAATTAACTTAATTTTATTTTCAATCACAAAAAATAAACACAATAAACTGTTTTAAATAATGTAATTATACTTAGTAAAAATGTTTTCATTGAAAAAATCACAATATATTACATGTTAACAGTTTATTAACAACAATGAAAAATAATTATCCTTAAAAAAACACATAAGTAATAAATACTTTTTCATAATAGTATGATAATTAAATTCCTGAAAATTTACGACTCCAGAGCGAGAGCACACTGTTTTCTTCTTTTCAAAGATTATTTAATCTAAAATCTTTGATTTCATATAATGAACATCGAACAAAATACAACAAAAAAGAATTATTATTTAGACTGTTATAACAAATCATACAGTCAAAAAATGATATTTACATTACAAGGCTATATGTTAATTAAAGTATGCTTGCGCCTTGCACCTGACTCCCCACAGTGAGAGTGAATTTTAACAGCATGATAATTTTCTACCATTGCTTTTTCGAAAAATACCACCAATAAAATCATGCCGATAACAATATTATTACCCCCTCTATAAAATAAGTTAATCAATCGTCCAAAATGGTATGTATGGACACTGACACAATTCAAGCTGGTTAATAAAACCCATCTAATTAAGCAGTTGAAAATATATATTACGCAGTAATTAAACACCTATTTAATGTTATGCATTAAACAAATTTTAGGGTGTTTTAAAAAGTGAAACACTTTTATACCAAACTCTTATAACCTTAAAAAACAATTACAGATATCAAATTTTGACATATTAACAATCATCAATCGTTAACCACACCAAAAATAAAATATATTTTATTGACTAAAATAGCATAATAATAACTATTTAAAGAGTAGTCGTTTTTCCTATTCACGATAATAAACCAATAAACATTAAGGAACCATTATGAATAATATCAATGTCGTTTCCCATTCACAGCCATTCCTTTCTGACTTTAATGAGAATTGGACCGATTGGCGCTGGCAGCAAAAAAACGCATTACGTGATGAGGCATCTTTACGTACTGCCTGTGGCGGATGGAGTGATGAAGTCACTCAACGCATTCAGCAAAACCTACAGGGGCAAAAAATGCAAATAACGCCCTACTATCTCAACAGGATCTTATCCACCCGCCAATCTGACGATATCACAACACACCCTCTCTGGCGGCAAGTCGTACCGTTCTGGCGTGAAGAAAAGCTCAATGGCTACGATGGCGAATCTGAAAACTGGGAGCTTAATGATGAGATGAAAACCCCCATCTGCCAACATAAGTATGACAATCGCGTTATTTTGCGGATGGTGAATGCCTGTAATTCTTATTGCCAGTTCTGTTTTGAAGCCTTACGAACATTAAAAGTGGATTCAGGTAAATCGAATGCGGGACGCAGTTCCTTTCAGCAATCCCTTGAATACATCAAAAACACGCCTTCCGTGGAAGAAGTCATTCTGAGCGGCGGCGATCCCTTAATGCTGACAGATAACAAACTGGATGAATCGTTAGCCGCCATCCGGGAGATCAGAGAAGACCTGCTGATCCGTGTTCATTCCCGTGCCCTGACGTTCAACCCTTACCGCATTACTGATGCACTCATTGAGAGCCTGAAAAAACACCGTGTTAACGCCTTTGGTGTTCATATCTGCCATCCATTTGAGTTAAGCGAAGAGTTTCAAGCGGCGGTTCGTCGTATCCAAGGTGTGGTACCGATTGTCTTTTCCAACATGCCTTTCCTGCGCGGAATTAATGACAATGAAGAAACCCTCCATAAACTGTTTATCGACCTGTACCGCATGGGAGTGAAACCCTACTATCTCTACCATTTCATGCCGTTCTCTCCCGGCTCCTCAGAATACAAAGCCTCGATCAACGATGCCATTGCCATTATGAGCAAACTCAAACGTCGGGTTTCCAATATCGCTTTACCGGAATATGTCTTGCCACATATGAAAGGCAAATTCACGGTTCCTTTATTGACTAATCCAGAAGAAATACCCCATTTTGAAACTATCGATGGCAAACGTTATTACCGTTTTATCAACTGGCGAAACGAGCAGTGTGAATGGTTGGATAACTAAGTTAATTGTTATTTTTCATCTCATTATAAAGCCTATTTATTTCAAGGATGCCAAATGAAACCAAACGCAATTTTGTTTGTTGATATCGATGATGCCAAAGTTCCGCGCTATAGATATCGGGAAGCCCATTTCACCGCAGCAAAAAACAGGGGAATGAACTGCCTAACAGCGGCGCTGCAAGGACGCCAGCACACAGAACGTCTTTATGCTGATAGCGATGACGTTTTCTATCTGGAATCACTGACACAGGAAGCCTTGCAGGATCTTGTCAGCACCTTGCAGCAAACCTATACCCTGCGAGGTATTTTATGTTACGCAGGCCAGGCATCTACCTACGGTCAAGTTGGCTGTATTGTTGCAGAAGTTTGTCACCATATTGGTTTGCCAAATGCGTCAGCTTCCGCAATTGCGGCCTGCAACAACAAGTTTTTGATGCGTCAGGCTTTGCAAAAACAGGGGGTCAGATCAATACGCCATGCACTGTGCCACACCGAAGAAGAACTCTATTCACAAGCCAAAATGGTTGGCTATCCCTTAATTGCAAAACCGCCATTTGGAGCGGGTTCAGTCTTTATCAAAAAATGCCGTGACTGGCCTGAACTTCAAGCACACTATCACGCATTCACGACTCACTATAAGCACTCGATTTACGTCGATTTTATGGGAAATAACCAGGAATGTGTCACTTCAGAGGAAGGAAAACAGGTCAGCATTCCGGGCAAGAGCCTGCTACTGGAAGAATATATTGAAGGTATAGAAGGCTCTGTCGAATGTGTCATTAGTCAGAACCAAATCCATCCGGTATTGATCAATGAAAAATTGATCCTGACTGAAAAAGAGAACACCGTACTGGAAAACTTGCTGATTTGCCCGCCAGTATCATTTTCTCCTTCAGAGCAAGAACAAATCAGAGACTATGCCGTCACCTGTATAAAAGCCGTTGGCTTAAACTATGCCATTGTCCATCTTGAATTCCGCATGACCCACGATGGCCCTGTCGTTATTGAAATTAATCCACGCCTGGGCGGGCTATTTGTAAATTCCTGTTTCCGTGATATCGCCGGATTAGATCCGTACTCACTCTATCTCTCCATTCTCTCACAAGAGCAGGACATTGATACGCGGATAAACCTCGCCCAACAACGCGCTACAACGGCTAAACAGCATTATTCGATGCTGGCCATGTACCCGGAAAAAAGCGGGCATTTTCAAGGCATTGCAAACATTGAGCACATGAAAAACCATCCGAACGTGATCGAATGCATTCCCCACCCCGCTGACTGCGATATCAATGCAGAAACGGAAGAACATTACCTGCTCAGATGTTGGGCAAAAGTAGACGATGCCGCTGATGCCCATGCATTACACCAAGAAATGGTTGAGCATGTTCATCCCATTATCGTCCCCATTCAAGGTAGCCAAGATAGGCAAATGACAAATATATCGGCACGTTTGATGAATGAACACTATTGTCACATTCCACATTTCAGTGAATTAATTTCCTGTGATCAAGAAAAAGTAAAAACATTCAAAGAACATTGGAATCAACTGGTTTTAGATCAGAACTTTAAAGATTACACTCATAGAGAAAGGCGTATCCTGCGCTATTATTATCATCCTGACACAGAAAACCCACTTCAACTTAATCGAGACACTGAATACCACTCATCCATCACCTATGATATTGAATACAAACAAGGCGCTAATCAACTTAGCTATGCTAAAGAGGAATTTATCACCCATCCCATCATGCAGGGTATTCTGGCAACCGACATTGCGATTTTAGGCGATCGATTAGCAAAGGAGCATCGCTATGCGATCGATATTCACCCATTTCGGGTGAAAGCCCAAGCGGGCAAAGAAAGTCCCACGACGTCCGGAATTCATCAGGATGGCCAGGATTGGATCTTTATGCACTTTATCCAAAGCCACAATACTGAACCGGTGACTTCCGAAGTCCACGCAACAGCCCGTGACGCTCCACCTTTATTACATACCGCAATGGAACACTTTCTTGAAACACTCGCAATAAATGATAAACAACTTTATCATCGAGCAAGTAATGTTCGGCAAATATCGCCTACAAACGCGGCATTTCGGGATCTATTGCTGGTCACTTTCCGGCAACTTCCTGAATAACAAGAGAGCTAACAATAATGTCAAGTCAGGAAAATAGTTTGAATTTGCGTGGTTCAAGACTTAATGCCTTACTGATCGTCAGTGCCCGGTTCGTCTCCGATTTTGGCGCATTCCTGAATATGGTGGCTTTATCCACCTATGTTTACCTGCTCAGTAACAGCGTCATGCACGTCAGTATTTTTCTCGCCTGCCGTGTTGCCGGTGGCATCATCGCCAGCCTGATCGGAACACCCTTTTTCAGACGATTTGCGGGAAGATGGCCGCTGGTCTTTTTTGATCTGGTGCGCGTTATTTTGCTGTCTCTGCTATTGGTGATCCCCGTTTCACAACAATTGCTGATTTTGCCGATGATCGCCTTTGGCATTGGTTTAGGCAACTCAATGTTTGCTATCGGGCTGAACAGCCAACTGCCTTATTGGGTACATGCCTCCCAACGCATATCAACTAACTCCTGGCTCACCTCCGTGGCTGCCACCGGAGCCGTATTTGGCAGTCTGGTATCGGGGCTGCTGGTTGCAAGCAGCGGCTATGAAATGGTATTTGCCGTTAATATCGTCACTTATCTGCTGGCAGCGTTCCTGATTATACCCCTGCGTTTTCTCTCCTTACCGGAGCAGAAAACATCAAGAGAACTCGGTAATGAATGGCGTGAATTACGTCACGGTTTGCGCGGTGCCCCCATGCTGGCGGGTATGCTGTTCCTCAGTCTGGCTGACACACTGGGCAGCGCCGCCCATAACGTAGGCTTTCCCATCATTTCAAAATTGCTGACCCCCGATGATATCAGCACCACAATGGGGTTACTGCTGGCAACATGGGCGATAGGGAAATTCAGTGGCGCGCGATTAGCCAGCTACCTGCTGCGCAGCCGCAACCTATTGAAAATGGAGAAACTGTTCTTTATCGGTGTGGCTCTGATGTCGACGGGATTTATCCTCACTTTCCAACAAAGCAGCGTATTCTGGCTATTGCTGTTCGCGGTCTGGGCAGGAATTGGGGATGGGATCGCAGAAGTCAGCCTGATATCACGGGCACAAGGTGAACCGGAAAGTTTACGCCTGCCGATTTTTAGTTTGCTGACATTATTGCAAATGACCGGTTTTGGGATAGGTATGCTACTGGTCGCCCCGTTCTATGTCTGGCTGCCCCCTTCTATTGTGATCCTGATATTCCACGGCTTACCACTGACGATATTGGTACTGGTTTTGTTGTGGGTACGGCGTATTACGCCCAATAAAGCGTAATTATTGGACATTGAATAATCAGCACCGATAAGAGGATTGCTCTGCGGTGCTGATTTTTGATGATAAATATATGCATTGCCGGATTAGCTGCTTTGTTCTGTCTGCGTTTTTGAGTCAAGCATCATACCCGGTGGCCCCAGTCTATCCAATTCAGCTAAGATTGCTGAAATCTGGGATTCCCAATCTTCAGGTCTTAGATCTTTACGTAACCAAGGTAATATTTCTCGTCTTTTGAAATCTACAGAACTGACAGATTCTTTTCCTTGTAATAAATATTTAGACATAAACTTCAACATGAAATTATTATATTCTATAGAATTTAACATAGAAATACTCGGAACAAAAAAACAAGACATTAACTTATTTTCTTTATTTAAACCATAGACTTCAAACCTAATAATGTTATTTTTATTTATAATACCCAATTCAGAATAGCGTGATACATAGACTCTGCCTTTTCTCCAAGAGTAAAAAATTTTCTTTTTACGATCAATAATAAAATCAGCAGGTTTTTTATGAAGAAAAACAAAATAAAGCAGAATAATATTTATTATTAGCAAAGACAAACCACCGCCAACTTCAAAAATGAAATATCGTCTACTACGCTCTTCACCATAAATACTATCTTTAGAATAACGAATATAAAAGTATTTAAATAAAGAGATGTCTTTACTATTTGATATTATTTTTAATGATTTTATGTGTTCAGGTGCTTTTGGGTCTAAAAAAAATTGAGATCCATAGTTCCTCTTTGTGTTTTCCACATACTCAATGAGAGCATTTTCATTTGCATTCCATTTTTTGACAAAATTATTAATAAAAAAAACAAATCCTAATATAAACCCTACCGCTATAGGAAATAGAATCTGTTTCCTCATCCTATTAATATTAGGGCTAAAATGGCACTCTCTACTATTAATTGAATCCAAGAACCCCACATCTTTAATAGTAGTGCTATCCAGTAAGTTTAATTTTTTTTCCAATAAAGAATAACAGAGCGCAGGTAAACGTTCTACAGGTAAAGAATCAACCTCAACAATCCCAAACGTGTTGTTAAACCATTTTTTTATTAATTGCTTCATTTAGCGTAATACCTCATTGTCATATCCATAAATTGCATTTTTAAACTCCGGTTTTTCTGCCCATAAAAAACGCATAGGAGAAATAGTATCTTTTGTCGGCATATAATACCAAAAAACATCTATATATATCGAGTCATTCATATCCATCTCCACAGTTAATGTAGTTATACCATTTTCTTCATTATCAATTAACTTAGAAAAACCAACATTAATTACCTCCTCAAATTTACTCTTTGCGATATGATATTTAGGAATATTTATTTTAGATGCCATATATGGATTATCATCATTAATACCAGTAACTAAATAAGAAGGAAATATATTATAATATAGCTCTGATTCTCCCCATTTAAAATCAGGTAAAATAAATTTATATTTTATTTTACCTTTTTTATCGTTTTCTCTTTTTAAGACCGGCACAATAAAGCGATTCAAAAATTCCCGACACTCTACGATGAATGCATTTTGGATGTTTTGTCCCCTATATCGTACAAAACCAAGCTGGGTATCTAAAGAGAGACGATCCATATCCCAAAAAGCATATCTATCTCCATTACCCCAAAAGCAATTCTTTAACAAAGTTTCAAAGTTAGCCTGACCAAATATAATTAATCCCAGTGTTCCACCAAGTATTGCAGAAACACCTAACCAGAATAAAACACTTGTACCCAAAGTCATTCCTGCTAGGGCTCCACCAGCTAACCACCATGCTACAGCCATCGTTGCAGCTCCTGCACTTATCGCAAGATGGGAATAACCTTCTGGATTATTACCTACGTTGAAAGAATTAAGCGCATCATAATAAGAAAGACCGGAACTAATAAATCCTGTTGCAACCACCACCCCTCTGCTTGCTAGCACCGCCATTAATTCACCATTTACTACCATGTTACGAGATATTGGATCCAATAATGCTTTTACCGCTAGACTATTCATCTTCTCAGCCAATCGCGTAGCAGCTCCAAGAGCTTTTCCTGTAGCTTCAAAGAAACTCTGGGCTGCAATTAACCCTCCTATTACATTATTCATATATGTAACAAAGAAATACAGAGGTTGTTTATTTAATTTAAATGGATCATTTCTATCAAAACGAGACATTGACATTAATGAGTATAATGTATAACTCTTCATAAACAAATCCACTCCACTTAAGCTACAATTCAACAAGTGGCTAATGGTTTTATTATCGTATTTCATTAACTTAAATTTAAAATTAAATTCTTTTCTTTTCAATTCAAGAGTTGAAACTTTAATCTTTAGATCATCATTATAATTATTAAGTCTGTTAGACCAATCAAATATTTTTTTTCCTGTTAATTTTTTTAAACTAAGTTCAACATTAGCCGTATCTTTACTAGTTTTACCATAATTTCCTTTTTCTTCTGTTTTTTTCAAAAAATCATAATATTGTTTCTCTGTTAACTCAGTATATTCACCTCTTTTTATTTCGAACCCTAATGTACCCAAAATTTTAGGAATCAATATATCCGTTATCTGTTTAACACTAGATGAATGTAATTTCAACACTCCTTTATATGACTTCTCTTGTGCAAATACAAAAAATCTGGCCAGCAAATTTCCAGTCGCACTTAATATTTTATTTATTCCTTGAATGAGTATTTTTGCTACTTGTTCCTTGTCAGCGCCAGCATGTCCCAATGTATTCACAATTCCATTATTGACAACAGCCCATGAACTGCTTTCTTCTGCAGCTAGCTCTCCACCTAAAATATGTTCCAAAACCATAAATCCTTCTTCTGAACTATTTAATGGTTCCAGCAATTCAGACAGTAAAGTACAATATATTTCAAATTCTTCAGCATCCTCTGCCATAATAACATCCTTGTTTTCAGATAAAGAGAAAAAATATTTAAAATAATGAGAAAGTCCACCTAACTGGTCTGAAACACCTTTTTCCTCAAAGAATGATTTATATAACTGAAGCAACTCTTCTAATTTCTTTCCTGTACTATTTATGGGGTAATTCAATTTTGGCCACCAAACTTTCCAATTGTACTGATCAATACATTCGTTAAAATATTTCTTAATCTTAGAATCATTGGATTCAGATATTTTTTCTACAAATTGGCCTATAGTAATAGGATAGCTGTAAGTAGCACTATAGCCTGTTCGCCACAATGCAAGTAAACTATATGCCATCAAAATATCACGCTGATATCCTACAGGATCATGCAAAATAATTATTTTCCCTTTATCCTTATAGTGAGGACAAAGTAAAGACTCCATTTGCTTCATAAGAGTATAAGAACTCAATCTATAAGTATCCTGTGTGGTCACATCACTTGGGCTAAATGATGATAAGTCAGGACCTAACAATCCATGTTTGTAGTATTCAAACTGTATTTCCTCAAGTTTAAAATCCTCAACTAAATAATTAAAGTTATACCCGGTCGCAGTTATAGCATGAGGAGAATGACTATCGTCCAGATCAATTAACTGCATTGCTCCGGCACGAAAAGATACATCATTATCCATTTTTTCCAAAATAGATTGCGAAAATGGAACTTCACTATAAACAATACTAATTTTTTGCACATCCTTACGAATAGACAGAAAAGGATAAGCTAATCCAGCCCTACCACTAGCTGGCCGTATTTCACCCCAAGATGAATTATCTTTTTTTCGTTCATATTGGATAAAATTTTCAATTATTCCCTCTTTTCCTTTTATATCTACGGTTTCAGGTTGATATTTAAAGATAAGTAGATCTCCTTCCTGTTTAGAGACTCGCGTTTTTAACAAACCTTCTTCTTTCACATATATCCAACCAGGACGGAGTATTCGCGCAGCATATCCCCTTCTATTTCGCAAAGAAAGTGAGTTTGTTTGATGCATTAACGTACGAATATCAGGAGGCAATTGTGCTTTTTCTAAAGTTTCGCCAAAAAAATTCACATAACCATATCTAACCGGATAAACTGGTTGAATATTGGTATCACATAATCTGACTACTGTGTCCATATCTAGATCATGAGGGAGTTTTTTATTAGCCTCATCAACTTTCTGTCTAAAATCCGCATCCGATGTTGTTGCAGATTCTTTTGTATAAAACATATAGTTATCTATTTCCATTTTTATCCTCTCCTTATGTTATTTTGCAATCCGATGCTGAAAACAATATTCATAACAACTCAGCGCCCGTACCTCTTGTGCCTGTGATCCCGCACATGCATGCTCCCACGCCTGCTGCCACAGTTCCTCATCATGGCGAGCCAGACTTCTGGCGGCGACCAGATAAAGAACGGAACGCTGATGGGCAAATCCGGCCAGACAAGCCAGGTTACTCTGTTGCAGTACAAAAGCAGGTAGTTGTGCTTTCTGCTGTGGTGAAAGCTCAGGTTGTGTCTCTTCGATAAACGTCACTATTTGACCAAGTGCACGCTGCTGGGTTTGTTCTGCAAGACTCGTTATTAAAATTGGATTGAGGATCACCGGGGCCGTTTTATCCCTATCCGGCACATTTTCAGCCAGGGATAAAGCGTAATACTGCGCGGTCTGGGGATCGAAATACCCGACGTTTTTGATTGGATGCATAAAGTGCATCAACTGCTCATCAGGCAAACTTTTCAGTAGTGGAATTAATCCCAGTGGAACGTAGAACCGATAGAACATCCATGTTTGCTGCTGTTCATTTTTCAGATAAGTGAATTTACGCAAGTGGTTACGTAACACACTAAAAGGCTGGTCGCTGTCAATAAAAATGCCCAAGGCAGATGCCGCCGGTCGGGTAATCGTCTGCCGGAAACGGGAGTACACCGCCTCATTTTCCGTTAATTCCACCAGATAAGGGGCGCTGTCTTCCAAAGTGACTTGTGTTTCCCCCTGAAACAAACTTTCCCAACGCAGGTTGGAAACCATCAGATCAGCGATAAGAAAACTGCCCGTCACCTGACGATAAACCGCAGCATCCAACACAGCATAACGATATTTCGTCTGGGATTTTTCCGGCATGCTATCTGCAACGGCGAATTGCAATGCACCCCGCTCTACAGGCAGAGGTGAACTGTTATTACGTTCGTTCAGCGATATCACCCGCTCTCCCGGTTCCTGCCCTTGCCGGAAGTGTCGCAATAACGGCAGTTCCTGCCGGGAAGTGGTCGTGAGGTAATCCAGCAATGGCTGAATGGCGTGGTATTGGCCGGGCGAGTGCCCGGCATTCAGCAAATATTCCACCAGCTCAGAAAGCGCCTGACGCTCACTTTTGGCATGGATCATCGCCTGTGCAGAGAACTGTTCACCCTCTTGGGTCGTGAACGAATAATCCACCACCCAGTACTCAGAACAATCGGGTAACCAAGACATTATTCAGATGACTCCTTGAGCTTTTTGGCTTTTTCCCGGCAATCTTCGGCCATTGCCAAGCCTTCATTGGCCGAACCGTCTAAAGAAGGCACTGAACCCGGGCTCCCCCCCGTGACCGACACATCCCCTTGCAGGGTGATTTTTCCGGTGATCGTCACCCCGGCACCATCCAGCTTAATCGACCCCGCCTTGCCTTTGATCAGCACGGATTCGCTGGCCTGTAGGGTATGGACTTTCGTCAGGCTCTGGATGTTGTTGACGACATTCAGAGTATAGTTGTTGTTGATTCTGGCGGTTTTGTCCCGTCCCACTTCTTGCCGGTGATCTGCAAAGATATTTTCCTGCCAGTTGTTGTTAATGCGGGTCTTGCGATCTTTGGTGATGGTTTCAAACTGGTTCAGGTCAACCTGGATGTGCTGTTCATGCATGATCCGAATGAATTCATCATTACCCACTTCATGTTTACGGTCATTCAGCACATGATGGCTTTCATCGTGGCCGACACGCTGGGTTTTATCGTGGTTAATCTGAATAAGCTGATCTTTCTGGGCGTGGATATAAATCTCTTCACTCCCTTTGGCATCTTCAAAGCGCAGTTCGTTAAAGCCTTCCCCTTTATGGGTCTGCGTTTTAAAGGTCGTGCGGGTTTTTTCGGCGGGTAAGTCCAACGGTGGGCGGTTACGTCCGTTGTAAGTACAACCTGTGACGAGCGGACGATCGATATCCCCATTGAGGTAGGAAATTATCACTTCCTGACCCACGCGTGGAATGGCCATAAAACCATAGCCATCACCGTTCCAGCCCTGCGCAACACGCACCCAGCAGGAAGCGCGATCATCCGCTTCGTCATAGCGGTTCCAATGGAAATGAACTTTGATGGCACCCTGTTTATCAACGTAGATTTCTTCACCTTCCGGCCCGACGACCGTTGCCACTTCATCCCCATCCGCCAATGGCTTGTAACGGAATGGCGGACGCCAATCCTGTCGCCCCGGAATAAAGGAAACGGTGTTGGTCAGTGTGGTTCCTTCTCCCGCATCCCCGGAAGCCTGTGGCTGACGGCCATGATGCGTCACGCTGACCACCTGCCAGCGATCATTCATGGCAGCAATCGGATGAGATTGCAGGAGAAAAATTCGCCCCGGCCGCAATTTGATGCAGTTGGTATTTGCCTTGCCGACTTTGCTTTGGTTCTGCAACTGTTCCAGACGCAATTGGGTAAAGGGACGGCCTTCGGCATCCATTTGAAAGCGTCCATAACTTTCAAATACAGAACGATTGCCACCGTTTTCCAATGCCGCAGCATGTTGCAGGGGATAGGAAGGCCGAAGGAAGTTATTATCCTTGTGGATCGTCTCATCCGGGCACAGATATTCGCCATAATTCCACTGCCAAGCGGTTGAATCGCTGTCATCCGTGTTCGGTTGGGCGTTATAAGTCAGGGTCAGCGCGGCCAACATGCCAAGATGGGAATTGCTGTAAAAAAGTTTTTCCTCTTCAGACCAAAACATGATGCCTTCTTCGGCTGCCAGCCGGCACCAAAAATCATAGGCAGATTCACGTTTCTGAGTGATATATTCCCGTATCGAATGTTGTTGGTGGTCGTTGTAAAACTTGCTGTCTGCCTTGATGCGGTGCTCTTTCAGTAATTGATTGAGAATATCGGGCACAGATTGGTGGTGGAAAATCCGGCTGTCCTGATTGAGTGTCATCAACCACATTTCCGGGCGGATAATAAAAGTGTAATAGGTTTGCCGGCCATCGGTATTGCCCTGTTCCGCCCCCGCCACGACGCCATTGACGGTGCGTTCAATGACACCATTACGCATAACCGTCAGGGAGGCGCTGGCTCCCAATTGTTCACTCAATGCCACGTTGTCAGAGGCACTCACGACGGTCATGGTCAAATGAAAAAGCTGCGACAGCCCTTCCTGCAAGCTGAAATCCACCACCTGAAAAGTGGTCTTGGATAATGCGCCGATCTGACAGGTAAAAACTAATCCATCCATTGTAGAAACTCCTTACATAATTGAGCGATAACCTTGAATCATTGACGGGGCCAGATACCATTCCGTGCCCGAGGGCTGGCTAATCACGCACATTCTCAGCCACGAGCCCTGGGCAAGGCAGAATGGGAAAAATTGATAGAGGGAATTGGCAAAACGATACATTTCACCGGCATGGGTATAAGCGGTTTCATCCAATACCAGAGTGATCATCAGACAACGGACCGGCCTGTCCCTAATCAGCCTGTCACCCCATTTTGCGTCTATACTGGTGATGCCATCGATCATGCGACGAATATTTCGGCTGCTTGAGCGGTCACTGTCCGTATACAGGTCAAAATCTTGTAACCACTGTTTGACTGAAGCCGTCATCTCCAACAAATAGCTACCTACAGAATAATGCGACAGTAAATTCCAGTGACGGCGGCTATCCATAATGGGTGGGTAAGTGTGTGAAGTCGGTGTGATATTTTTCAGTTGGAAGACTTCGGGGACCTTCTCCCCACTTAAACAAATCTCCCCCAACGCCAGCGGAGCCTGATTCAGCTCAAAACCATAAAAATGGCAGATGAATTCACATTCAGGCGGCTCCCGCATGAGTTGCGCCTTACTGTCATAGAACACCAATTGGTACTGAATCTTACCCAGTGCATCACTCGTTATTTCAAGGGCATAAAACCAAGCATTATCATATTCAGGGTGATAACGTTCCATGCCGGTAAGCAGGCTGACCGGATAGAATAAGTATTCATTTCCCCGGATTTCTTCTTCTGTATTTGGCTCGCTTTTTAATTCAATGCCTGCGATATGCAGAACGCCTTGTGTTGGAGCCAAGGGTAAGCAATAACGGGCTGTCCCGGCGGCAAAAGGAAGGGTGATCTGGCTGTTTCGCACTATGTTGACCACTGGCGCACAATGAAGCTGGAATGCGGTGGATATTTGTTCTGCTGACAACGGCAGAAGGGTATCCAATGTCAGTACGACACTAAATTCGCGATGTTCTGCCAGTTTCAGCCGATGGGTCATGGTGGGTAACGGCAAATTCAGGAATTGGTTGACATGCGGTAAATAGAACGATTCCACCAGCAATTGTGGTGCCCAGTTATCTCCCACAGCAGAAGACAAAACCAACCGGGAGGCCCCTGAGCGGGGTTCAAATCGCTTCCAATGGGCTTGATAAACTTGCCCATTGTGATGCAATTCAGCACCGCAATAATGCTGGCTCAACCCCAGCATCAATGTATCAGACACGACTTCATCACTGCTCAAAAACAGGCTAACGGGTTGAGTTAACCACTCTTCTTCTTTGCCGACATAGCGGAAATTCAAGGTGATTCTGGTAGTTTTCACCTGATGCATAATTTCACGTGATACCAGCGTTAGCGGCACAATGGCACATTCACGGCAAGTCACATAGGGTTGTCGGTTATAGGTATAAACTTCCGTTCCGGCAGGAATGGAAAAATCGAAATCCCCCCGTGCTCCACTATCGAATTGAATAATGCTGGTGGCAGGAATGCCTTTCAGCGGCTGTGCCCGCAATCTTTGCAATAACGGTTGGGTTAATTCAGGAAATGCATCATTCACTTTCTGACCCAAACGCGCCATCAGTGCGGCAAAACCTTCATTCAGCCTTTCCACATCAGGATCTCGCCCGCTGAACGTATCTCTGAGATGCGGATTCTCCTCGCTCACTATTTTTCCCCGTTGCCTCAGGTAATCAAGTTCCCACTGATAATAATATTCAAACGAATTCACCACTCACTCCTTTTCCTTTAAAGCCAAGCGACACGTCGTGCCCGTTCTCATCTCTGGCTTAAATAAGATGAAACAGGTAATAGAAAAAACAGCCACCCTCTTTACAGCGGGATAACAGGTTAATTTAAGATAAAGCCAATCTCAGATGTGCTAAATTTAAAATAAAACGGGTTTTATATAGAATAAACAACCTATAAGCCTTTATTGATTAAAAGATAAGTTCAAATGTTAAGTCATGGCAAAAATATGTCAAAACAAAAAACAGCCAATAACGCCAGAAATCTCCGACAATAATTTCATTATCATGTCCAAATTTTCATTCAATCGGAATAATAAGCTAAATTAGAAATTGAATTTAAAACATTGGGATATAAAATCGAGAAAAGTTAACCTAACACAATGAATTGACTGCAATCCACTGAAAAAAGAGGCATTGATCACATTACGTTAAATTTCACTCTGTGAAAAATAAAAAACAGATGCCAAAATAAAATTCCAACAGATGATTAATAACATTGAATTAATAACAATTATAAACTTATAATATAGAAATTAGTGCATTATGCAAAAACCCGTCAAATAATAACCAACAAGTCTTTACTCAGTCTGCTGCAATTTAAGCCCATTGACTGACTAATTGACGCACAATGAAGCAAGCTAACGGCTACCGCCTTTGCTGACTCAATGATAAGCAAGATCAAAAACCGCGACAAAAGTCATATTTTCCTACTTCATGAAACCGATTAAATGAATAGCAAGCGCCTCTCACATTCTATCTAACATAAATTCGTTACCCTGTCTGTTATGATCCCTTCCACACCATAGCGCTCACTCTGTGATTAAAAAAATCCAATCATCACAGGTAGTAACCACATTCTTAAATACTGGCTAATTTCACCACTCTTGGTATCGTTTAAATATTAAATTTCAAACTTTAAAATTAGCACCGGGATAATTAAAACATTCTTCGGTGCTATTTTTGGAATAAAAAATCACTCACTATATGACTATTTTTTCCCACTATTATTTAGGATCCGTAGCCCCTTTCGGTGGCCCAAGCCTATCCAATTCAGCTAAAATTGCCGTAATTTGAGCCTCCCAATCTGCAGGTTTTGGATTTTTACACAAAGGAAACAGGCGTGGCCGACGCTCAAAATCCACTGAACTGACAGATCCCTTTCCTTTTATCAAATACTTTGCCATAAAAGCCAATAAATATTTCTTGCTGACTATATCATCCGGTAAATGCGGAATTTCAAGCTCAAAATCATAAATCATAAGTTTATTATTCTTGTCAAATCCATACACTCTTAAATACAAAATATCATGGAGATTAACAATATCTACCTGCGAGTAACGCGCAACATACATTTTCCCTCTACGCCAGCTATAAAACAGTTGTTTTTCCCGATCAATAACCAACGGGGATATTTTACGAAGTAAAGAAAACACCCATAAATGAATTAAAATCATTGTAATAGAAAATAGGAAAAAACCACCATCGAGTAACAAATCTTTTCGAGCAGTCGATTTACTATAAAAACCATTATCCGAATAACGAATATTAAGATATTGAAAAAAAGAGATATTCTTTGCATCAGCAATATACTCGTAAATTTTAAAATCATCTGGCAATTTAGGATTTAGATAAAAACTCTCCCCATATCTCTCTTTAATATTACTAACAACTCTTAAATAAGAATTCTCATTAGCATTCCATGATATAATGTAGTCATCAATAAAAAAATAAAACCCTAATAAAAAACCGGCTAAAGAAGCCAGTAAAATTTTTTCACGATAATTACTTCTTCCATATCGAATTTCACATTTTTTTTCATTAATGAAATCAATAAAACCCTCTGCCTTTATTTGCTCTTTATCCAGTATGCCAATATCTTCATCCAAAAAAGGATCACCCACGGTTGAGAACCGGCTAATTCTGATATTAGGGTTGACTTTGGTTTTAGCCTTTTTGGTTAGCCACTTTTTTATTGAGTTGATCATTTATCACCATTCCTCATCATAATACTCATAACATCAGATCACTTTATCCATTATCGTGTCGATTAAATATATTTTTGAAATTTAAACTTAGCACCGGGATAATTAAAACATTCTTCGGTGCTATTTTTGGAATAAAAAACACTCACTATATGACTATTTTTTCCCCACTATTATTTAGGATCCGTAGCCCCTTTCGGTGGCCCAAGCCTATCCAATTCAGCTAAAATTGCCGTAATCTGAGCTTCCCAATCTGCGGGTTTTGGATTTTTACACAAAGGAAACAGGTGTGGACGACGCTCAAAATCCACTGAACTGACAGAGCCCTTTCCTTTTATCAAATATTTTGCCATAAAAGCCAATAAATATTTCTTGCTGACTATATCATCCGGTAAATGCGGAATTTCAAGCTCAAAATCATAAATCATCAGTTTATTATTCTTGTCAAATCCATACACTCTCAAATACAAAATATCATGGAGATTAACAATATCTACCTGCGAGTAACGCGCAACATACATTTTCCCTCTACGCCAGCTATAAAACAGTTGTTTTTCCCGATCAATAACCAGCGGGGATATTTTACGAAGTAAAGAAAACACCCATAAATGAATTAAAATCATTGTAATAGAAAATAGGAAAAAACCACCATCGAGTAACAACCAATTTCGAACACGTGATTTATTGTAAAAACCACTATCCGTATAATGAATATAAAAATATTGAGGGAAAGAGATATGCTTTGCATTGGAAATATACTCATAAACTTTATCATTATCGGGTAATTTAGGATTTAGATAAAAATCTTCTCCATATCTCTCTTTAATACTACTAACAATTCTCAAATGAAATTTTTCATTCGCTTTCCATGATGTAATAAAATCATCAATAAAAAAACAAAACCCTAATAAAAAGCCGGCTAAAGAAGCCAGTAAAATTTTTTCACGATAATTACTTCTTCCATATCGAATTTCACATTTTTTTTCATTAATGAAATCAATAAAACCCTCTGCCTTTATTTGCTCTTTATCCAGCATGCCAATATCTTCATCCAAAAAAGGATCACCCACGGTTGAGAGCCGGCTAATTCTGATATTAGGGTTGACTTTGGTTTTAGTTTTTTTGGTTAGCCACTTTTTTATTGAGTTTATCATTTAGCACCATTCCTCATCATAATACTCATAACATCAGATCACTTTATCCATTATCGTGTCGATTAAATATATTTTTAAAATTTAAACTTAGCACCGAGATAATTAAAACATTCTTCGGTGCTATTTTTGGAATAAAAAAATCACTCACTATATGACTATTTTTTCCCGCTATTATTTAGGATCCGTAGCTCCTTTCGGTGGCCCAAGCCTATCCAATTCAGCTAAGATTGCCGTAATCTGAGCTTCCCAATCTGCGGGTTTTATTTGCTTACGTAACCACGGCAATCGCTCTTGACGTTTAAAATCAACTGAACTGACAGACTCCTTTCCTTGTAATAAATATTTCGACATAAATGCCAAAATATATATTTTTTCCTTGTCTGAGTTGAAAAGGCTAAGATAAGGGATAAAAAACTGATGTGTCAGTTCATTCTTTTCGTTTAACCCATGACATTTAAAATGCAAAATATTATTAGTAAACGCCACGCCTAATTCTTTATAGCGAGATACATACACCTTCCCTCTTTTCCAGGTGTAAAAAAGTTGTCTTTCATGATCAATAATGAAATTTGCAGGTTTACGCAATCTTAAAAAGATGCTGACAAGAAGAATATTGGCACTAAGGAAGAATAATCCAAAGCTAGCATCTATAATCAGATATCGCCTAGCCCTTTCTTCACCATAATAGCTATCATTAGAATATTTAATATAGAGATATTTTAATAATGATACCTTTTTTTCATCTGATATCACTTGTAATGATTTAGTATATGCAGGTGCCTTAGGATTTAAATAAAATTGCTCCCCATAAAATTTTTTTGCATTTTTAACAGACCAAAGAAAATGCTTTTCGTTAGCATCCCATGCCTTAACAAAGTTATTAATGAAAAATCCAAAAGCTAACATAAACCCAATCATCACAGGTACTATAACTTCTTTTCTTGCTCTGATAAGATTATGACGAAAATGACACTCCTTGCTATTTATCGCATCCAAAAAATCTGCACGTTTTACAGTTTTATTATCCAGAAGAATTATCTTTTCTTCCAGAACAGGATCACCAAATGAAAACAAAGGTTCTGTTGATGGAGCTTTCACTCTAAAAAGTTTTTTAAATATTTTTTTCATTTAACGTAATACCTCATCTTCATATCCATAAACCGCATTTCCCAACGTTGGTTCTTTTCCCCACTTATAGTGAAGAGGAGAAACAATATCTCTTATTGGTTTATAATACCAAAAAACTTTCATATACGCAGAATATTGTTTTTCTACCTCTACAGTGAGTGTGGTGAAACCACTTTTCTCATCATAAATTAGATTATTACGATTTTCACAAGCAATATTTATTGCTTTATCAAACTTATTTTTCACCACAGAATAATGATATCTACCATAACTACGTTCAGTTATTGACGCATCCGGATCACTATAACCATCTGACAAATTAGATGGAATAACTTCATAATATATATCTGATTCCCCCCATTTGAAGTTAGGCAATATAAATTTATAAATTATATTTCCTTGTTTATTATTTTCAATCTTTAACATTGGTTTAATAAAAATATTTAAAAATTCTTGTTTCTCAACCCAATATGCATTATTAATTATTTCGTCTGCACTTTTTATTTCGAAAAATTGATCATCTAAGGATGGACGATCTTTATCTTTACTCCAAAAAGCATACTTCTCTCCATTCCCCCAAAAGCAGTTCTTTAACAACGTTTCCAAATCTACCCAATTGAAGTAGATAGCTGCAAATGTTCCACCAAGCATGAGTGAAGCTCCTATCGCAATCAGAAGACTGATGCCAAAAGTCACTTCCGACGTTGCTACCGCTATGGACCATCCTACAGCCATCACTATTGATCCTGTACCTACTGCAATATGAGAATAAGCCTCTTTATCATTACCAATACCAAAAGAGTTGTATGCATCATAATAAGAAAGTGCTCCACTCACAAATCCGGTAGCAATTAATCCACCATTTACCCATTTTGTTATTAAAGCACTTTCTAACATAAGCCTGCGTGATGCAGAGTCCAATAATGCTTTTACTGCGGGGCTATTCAATTTACCCGCCAATCTAGCTGCAAATTTAACAGCATCTCCACCAATAGCGGAAACACCTTTTGCAGCAATTAATCCTCCTAATATAGTATTCACATAGCTTGCAACATAATAATAAGGAAGTCTGTTTGCGTTAAATGGTGCATTTTTATCGAAACGAGACATTGATGTTAATTTATATAACACATAACTCTTCATAAATAAATCCAGGCCACTTAAGCCAGAACTCAATAAGTAACCAGCAGACTTATTTGCATTATAAAAAAACTTAAACTGGAGATTTAATTCAGGTCTTTTAAATTTAACCAGCGGTATTTTTATCTTTATATTATTATTGTAATTATCCAATTTGTTAGACCAATCAAACACTTTTTTGCCTACAATCCTTTTCAGGCCAGACTCAGCATGGGTCATACCTTTCTTAATTTTTCCTGACACACCTTGATTTTCATATTCTTCAATTTTTTTCAGAAACTTATAATACTCTTTTTCAGTTAACTCTAAATATTGCCCTTGCATTATTTCAAGCCCCAAATAGTGTAAGATTTTAGGAACAAGTTTATGCGTTATCTGTTTAACACTCAATACATGTAAGTGCAATATTCCTTTATATGATAATTCTGTTGTAAATACATAAAGTCTAGCCAATAAATTACCAACAACACTGAGCATTATATCTATTCCTCGATTGAGGAACTTTGCAATGGAACCTTTATCAACACCATCATGGCCCAATGAATTCACTATTCCATTGAGGGCAACATCCCATACGCTATTTCCTGCTATAGCCAATGGACCTGCAATAATACTTTCCATTGCCAACAATCCCTCTTCCGAATGGTTTAGAGGTTCAATTAGTTCGGCTTGTAATATGCAGAATCGTTCAAATTCTTTTGCGTCATCTTCAGTATAAATGTCTTTTTTATCAGATAGAGAGAAAAAATTTTCAACGTAATGGGTAAGCCCACCTAATTGACCTGCGATCATTTCACTTTCAAAGAAATGTTTATATAACTCAAGAATCTCTTTCTTTCTATCTTTTAAACTCTTAATTGGAGCAGTCAATTTAGGCCACCAAGTTTTCCAATTTTCTTGGTGAATACACTCCTCAACATATTTTTTGACTGCTTCATTTTTTGATGCAGCTAATATCTCAACAAAATTTCCTATCGTAAGAGGATACATATTAGTTGCACTATAGTTTAGCTCCCAAAGATTAAGTAACGTATACATCATTAAAATATCACGCTGATATCCCACAGGATCATGCAATACCACAATCTTGGCTTTATCTTTGTAATAAGGACAGATAAGACTGTCTATATAACGCATTTCCATGTCTGCATCCATGAAAAAGCTGCCTTCCGTCGTGATATCCCCCAAATCAGCAGATTGTAACAGCGGATCGGATAATTGATTTTTGTATACCTGAAATTGTTTTTCAGGATCTTTGAAATCTTCCACTAATCCGTCAAAATGTTCTTGTTTGGCATCAATGGCATAATCTGATGCCTCACTGTCAAAATCCACAAATTGCATCGCATGCTTACGGAAGTTTTTATCATTATCTATTTTGTTCAGGACAGATTTAGCCAGCTCGACTTCACTGTAAATAATGCTGATTTGGGTCACATCTTTGTCAATCGCCAGAAAAGGATAGCCTAATCCCGCAGTACCGCTGACAGGCTGGATTTCTTCCCATGATGAGCTTCCGGATTTTTGCTCATATTTGGTGTATTTTGTGACCATCCCCCTTTTGCCCCCTAATGTAACAATCTCAGGGCTGAATTTGAAAATCAATAACTTACCTTCATGTTGGGAACCCCGGGTTTTAATTGATCCTTCTTCTTTGACATAGATCCAACCCGGTCTTGGCATTCGGATGCTATAGCCCCCTAAAACGCTTGCATTTAATGAATTATCATAAGGATCAATAAACGTACTGATTGGCGGTGGTAATTGAGCATTTACCCAGTTGTCACCAAAAAAATTCATATAGGCGTATCTGACCGGATAAACCGGCCGGATATTGACGTCACAGGGCCTGATAACGGTATCCATGTCCAACTCATGGGGTATACGTGCCCTCGCCTCATCAACTATCTTTTCAAACGCGCCATCAATGGCTTTCCCTGCTGTATCAACAGCCTCACCGGTTTTCGTGACAATAGAATCAACAATATCCATTTCTCTTTTTTCCTATGTTATTTTGCAATCCGATGCTGAAAACAATACTCATAACAACTCAGCGCCCGTATCTCTTGTGCCTGTGATCCTGCATATGCAGGTTCCCACGCCCGCTGCCACTCGCATTATTTTAGCTATAGAAAAAACAGCCACTACATTTACAGCAGGATGACAGGTTAATTTAAGATAAAGCCCAGTTCAGATGCGTTAAATTTAAAATAAAACGGGTTTTATATAGAATAAATAACCTACAACCCTGTATTGATTAATAAGACAAATTCAAATATTAAGCCATGATAAAAATATGTCAAAACAAAAAACAGCCAATAACAACAGAAGCCTCCGACAATAATTTCATTATTATGTCCAAATCGTCATTCAATCGGAACAATAATCTAAATGAGAATTTAAATTTAAAATATTGGGATATAAAATCGAGAAAAGTTAACCTAACACAATGAATTGACAGCAATCCTCTGAAAAAAGCGGCATTGATCACATTACGTTAAATTTCATTCCTCAGCCTGCTTCAATGTAAGCCCATTTACTGACTAATTTACGCACGATGGAGCCGATAACGACTACCGACTTTGCTGACTTAATGATAAGCAAGATCAAAAACCGCTACAAAAGTCACATTTTTACACTTCATGAAACCGATTACATGAATAGCAAGCCCCTCTCACATTCTATCTGGAATAAGTTCGTTACCCTGTCTGTTACGACCTATCCCACACCGAAGTGCTCACTGTGTGGTTAAAAAATAGATTACAGGTTACATCGCGGTGGCATGGAAGCGCAGCCAACAAAGCTGCAACTTGAAAGACGAAGGGTAAATTATATTCAATAATTACTTAAGGTTATATATGAGTCAAATAACCCCCCAGTTAACAAATATGTGGGATAAAAGTCACGAATCCTGGTTTGTAAAAGATAAAAAACTCCGTTTTATATACGCAAATAAGGTGTTTATTAACTTAAATAATTTACCTGAACACTTTGATCCCAGGGGATATACTGAACAAGAATTATCTACGCCGTTCAGCCATCTTGTTCATCTCTTTGAAGAGCATGACCGTAAGGTTTTGCAGTCTATGCAACGGATATCCTCTATCGGTGCTTATTCTCAACGTAATGATCAGCAAGGCAGTGATCAACAAAACAATGATCGACAAAACAATGTTCAACAAGACAATGATCAACAACTCAAGTCCTATTTTTGTGAAAAATATCCGTTAATGGATGAAAATAATCAATGTATTGGTATCATTTGCCATGCCAAAGAAATAAGTCATTTTTCAGTACATCATTATATTAAAAATGATACTTCTATAGCGATTAATCTTAATCACCCAAATAATATACTGACAGAGAAAGAATGGCGGGTGATTTTTTTATTTTGCCGTGGTGTCAGCAATAAAAACATTGCTAAAGAAATGAATATCTCAGGTCGTACCCTGGAAAGGTATTTTAAAGTTATCTATGAAAAATTATCAATAAATTCAATCATTGAATTAAAAATGTTTTGTGAAAAACATAATTATGACCTCTATATTCCACCTGAATATTTTAAATCTGTAAACCATGCTTTATTATATTAAGCGTAATATAGAGCCATTTACTGAAAATTGTTAAAAAAATCAACATCCATTATTCACTTGAAATAACGTCTACAAAACCGCTCATGATAATATGAATAAATTGGGATATTATTTCACTTCACATTTGGATTGCATCACTGCCGGGGAGAACGCATGGCCACTATGAAAGATGTAGCACATCGAGCTGGAGTATCCGCAGCCACTGTCAGCCGTGTCATTAATAATACCGCTTACGTCGAGCCGGGCACCCGTGAGCGGGTAGAAAAAGCTATGCGGGAATTCAACTACCACCGTAATTCCGCAGCTCTTGCCTTAGCAAAAAGATGCGGGAATATGTTGGGCTTGCTGACAGGGAATTTGGCTGACCCTTTTTTTTCCCTTTTGGCTCGTGGAGCTGAAAACATTGCCCGGCAAAAAGAGGCTAAGTTAATGGTTTGCAGTGGTGGGCATCAAGCTGAACTTGAGCAATCTGCCCTGAATTTTTTAATCAACCAAGGATGTGAAGCAATAGTGGCCCATGTCAGCCGAATGAACGATGCCGATATATTACGTTATGCGGCGCATACTCCAGGGTTAGTGATTATCAATCGATATTTACCGGCCATCGCCAACCGGTGTATCTGGTTGGATAATGTCAGTGCCTCTCAGACTGCCACCCATTACCTTCTCCAAAATGGTCATCGAAAAATTGCTTATGTCACCGCCGATCTCCCGATCAATGATAGAAGGCTCCGTCTGGAGGGATATCATGCTGCGATGGCGAATGCCGGGATCATCGTGCCCAGTGATTGGGTTATCAGCGTTCCATTTAACGAAAAAGGCGGGGAGCTGGCGGCGGAAAAGCTCCTGGACAGTGGTGTCAACTTTACTGCGGCAGTCACATTCAATGATGTGATGGCGGCCGGCATGATGCGCTCCCTGCATCGGCGGAAAATCAACTTACCGGAACAACTGTCGATCGTTGGGTTTGATGATATTGTCACTGCCCGGTATCTCTATCCCCCCTTAACCACCATCCATAATCCGATCGAACAAATGGCTCAACGGGCGGCTCATCTGGCATTACAAATCAGCGCCAAAAAAGAACTCACGCCACAAATGAATATGTTCTCAGCGGAGCTCGTCATCAGAGATTCCGTTTTTTTGATAGAATAACTTTTATTTCAATAACCTATATTAAACTGGAATTTTTTATATGGATGACAAGAAAAAACTTAATTTGGGGCTGGCTGTACTGCCCATTGCTGCAATGCTCTTATTGCTGATTATTGGCTATGGTCAACTGGGTCTACGCATCGAATCCCTCTTGCTCGTCTCCGCAGCAATAGCCGCCGCCTTAGCCTATTGGCAAGGCTATCGCTGGAATGACATTATTGATGCCATTGTGGCAAAGCTAGCCAAAGCCATGCCAGTGATCATGATACTGATTTGCGTCGGGGGCTTAATTGGCACCTGGATGTTCAGTGGAACCATACCTTACATGGTTTACTGGGGACTCAAGCTGATTAGCCCTCAATACATACTCATTGCCGCCTTCTTTATCACCAGCGTGATTTCAGTTTGCACCGGCACATCATGGGGGGCAGTCGGAACAGTCGGTGTCGCCCTAATGGGAGTCGCCACTGGCCTGGATGTATCTTTGGCAGCAGTAGCGGGTGCGGTGGTTTCAGGTGCATATTTCGGGGATAAAATCTCGCCGTTATCTGACTCAACCAATTTCGCGGCCATCGTTGCTGATACCGATCTTTACAGCCATATTCAACATTTAATGTATACCACTCTCCCAAGTTTTGTCTTAGCCAGCATTGTTTATTTTATTGCAGGCCATACCAGCCTAACCGATAACGCGGCAACACCCGAAAAAATCACCGACATCATTCAGTCTCTTGAAAGCCTGTATCACTTCAATTTATTGCTGATTTTGCCACCATTACTGGTTTTGTGGGGAGCGATGACAAGACGGCCGGTGATACCCATCATGCTGGCTGCCTGTACACTGGCGATTGCGATCGGTGTAGGGCTTCAGGGATTCACGCTTAAACAAGGGCTTAATGCGTTAATTGATGGTTTCAATCTCTCAATGTTTTCTGGTCAGGTGCACGACATCACCGGGATCGTTAGTGATGTTCCCCGCCTGCTCAATCGTGGTGGTATGTTCTCCATGATGAGTACTATATTGCTTGTATTTTGTGCATTCGCGTTTGCGGGCACGTTAACACTCACGGGTGCCCTGAACATCATCATTAACCAGCTTCTGAAAGCGGTTCACTCAACCGGGCAACTTATCGCGGCAACCCTGGCCACCACCATTCTGTTAACTGGGGCAACCTGTGATGGAAAGCTGGCTCTTCTTATCCCGGCAGAACTGTTCAAAGGAGCTTATCGCCGGATGGGATTGGACAACAAAAATCTATCTCGAACCATTGAAGATGGCTGTACTGTCATTGAACCCCTGATCCCTTGGACTGCCGCTGGCATTTACATGGCGACGACATTGGGTGTCAGTACGCTTGATCTACTACCTTGGGCTATCCAGTGCTATGCTGCGGCCTTTTTTGCTCTCATCTATGGCTTTACTGGTTTCGGTATTGCAAGAACCACACCAGAAATCTCCCCGAAGAAAAAGGAAAACCAACGTGGAATCATTTGATTTCAACCAGATAATCGATCGCCACAATACAGGTTCTGTTAAGTGGGATTTTTTAGATCGTTACCTACACTTAACTAAAACTGACCTTCTCCCCATGTGGGTATCTGATTTTGATTTTCAAAGCCCCAAAGAAGTCCGGCAAGCCCTGTCTTCCCGTATTGATCACGGTATTTTCGGTTATAGCGAACGCGACGATCTTTACTATCAGGCAGCCATAGACTGGTTTTCAAGACGCCATCAACTGACCTTGCACAGGGATTGGTTCACATCGATAGAGGGTGTCCTGCCCGGATTAGCTTTATTGATACAGATGCTGAGTAAACCAGGAGAAGGTGTCATTGTACAAGGGCCTTATTACTCTTCATTTGCCAAAATTATTGCAATGAACGACAGGGTGCTCATTGAAAACCCGCTTCTTGAAAGCCCGGAAGGTTATAAAATTGACTACGCCCATCTGGAACAGCTACTGGAGCAACACCGACCCCCTCTGTTCTTGTTATGTAACCCACACAATCCTACTGGCCGGTGTTGGGATCGTGACGAACTGCTCCAGTTATTGGGGCTCTGCAAAAAATACGGTACGACGGTCATTTCCGATGAAATTTGGGCTGATTTAATTTTGCCACAGGAGAAATTCACTTCAATACTGCATCTTGGAAGTGAATGGCATCGTCATGTTATTGCTGCCACCTCAGCAAGTAAAACGTTTGGGCTTTCATCGCTCCGTATATCAAACTTTCTCATTCCAGACCCCGCTCTCCGACAAGCCTTTAATGATAGGCTTAATGCCCACGGATTAGATGTATTCAATGCATTATCGATGACTGCGGCTACAGCCGCTTACCAATATGGGGATGCATGGCTTGATAACCTACAAAATTATCTGGCTGAAAATCGTCGCTGGTTCGAACAGGCTTTAGCCTCTTCCGTCCCTTGGTGCCGGATGACCAAAGCGCAAGGTACCTATCTGGCCTGGCTGGATTGTCGCGATTTGGGCTTGGATGATGGCACCTTGCAACAGGTATTGATCCAAAAGGCCAAAATAGCCGTTTCAATGGGATGCAGTTTTGGCGAAAGAGGACAAGGGTTTATCCGCATCAACTTAGGTTGCCCCCGTCAATACCTTGAAGAAGCCATCGCGGGTTTAGCCCAGTTAACACCGTAAAGTTCACATTATAAAATACAAAGGTATCCGAGAAACCGTTCTGTTTTAAGCCTATGATAATACTTGAAACTTTTCGCAAGAAAAGTTTCAAGTAATTCGTTCACTTATACTGCTTTTTGTATGAAACGTTCGTGCTAAGTTTGAGAAAGGCAATTTATTTACCCTATCAGCTCTGTGCCAATCAGTGACGATCAATAATTCTTTCTTCCCTTCCTTCTGGTTGGTTAATAAAAACACAATACTGATATCTTCTTAAGATAATTTTTTTATAATATTACAGGTTATTCCCTGGCGTTGGTGCTGGTATAAAATACTAAAAATATCGCGACTAAAACGTTAATCTTGACGAAGAACAATCAAATATTCTCCGAATGGCAAAAGTGAGTTCAGTGACTAAAAGGTCATATATTAATTAATATCAGTAAAAATCGGACAACAAACACTCGAACAGATTATTTTGCAACCGACATAATATTTGAAAATTGTAATCGTTTTTAGAAATGTTGGAAGCGTATGAAATACTTTACTGAACATCACTTCTCTTAAGGCAAATAAGCAACATTAAATCTTTATACCCAATAGATTTAAAAATACAACTAACAAAGCGGTAACTTGAAAAACGACGGGTATATCGTCTTTGACTGGCTAATTGTTGTGCCATATTATAGGATTAATTTATTCAAACATGGCAAAAAGATAATGATATGAGTAATAAACCCATCATTTCACCTCAAATAATTAACACTCTAGCCGCAAGTCACGATCCCTGGGGCATAAAAGATAAAAACTCCTGCTTTATTTATGGCAACAAGGCATTGAAATCCATTAAAGGATTCTCTGAGTCATTTGATTTTGAAGGACTCTATGATGATGAGCTTCCCTGGGATGGTGCTGAGTTTGCAAAGGAATATATCCACCATGACCACAAGGTCATGAAAGAAGAAAAATCATATGTTTCACTCGAAACCCATATTTGGGGAGAAACGAAAACGTTATCATCTTACTTTTGTGAAAAATCACCGCTTTATCATGATAATGGTGATTGTATAGGCATTATATTTCATCTATGGAAAGCCCAAGATTATTCATTAACCCGCCTGTACCATGGAAAACTGCCTTCCTCCATTATGTTTCAACCACCGACTCATTTATTTACCCAACGAGAATGGGATGTTATTTTCCTCTCTTTACACAAATACACCAGTAAACAAATGGGCAGAATGTTAAATATTTCTTATCGTACTGTCGAAAACTATACAGCACAAATATATAAAAAAGCGGGTGTCAGTTCTGCTCAACAATTGGAAGAATATTGTCGCTTTAATGATTTCGATCTCTATGTGCCCGAAAATTTTTTACGTCCTGAAAGCCGTATTTTAGTTTGAATCTCAAATTTTGGCGGCATCCACAATACCGATATTTAATCCCTGTATGCTGCCAAAATATCGGTTTTATTGACAACAAGATCAATAAATTGTTCTTTTATGCCTGCCTGACCAATACGATAGAGATTAATCCTAATTTGATATTTATAATACCGTATTGCTGTTTTTCGGCGGTGTATCTCTCTTATCTTCCAGACGGTTAGCAAAATCCTTTCACCAGATAAATTCATTTTCATCCAATAAGTGATCTGTCTTCCATTTTTACAATCCAATGCGGATTTTTCTTGCTTGTTTTTTGATCGCAACCTATTTATTGTTCAACAATGAACAAACAATGAGTTAACAATAAGAGAAACCAAAACCAACAATAAAACAACAATTCATTCATGGGGAAGTTAAGATATGCTGCACACTATCAATTTTTGGCCCCTAATCGGGATCGCCGTCATTATCATTGGCTTTATCATCAGATTTAATCCGGTTCTGGTTGTTACCATTGCCGGCTTTGCCACGGGATTATCCGCCCAGATGCCCATCGTCGATATTCTGGAGAAGCTAGGTTCGGGATTTATTAATACGCTAAACCTGACACTGACCATTCTGCTTCCTTTGGTCATCATTGGCCTGCTGGAAAGACACGGGTTAAAAGAACGTGCCCAGCAATCTATTGCCCATATCAAAACCGCCACCACCGGACGGTTACTGATTATTTATCTGTTTATACGCGAAACATCTGCCGCCCTGGGGTTAACCAGTTTAGGGGGACATCCACAAATGGTTCGCCCTCTGCTGGCTCCTATGGCAGAAGGCGCGGCGGAAAATCAATATGGTGAATTACCGGATTCAGTTCGCCATCGCATTCGCGCGATGTCCGCCGCAACAGACAATACGGGTTTATTCTTTGGCGAGGATATTTTTGTCGCCTTTGGCGCAATTATTTTTATGCACAATTTCATGCTGGAATCGGGGGGGATTCACACTGAACCCCTGCATATTGCCCTCTGGGGAATTCCCACCGCCCTCTGTGCTTTTCTTATTCATTCCGTTCGGTTATATCGCCTCGATCACCGCCTTGCCAATGAACTTAGCGCCTTGAACCACACTAAGCTGAACAGCAAGGAGACAAGATAATGTTTCAACTACAGTATCTTTATGTGCTGGCAGGGCTGCTCTTACTCGCTGTTGCAATCATGTCATGGCGTGATAAAGCCAATCCCCGCCGTTTAACGACCGGCTTATTCTGGGCGCTCTATGGTTTAATATTTCTGGTGGGGAAATGGAGCGCTCATCTGGCAAGCATCTGGACCAGTGATGAAATTCATGCCCAGAAAATCGCCCATATCAGTGTTGGCATATTGGTGGTGGTGATGTCACTGCTGGCAGGATTCGGTGGCGTGCGCTTGGGCAGCTATCATCAACCCACACCCAAACAGCGGCAGGAAAGTGCTGACCGTCTTGGCTCTCGGTTGTTTTTGCCCGCCTTACTGATCCCTGTCATTACGATGATAGGCGTTCTGATGTTTAACCACATTCCCGGTTTGCAACAGGCGGTTTTTGGTGCAGGTAATCACACAACTTTGGTCACGCTCTTTTCCATTACCCTGGGTTGCCTGATTGGATTCATCATTGCGTTACGCATGAGCCGCGATACCATCACACAGCCCATACAGGAGACTCGCCGTCTGCTGGATTCCATTGGTTGTGTGTTTATCTTGCCACAGATTTTGGCAACCCTTGGATTGCTGTTTACCGCAGCCGGTGTAGGTACAGTGATTTCCCACTTAACCGAAAATTATTTATCTGTCGATAATCGCTTTATTGCAGTGGTCACTTATGTCTTTGGCATGGCCTTGCTAACCATGATAATGGGCAATGCTTTCGCCGCCTTCCCGATTATCACGGCCGGCATAGGTATTCCTATTTTGATCTTACAGCATGGTGGCAACCCTGCGGTCATGGCCGCTATCGGGATGTTCTCCGGCTATTGCGGTACGTTGATGACACCAATGGCAGCGAATTTCAATATTGTTCCCGCAGCCTTGTTAGAGCTGCCGGATCGCAATGCTGTCATCAAGGCACAAATTCCTACAGGATGCGCTTTACTGCTGACGAATGTGTTCTTACTCTATTTTTTAATGTTCTTATAAAACAACTACAAGGAACTGTCATGAAAACTATTTTAGTCACTGGTTTTGAACCTTTCGGTGGTGAGACGATAAATCCCTCATGGGAAGCCATCAAGCCATTACAAGGATGCCAAATCGCTGACGCAAATATTGAGATTTGCCAACTTCCCTGTGTTTTTGATATCGCCTTGCAACATCTCTATGCGGCTATTGAACTCTATAAACCAGAATTAGTGATTTCAGTAGGACAAGCAGGAGGCCGGGCAAATATCAGCGTGGAACGTGTCGCAATTAATGTTAATGATGCCCGCATTCCCGATAATGCAGGGAAACAGCCCATTGATACTCCCGTTATTCTCAATGGCCCTGCGGCATATTTTTCTACCCTGCCGATCAAGGCTATTGTTAGTGCATTAAAAAAGGCGGGTATCCCCGCATCTATTTCTCAAACTGCCGGTACTTTTGTTTGCAATCATGTGATGTATGGTTTACTGCATTATTTGAACCAACATTACCCTGCTATACGTGGCGGTTTTATCCACATTCCTTATTTGCCAAAACAGGCAGCGGAACGCTCTGATATGCCCAGCATGACTCTGGAATTGATGGCAATGTCGCTAAAAGCCGCTATTGAAGCCGCATGGGAAAATAGATCAGATATTGTTGTGACGGGTGGAGCTACGCATTAAGAAAATAAATCAGTGCAGGAAATAGATTGGCCACTGAAGATAGTGGCCAAATCAGAAAAATATTTTATAAAAACAATACGTTAAAAAATAAATGTATTAAAAAGGCAATAGTTGATAGAAATTCAGCAACCCAATAACCACAACCGCGAAAATGGCCGCGATAATGTCATCCAGCATGATGCCGACTCCGCCTTTCACATAGCGGTCAAACCAGCGAATCGGCCAGGGTTTCCACATATCGAAAATACGAAATACCACAAAACCCACTAAAACCCACTGCCAGTTGAGCACAGGGATAGCCATCAGTGTGATCCACATACCAATGAACTCATCCCAGACCACACAGCCCGGATCTTCTACGTTCATGGCGTCGGCTGCTTTCTGGCAAATCACACAACCAATGACCGTTCCCAACGCAATCACCAACCAGATCCCCCATGTCGGTAACTGCACCAGCAGTAACCAGAAAGGGAGCGCCGCCACGGAACCCATTGTGCCCGGCATAATCGGCGATAAACCGCTACCGAATCCCGTCGCCAATAAATGCCACGGATTGCTCATCCTTAAGTGGCGCTTTGCATCACCCATGCGTTCCCTCCGTTTGATCATTTTCCGCTTGCTGTGCTGCCGAACAAGGTGCTAGCGGTTTTTTATCGGTTTCAAAATGGTCAAAACCTTTCAGATCCAGCTCAATTTCTTCGTTTTTATTAAAATAGCGGATGCCTTCTGATTCCGGCCTGATTTGACCAATACAGCAGAAACTGGCACCCGTGTGGGCCAATGCCATATTTAACGCACCACGGTTAAGCTCAGGTACGGTGAAGCACAATTCATAATCTTCACCACCGCTCAATGCCCATTTCAATGCCTGTTCGGGCGCAACATATTGCTGCATGGCTTCCGAATAAGGCAAAGCATCCAGATTAATACGCGCACCGCATTGGCTGGTGGTCAGAATATGATTGAGATCAGAAATCAAACCATCGGAGAGATCAATGGCGGAAGACGCAAGATCACGCAACGCCTGACCCTGTAAAACCCGTGGTTGTGGGCGCAGATGACGCCTGACCAACCAATTGTGGATAGCGGTATCTTCCACCGTCAGACGGTCTTGCAGCAGAGCAAGCCCTGCGGCGCTGTCCCCCAGTGTGCCGGTAACATAAATCCAGTCGCCATTTTTCGCCCCCGCACGGCGCAGTGCCCTGCCCGCCGGAACCAAACCCTGTACGGTTAGCGTCAGGCTCATGGGGCCTTTCGTTGTATCCCCACCGATTAGCTGCATACCGTAATAGTTCAGTTGCTCAAACAGACTGTCACTGAATCGCTTTAACCAATCCTCATTGACGTCAGGCAACGTTAAAGCCAATGATGCCCAAGCTGGATCTGCTCCAACTGCGGCCAAGTCACTGATATTGACAGCCAGTGCTTTATAGGCCAAATCTTCCGGTGAGATGTCAGGAAGGAAATGAACGCCGGCAACCAATGTATCAGTGGTTACCGCTAATTCTTGCTTATCTGCAACGGTCATCAGCGCACAATCATCACCAATCCCTAAGGTTACATCACGTCGGCGGATGACGGGGCGATTGAAATAACGTGCAATGAGGTCAAATTCACCACATGCCATAGTAGAATTCCAAAAAGTGACTAACGATGAACACATGAGGCCGGGGAACCGGCCTCATGTGTAAAATCATCGAGTTATAATGGGGAACTCCTGGCAAGCAATCACTTTTTCTTGCGTGCTGCCGGGCCAGCTTTATCCAACACCCCATTCACGAATTTATGACTATCTTCAGCGCCAAACACTTTTGCCAGTTCGATGCCTTCATTAATAGCCACTTTGTAGGGAACATCATCACGAAAGCTTAGTTCAAACATTGAAACGCGCAAGATGGCTTTCTCCACCTGACCTAACTCTTCGAGCTGGCGGGAAAGATAAGGCGCCATCAACGCATCCAATTTTGTAGCATTGACCGCTACCCCGGACAGCAGCTCACGGAAATAGGTGATATCAACACCAGTTACGTCCTGCTCCGACAAAAACTGCAATTCAACATCAGCAATGCTATTTTTGGATAATTGCCATGAATAAATTGCCTGAACAGCACACTCACGAGCACGACGACGAGCAGCAGGTTTCACAAAATTCCCCTTAATTAAAACTAAAAACTCAGCCTTTAATGGCTTTGATTACATTGATCATTTCCAATGCGGTCAGGGCAGCTTCTGCGCCCTTATTACCCGCTTTAGTACCAGCGCGTTCAATCGCCTGTTCTATATTTTCAGTCGTCAGAACACCAAATGTAACAGGAATGTCGCTGGACATAGCCACACTGGATAAACCAGAGCTGCATTCGCCGGCAACATATTCGAAGTGGGCTGTACCGCCACGGATAACTGTACCCAAAGCGATAACCGCATCATATTTTTTGGACTCAGCCAGTGCCTTGGCCGTCAACGGCAGTTCATAAGCACCCGGTACCCATACTACGGTGATATTGTCTGAAGAAACCTGACCGATACGTTCCAGCGCATCCACGGCCCCTTCCAGCAGGCTGTCATTAATGAAGTTGTTAAAGCGGGCAATCGCAATAGCGATACGAGCTTCAGGCGCGGCAACAACACCCTTGATTACGTTCATAGCCTTCCTTATATCTTATTCATATTCCGCAGGGGCGCGGATCTTATCACATTCTTTTTCTCTGCGTCTTGATTTATGTCCCGACTTAAATCAGGGCACTTAAATGGGTCGTAAGCGCAGACGCACATCAGGCCCTACCTGTTTTACATCAAACAGAGTGAATTCAGGAGCATCCGATAATTTCTGTAATTCAGGGATAGCAAACAATCCACGGGCGCTATTTCCCAGCACCTTAGGCGCGAGATAAAGGATCAGTTCATCCACCAGCCCCAATGACAATAAAGCCCCGGCCAGAGCAGGACCACATTCTGCCCAGACTGAATTTACCTGACGCCTGCCAAGTTGCATCATCAACAGTACCAAGTCAACGCCATTGCCATATGCCGGCAGCAGGATTTGCTCGACATGCTCAGGCCATTGCTGTTCATCTTTGTTAGTACGTGCTAACCAACATTGCCCGGTCTGCCGGATAATTTGGTGTTGTGGAGTAACCCGATTTTGGCTATCGGTAATGATGCGGATTGGCTGGCGGAGAAGTTCTTGAGGATAAGCCGCCTGTGTATCAGCATCCATTTCATGCCAACGGACAGTCAGTGAAGGATCATCCGCCAATACCGTCGCACTGGAACTCAGAATGGCACTGCACTGCGCCCGCAATTTCTGTACATCCTGACGCGCTTCGGCTGAAGTAATCCACCGACTTTCTCCCGATGCCAACGCGGTGCGTCCATCCAACGAGGCTCCCAGTTTTAATTGCAGGTAAGGAAAACCGGTGCGCATACGTTTGAGAAAGCCTTTATTCAAGGATTCAGCCTGCGCCATCATAAGGCCATGTTCAACGATGACACCCGCCTGCTGCAATTTATACAAACCACGTCCGGCTACCTGGGGGTTGGGATCTTGCATCGCGACCACGACACGACTTAAGCCCGCCGCAATTAAAGTATCAGCACAGGGAGGGGTCTTGCCATGATGACTGCAGGGTTCAAGCGTGACATAAGCGGTAGCACCTTTCGCTTTTTCACCTGCCATGCGCAGGGCATGAACTTCTGCATGAGGCTCACCGGCACGCAGATGAAAACCTTCCCCTACAATCTGATCATCCTTAACGATGACACAACCTACATTGGGATTCGGGGATGTTGTAAAACGTCCCAGTTGCGCCAGCTCCAGCGCCCGGGACATATATATCTCATCAAGTGTCATGGTATTTAGTCTTGTAGTTTGGCTATCTCTTCGCCGAATTCACGAATATCCTCAAAACTGCGGTAAACAGAGGCAAAACGGATATACGCGACTTTATCCAGTTTTTTCAGGGCGTCCATGACAAAATTACCAATCATCTTGGACGGAATTTCGCGTTCTCCCGTTGACCGCACCTGCGATTTGATATGGCTAATCGCCGTTTCCACATCATCAGAGCTGACAGGACGTTTTTCAAGTGCCTTTTGCATGCCACGACGCAATTTTGCTTCGTCGAAAGGCTCACGGATATCATCACTTTTAATGACCCGTGGCATCACCAGTTCTGCAATCTCAAACGTGGTGAAACGCTCATGACATTCCAGGCACTGACGGCGACGGCGCACTTGGGAGCCATCCCCAACCAAGCGGGAATCAATAACTTTAGTATCAACGGCTGCGCAAAATGGGCAATGCATATCGTTTCCTGACAGTTAACCGAAGGGATAACAGTGTACCTTGAAGTGATAATGAAAAACACCCTGTCAGTGAGTACTTACAGGGTGTTTAAGCGATATCCTCACTCGATCACGCTAAATCGTTAAGGAAGAATAGCAGGCTGGTCTGCCCCTTCTTTCTCAACTTTCTGCTGGATCATATGCTCACGCTTCATACCCAATTTAAGAGCCAGTGCCGAAGCCACATAGATAGAAGACACGGTACCGATGGAAACACCGATTAACATTGCCAGCGAGAAGCCTTTCAGCATTTCACCACCGAAAATGTACAGCATCAATACAACCAGCAACGTGGTCGCCGAAGTCATGATCGTGCGGCTCAGCGTCTGAGTCAGGGAAACATTCATGATTTCATAAGAAGTACCACGGCGGATTTTGCGGAAGTTTTCACGTATACGATCCGACACAACGATACTATCGTTCAATGAATAGCCGATAACGGACATCAACGATGCAACGATAGTCAGGTCAATTTCGATGCGGAACAACGACAGAACGCCCAGCGTAATCATCACGTCATGCGCCAGTGCGATCACCGCCCCTAGTGCCAAACGCCATTCAAAGCGGAAACCGACATAGATCAAGATACAGATCAGGGCAACCAGTAACGCCATCGCTCCGGTTTGCGCCAGTTCGCTTCCCACGCTTGGCCCGACGAACTCCACACGTTTAACCTTGGCATCTTTATCGATATTCTGGTTAATAACCGTAATAATCTTATTACCCAGTTCCTGCCCCGCATTTCCTTCCACGGGTGGCATACGAACCATCACATCACGGCTGCTGCCGAAATTTTGCAGCAATGGATCGACAAAACCACTCTGTGTCAGGCTCTCACGCATCTTGTCCAGATCTGCGGGCTTACTCAAGTTTACCTCAATGACCGTCCCACCGGTAAAATCAAGCCCCCAGTTAAACCCACGAACACCTATCATAACGATGGAAGCGAGCAATAGCAGGAACGAAATCCCAAAGGCAACGTTGTCCCAGCGCATAAAGTCGATCACTTTACGCCCGTAGTTTAATTGTTCAACAGTATAATCCTGTGCCACAACGTACTCCTTAAATTGACAACTTATTGATTCGCTTGCCACCGTACAGCAAGTTCACGATTGCACGGGTTCCCACAATGGCCGTGAACATTGAAGTCGCCACACCAATGCTGGTGGTAATCGCAAAGCCCTTAATGGAGCCAGTACCCACCGCATACAAAATGATGGCAGTAATCAGTGTAGTCAGGTTTGCGTCGATGATACTGGAGAACGCACCTTTATAACCTTCATGAATGGCTTGTTGTACCGTGCGACCGTTACGCAGCTCTTCTTTGATACGTTCGTTTATCAACACGTTCGCATCCACGGCGACGGCCAGTGTCAGGACGATACCCGCAATCCCCGGCATGGTCAGCGTCGCTCCCGGCAACAGGGACATGACACCGACGATCAGCACTAAGTTAGCCAACAGTGCGCTGCTCGCAATCAGACCAAACTTGCGATAGTAAATCACCATAAACAGGATGGATGCCATTAAGCCCCACAAACACGCCTCAAGACCTTGCTCAATATTCTGCAAACCCAACGTCGGCCCAATGGTGCGCTCCTCAACAATCTGGATGGGTGCAATCAATGCCCCGGCACGCAGTAACAGAGACAACTGACGGGCTTCGGCGGGGTTGCTGATACCCGTAATGCGGAAGCTGTTACCCAAACGTGACTGAATGGTAGCGATGTTAATGACTTCTTCTTGCTTAACCAAGACCGCACGACCGTTGGCATCTTTCTTACCACTGTCCTTGTATTCCACAAACAGGGTTGCCATTGGTTTTTGCAGGTTATCTTTGGTGAAATTGGACATCGCCGTACCACCAGCACTATCCAGGGAAATATTCACTTGCGGATAACCGTTCTCATCCGTGCTGGAAGTCGAATCGGTGATATGATCACCAGTCAGGATAACGCGCTTATACAACACCACAGGGCTGCCATCGCGGGTATCTTTCAATTCTGAATCCGCCGGAATTCGGCCAGATAACGCGGCATTCTGGTCAACATTGGTATTGACCAAACGGAATTCCAATGTTGCGGTTGCACCGAGGATCTCTTTCGCACGGGCGGTATCTTGAATACCCGGCAGTTCAACAACAATACGGTCTGCGCCCTGACGTTGAACCAGAGGCTCCGCAACACCCAGTTGGTTTACGCGGTTACGCAAAATAGTAATGTTCTGCTGTACGGCATAAGAGCGGGCTTCACGCAGGCGTTCATCACTCATGACCGCTTTCAGTGTACTGTTGGCACCCGCAGAGAAGACTAAATCACGGTGACGGGATTCAAGATAGCTTTCCGCTTTAGAACGTGCATCGTTATCACGGAAACGTACTTCAACGCCGTAATTATCAATTTTGCGGATAGTGGAATAAGCAATGCCTTGATCACGCAGTTCAGAGCGCAGGCTATCAATGTTCTGCTCCTGTAACTTGCCCAGTGCAGTTTCCATATCCACTTCCATCAGGAAGTGAACACCACCACGCAGGTCAAGCCCCAGTTTCATGGGTTCAGCACCCACAGTCCTTAACCAGATTGGCGTCGCCGGCGCAAGGTTCAATGCCACGACATACTGTTCGCCCAATGCAGAAACCAGTGCTTCACGGGCACGGAGCTGCACATCAGTGCTATTGAAACGAGCAAGGATGGCTCCATTTTCCAATGCGATGGACTTGCTCTTGATTTGATCTTTTTCTAAAACATTACGGACTTGGTCCAGCGTTTGTTCACTGGCGGCGACACCTCGCACGCCAGTGATTTGTACAGCCGGATCCTCACCATAAAGGTTGGGAAGTGCATAAAGCAGACCGATGAGGATCGCAGCGATCAGCATCAGATACTTCCACAAAGGATAACGGTTCAACACGGCAGTTCCCTTCGGGAAAATCAGAAAATTAAATAGCTTTCATCGTACCTTTCGGCAAAATGGCAGCAACGAAGTCACGTTTGACAGTTATTTCAGTGGTGTCATTCAGGGCAATGACCACGTAGCCTGTTTCAGACACTTTAGAGACACGACCAACCAAACCACCAGAAGTCAGCACTTCATCCCCTTTGGAGATGGAATCCATCAATTTTTTATGTTCTTTGGTACGTTTTTGCTGTGGACGCAGGATCATGAAATAGAAAATCAAACCGAAAACTGCCAGCATGATAATCAGAGAATATGGGCTACCCTGAGCTTGCGCGGGTGCACCAGCGGCTGCCGCAGCTTCAGAAACAAAAAGACTCATCAAATTTCCCTCATTGTTATCGAAAACAGGTCATCGATAACAGGTTATCGAAAACATGTTATCAAAAATAGTATCATCGAAAATATTGTTTGCCGAAAATCGGCAATGGCTAGATCAAAAACCAGCCCGATATGCTACACATATTGAGGCTGGTTAGTCACGCCAAATTATCTCTTTAACGGCGGAACGGGTTTGCCAATCCGCTGATAAAACGCTTCAACAAACTGTTCCAGTCTGTCTTCTTCAATGGCTTTGCGAATTTCGGCCATCAAACGCTGATAATACCTTAAATTATGTATTGTATTCAGCCTTGCACCAAGAATTTCGTTACAGCGATCAAGGTGATGAAGATAGGCACGGCTATAATTGCGACAAGTATAGCAGTCACAATGCTCATCCAGTGGAGAAGTATCTTCTTTATGCTTGGCATTACGGATCTTGATGACCCCTTCTGTCACAAACAGATGACCATTGCGGGCATTACGGGTCGGCATCACACAGTCAAACATATCGATGCCACGGCGAACACCTTCAACCAAATCTTCCGGCTTGCCGACTCCCATTAGGTAGCGCGGCTTATCCTGCGGGATCTGCGGACAAACATGCTCCAGAATACGGTGCATATCTTCTTTGGGTTCACCAACGGCCAGACCACCCACAGCGTAGCCGTCAAAACCGATTTCCACCAGTCCTTTTATAGAAACATCGCGCAAATCTTCATAAACGCCACCCTGAATAATACCAAACAAGGCATTTTTATTGCCCATCTCATCAAAACGTTGACGACTGCGGGCAGCCCAACGCAATGACATTTCCATGGAACGCTTCGCATAATCCCAATCAGCAGGATATGGCGTACATTCATCGAAAATCATGACAATATCGGAACCCAGGTCATACTGGATTTCCATCGATTTCTCAGGACTGAGAAAAACAGGGGTTCCGTTGATTGGATTACGGAAATGAACGCCCTCTTCTTTGATTTTACGCATTGCCCCAAGACTGAAGACCTGAAAACCGCCAGAGTCTGTCAAAATAGGCCCCTGCCACTGCATAAAATCATGCAGGTCACCATGCAATTTCATGATTTCCTGCCCCGGACGCAACCACAGGTGGAAAGTATTGCCTAACAGGATTTGCGCACCGGTTTCTTTCACTTCTTCCGGTGTCATGCCTTTTACCGTACCGTAAGTCCCTACAGGCATAAATGCCGGGGTTTCCACCACCCCACGCTCAAAAATCAGACGGCCACGACGGGCATTTCCATCCGTCTTTTGTAACTCAAATTTCACTTAACCTCCAGACATCAGAAAAACAGTCTGATGCGATACATAAACCGCACATTCTAATGGCTAATTAAGCCACTGTACACGCCAGCCTCACAATATACGGTATGTCAAATTTTGCGATTTTTTGTGCCATTTATCCTTTTTAGTACCACCGTTTTGAGACAGCACCCAATCACCCATTGTGGCGGCCACGTAAATTCACGTGATCCATTGACGCTATTCCATTCCATCGCCCACTTTTCACACTTTCACCCTGCAAGGTACTCAGGCCGCTTAGAAAGTTCATGTTTAGATCCCCAAAAAAAGGCCGCATAAGCGACCTTGTGTGAATCATCGAGGGTGGAATGGTGATAAAAATTTATGAACCATAGCCAGCAATGGTATCTTCTAAAAGCTCATTGCGATAGTTAGATAAAATCTTTAACACGAAAGCAGTATTATCACAATCTGCCTCGCCAATAGCTGCCAATATTGTCAGTTTCACTAGCTCAAATGACGCATTAAGTTCAAAATCATTAAGTATCAAGAATACACTAGCTGCCTGAAAAGCAGTCCGTTTATTTGCATCGTTGAAAGCGTGCGCTTTAGCTATTGCTATCAAATACATAGCCGCAAACTTAAAGACATCTTCGCACTCTTCATAATCTCTCAACGTTTCAATACGGGATAAGGCTCCCTCAAGCCTACCAATATCAGGTATTCCGCTATTGGGAAGCGTTGATCTCTGGATTTCAATAACTTCTTCCACTGAAAGAAATCGAATATCCATTATTTATCTTCCAGCGCCTTAATAATGGCTGCATATTTCGTTTGAGTATGCGACAGAGCATCTTTAAATTTTTTGGCGCTGATGTTGATAGGCTTAGCTACATCAGCCGCGTCACCATTCCTAATCAACTCTGAGTTATCAGATTGCTCTATCTTTTTGATAACGTTAATTCTTTCCATATGCACCTCTCTTTCTGTATATGTACAGGTTAGCAGCATCAATACAGCAGTCAACGTACATAATCATGATGAAACCGGACTAGTCATGCCATCCGTGAATTGGTAATGAGAATACATTAATCGGCGAATAGTTAGCCAACTATAGCGGCGTTGTCACATTTTTGGCACAGGTCGATAGTGACATCAGCCAGCAACAGCATTTACAGCTGTTAACCGGCTGAGATGACGATTATTTTTATTTCGACACCGTTTCTTTTGATGCCATTCTATTGCGACTAATAAACATCGCATCACCATAACTAAAAAAGCGATATTTTTCCGTAACCGCTGATTGATAGGCGCTCATGGTATTTTTATAACCGGCGAACGCAGAAACCAACATGATAAGGGTGGATTCTGGCAGGTGGAAATTGGTAATCAGTGCGTCTACAACCTGATATTCAAAACCTGGATAGATAAAGATCTGGGTATCATCAAAAAAGGGCGCAATAATTCCATCCTGGCAAGCTCTGGCGGCACTTTCCAGTGAGCGGACTGAGGTTGTTCCCACCGCAATGACTTTGTTGCCACGCGCTTTACATGCCAGTACAGCATCCACGACATTCTGCGGCACTTCAGCATATTCAGCATGCATGACATGATCTTCGATGGTTTCCACCCGCACAGGCTGGAAAGTACCGGCACCAACGTGCAAGGTAACAAAGGCCATCTCAATGCCTTTTTCGCGCAACGCAGCCAACAGGGGTTCATCGAAATGCAGCCCGGCCGTCGGGGCAGCCACTGCACCGGGGCGCTCATTATAGACGGTCTGATATAACTCACGATCGGCGTCTTCATCAGGACGGGCGATATAAGGAGGCAGTGGCATATGACCAATCTGATCCAAAATGGTCAATACGTCACGATCATCATCAAAACGAATCTCAAACAACGTATCATGGCGCGCCAGCATCGTTGCTTTGATGCCCCGATTTTCACCAAGAACATCTTCGCCAAGGATCAGAGCGGCACCTGCTTTCGGTGCCTTGGAAGCACGAACATGAGCAAGTACTCGCTTATTATCCAGCATCCTTTCAACTAACACTTCCAATTTTCCACCGGTCGCTTTGCGGCCAAACAGGCGCGCAGGAATGACGCGGGTATTATTGAAAACCAACAGATCACCGGTTTCCAGTTTATCCAGCACATCAGTAAAAATACCGTGCGTCAGCTCTCCGGTTTCACCATCAAGGGAAAGCAGCCGGCAAGCACTTCGCTGCGGCTGGGGATAGTGAGCAATCAGCTCTTCTGGCAGTTCAAATGTAAAATCAGCGACACGCATTTTATCTGTATCATTCAAAAAAAAAAAAAAACAGGCGGACTAGTCTAGTGCTGCAAACGCAAGGGTGCAACAAAGAAGCACCCAGTTTAACGATTTACGGTATACTCCCACTATGAATTTTCTCGCACACCTTCATTTAGCTGCATTATCGGAAAGTTCCTTATTGGGCAATTTGATGGCGGATTTTGTCCGTGGCTCTCCAGAAGGACTATTCAGTTCCGACATTGCGGCGGGTATCCGTATGCACCGTCGGGTAGACACTCTGACGGACACACACCCGCTTGTCATAGAAGCACGTAACTTGTTTCGTTGCGAGTATCGCCGCGTTGCCCCGATTACCCTTGATATTATCTGGGATCACTTTCTTTCCCGACATTGGGGCAAAGTTGAAACAAGCTGCTCTCTGCCTGAATTTGTCAATTTTGCCCGCAGTAATATAGAACCTTACCTTGGTTCAACTCCCGAAAAGTTCCAAGAATTGAACCGCTATCTTTGGTCACAAAATTTGCTCATCCGCTATGCGGATATGTCGTGTATTGCCCATGTATTACAAGGCATGGCACTCAGGCGCCCGAAATTATCCGCGCTGGCAGGTTCATATCAGGATATAGAAAATCATTATCTTGATTTTGAAGCGCTATTTTTGCGGTTCTATCCACAAATGATGGCATTGGCATCCAGCAAACGACTGCTTGACTGAATAAGAAAATGGCCCAGAGCCTTGCACTTTTTTCAAATAGTTTTATCTTATGTGGAACAAAAGGAATTAAAAACAGATTATTGATAGGTAATACCTATTATAACAATTGGTATTTTATCCTTTATTGCTATACCCTAATTCCTTATGCTGTAACCCGTTTTTACATAACCCCCCTTTAAAAATCACAGGAGTCAATTATGGTTTTAGTAACCCGCCAAGCCCCTGACTTTACAGCTGCTGCAGTTCTCGGTAACGGTGAAATCGTTAATAATTTCAATCTGAAAAAACACCTGAATGGCCGTCCTGCTGTTATTTTCTTCTGGCCAATGGATTTCACTTTTGTTTGCCCTTCTGAGCTGATCGCTTTCGATCACCGCTATGAAGAATTCCAGAAACGTGGTGTTGAAGTCATCGGCGTTTCTTTCGACTCTGAATTCGTTCACAACGCATGGCGTAAAACCCCAATCAGCGAAGGTGGCATCGGCGAAGTCAAATATCCCATGGTTGCTGACATCAAACGTGACATCATGAAAGCCTACGGCATTGAGCACCCAGAAGCTGGCGTTGCCCTGCGTGGTTCTTTCCTGGTGGACAAAAATGGTGTTGTTCGTCATCAAGTTGTCAACGATCTGCCACTGGGCCGTAACATCGATGAGATAGTACGTATGGTTGACGCTCTGCAATTCCACGAAGAACACGGCGAAGTTTGTCCTGCACAATGGGCAAAAGGTCAGGAAGGTATGGGCGCTTCACCTGAAGGCGTAGCAAAATACCTGACCAAAAACGCGGATAAACTGTAATATTCTTCGATATTCAGCATGTTAATAACATCATGTTATTGACCCCGCCAAACCAGCCGCCTGTCGGCTGGTTTTTTCTTCCCCGAAAAAAACATCAAGCTGCGCACAAAAAATCACCTTTCCAAAATCCTGAGCTTTAGATAAGGTAAATTACATCTTTCTAACAAAAAAATTACAACCCATTGAGTCTCTCCACGATAGACTCGCGTTCAGGAGAACAACACATGTTAAAAGCATGGAAAATTCCATTTATAGCAGTAACCCTCCTTGTTGCCTCCCCACTTTATGCCGCCACTGAATCGGCGGTTGAAGCCAAACAGGGCATGGTTGTCAGTTCACAACATCTGGCTTCACAAGCTGGCATCGAGATCCTCAAACTAGGCGGGAACGCCATTGACGCCGCCGTTGCTGTCGGCTATGCCCAGGCGGTCGTCAACCCTTGCTGTGGCAACATAGGCGGAGGTGGATTTATGACCATTCATCTCGCCAATGGCAAGGATACCTTCATTAACTTCCGTGAAACCGCTCCCGCCGCCGCCAGCGCTGATATGTATCTGGATAAGAACGGTAATGTCATCAAAGATGCCAGCCTGTACGGATATAAAGCGGTTGGTGTACCCGGAACCGTCATGGGATTTGACGCGGCATTAAAAAAATACGGCACCCTGTCCCGGGAACAAGTCATGGCCCCAGCCATTAAGCTGGCGCGTGAAGGCTATATCCTGACCCGGGGTGATACCGATATTCTGGACACCACTGTTAAGCGTTTCGCCCAAGATCCAGAAGCCGCCCGTATTTTCCTGCGCAAAGATGGGACACCATTCAAACCGGGAGACAGGCTCATTCAATCCGATTTAGCCAACACGCTGGAAATGATTGCCAAACAGGGGCCGGATGCTTTTTATCACGGTAAAATTCCCCAACGGGTTGAAGAGATGTCAAAAAAATCAGGGGGAATTATCACAGCCGCCGATTTTGCTAACTTCTCTATCACAGAGACAGCGCCTGTCACCTGTAGCTATCGCGGCTATAAGTTCATCTCTTCCCCACCGCCCAGCTCTGGTGGTGTCACATTATGCGAAATATTGAACATTGTTGAAGGTTATGACCTTAAATCCATGGGATTCAATTCCGCCGCTTATATTCACACATTGACAGAAGCCATGCGTCACGCCTATATGGATAGAAATACCTATCTGGGCGATCCGGCATTTATTAATAACCCTCTCGATCGGCTGTTGAGCAAAAGCTACGCAGCATCTATCCGAAAAGAGATCCAACCCAACAAAGCCACTCCATCAGTCAATGTCCAGCCTGGCGTTGGCCTTCATGAAAAGCCAGAAACCACGCATTACTCCGTCGTGGATAAAGCAGGAAACGCGGTATCAACCACTTATACCATTAATGGGCGCTTTGGCGCTGTCGTCATTGCCCCGGGAACCGGCTTTTTCCTGAATGATGAAATGGACGATTTCACAACGAAAATAGGTGAGAAGAACCTGTATGGATTAGTACAAGGTGCCACTAACTCCATCGCCCCCGGTAAGCGCCCACTATCATCAATGAGTCCGACACTCGTGACCAAAGACAATAAAATCTTTCTGGTCTTGGGGTCTCCGGGAGGTTCGCGCATTATCTCCATCACGCTACAGAGTGCCCTGAATATCATCGACTTCAATATGCCACCACAAGAAGCCGTCAATAGCCCGCGTATCCACCATCAATGGCTACCTGATGAGGTCTATTATGAGCAACGAGGGCTGTCGAAAGATACTCTGAATTTACTGGAAAAAATGGGTTACAAAATGGTGGAACAAACACCATGGGGAGCGACGGAACTCATTATGATTGGGTTACCGGGCGCAGCCGGTGTCACTCCGGTTGACTCATCGGGCAATGATTCAGCCGTATCAGGCATTATTCGTGAAGGTTACATCTACGGTTCCAATGATGTACGAAGACCTGCCGGTGCTGCTATTGGTTACTGATCCAACCTAAATCAATAAGGGCAGGCTGCTTTAGCAGCCCGCCCTTATCATTTGTCATCAACGCAGCCATGAAGCCAGCGGATAACCGCCACCGCTTACACTTTGCTTCTACTTTTCTTCATGCTGTGCTTCATACTTTGGGAGTTTTACGCCCCCGATAAGGCGGTCATAGATCGCACACACAGCCGCAGTCAGCAAAGTAGGCAGCAACCACGCCAACCCTTGGTCTGCCAAGGGCAGATGTTTCGCCCATTCTGGCAGTAAGTGAGTCAAGTATTCAGAAGATTTTACTGCGTCCAAAATCCCAAACAGCAAGCTAATCAACATCGCTGGAGCGAGAATACGCGAGAAATTATGCCACCAGTTTATGCTAAAACTCAGCAATACCAACACAATACATGGCGGGTAAATCGCCGTCAGCACTGGAATTGAGAACTTAATCAAGTGACTCAGGCCCAGATTAGACACCAACATGGAAAAAGTGCCCAAAATCAGCACAAGAGTCCGATAAGACAACGGCACGTAACGGCTGAAAAATTCAGCGCAAGCACAAGTCAGACCAACAGCGGTGACCATACAAGCAATGAAAATCAGTACCGCAAGGAAGAAACTGCCGTAGTTACCAAAAACATTTTGGACATAAGCATGCAGGATCACGGCGCCATTTTCAGCGGCCGGTACTAATGTACCGCTACTTTCCCCCAGCTTGAACAAGGAGAGATACACAAGCGCCAAACCCAGACCGGCAATCAAGCCTGCCCACATGGTATAACGAGTCAGCAAAGAAGACGCTTCAACCCCTCTGGAACGAGCCGCATTGACAATAACAATGCCAAACACCATCGCGCCCAAGGTATCCATCGTCAAATAGCCATTGACAAAACCATTTGAGAATGGGGTTTCCTTATAGGTTGCAACCGCTTGAATAGGTTCGCCCGCAGGCCACAGCACAGCGGCGACACCCAGAATTGCCAGTGCCAGAATTTTGATTGGAGCCAGTATATGCCCGACGTTATCCAGCAGTTTGCCCGGATACAGCGAAATCAAAATCACCAGTGCAAAATAAACCACACTGTAGATAAACAGAGGAAGTTCACCCGCCCCGGTCAAGGGTGCGATGCCCAATTCAAATGAAACCGTAGCCGTTCTGGGCGTGGCAAATAGCGGGCCGACAGCCAGATAGCAAACCGTCGCCAGAACCAAACCTGCCGTTTTACCGATAGGTGAGCTGAGTGCCTCAATACCCCCACCGACTTTTGCCAAAGCAATGACAGTAATGACGGGTAAGCCAACTGCGGTTAGCAAAAAGCCAACTGCTGCGATCCAAACATGTTCTCCAGCCTGCAAGCCAACCATAGGCGGAAAAATAATATTTCCCGCACCAACGAACAAGGCAAAAGTCATAAAGCCTAATGCCCAAATATCCTTAGATGATAAACGGTATGCCATAATGATTGTTAATATATTGTTGCCAAAAGAATTGCATGTACGATAGTAATTATCGCAAACACTTGAATTTTCACTGGCGAGACCGAATTCTGCTTGCACAGTCAGTGAGGAACACAATATTCACTGATAGACGAAACATACAGAATGATAGTGGTAATTACAGCTAGAATCGCCAACAACTGCCCCCAAGTAAAACTTTTATAGCGTCAAAAGGCAAGCGGCAAACCAAAAACCAGAACAATATTCCAAACTAATTTTTAAAATCAGTGATTATGGTTATCTATCATTGAATACACACTATATGATTTGTATTTTTTGCCCTCATATTGATTAATTAATCATTTTTTCCGTATGACTACCATTAAATTGCTTATTTTTTAGTTAAACTTTTTCTCAATGAAATGGCAAAATCGTAGGACGCTTACTGACTCCCCGCAGTGTGGGGAGTCAGGGATCTTCGGAATTTCAGTCTGTCACTATGATGAAAACTTATTGAGTTGAAACGATAAGTCTGGGAGCCAAGAGAAAGCTAAAAGTAGACCCCTTACCCAGCTCACTGGAAATATCGAGATGGGTATTGTAGTGATGCAATGCATGTTTCACTATCGCCAGCCCAAGCCCACTTCCGCCTGTTTGCCGCGAACGGGCACGGTCAACACGATAAAAACGTTCTGTCAGGCGTGGTAAATGTTCTGCACTCATTCCTTCACCATTGTCTTCCACTTTAAACAGCGCGCCTTGGGCAACATTTTGCCAACTGACCACGATGCGGGTTCCCGCAGGAGTATGTCTAATGGAGTTATAGACCAGATTGGACATTGCACTACGCAGTTGCTCTTCATTACCAAACACTTTCAGTTTTTCATCAACCTTAAATAGGATGTCATACTGATTATTCCCCAAAGCCAGCGTTTCCTGCTGCAATAATTTCAACATAGCAGGGACATCAACCACTTCACTCATATCCACTTGTGGCCCTGCTTCAATTTTAGAGAGATGCAACAGTTGTTTAACCAGACCATCCATTCTCAGTATCTGTTCCTGCATCGTACTGATTGCCTTCTGGTTTACCTCACTGCCGAGAACCTGATCCTGCATCATCTCCAAATAACCTTGCAGTACCGTCAGTGGCGTTCTGAGTTCATGGCTGACATTAGCGAAAAAGTCCCGTCTGGAATTTTCCAACAATCTTTTTTGAGTAATATCACGCACCACCATCAATAACTGTCTTTCTGAATAGGGCATGACCCGGAACTCCATCATATTGCCGTTATTCAGTTCAATGGTTAAAGGGCGGGAAAAATCATTTGCCGTGATATAACGGCTGAAATCAGGATAACGGAGTAGATTGAAAATATGCTGACCATTATCCTCCGGCCAGCGGAACCCAAGTAAATGCTGTGCCAGACGGTTACACCAGAAAATATTGCCTTCTGTGGTCATCATCACAATCGCATCCGGTAGTGACTCAGCACCACTGCGAAAACGCTTGATCAATAATGCGAGTTCACGCCGCCGTTTACGGTTGCGCTGCTGCATCTGATAAATGCCGTAAAAGATGGGTTCCCATCCGCCATATCCCATTGGAGGCAACGTGCTGCGATCCAACCATAACCAATAGGATAATTTCAGAAGATTATAGCTATGCCATACCAGAGCCAAAAACAGCGCGATAACTAATAACCAAGCCAGATGACCAACAAAAAGAGACAAAATGACGGCGGGCAAACAGAACAGCACGAGGCCCGATACCAACTTTTTCCACGACAAACGCTCAAGCACGCTATTTTCTCCGGTACGAAAACGGTTTTACCCGAAACGACGGTTTCCCCAAACCCACGACTTTATTTACCCCGTTTATTTACCCAAACCATCAATAGCGGGTAGAGAAACGATAGCCTGTACCACGAACAGTCTGCACCATTTTATCGTGCCTGCCGGCTTCCAACGCTTTACGCAAGCGCCGGATATGGACATCAACCGTGCGATCTTCCACATAAACATTCGTTCCCCACACATAATTGAGTAGCTGCTCCCGGCTATACACACGCTCCGGATGCGTCATAAAAAAGTGGAGCAGTTTGAACTCGGTCGGACCCATTTCCAAATCCTGCCCCTGACTGGAAACTCGGTGAGAAACCGGGTCCAGTATCAACCCATCCATCTCAATGACATCTTCGGCTTCTATGGGCGAAATGCGTCGCAGAACCGCCTTGACACGGGCAATCAATTCCTTGGGTGAAAAAGGCTTAGTGATATAGTCATCAGCGCCGACATCAAGGCCACGCACCCGATCTTCTTCTTCTGTGCGAGCGGTTACCATAATGACTGGGATCGCCCGGGTATTACTATCCCGCCTGATCTGCTTAATAAGCTGTATTCCTGAACCACCGGGAAGCATCCAATCCAATAACACTAAATCAGGATAAGGCTCTGACAAACGCTTTATTGCCGAATCATAATCTCCAGCTTCAACGGTCTGATACCCGTTTTGCTCAAGTACAAAACAAACCATTTCACGAATCGGTACTTCATCTTCAACGACCAAAATACGTTTAACCATGGCTAATCCTGTCAATATTATTGAAGTCAGCAACATTTACTTTAAGTCATTATGCGTCAATTTTATGACAATTTTATGAAAACTCTGATTTCCCAATCATCAAGTTGTAATCTGACTCGCAGGAAATATATTCAACCGCTGTCATATTACATTTTTGATGCGAAGCTGCTCGACAGCTCAACAACAAGAGCAAATTGGCACAGGACATCCTTCACATACCCATTATAATTAGCGCTTGTCATAGGCAAGAGAAACTCACAGGCGACGGCGGGAAAGCATGCGAATCATTCATACATCGGACTGGCATCTGGGCCAATATTTCTTCACCAAAAACCGGGCGGCAGAACATAAGCACTTTTTGCAGTGGCTTATTGAACAAATCATTCAATATCAAGTTGATGCGCTGATTATTGCCGGAGATATTTTTGATACAGGCTCTCCTCCCAGCTATGCTCGCGAGCTGTATAACAAATTCATTGTGGCACTACAGCCCACCGGCTGCCAACTTGTCATTCTTGGTGGAAACCATGATTCCGTCGCCACACTCAATGAGTCAAAAGCCCTGCTTTCCTGCCTGAATACGACGGTGATCTCCAATGCCGAAACCGACGAGACAGAAAAGCAAATAAAGAAACTGAATAATAAAGATGGCAATCCAGGGGCGATTCTCTGCGCTATCCCTTATCTTCGCCCCCGGGATATCATGACCAGCCAGGCGGGACAATCCGGTATCCAGAAACAGCAGGCATTGCAGAATGCCATTAGCGAACACTACCACAAGCTCTATCACCAAGCCTGTGCCTTGCGGGAACAACTCAGCCAGCCATTACCCATTATTGCCACCGGGCACCTCACTACCGTGGGGGCTTCCACCACCGATTCCGTCCGCGATATTTACATTGGCACGTTGGACGCCTTCCCTGCACAGGAATTTCCCCCTGCCGACTATATTGCACTGGGTCATATCCATCGTCCACAAGTCATCGGAAAATCAGAACACATCCGCTACAGCGGTTCCCCTATTCCACTCAGTTTTGATGAAGTGGGACAGGATAAAAGTGTCTGTCTGGTAGACTTTAAGGCAGATAAACTCGATAACATCACGCTGTTACCGATACCCCAGTATCAACCGATGCAGCTTATTCGTGGTAATTTGAAACAAATCGAAACACAATTACGGGCTTTCAAGGAATATCAGGGGGAGCGCCCGGTCTGGCTGGATATTGAAGTCGCGACCCAGGATTACCTGCCCGATATCCAGAAACGCATCCAAACCCTGAGCGAAGGGCTGCCAGTCGAAGTCATTCTGCTACGACGCAGTAAAAGCCCCCGTCATCAGTCGTTGTCTGAAAAAAATAAAGAAACCCTCACCGAATTGAGCGTCAACGAAGTTTTCGAACGGCGTCTGGCACTGGCTGAAATAGAAGATATTGCTCAAAAACAACGCCTGACCACCCTATTTAAGCAAACGCTGGATGATATTTCTCAGCAATAACATAAAGAGCTTATTCCATGAAAATTCTTAGCTTACGGCTGAAAAATATCAATTCACTGCAGGGTGAATGGAAAATTGACTTTACAGCCGAGCCTTTTGCCAGCAATGGATTGTTTGCCATTACCGGCTCAACGGGAGCGGGCAAAACGTCTTTGCTGGATGCCATCTGCCTCGCTTTATATCATGAAACCCCAAGGCTCAAAACGATTTCCATGTCACAAAATGAGTTAATGACCCGTCATACCGCTGAATGCCTTGCTGAAGTGGAATTTGAAGTCAAGGGCATCGCTTATCGGGCATTTTGGAGCCAGCGCCGCGCCCGCAATCAGGCAAACGGCAAACTCCAACAGCCAAAAGGGGAATTGGTTCTCAAAAAAGAGGGAAAAATCCTGGCGGATAAGCTGCCGGAGAAAAAAGAAAAAATTGCCGAAATAACCGGGCTGGATTTCAGTCGTTTCACCAAATCCATACTTTTGTCACAGGGTGATTTTGCTGCCTTTCTCAATGCGCAGGATAAAGATCGGGCAGACCTACTGGAAGAGCTGACCGGTACAGAAATTTACGGTATTTTGTCCGAAAAAATTTATCAACGCTACAAAGAGGCTCAGCTTGAGCTGAACATTCAACAGGCCAAAGCCGCCGCCATTGAGTTACTCACACCAGAACAGCAACAAACTTACCAAAACCAACAACAACAACTTGCTGCAGAAGAAATTCAACTGAGTCAGCAAATGAAGGCGTTGCAGGCAGCCGAGCAGTGGCTGTTTCGCCGGGATGAACTCCAGCAATCACTGGCCAACAATACCGCACTTTTGCAACAAGCTGAACAGACGATCCAAGAGGCCCAACCTCAATTACAGCAACTTGCAACCAGCGAACCGGCAGAGAAAATCCGCCCATTATGGGATGCACAAAACCGGACTTTTCACGAAAAACAGCGTCTCACAGAACAACGCACACAAATAGAAAATGAACGCCAACAACAATTGGCGCTGCTGCAACCGGCTGAACAACACATTACCCAGTTGGAAAAAAACCAGCGAGCACACCAACAATATCAAAATCAGCAGGAAAAGCTCATCTCAGAGCAAGTAATGCCACTCGATCATAAAATTGATATTCAAGCAAAAGATCTGCTGACTATTGAAAAAGACATCACGCGACAAAACCGCGAATACGCTGACACCCTATCCCAATACCAAGCTACACAGAACCACGCAAATGCGCTGAATAAAGAACAAAAAGCGCTGGAATCTTATTATGAAAAACACCCCTATTACCATCATCTGGACAGCAAACTGCCGGAATGGAAGCAGCTATTTACCCGCCAGAAAGAGCGGCAAACAAAAATAAACCAACTGGCACAAAACACCCAACACATTGCCGCAGAGATCACTCGCACAACGGCTCATTTAAATGCGCTGAATGTAGAATTGGCTAAACAAAAAGAACAGGGCCAAACATTACGCAATAACCTTACTCATGCTGAAAACCAGCTCACGGCTTTGCAGAAAGATCATCCTTTAGAACAGTTACAGAAATATTTGTCGAATTATCAGCAACAACTGGTATCACAGAACCAGTTGGAGATCTTGCTACCGCAGATCCGGCAATTGCGCAGCGGGATCGCCGTCGATCAAATTCAACTTGCACAATCTCAAGAAGCGGTGAGACGCTTACCGGATCAGATTGCCGACCTCAATCAACAATTGGCAGAAAAGCAGCAGCACTATGACGATCTTAATCATCGCATTCGCTTAGAACAGCGGATCGTCAGTCTGGAAAAAGAACGGGCGCAATTGAAAGCAGGCGAATCCTGCCCGCTTTGCGGTTCAACTCATCATCCTTTAATCAGTGAATACCAAAATATTGCCCTGCCACAATCAGAAGAGCGATTAAAAACCCTGCGTCAACAGATTGAACAACTGCAAGAAAATCGCACGACTCTCCAGCAAAAACACCAGATTCAGCAGCAGAATTGCGAGCAATTGCAGCAAAATATAACTCAATCCAACACTAAATTGGCTGAATGGGTTAAACAATGGGAACATCATTGCCAACAATTACAGACTACAGACTTGCCAATAGAAGCAGAGCCGGTTAATCATTTTATCAACCAACGGCAATCGGCTTATCAACAGTACCAAATCCAGCAAGAAAGGTGGTTACAGGCAGAAAAAACCTGGCAGGCAGCAGAAAAAGCACTCTCAGCCCATCGAGAGCAATATCAGGGCTGTGAAAAAAATATTGAGCTGGAAAAATTCAAACAGGGTTCCGCCCAACAACAACTGGCCGAAAAAACGACTGAAATTCGACAGATAGAAACCGATTACGCAGTGACAGAACAACAATTAACCGCCGAATTGCAATCAACTCCTTTTACTCTGCCCCCCCATCAAGAAGTAGAGAGCTGGCTGCAACAACGTGAACAGGAATTAAATAATTACCGTGAATCACGAGAAAGATGGCAACAACTACAGAAAGAACACGCCGCCTTACAAAGCAAGCTGAGTGAATTGGAAAAACAAAAAAATAAGCTAGCCACTCATCTTGATACTTTGAATGAACAGCAACGGCAACAAAAGCAACTATTGGAACAAACACGTCAGGAACGTCATGACTTATTTGCCGAACAATCCGTTACAGCCGTTCGCCAGAGCCTACAGCAAAAAAACAATGAACTGGACGCCGCCTGCAAACAGGCAGCCGTTCACCTGCAAGCACTGCAAAACAAAATGAATCAATTAAACGGCGCAGCCAGTGAAATTGAAAAAAACGCTATCACCGCCGAAACCGCCTGCAAACTTGCCAGCAACCACTTCCAAAGCGGATTGGCGCAACAAGGTTTTTCTGATCAATCTTCTTTTGAAAGAGCCTTATTGGAACCGGAAAAACGGGAAAAACTCCAACAGTTACAAGAAAAACTTGAACACCAACAATTGCAGGCCAAAACACGCCATCATGAATCTGAAGTGGCCTTACAGAGGCAGACAGAAACGCAGCCACCGTTGCTTGAACACTATGAAGCCCAGCAGTTATCAACCCTATTGGCCGACGCTACCGCTAAATTGAAACACAACAACCAGCAACAAGGTGAAGTCAGAACCCTGCTGAATAGCGATGCTAGCCGCCGTCAACAACAACAAACATTACTGGCACAGATCGCCCTTTCACAACAAAACTACGATGACTGGAGCTATCTCAACAATCTCATCGGTTCCGCAGACGGCGCCAAATTCCGCCGTTTTGCCCAAGGTTTGACGTTAGATCATCTCGTCCATCTGGCGAATCTCCGGCTGGAAAAACTGCATGAACGCTACTACTTGCAACGCAAAGATGATGGCAGCCTCGAATTACAGATCGTGGATACTTGGCAAGCGGATGCCATCAGGGATACCAAAACCCTCTCTGGGGGAGAAAGTTTCCTTGTCAGCCTAGCCCTTGCCCTCGCCCTGTCCGATCTGGTGAGTAACAAAACCCAGATAGAGTCCCTGTTCCTTGATGAAGGCTTTGGTACGCTTGACCCTGAAACTCTCGATATTGCTCTGGATGCACTGGATCACCTTAATGCGTCAGGAAAGACCATCGGTGTGATCAGCCATGTAGAAGCATTAAAAGAACGAATTCCCGTTCAGATCAAAGTGGAAAAAAGGAATGGGTTGGGATTCAGTCAACTGGCACCAGAATTTCGGGTTTAAACCTGAAGATTATCCCCTATGTCGTGTATTAATAACCCCTTGATAGATGTGTATAGTGTGTATATGATATTCAAAGCGGAAAGGAGGCTGCTTGAACAGTTCAGACTTGATGAAATTATTGGAAAAAAACGGCTGGAAACTTAAGCGAATCAAAGGAAGTCACCATCAATTGACTCATCCTAAATTCGCTGTCGTAATAACGGTTCCGCATCCACGTAGAGATATCAAATCAGGAACTCTCAACAAAATTCTAAAAGATGCAAAACTCAAATAATCCAGTGAACAAATCATGAATTATCCTGAAAAAGCACACCAATAAAAATGGAATAAGATTATGTTATATCCGGCATTTATCGAAATAGATCAAGATGGTAGCGCCAGTGGTTGGTTTCCTGATGTTGCAGGGTGTATCTTTGCAGGTAACACACTTGAAGAGGCGCATTCAGATGCACAATCTGCGATCAATGCACATTTTGAGTTAATGAAAGAACAAAACCTGGATTTCCCGTTACCAAAAACCATGCAAGAGCACCTCACAAAAAATGCGAATGAATACGAAAATGGGCAATGGCTGTTAATCCCTGTCGATATGAACCAGTTCGAAGACAAAATAGAGCGGATTAATATTACATTACCATTGCGTTTAATTAATCGCATTGATGCTAAAGTCAAACAGCACCCCGAATATGGCAGCCGCAGTGGTTTTTTAGCCTTGGCTGCCCGCAAGGCACTGCAATAATTACAAAAGGAGCCTGATTTAACAGGCTCTTCTTCCATTCTAAAAATAAATATCAGAGCATTCTCTATACCTAACGAATTGCAAGATGAAGTGCGGTGGCAAAGGAGTCCATTTGTCCAACCAAAGGCTATCCTCTGGTGATAAGCAGGAGTCTCTCATGAATCCCCAAAAACATAGATAACTCTATGTTTATAAGAATGGTGTCACGAACCACCAAAGCTACAATTTGAAATACGCTGGGTATAATTATATGTTTTTAAAATTATTTCCACAGATAAGCACCGCAAGAAAGTAAACAAAAACACAATAAAATAAACAATTTTATAACCCAATATTTACATTCTTGTGTTTGTTTGTTTATATTTAACCTCCATTGGGGGTAATTAAATATGAATAACTTTTTCATAATACTGATATAGTCTGCCTGATTGATATATAAAGCTGAATTTAAGTTTGATACTTGCTAAATATCATATCAACTTATAACTCTACAATGAAATGCTTTAATATCTTGCTATACAAGGCATTATTCAAAATGTTCTACTATTTTGAAATGTTACTTAATCAAAGTGGAGAATTAAAATGAGCACTTTTGCAATTGCAGTTTGTAATGCTATTGAAGGTTTACCATTTAATAAATCCGAACTAACTTCAGAGGAATCGGAAATGCTCTTAGAGAGCGTTAATAAGAAAAACTTTGTTCCTGTTCTCCGTTATATTATTAATCAAGATTTGCCAACAGATTTGATGCTTAGACTAAACAAAGCTATTGCAAAGGAACAAGTTGTAAATATGGCAATTCCTGTAACAGGAGCATAAGTTATTTTTAAGAGATACGCTTCATTTTAGTTAGTACGAGAAGGTTATTTGGTTTTCAGTTCGGATAACCTTCTTTCTAAAAAATTAGTAACCATTCAAAATAATATATATGAAATTTATACCTCGTTTATCTCTTGGATGTTGGAAGCCTGCTCGTAACACTGAGATAGATTTTTTCTACCGTTTGATTGATACAGGCTTCTCTACATTAGATCTTGGTGAAGGTTACCAATTCTTTGGTAAAAATCACCACCGTTTGAATTTTCATAGGCTTTATATCAATCGAGATAAAATTAGAATTGTATATAAAATTGGTGCAAAGCAAACTCTCAGTGGAAATTGTCTATTTGAAGAAAATGAATGGGATTCTAACATCCAAACCTTTATAAGAGTAACGAATGCTGATTATATTGATTGTCTGATGCTATGGTCAATTCCAGAATTTGCTCAACTGAGATTAGTATGCCGTTGGATTATCAAAAAAATAATAAATGGAGAGATAAAGAGTTTTGGAATGTCAAATGTTTCACTACTACAGGTGGAAATTATGTGTGAAATTTTTCAAGAAGAAACTTCTTCCTCTCTATCTGAGATCCCCTCAATAATCCAGTTACGTTGCACACCGCTTATACCAGAATCACTTAACGCACTCAGTTTATATAAAAAAATGAATCTAGAGATACAGGCATATGGAATATTTCATTCAGGCCTTCTCTTTCAAAACCGTTCAGAAACACACTCACGTTATAAACAAGAATTCGAAATGATTTCTATATCAGATAATTATCATCATGACAAAAATGGGTATAACGAGCTTTTAAGGAAAACTATCAAGGAAGTTATATCTGCAGGTGCAACAACGTTAGTGTTATCTCCAAGAGATGATAATCAACTTTCAGAACTTCGGGGCATACTATGCGAGCTTTAATATTTGGCGCTGTAAACCAATTATCTAGTGGGATAGCTGAAAATTATATAAGTAAGTTTGAAAAGGTTTATCTAGCTGACATTAATCATAAGAATGCATATATAGAAGCTAAACAAGTAAGATGTGAGTATGTTAATTTTTCTGTTGATGTATTTGATGAAAATCTCGTTTGGAAAGCAATAACATTCGTTCAACCCACTCACATCTTAAATCTTGTGGGTGGCGGAGATTATGCTCTTATGAAAGATCTTTCAGTATCAGCTTTGCATAAGACACTTAATCTGAATTTTGTCAGTGCTCATATAATATCAGTTCAATTTCACCGTTATTTAGAAACAAATAAAAGTATTGGTAGCATAATTCATGTTTCAAGCGTTAATTCTGTATCTCCAGCAAGAGGATATGTCGCATATTCAGCTAGTAAAGCAGCACTTGAGGGATATGTTAGAGCCAGCGCTATTGAATTAGCGCCATGTCTCCGTATATATGCATTAAGAGTTGGCCCCGTAGAGCCAAACACTGAAGGACTCTCTGCGCAGTTAAAACGGCTATCTGTACCATTTCACTTGTTGGAAAAGCGCTTAACATTAGCACGAGATGTAGCACAAGTTGCCTTTGCCATACATCGTTATTTTCTTTGGGTTACTGGAGATATAATAACTGTTGATGGGGGATTATTACTTGGAAATGAAAAATAATAGAAAGAATCTTTTTCTTCTCTATCTTCTCTTTGGGTTTGTCTTCATTGGAAGTTGGTTTCCTGCAATGGTAATATACTCAAAAATTACATTTGACCAATCAGGTACATATTTTGAAAGTTTTGGAATTCTGATTTGTTCAATAATACCAATATTACTAACTGGAAATAGCATCGCAGCTATTATTTCAAAGATTGGAGTGTGTAAAACGGCTATATTAGGTTTACTATTTAATGGACTTATCGCATTAGCACTTATTTTTATGAATTCAAAAATTGCTATTCTCTTACTTGTAGCTATAGAATCTGTTGCATGGTCTATGGTTTATCCAATGAGGCCTATTTCTATTAAGAAATTATTTCCCAATGAATTGCAAAATCAGGTTGTTGCTGGTATATCTAGGTTGCGAGCTATTTCAGTGATTATATCCCCACCAATAGCAGCTCTCGCGATAAAACAGTGGACATTGGGAATTATAATGCTTGTCTTCTCAATACTCTGTATTGCTGCGATTTTCATAGTCATTTCTCTATGCCACCAAGTTGATGAGTATCCATCACTGACTTCTTCTAATGGTAGTCGCAATAATGTGTTTAAGGAGTTTATAATACATAGCAAACCGCTGAATATTATTGCAGGAGGAATGTTTATTGTTATAACATTTGATTTGATTTATCCATTGTATATTAGAGATTATAGTACTGGTGGTCTTGAGTCATTTTCTGCCCTCTTAATGTCTTTCGGTCTAGGAGCTGTGTTTTCTAGTATTGTGTTTCGTGTTCGTGAAGCAAAAAACTCAGTATTGTGGGGATTTCTTTCAGTAGGCTTAGGTCTCCTATTATATAAAATAATTACACCTATTCCAGTTGAAGCTTTACTCATCATTGCCTTTATCACAGGATTTTCTAGTACTTCTGTATTTATTTCGACGAATACTAATTTGCAAAAATCACCTCAATTTACAGCCAATACGGCTGTTGCTATGAATATGGCAACAGCCGTCGGGCAACTTGTTTCAATAGGTTTGGCATCTGTGATTTTTTTCTTTGAACCCAATTACTTTTTTATTGGTGTGATAACAATAATAGCTGTTGTAATTGTTATTGTTCCTTGGACACTCTCCAACTTTCTGCAATTTTTTAAGAGGTAGCTCATATGAAAATTGATGCAATTAAAACTACATCACTAGCTCGTGAACCAAAGTTACCAGATCGTTTTCTTGGTGGAACACTTGTTGGTTCAGGGCGGTTGTGTTCTGTTTTTCTGTCAGCCAATGAATACGGTCTTGATGTATATCTTCCATTTGACATAACTGTAACATGGAGAGGTGGCTGCAAATTTGATGTTGAAATAGAAAATGATGCAATATTGAAGTATATCTGGACGAGTGAAATGGAATCACTTATCAATATTCCATCTTACGTATGGTGTTCTAAGATTTCAGGGGTTCTTCAAATTGATGTTGGTTGGATTTGGCGCACTGATCCTGATGTGAAGCTATTACTTACAGGAGCAATAAATCAACCATCACCAGCTTATACAACACATGTTGGTATACTTGATTCTGATTGGTTTCATTTACCATCTACTGTCAATCTTCAATTTTTCCGTCAAGATGAGACAGTAGAGATAAAATCACAACACCCGATTGCCCGCTTAGTTCCACTAGTAAATTTTGAAGAAGGACAAAATATAGAACTAAAAACAATATCAATTAATGATGAGCCATCATTGCTTGAGCCATGGAAAAAATACATAAGAGAGGTTTATGGAAAATTTGATAGAAATCATACGAAACGAATACATCATGGTGTTTATTTACGTTGGAAAACTGAAATAGAATATATTTGCCCGGTAAAAAGTCAAACTTATGTCAAACGTTAGTATATTTAAAATGGATAATTGTAAACATTCCATACTCCCCAAAAATATCATAATATACTGTTTTTATTAAGAGTTAATATTTTTCATGAAATATACAAACCTTTATAGACCATTATATTACAGATATAGATGCGGGATTTTTAATATATATAATTAAATTATTTTAACGGTGTATTAAATAAATGACTAAGAAAACTGAAGATTATGGAATATATATAGTAGATGATTTATTAGAGGAAAGTGAGGCGAACCTTGTATTCGAACTGGCTAGAGCACAAATTTATAAAGATTATGAGTCTTTTTTTTCTTTTTTTCGCCCTAGCATATCATCTGGATACCGAATATTTAAACAAGAAGAACCCTTTGAAACACATGCTGATGTGAATAATCCTCTAAAACGTATCCCTTCAGGTACACCAATAGATACAATTATTCAAAACTCATTGAAGTTACTGCATTTTGATCTGATTACATCTAACGTCACATGCTATTTTGTCATTATGACTAATGGTTCTCATCATAGTTTTCATATAGATTCTAGTTATAAAGCTGCTTTTATCTATTATTTAGATACAGAATGGAATCCTAATAATGGAGGGGAGCTTATTATTTATCCTGATCTTAATATCTCACATGATGACTTTAGGTTAGCACTAATGGGTAAAAAGATTGTTCAGAACCGTTTTTGGGGAGTAGATGGGTTAGCAGTTGCTCCATTGTTTAATAGGTTAGTAGCCTTTCGTACAGGTATTCCACATAAAGTTTCAAAAGTTGAAGGATATTCAGGCATCGGGCGTATATCATTAACTGGTTTTATAAGATAATGATATTAAAATAAATTTTCATAAAAAGATAGGAGATATACAGCATGGATAAAAAAGTAATTAATATTGTAGGGATTGGATATTACCATACAGACATAAGTGCAGCTGGTCTAAATGCTTTAAGGACGTCCAATGCAATAGTTTCAAATTTTGAGATAGACGAGGACGATATAAAAAAATTTTCTCCTAAAAGCATAATTATTCGATTGAATGCTATGCCTACATTCTTAGAAGAACGATCAAACGTTTATAAAGAAGCGGCAAAGGAAATAATTGATATCGTTATAAAACATAGGGTTATTGCAATTCCTATACTAGGAAACCCTTATGTTATAGAAGGTATTGCCAATCAACTTTATTCTATTCAAAATTGTGATTTTAAAATTAATGTGTTTTCTGGCCCCTCAATAATTGATAAATTACTTATAGCGTTTCCATCCTTAATTACAGGCCAAGGGTTTCGCGTCTGGGATACTAGTAAGGCAACATTTTCAACTCGCTTAGATCCATTTGTTGATACTGTTCTGTTGCAGGTCTGTCGAGTTGGTTCTTCACGACATACTCTAGGGTGTATACCAAACAAAACTTGGTTTAGTAAATTGTTTGAATTTATCCAGCTTACTTATCCAGACAGTAGTCATTTATCACTCATCACACTCGGATTAGAAAATGAAATTAAAACAGTCAATCTAAATAAAGCCAATGATTTATATGAGTATTTAACAAATAAAACAACTATAATTATTCATAGCCCATTTAAAGAAATAGAAGATACAGAAATTGCTGTTATGTCTCGTCTTGTGACTCCATTAGATATCGCTATATTATAAAACTGTTTCCAAAAAAGGATATGTATACTTAATCTACTTCAAGATACAGATTTAACATGGATGATATCACTTAAAAATAAATATGTTAGTAAATTTATGGCCTGCATTTTGATCCCTCGTTACCTATGCAGCCTACCGTAGTCCGTCAAAAACTACTTTAGGCTGCCAGCAAGGCACTGCAGGAGCCTGATTTAACAGGCTCTTAATTCAATGCTTAATAACATAAAGATCTTTTGTGGATACCCTTCCCATAAGATCGGAATAATAGCCGCCGATATAGGGTTTAACTAATACCGCAGTAATGGGGTGATAAACCGGGATAATGGGGATATCTTTTTCCAGAATATCGAGCGCTTGTTGAAAGTCTTCTTGATTATTCGTTTCTCCGGCTTTATCAAGCCAATTATCGAAATTCTTATTGGTATACAATGAAAGGTTATTTGTTTGATTGGTTTTCAATATTTGCAAAAAAGACATTGGGTTATTATAAACACCAACCCATCCACTTCTGGCAACATCAAATTTACCCTGACGTTCATGATCCAGCATCACTTTCCATTCTTCCGCTTTCATATTAGCAATAACACCAAGATTCTTCTTCCACATCGCGGTTGTAGCAATAATAATCTTCTTTTGTGAGTTTGACGTGTTGAAAAGTAAATTAAAAGAAAGAGGGTGTTCTTTATTAAACCCAGCTTCACTTAATAATTGCCGGGCTTTTGCGTTACGTTGCTCTTGTGTCCATGAAGCATAATCAGGTTGTTTAAACTTAAAACCCCCTATTCCCGGCGGCAAAAATGTATAAGCAGGTATTTGACCTTGAGCAATAATCTTATTCGCAATGATATCTCTATCTAACGCAAGGTTTAATGCTTGTCGGACTCTAATATCATTAAATAAGGGTTTTTTATTGTTAAATGCATAGTAATAGGTAGCCAGTATCGGTGAAATATGAATTTGTGAGCCAATTTTTTTCTTTAATGATGCGAAGTAATCTATTGGGATCGTCAATGTAATATCTATCTCTCCAGCAAGATAACGGTTTAAATCTGAGGTATCTGATGACAGTGAAAGATAAGTCACTTTATTGATGACGGTGTTTTTATCATCCCAATAATAAGGGTTTCTCACGCCGACAATTTTTTCATTGATTTTCCACTCCGCTAATTTAAATGCGCCACTAGAGACAAAAAACTCAGGTTGAGTCCATTTATCACCCTGTTTTTCAACCGCTTTTTCGCTAATCGGAGAGGTAATATTAAAAGACAGCATGTGTAAAAAATACCCAACGGGTTTTTCTAACGTGACCTCCAATGTCGAGTCATTCAGAGCCTTGACGCCAAGCGCCTCCACTTTTTTCTTTCCGGCTAAAATCGCTTTAGCATTCATGACAGAAGCATCCACAAAATAGCTACCATAAGGAGAGTGTGTTTTAGGATCAGTTAAACGCCGCCAGCTAAACACCACATCATTAGCGGTAATGGGGGTCCCATCAGACCATTTGATCCCTTTCCTCAAATGGAAAACCCATGTTTTGTTATCTTTCGTTTCCCAGCTTACAGCCAATTTGGGGATGATATGACCTTGTTTATCTGTGCCCACTAATGTATCAAAAAAATCATTGATAATATTCATTGCTATATTACTTTCAGCCTTAGCGATATCCAATGAAACAGGATCTGCTCCATTATTACGCACAATTTCTTGCTTTTCAGCCAATTGAATATCGTTAGGAATAACCACACCATAAGATATCGGAATATGACCTAATGCCATAATTATAGAACAGATTAATGCTCTAATTTTTTTATGAGAAATTTTATTTAACATGTTATTTTCCTCTATTGCGGTGATGAGGTTTTGATTATTGAGAAAAAATTTATGTATGCCTAATGGATACATATCCATTTTACACTTCTCAAAAAATTAGCATGGAACTCATACAGTATCTATATTTTTATTGTCAAGCTGCAACTTGAAAAAGTGCAGCTTGACATTTATTGCCTATAATTATTTTCAATGTTCAATAATATAAAGGTCTTTTGTCAAATACTCGCCTCTTGTATTAATATAAAATCCGCCAACGTAAGGCTTAACCATATTATGATTTACATAAAAATAAATTGGAATCGCGGGCAAGTCTTTATTTAAGATATCTGATGCCTGCTGATAGTAAACTTTATCATTATTCTCACCGGCTTTTTCCAATAGCTTATCAAATTCCTTACTTTCATACAGGGATGTATTTTTAACATTATTAGATAAAAATATCGATAAGAATGCCATCGGGCTATTATAATCAGCAACCCATGCCCGCCGGATAACATCAAATTTACCCTGTTGCATATTATCCAACATGACTTTCCATTCTTGATTCTGCAAAACCGCATTTACACCAAGATTTTTTTTCCACATTGAAGCCACCGCAATGGCAATTTTTTTGTGTCCTTCCTGAGTATTATAAAGCAGGTTAAAGGTCAGTGGATTATTTTGATTAAATCCGGCTTCATTTAATAATTCTTTCGCTTTTGCAACACGCTGCTCCTGAGTCCATGCAGCATAATCAGGTTGTTTAAAATTAAATCCCCCGATATCGGGTGTCAGCATGGTATATGCGGGTAATTGCCCCTGCCCCAATATCTTATCAACAATAATGTTTCGATCTACCGCTAAACTCAGCGCATGCCTGACTCTGGCATCATTAAAGGGCGGTTTCTTATTATTAAATTCATAGAAATAGACTGCCGCTTTGGGAGAAATATGCACCTGATCAGGCAATGATTTTTTCAGTGATGGATAAGATTCTGCGGCAATCGTATTAGTGATGTCGATTTCTCCTGCCAGGTAACGGTTTAAAGTGGCTTTTTCTGAAGAAAGAGGCAGATAGGTGACTTTATTAATTACCGTATTTTTATCATCCCAATAAAGGGGATTCCTGACGCCGATGATTTTTTCATTGACCACCCACTCAGAGAGTTTGAATGGCCCGCTGCCCACAAAGACTTCCGGCCGGGTCCATTTATCACCCTGTTTTTTTACTGCCTTTTCGCTTATCGGAAACATCACCGGGTGGCCCAGCATTTGTAGAAAATCCCCAACCGGTTTCTCTAGCCTGACTTCCAGCGTTGTATCATCCAGCGCCTTTACCCCAAGTTCTTCCGCTTTTTTCTTGCCAATCAGTACCTCGTTCGCATTGATGACCGACGCATTTTCAAGATAACTGCCATAAGGAGAAACGGTATCGGGAACAACCAGTCGCCGCCAACTGAATACCACATCATGAGCCGTAATGGGTGAACCATCTGACCATTTGATGTCTTTTTTCAAATGAAAAATCCATGTCTTATTGTCCTTGGTTTCCCAACTGTCGGCCAACCTCGGCTCAATATCACCCTGTCTATTAACATAAATAAGGCCATCAAAAAAATCGTTAATAATATTGAATTCAACATCACTTGAAACTTTATGGGTATCCAATGAAGCGGGTTCTGAACCATTATTACGCACAATTTCCTGCTTAACGGCCAGTTTTGTTCCCTCAGGAACCACTGCCGCATAAGACAGTGAGCTATTTCCCCACATTAACGCCATGGCACAAGAGAATAGTTTTATTTTTCTCGCTCTTATTATTTCCAGCATGTTTTAACTCTCCATAATGATGTTTGTTCTTATTTGTCTATCATGAGCGCCTGTGTTAACAGGCGCTCATTTTTTCTAATGTTTAATAATGTAGAGATCTTTTGTGGATATATAATCCATTGGGCTTACATAGAATCCGCCGACATACGGTTTCACCATGTGATTAGCGACATAGTAATAAATCGGGATCACAGGCGTATCATGGTTGAAGATATCCATCGCTTTTTGGTAATAAGCCATGTCATTGGTTTCACCGGCTTTAATCACCATCTGATCAAAATCCCTGTTTTCATAGAGTGGGGTATTCAGGCTACTGCCGGTCAGGAAAGTATCCAAAAAAGACATTGGGCTATTGTAATCCGCTATCCATGCATATCTGACGACATCAAATTTACTCTGGTGCATATTATCCAACATCACCTTCCATTCCTGGTTTTGTAAGTTAGCCTGAACCCCCAGATTCTGCTTCCACATTGAAGTGGCAGCAATGGCAATCTTTTTATGTGCCTCCAGTGTGTTATAAAGCAGGTTAAATTTGAGTGGATTATTTTGATTAAAACCCGCTTCATTTAATAATTTTTTGGCTTCGGTAATTCGCTGTTCCTGTGTCCATGAAGCATATTCTGGTGGGGTTAATGCCATACCACCAATATTGGGAGGAAGAATACCGTAAGCGGGAAGCTGTCCCATCGCCAATACCTTATCCGCAATCACTTCTCTGTCTATAGCTAAACTTAATGCTTTCCTGACCCTGACATCATTAAAGGGCGGTTTTTGAGTATTAAAGGCGTAATAGTAAGTACTGAGCATCGGAGCAATATTCACCTGCTCGCCCAATGTTTTCTTTAATGAGGCAAAGGAGTCCAAGGGAATAGTATTAGTAATATCAATTTCACCAGCGAGATAACGGTTTAAAGTCGATTTTTCTGATGTCAGGGCAAGATAAGTGACTTTATTAATGACCGTGTTTTGATTATCCCAATAAAGAGGATTCCTGACGCCAATCACATATTCATTCACTTTCCAATCAGACAGTTTAAATGCACCACTGCCCACAAAAACATCGGGATGGGTCCATTTATCGCCCTGTTTTTTAACCACTTTCTCACTCACTGGAACCAAAACCGGATGGGTTAACATCTGCAAGAAATAAGCCACAGGTTTATCGAGTTTCACTTCCAGTGTCAAATCATCCAATGCCTTAACACCCAGTTCTTCCGCTTTTTTCTTGCCTGACATGATGTCGTTGGCATTCACGACATGGGCGGTTCCAAGATAACTGCTATAGGGGGATAATGTGCCGGGAGCAACCAGACGCCGCCAGCTAAATACCACATCCCGGGCGGTAATGGGTGAGCCGTCAGACCATTTGATCCCTTTTCTCAGATGAAAAACCCATGTTTTGTTGTCATCCGTTTCCCAGCGTTCCGCCAATCTGGGAATGATTTTGCCTTGATTATCGGTGTAAACCAGACCATCAAAAAAATCATGGATAATATTCAGTTCAACATTACTTTCTACTTTATGGGCATCCAAAGAGGCAGGAAAGGAGCCATTGTTACGCACAATCTCTTGTTTATCGGCCAATTCTATTCCCGGCGGAACGGTTGCGGCATAGGATGGGGCGATATTTGTCAATAGTATGCCTATCGAACAGGTCAGGATTTGGGTGAGCCTATTTTTAATTAAGCCCTCCATGATTCTTTTCATGTTTTCAATCTCCATTAATTGCTGTTTTTATTGTGACATTTCGCTACCATTCTTATTTAACGTATTATTCCAATTAACTTTGTTCAGTAATAACCGCCTGTTTTAACCGGCGGTTATTAACTCAAAACTAATGCTTAATAATATAAAGATCTTTTGTCGGAATATTTCCCATCGAGTCAACGTGGAATCCTCCGACATAAGGCTTAACTAATTTTACACGGACATAATAATAAACGGGGATGGCAGGAGATTCTTTATTGAGGATATCAATTGCTTGTTGATAATCGGCCGGGTCGTTGGTTTCATCGGCTTTTAAAACCCATTGATCAAATTGCTTATTTTGATATCTCATATGGTTATTCGTATTTCCTGAGGTGAAAATATCTAAAAAACTGGTCGGGCTACTATAATCAGCATTCCATGCGTATCTTGTCACCTCAAAGTCGCCTTGCGCCATGCTGTCATTCTGGGTCTTGCTTTCCTGATTTTGTAAAATCACCTCCACACCAAGATTCTTCCTCCATGCCGAACTGGCAGCAATGGCGATTTTTTTATGAGCGTCCGACGTGTTATACAGCAGGGTAAATTTAAGGGGGTTGTTTGCATTAAATCCCGCCTCACTGAGTAACGCTTTGGCTTTTGCAACACGCTGTTCTTGTGTCCATGAGGCATATTCAGGCTGCTTTAAATAAATCCCGCCGGCTCCCAGACTCACCACATCATAGGCTGGTTTTTGGCCATTAGCCAATACCTTGTCAGTGATAATATTCCTATCCAGTGCCAAACTCAGCGCCTGCCTGACCCGAATATCATTAAATGGCGGTTTTTGCGTATTAAACAGATAATAATAAACACTCATTATCGGCCTGACATGGAGTTGATCGCCAAATTTCTTCTTCACGGTTGGCAAGAATTCCGATGGCCCACCGTTGGAGATATCCATTTCTCCGGTCATATAACGGTTTAGATCCGCTTTATAATCGGATATTGGCAAGTAAGTGACTTTATTAATGACCGTATTCTTATCATCCCAATAATGGGGATTTCTGACACCCACGATCTTTTCATTCACCACCCATTCAGAGAGTTTGAAAGGACCATTACTGACAAAAAATTGTGGCAGCGTCCATTTATTGCCATATTTCTTGATAACCTGTTCATTCACGGGAGACAGGACAGGATGTGCCAGCATTTGCAGAAAACCCGCTTTGGGCCTTTCCAAGGCAATTTCTACCGTTGCATCGTCCAGTGCCTTGACCCCCAGCTCTTCCGGTTTTTTCCTGCCTGTCAACACATCACGGGCATTCACCACCTTGGCCTGAATCAGGTAACTCCCGTAAGGAGAAAGCGTATCAGGCGTGACCAGCCGCCGGAAAGAAAAGACCACATCATGGGCAGTCAGCGGGGTGCCGTCAGACCATTTAACGCCTTTTCTTAAATGAAAAATCCACGTTTTATGATCTTTCGTTTCCCAGCGTTCAGCCAGGGCGGGGATAATATTCTCCTCTTTATCTGTATCCACTAAGCGCGCAAAAAAATCCAGCAAAATATCAAATTCACTGCTACTTTCTGATTTATGCGGATCTAAAGAGCCGGGTTCAGAAAAATTATTGCGGGTAATTTCTTGTTTATCCGCCAGTTGCACGCCGGGAGGTATAATCGCCGCATAAGAGAAAGTGACACCGCCTAAAATGAGGCTGATAGAACAGAGGAATATTGTAGCTATTTTATTTTTTATTATGCTTACCTGTCTTTTCTGCATATGAGTGATCTCCATAACGGTTTCTATTATTAGATAATCTTTACCTATATCATTACTACCTTATATTTATCACTTTATAATAATCCCCTTATAACCCTTGCCAATATAAAAGTTACTGCATTAAGTTATATATTCGAGTAATTGGCGTTATTTTACAGACTTAACATTTATTCCAATGCAGAAGTGCAACGCATAACAATTTGCGTTGCACTTTTTTGTTTACGTTGCACTTTTGATCTGGATCAAACAACGGTTACAGTATCTTTGATCTAGGGGTTTTATCCACGATGATCTACGTTATCTTTTATCCCCGTCACATTATTTTGCCCCAATATCTGTAATCCGCTCTTGTTTCGGGTAATGAATCGGGGATTTCTCCGCAAAATATTTCACCACCGCCTCAATATCCGGCACGTTATAGACCGGATCGGTTCCCTCTTTAAAGACGGAGAAACGGCTTCCCCCGGTCGCCAGGTATTCATTGGCGGCCACGCGATATTTCGCTTTCATATCAATCGGCTTGCCATTGATTTTTATCGAATTGACGATAACGCGATCGCCCACGGGTTGGGTGCTGTCCCATGCATATTGAAGACTGTGTGATACCGCCAAAACCTGTGGACGTGAACGATCCCATTGTTGTTCCAGCAATCGCTTGATCTGTTCGCCCGTCAGTGTCTTGGTCACCATCATGTTGGAGAAGGGCTGGACGGTATAAATCGCGTTATACGTCACCTCTCCCGCATCCATCGGGGCACGAATGCCACCACTGTTGACGAACGCTATCTGCGCCCCACCATGTTCTTTGGCAGTGGTTGCATATAAATGGGCATCCGCGATCACTTTACCCAATGCAGATTCCCCGCCGGTACTGGTCTCTTTAGTCAGATTGCTTGCCAATTTACCAATAATACGGTTTGCCAGCGGCGTGGCTATTTTTTCGTAAGATGACAATAACTCAGTGATTTTCGGATCTTTGGCGTATTGACGGTTATCAACCCAGATATTTTTCGCCTTGAAATCCACCACATCTTTCGTGGTTTTATCCAGTTTCAGATCCAGTTGAGTCAGCAATGCCCCATTAGATTGCGCTGAAGTGACGGACTTACCATTAATCACGCAGTTATAAGCCTGATGGGTATGACCGCTGATCACGAAATCCACTTCTTGATCCAGATGGTTGACGATCTCCAAGACCTTACCTGTTACGTCATGACAGGCATTGACATCAATGCGCCCGCCATCACGTTTCTGCGCGGCACCTTCGTGGATCAAGACGCCTATCGCTTTCACCCCTTTTTTCTGCAATTCCGGCACCAAGGCGTTGATGGTTTTGACTTCATTGGAAAAAGTCAGTCCTTCAGTACCTTGAGGAGTCACAATGGCAGGGGTTCCTTCCAGCGTCAGACCGATAAAGGCAACCGGAATGCCATCAAATTTTTTGATGACATATTCAGGAAACAGGGTTTTGCCCGTTTCATTCACCGTGACATTGGCGGACAGGTATTGGAAATCCGCGCCCTTAAAGGGTTTTGACCCCTGACAGCCGGTCACCGGATGGCAGCCGCCATTTTGCTTACGCAGCAGTTCATCCCTGCCTTTGTCGAATTCATGATTGCCGACAGAAGTCGCTTCCAGTCCGGCAAGGGACAAGGCTTCGATACTGGGTTCATCATGGAACATAGACGAGAGCAACGGGCTGGCGCCGATCATATCCCCTGCGGCAACGACAATGTTGTTCGGGTTCTCTTGTTTCAACGCCTTAATCAAGGTAGCCATATGTTCAATACCACCCGGTTGATTAGGCCCCGGCGCTTTCAATGCGCCATGAAAGTCATTCAGGCCCAGCACCCGTACAGCCACAACATTTTCTGGATCATAGGCCGGTTTGGTTGCACATCCTGCCAACAATGCGGCACCTATCGCAATCGGAAGAAATTTATATTTATAATTCATTGTATGACCTCTTAACGTTCAGGCTTTGAACAATCAATCACTGCAAAATTTTTGCTGTAGCAGATATAGAATTCGTCACGAACAGTCTGCCTGCCCTTCGCCTTCACCGGGGAGAGGATGAGCAGGCATCAGGACTATTCCGTGCAGTACCGTTCAGGTTTATTTTTTCTCTGTCAGAGAGATTTGATAAATCGCAAAACCGATATCATCATTTTTCAAGTAGTTCATCGGATATTGAGCATGTGCTTTAATGAATTTTGCTGCTTGTTCTGATGGCGAAGTTTCGAAGCGTATATCCAGTTTTTTGTCTGTTTTAATGGGCAGGAATGACCAATTGTTTTCAGCCTGTGTCGATACGACACCCTTCTCTTTGGTGATTCTGGCAATGTAAGACGCCAAAATGGTCCGGTTTTCATCCGGTGAAGCAAATGCGATGTGATCCTCTCCGGTTCCCGCAAATTTACCGCCGTAACCACGGTAGTTATTGGTGGCAATCAGGAAAGTGGCTTTCGGATCAATCGGTTTGCCCTGATAGGTGACGTCTTTGATGCGGTTTGCATCTTTATTGATAAGCTGGCAGTCCGTGTCATATTTAGCGGGTTGGGTCAGGTCTATCTTATAGTCAACACCTGTGATGGTATCGAAGTTATAAGTGCGGAAACCCTCCCAGTTCAACAATTCCTGCGGTTTGCTGGACGTCGGGTCGATCCGGTTAAACATGCCCGCAGAGCATTCCAGCCATTCAACCACATCCGCACCCGTGGCTTTGACAACCACCAGTGTATTTGGGTAGAGGTACAGGTCAGCCGCATTACGGAAGGTCAAATCGCCTTTTTCCACTTCCACAAAGTCAGCCGGGGCATTTTTGCGGCCGCCCGCTTTGAAAGGTGCCGCCGCTGCCAGAATGGGAAGCCCATCCAGATTAGGATCGCCCTGAACGAAGCGTTTGGTGTAATCCACCTGCGCATCATTGACGATCTGAACGGTTGGGTCGCTTTGGATCAAAGCCAAATAGCTGTACATGTTGGCAGAGGCTTTACCAATGAATTTGCCAACGAAATCGCGGGTTCCCTGATGATCTTTTTCGATGAGGGAGGCCAGTTTGCCATCGCGTTCAACCCGCGCCTTTTTATGCACTTTATCATAGATAGGGCGGGCTTCTGCCTTGGCTGATTCGACTTTCCACTCGCCGCTGTCGTTATTGATCACCATATCAACCACGCCCAGATGATCGCCCCACTGTCCCGGCATCACGGCTGGGATACCATTAACCGTTCCATTAGCGACATCGACACCCTTGATATCGGCATATTCCTTACTTGGGAATACACCATGTGCATGACCAAACATGATGGCATTAATCTCAGGCACTTCACTCAGATAGTAAACGGAGTTTTCTGCCATTGCCTTATAAGGTTCTTGAGAAAAACCAGAGTGCGGAATGGCGATGATCAGGTCAGCGCCCTCTTTCTTCATTTGAGGAACAAATTTTTTCGCGGTTTCGGTAATATCATTGACAATGACTTTGCCATCCAGATTGGCTTTGTCCCAAATACTGATTTGGGGCGGAACAAAACCGATATAACCCACCTTAATCGTGTGTTCTTTGCCTTCCCGATCTTTGACTGGGGTATCGACGATAATATAAGGCGTAAAGTAGTTTTTGCCGGTTTTGGCATCCATGATATTGGCGTTGATATAGGGGAACCTGGCACCCGCAATGGCCTGTTTCAGGTAATCCAGCCCAAAGTTGAATTCATGGTTGCCAAAGTTACCCACGGTATAATTCATGGTGTTCATCAGTTGATGGGCCGGGTGGACATCCCCTTTTTTCAGCCCTTTTGCGGCCATGTAATCTGCAAGAGGGCTGCCCTGAATCAAGTCACCGTTATCAACCAAAATGGTGTTGGTTGCTTCAGCCCTGGCAGCCTTGATTAAGTTCGCAGTACGAACCAGACCAAATTGCTCCGTGGATTTATCCTTAAAGTAATCGAAGTCCATCAGATTGCTATGAATATCCGAGGTTTCCATCACCCGTAAATCAACGGTCGCCGCATTCACATTGAATGCCACCAACATTGCCAATGTTGATACTTTCAACATACTCTTCATCATGCTATGCCCCTCTAGAATGATTACGGGAGAGCCCAAGTGAGTTCTCCCCATGAAATTTTGCTTAAAAAGACAAACGTGCGCCTGCTTCCAGAATGGTTTGTTGGGTATTTTTGTAAGCCGGATTGTCACTACGGACATCATCATAGGCCGTTTCAACAAACAGGATCAGGTTATTGTACTTAGAAACCGCAAAGCGTTTGTCTAAACCGACCGTGTAGGTCTGTTTTTTATAGTTGAATGTGTTGGCGTCCCCTGCCCGCAGGTAATATCCCGCATACATGCCGCTGCCAATCTTATCCCAATGCCACTTTCCACCCAAACCGTATAGGTTTGCTTTCCAGTCGCCTTTAACCGATTTGCTCTGTAGGCTTGAGCTGCGGCCTTCCTGATAGATTAATCCTGAGTTTTTGGAACGCGCTACCCCATAATCCAAGCCCATGGAGAATTCACGTCCAGGGAAATAGTATTCCACGCCAAAAGCCAGCAGGCTATCTTGTGGAGAAGCCAGCCCGGCATCGCCGCTACTCTTCGCTTTACTTTCAGTTTCTATCGTTACCGGTTTTTTCCGCTCTCCTGTCGCCTGAGAATAACCCGCACTGGCTTCCAGACCAAAGTCCGATTTATAGAAACCGACTATTGAATAAGCGTGGCGAATATCACCATGATGACGTTCTTTATCATCACCGGATTGACCACTGTAAGTTGCCGCCAGGTTGAAACCTTTATAGCTATTGGTTTGAACGAAGAGCGTTTGAGGCAAACGGGTAAGGAAGTTGTTTTTGCCGACACCTTTACCGTCATAGCCGGTTGCGCGGCCCAATACGTCGCCGAAATAAAATACGCCGGTGTTGCCATAGCCGTAGCTGGATTTTCTCACCCAATCGATGGGAATATAAGTACGGCCAATTTGAAATTCACCCATGTCACGGTGAGAAGCCCCGATATAACCGACGCGGTTATACATCTCAAAACTCGTTTTGCGGTTCTCGCTGTTGGTCCTTTGGGTATCAGAACCCCACTCCATTTTGCCGAAGACATTAATCTCTTGAGTCAGTTCATGACTGGCAGCCACCCCGATACGGCTACCATCATCTTTGATGCGAATATCATGATTATCGCTGGTCACTGACGTTTTCATCCGAACCTGACCGGTCAAATCGACCTTGCTTCCTTTGTCGTTATATACCGTAACCGCATTGGCGCTGCCAGACGTGATCAATAACCCAATTAAAGTGACTAACGGCTTCATCTTGCTCATAATAAGACACCCACTAAATATTAAATTTAATAATCTGATTTTCTTTCAGGCAAAAGCTCGCTCTATCGCAGGCCAGTCTGCAATATCAATATATTGAGGACAATAAATGCCCGTCACGATCCTTTCGTCAAAAGAAAATCGTTCAAAAAAATGACTATGTTTGAATATTATTTAAAATAATCTCTGTTACATCTTCCTGTTGAGCGTTTTTATCAACATCAATATGGAGTCAGTAATCAAAAAGATTTGTGACAATAATGCGTTTTACTTTTAAGCCAGAAGACACTTGGAAAATGTATTTTTCTTCCCTTGCGCTTCTGAACCCTGTTTATTGCACATGCTAATAATAACCTAAAAAAACAATATATTTCGTGAAGAAATCCACATTAACGCAAATATATAGACAAATTATTACAATTATATGTGATAAAAATCACAAAATTTTGACAGTTATGATTTTCGACACAACATTCCATGATGAGAACCCGCAAAAAATTTTATTTATCATGCCATTGAAAACCCTTCATTTAGCCTGTTTTTTCTCCATCTTTTAATGATTTAATGAACTGTCTTTTTTATCACCTGAATAATTAACAAATTTAAAGTCAGATGCGATATTTCATTCACTGACGAATAAATATATTTTCAATGCAGTATAAGACATTTATTATAAATATAATGAATGGATTAATTCATTATTCCCATTATTACCCGTAACATGGAAAATAAATTAACGCATAAAGTTACATATTTAACTTAAGTCAACCTTTAATAAGTCCATCATATTTTGTAGATAGGATAAGTCAAACAAATAAAGAGGACATTCATTTATTATGATTATTCATATTTCAAGTTGCGGCTTTCTTGTTGGCTTTCATTCTCCGCTGCACGCAACTTGAAATCGATTAAGGATATTGGGTTAGTCTATGCCTGATGAAAATACGCAGTTACTGCTGTGGCCACAACCAAGCTGCACCACGCACCCCACTAGAATCACCATGTAGCGCTTTTCTGATCGGCGTAGCGCACTCTCCACCAAAAACCCACTCTTTGACGAGATCGGGCAAAGTTTGGTAGAGGCGATCGACGTTACTCATGCCTCCCCCCAAGACAATCACATCGGGATCAAGCAGATTAATCACTTGTGCCAAAGCCCGAGCCAAACGCCTTTCATAACGCTGCATTGCCAATTCTGCCCACTGATCTCCCTGTTCCAGGGAGGCGATAATTTCGTGACCTTTTTTATTGACTCCACTTAAGAGAAGGTAATCTTGCGTAAACCCGGTCCCCGATACAAACGTTTCGGTACATCCCGGCTTGCCACAAAAACAACGGACTTCGGCCTGATACGCCCGATCTTCTTCATCCATCCACGGTAACGGGTTATGTCCCCACTCTCCGGCCAGCCCATTCCCGCCCGCATGAACCCGGCCATCAAATGCGATCCCTGAGCCACAGCCCGTCCCAATGATAACGGCAAAGACCATTGGCATTCCCGCGCCTGCACCATCAGTGGCCTCTGATACCGCCAAACAGTTTGCATCATTGGCAATACGCACTTCACGCCCCAACAGCGCAGCGATATCCTTATCCAGTATTTGCTCATTCATCCAAACGGAGTTGGCATTTTTGACTTTTCCGGTAAAAGGCGAAATGGCGCCAGGAATGCCGATCCCTACGGTTCCCTGCTGCCCGGTTGCCTGTTCCGCATCGTGAATCAGCCCAACAATGGCTTGCAATGTTTTTTGATAGTCGTTACGGGGGGTATCCACCCGTTTGCGAAATTGCTCTTCACCCTGATCACCCAATGCGATCACTTCAATCTTAGTCCCACCCAGATCAATACCTATGCGCATAGCTTACCTTTTCTATTTATACCGTTGCTGTTTAATACTATGTTAATACTATGGGGCTTTTTATTATCCAGAGCAGAGTATATCTCCGGCATTTGGGCCGCGCCTCCAATATATCCCTTCCGGTGTGATGGTAAAATTATCGACCTTGACGCACTTGTGGCGGTTCTGGATTCGAACCCCATATTAACCCCCAAAAAACGGTAACCATTGTTGACAAAAAACTCTTGACTGGTTACTATTGTTACCGACTGGCTATTTTGGTCAACAGCGTTCTTTTACAAAGTGAGACTGAGTTTGAAAGGAGTGTTGTCTATCGCGTATCACAAAAACAAAGAAATTAGCGCGGCAATTGCATATGCCGTGTCTCAAGGCTGGATCTACGTTAAACGTAAGGGAAAAGGCCATGCAGTGGGAATTTTGCGCTGTGGTAATGAAGATAAATGCCACCAAAAATCAGTTTGGGGAACACCGGAAAGTCCTCAAGACCACGCGAAAGACATCATCTCATTAGTGGATAAATGCCAATAATACTCAGGCCGTCAATCGGCGGCCTTTTTCTTTAAGTCTCACACCTCCCTGACAGGAAATTAACGATGAAAAAATACAGTTTCGATATTGTGGTAGGCGGAAAGAAAATCACTACCGACGATAGTTTATTTGATATATCAGATGCGTTGTACGAAGCGGGATGCAGCGACGCACATCCAGCCGCATACAACGGCACACTTTATGTTAACTTTACACGCACTCGCGAAAGTTACTCAAAGGCCGTGATGTCTGCGATCTCTGACATTGAGTCTGTTTCTGGTTTAGTTTGTCTGTCTGTAGATATTGGTGATGTGGTCAGTTTAAGTGACGCTGCCGAACTGGCCGGCACCACTAAGGCCGCGCTATCTCGATACAACAAGGGTAGCCGTGGAAAAGGGGATTTCCCAACACCTATCCTGCGTGTAGACAGTCAACGCCCATTATGGTCTTGGGGCGATATTGCGGAATGGCTGGCAAAAAATAAGATCATAGACAACGAGTTGGTAGAGCAAGCGCGTATCACTGGCTCTATTAATACCGCCCTATCAATCCGAAATACTAACGCAATGGTCGCGGTGTCTCAATTTTTGGATGAACTGAATAATAACCATGCGTTAGTTTCCGTATAAATAATAATAACGCCTTTAAAGTCTCACAGTTGGCCATCATTAGATGGCTTTTTTTTGTTCAAAACGCAGTATTCCATCCGTTGATAGCTTAACTTACATACCTTCTACCTACTTGTATGGAGTTTATTAAGAAATATCTGAAGGGTTGTATCGACTGTGGCTGATCAACCTGAACGCAATGCCGGGGAGGATGTCAAATGAAACGGATGAAGTACTAGGGCTTCATCACATGATTCGTTATTATGCCCCCTTATGTTTGAGATGACCTTTATCACGATACGCAACAATATGGGGTAACTGCATGTTATGGTTCAAAAATTTAATGATTTACCGTTTAAACCGAGAGATATCTCTTTCTGCGGATGAACTGGAAAAACAATTAAGCCCATTGGCATTCACCCCGTGTGGCAGTCAGGATATGATGAAAACGGGTTGGGTTTCGCCAATGGGTTCTCACAGTGAAGCGCTGACCCATGCTTCCGGCAATCAGATCCTGATCTGCGCGCGTAAGGAAGAGAAAATGCTGCCTTCGCCTGTCATTAAGCAAGAATTACAGGCCAAAATCGCCCGTCTGGAAGGTGAACAGCACCGTAAGCTGAAAAAAACAGAAAAGGATTCTTTGAAAGATGAAGTCATCCACACACTGTTGCCAAGAGCCTTTAGCCGTTTCAGCCAAACCTATATTTGGATCGATACCGTCAACCATTTGATCATTGTTGATGCCGCCAGCGCAAAACGCGCTGAAGATAATCTGGCATTATTGAGAAAAACTTTGGGTTCATTGCCCGTCGTTCCGCTGACATTCACCGACCCTATTGAGTTGACCTTAACGGAATGGGTGCGTTCAGGTCATTTGCCTACCGGTTATGCCCTGATGGATGAGGCCGAGCTGAAAGCCATTTTGGAAGAAGGTGGCGTTATCCGCTGTAAGAAGCAAGCATTGGTATCAGACGAAATTGCGGCACATATTGAATCCGGCAAACACGTCACTAAACTGGCATTGGATTGGGAAGAGCGCGTTCAGTTCATGCTGTCAGATGATGGCGCTTTTAAACGCATCAAATTCAGCCAAACCTTACGTGATCAAAACGATGATATCGATCGTGAAGATGTTGCCCAACGGTTCGATGCCGATTTTACCTTAATGACCGGCGAATTAAGCGCACTCATCAAAAACACCATTGAGGCACTGGGCGGCGAGGCGGAAAGATAATAGACATAAAAAGATAAATAAAAGACGAACTGCCTACAACAGTGATATCCAGTGAGGCAGTTCGACAAGACAATTGACCCTGTTTTTTTACCCTGTCTTCATCCCTATTACAGTTTCAATCAGAAACGGTAAACCAGACCGACACCAAAGACATCATCGGTGTTGATCTTAGTCTGCTTGGTGAAATCATTGTCTTTCAGCAAGTTGAATTGATATTCAGCATAGGTGCCCATATTTTTGTTGAAATCATAGAAAGCACCGACTGAAACATACTTCACCAAATCTTCAGAATTATTGGCTGCCTGTGTGCCCTGATCAGCCAAATCCTTGCCCAGATCTTTACCTTTGGAATAAACAAAACCAATGGATGGACGCAGGCCAAAATCAAACAGATATTGGGCGGTCAGCTCGATGTTTTGGGTCTTATTGGCAAACATCGTGTACTTGTCCACAGAACTGCCAAATCGGGTTAAGTTATGGGTTTCACTATACATGGCCGCCAGATAAACGTTATTTTTATCATATTTGGCAGAAACACCCCATGCTTCAGCTTTATTCCCTTTAGCCAGTACGTTAGCCTCAGCATTCCCCTGTTTTTGGTCCAAAGTACGGTTGGAGTTGCCATAGGCCGCACCAATACTCAGACCGTTATCAAAATCATAGGAGCTGGAAAGACCAAAACCATCACCGTTCTGCCTTGAAATATCACTGCGACTATTTCGAGTACCACCGTCATTTTTGGCTTGATACTGCAAGGCAAAGTTCAGGCCATCCACCAGACCAAAAAAGTCGGTATTACGGTATGTTAGTAATCCTGTCGAACGCCCCATCAGGAAATTATCGGTTGCTGCCATGGAATCACCACCAAATACCGGCAGTGCATCCGTCCATGAGTTGACATCATAGACCACCCCCATATTACGGCCATAATCCAGCGAACCGTATTTATCGACTTTTAAACCCGCAAAGGCATAACGTGTTCTGGTATTTTTACCGCTTTCCGTTTCCACGTCATTGGCGCCCATATTAAATTCCCAACGCCCGTAACCAATGAGTTTATCTGTAATTTGGGTTGACCCCTTAATACCTATACGGCCAACGGAACCATCACCAGACTCTGTATTTGATTTGGAGAATGTTCTCTGGACATCCGCTTTTCCATATAAATCAACTTTATTACCATCCTTATTATAAATCTCAGCCGCATTTGCAGCCCCTGCGATGAGAAGTACCGGAAGTGCCATTGCTATTGCGTTGTGTCTTATCATTATCATGATCCTCATTGATATTGTTATTTTTCACCACCGCCAAGAAACTCATATTCCAAGAAATATCTTTTTTGGAATAAATAATCAGGTGAGCGGAATTTGTGTTGTGTTACATGAGCATGTTATCTATATGTTAAATATGTAACATGCAATAACGATACTAAGATTTAATGCAACCATTTGCTAACAAAAATTAGCAAAAAATGCCATCCTGTGACGAAAATCACGCTATGAGTATAAACGCAGTAACTTTATGGTCTTAATTATGAAAATAAATTACTAAAAACAGTTAGTTATAAATGTTAGGTAGATTAATAAAAAATAACCCTGCCATCATTGAAGTTTTTTTTCATTTTAAGGTTTATTTTTTCACTTCACGTCGTGTTTTTTACGATCCTCCATCATAGATTCAGTGACAATAACAAATTGATATTATTGACAAGAACCTTTTAATTTTGTATCTGGTGAAACGTGATTGACTCCTCCCATTTAAAGTTCAATCAGTAAATTCTGTTTGCTAATGGGATCACGCCAATACAGTACAAGTGTTAACAACTCATAAGGTGCTAAAATGGCAGAAAATCATCCGCGTCCACGAGGGCGTCCGACCATTCCAGAAAAGGAAATACGCCAAAAAATTTACGATGTCACCTTTTCACTTATTATTCATCAAGGTTATAACAAAACAACCATGGATGTTGTTGCCAGGAAAACGGGCATCGCCAAAAAAACACTCTATCGCTTTGTTAAGAATCGAGAAGATTTGATTGAACAAATTGTCATCCGCTGGACAGATAATTTTATTCCCGTTTTTAAGAAAGACGCCAATCATCCTCAGCAACTCATCACGTTATTAAAAGTATATTTAACCGAAATGGCCAAAAGATCATTATCAAAAGACGCGATAGGTTTATTTAAATTACTGCAATCTGATTTTCCTTATCGTGATAAATGGCTGGATAAATATCAGAAGGCCGGTATCGAGAGAGACAAAAATATTCTGGCCCATTGGCTTGAACGTCAATATCAACAAGGAGTGCTGAAAGGGCTGAATTACGGCCTTGTCAGCGAATTAATCATCTCAATGGTCATTGCAGAACCCCTCAGGCAAATGGCACTCGGTACTCTCCCTCCTCTACCAGAAACTGATATTATGCCTCGCATTACCACAGCAATGACATTACTCAAACATGGACTTATCAACATGGATTTATAAAAAACCAACTGTTATTTACTGACCCTATCACTTTCACAAAAATATACATTGGCGCTGAAAGGACAAATAAATCAGCGCCTTCTCTAAGACGAGAAAAACATCATGAAATTTTCTTTTCATCAATTATTATTCATTGTGGCTTTAAATTATAGTTTTTCGTCCCTTGCAGCATCGGCCAATCATCTTCCCCTGATGCCGTGGCCACAACAAATTTCAGTGCAACCGGGGCGCCTTTATCAGATTGACAGGAAACTGCATATCACCGTGAGCGGGGATGACATGCAGGAGGCGGTATCCTACTGGCGAAAACGCATTGAAGCCCAAACGGGTTGGGTATTGCCATCAGGCGATGCCACTTTTTCTTCCACTCAAGCTATTTCTACTCAAGCTATTTCTACTCAAACCATCAAAATCAATATCGCCAGAAGAACGCCTCCCATTCCTCAGCCCGACAGCGATGAAAGTTATCAATTACTCATTGATTCTCACGGCATTACATTAAAAGCCGCGACCCGTTTTGGTGCGCTGCGTGGCATGGAAACCTTGCTGCAATTACTCCAAAATGATGCCAAGGGAACTTATCTGCCACTGGTTAATATTACGGATAAGCCGCGATTTTCGTGGCGTGGGGTGATGCTGGATTCAGCCCGTCATTTCCTGCCCATTGAAGCCATAAAGCGTCAATTGGATGGCATGGCGGCCGCCAAGATGAATGTCTTTCACTGGCATTTGACCGATGATCAGGGCTGGCGCTTCGCGTCTGATCATTATCCCAAACTGCAACAACTCGCCAGCGACGGGCAGTTTTACAGTAAGGAGCAGATGAGGGATTTGGTTGCCTATGCCAGTCATTTGGGTATCCGTGTTGTGCCTGAAATTGATTTACCCGGCCATGCCTCCGCCATTGCCGTTGCTTATCCTGAACTGATCAGTGTACGTGGAACTTACGCAATGCAGCGCGAATGGGGAGTCCATAAACCGACACTTGATCCGAGCAATCCTCAAGTACACCAATTTGCTGATACCTTGATTGGTGAAGTCGCCGACATTTTTCCTGATCCCTATATTCATATTGGCGGTGATGAAGTCGATGCTTCTCAGTGGCAGGTTTCCGAAAAAATACAGGCATTTATGCAGGAAAAAGAGTTAAAAGACACACATGCCCTGCAAGCCTGGTTCAATCAGGAACTGGAAAAAATGCTTGAGAAGCATGGACGCAAAATGGTGGGTTGGGACGAGATCTACCATCCCTCCCTGCCTCGTTCAATTGTCATTCAATCATGGCAAGGGCAAGATTCATTGGGCAAAACGGCCGACGATGGCTATCAGGGCATTTTGTCCACCGGATTTTACCTCGATCAACCTCAAAGTACCGCCTATCACTATCGCAATGAAATACTGCCGCAGGCACTTGGCATCGACGATAGCGTGAAAGCCAATGAAACCGCGCAAAGCTGGTCATTTACGATGCCACGTTTAAAGGGCAGCCCCGTGACGGGCAGTTTTACCCTGATTCAAGATAACAAAGGCACATGGCGGGGTTTTATTGATTTTGCCGGAAAATCACGTCGCGCCGTTAATAAGATGGTTTGGCAGGGAGATACGGTCAAGTTTACGGTGGATAGCTGGATGGGAGAAACCACGCCGGTTGTGACGCTCGATCAGAAACAGAAAACGGCTGGCGGTTATATTTTGCTGGGCAATGTCCGCTATCCAATCACCGGAGAAAAATTGGCCGAGGCTCCCGCAGGCAAGCAACCTGTCGTGCCGGCGAGTCAACATCAACAAAATATTCTTGGGGCTGAAGCCGCATTATGGTCAGAGAATGTGACCGCTGAAATACTCGACATTAAGCTCTGGCCACGCACTTTCGCTATTGCTGAACGGCTTTGGTCGGCCAAAGATGTGACTAACGAGAAGCACATGTACCCGCGTCTGCAAGCAATGGATGCCTGGACAACGGTATCTGTCGGGCTGCAACAGCAGGCCAATACCCAACGGTTAATGACTCGCCTGGCAAACAGTACAAATATTGAGCCATTGCAGATCTTCGCTGAAGCCGTAGAACCTGCCCAGTATTACTCCCGCCATCATGCCAAATTTCAGGCGGGGAATTACCATCAATATGAACCACTTTACCGTTTTGCTGATGCAATCGGGCCAGAAAGCCATGTTGTCAGGGAAATGGATATTTTGGTCAATCGGTTATTAAAGAATAAGCAGGATTGGCAAGCTGAACAGGCATTACGTGCCCGGCTGATACGCTGGCGGGATAACCATGATCCGCTGATGAAGATCGTCAAAGCGAATTATATGATGCGTGATCTGGTGCCCGTTGCCAATGATGTGGGCGAGATTGCCGAACTCGGTCTCCTGATGTTGGATCACCTGAAAGCCGGAAAAACATTCTCTCCGCAACAGCAGCAGGATGCACAAAAACGACTGTCACAAGGCGCGCAAATGCGCGATGAAGTGGTGATACGGGCGGTCTATCCGTTGGAACAGATGCTGGAACATTTGAGTAAATCGACTCAATAAGTCAATCCGGGGATAGGTATCGCTATTCTGATACTTATCCTATTCGTCAATAAGCTGTCAAAATAGTAAATCACTGAAGGAAACTCAGCCCTATTTTGACACTCTGTTCAATCATCACAAATTACAAATCATCAAACGGACTGAATTATTCCAGCACCTTATCACTTCACAAACAACTCTATCAAAATTAAGTTATTGTAAAAATAAACAATAGCGGGTATTTATCACAATCAATTTGAAATAACGAATATAAATTTTAAATTAAAATTCCATTTTTTGTTTTTTATATCATTCACAATGTGTGTTTAAAATAGCCGTGGAATCACACTAATAACAAAATAATCAAAAAACTTATTTTGTTGTTCATTCTAATTTTCAATAGGATAACATATTATGATTACAATAAACATTAATATTAGTGGTGGTGAATTTCAAAGTGTTATTGATAATAAAAACATATCAACGTTAAAAAATGATAATATAATCACGCCTGCATCTGAATCTCCAACAATCAGTAATTATAAGGAAATGACTGTCGAGCCACATTCATCAATTGAGGCAACAAGAATTGACACTCCTATTATCCCAGAAACTCGGCCAAATTACTTTATCGCTAATTCCGGCCCGGCATCATCAGTAAGAGCTGTTTTTTATTGGTCTCATTCCTTTACGTCAGAATGGTTCGAATCCAGCTCTGTTATTGTGAATGCAGGGGAAGAAAAAATATTACACTCCCCCAGCAATTCATTATATTACAGCAAAGTGGTAATTTATAACGATACAGATCAGCGTGCCTTTATTACTGGATATAATCTGTAACAATCAGAAGATTATTATTTAATAATAATATACCCAATAGGTTTCAAGTTACATCTAGGCAGAAACTTGGAAGATGAAGGGTATAAATACAATGAGAAAACCATGAATAATATATCCATAAATATAGATACCCCCCCTCATTCAGCATTGATGAATGAAATGATGCCAATGATGCTTTACACCACTTCAACGCCTGATTATGAATGGGATGTATCATCAAAAATCAAAGATGCCATTATTGGCGGTGTAGGGTTTATTCCTGGACCTGGAGCCGCTCTATCTTTTCTACTGGGACTCTTTTGGCCTGATAAAAAAGATAATACTTGGGATGAAATTCTCAAGAGAGTAGAACAGATGATAGAGAATGCCGTTCTACAGGCTATTAAGGGTATACTCAATGGCGATATACAAGAAATAAAAGGGAAGATGGAACATGTCTACGATATATTAGAAACATCACCCGGCAGCCAAGAAGCCCATGATGCTTATATGTTTCTGGCCAGATATATCATCAGCATAGATGAAAAATTTAAATCTTTTGATGACAAAACAAATTATCAAATCCTGCCAATGTATACTTCCACACTTATGTTGCAGATCCCTTATTGGAAATTAGGCATAGAGAAAAAAACAGACATTGGCTTAACCGATATAGAAGTTAATGAATTAAAACAGCTTATCGATAAGTTGGTCACTCGCGCCAATGATTATATTCATACAATGTACACAAGAGAGTATAATAACGCCGTTAATACATCGAATGCAGACAATATCACAAATAATTTGTTGTCTGTAAGAGGTTATTGCTTATTGCATGGTTTAGAATGTCTTGAAATGATTGAGCATTTACAAAACAACAGTCTTGTAAGTGGTTTTTATCCTAAAACCATCAGCTATTCAACGGTATTTGATCGTGCCACAAACCAGATGAGGATTCAGGCGCTGACAAAAGATGATCAAATGACCGCACCATTTAAGCCATCCTTAATCAATGGGAAATACAATCAAATCAAGTCACTGGTTGGATATGTTCAGCGAATTGGCAATGCACCCCGAGTTGGCGGCATTAGAATTGTATTTAGTGATGATACCTCCAGTACATTAGGTACAGTGACATCTGAAACGAAATCAATTGATTTAAATGGTAGTGTTATTGTCAGCTTAGAAGTATGGGGAAATGGTGCCGTCGATGAAGCGTTTTTTACGCTGAGCGATGGCCGGCAATTACGTGTTGGTGAACGATACGCCCAAAAATATAGAAAATATGCCGTTGATAATCACTATATAGCTGGTCTGTATTTAGCAAGCGATGCTCCTTCACTTGCTGGTCAAGCCGCAGGCATTGCTGTTTCTTACCATATGATGACTGATAAATAATACATTTATATATCCCTCGCCCACATTGGGCGAGGGTTTACAACGGCTTTCGCTAACTACACCATTAAACTGCATTCATCAGGTTTATTGAGCAGCAACCGATTCCATGCCCACCAGCCCAACTTTGAGGTAACCCGCCTTACGCAACGAGTCCATGACACTCATCAACGTTTCATAATCCACGGTCTTATCTGCCTGGAAGAAAATCGTGGTTTCTTTGTTGGATTGCGTGGTTTGATCCAATACCGAAGATAAAGCATCGCGATCAATTTTTTGCTCACCGACATATAACTGATGATCCGCTTTCACGGTCAAAAACACCGGTTTTTCCGGTCGAGGTTGTGGTTTAGCGGTTGATGCCGGCAAATCAACTTTGATATCTACGGTTGCCAGTGGTGCTGCTACCATGAAAATAATCAGCAGCACTAACATCACGTCAATAAATGGCGTGACGTTAATTTCATGCAATTCGCCGCTATCGTCCAAATCTTCATTAAGACGCATTGCCATAGTCTGTTACCTTGCCTCTGCTTTTTCTGCTTTACTTTCAGCCAGATCAAGATCACGACTCAATAGCAGGATTGCCTGAGCCGCCCTATCTCCCACTTGCCCACGGTATGATGAAATCACACGGGCAAAAACGTTATAAATGACAACCGCAGGGATAGCAGCCACCAGACCCAGAGCTGTCGCCAGCAGTGCTTCCGCAATACCGGGTGCGACAACGGCCAGGTTAGTGGTTTGTGAATGGGCAATCCCGATAAAACTGTTCATGATCCCCCAAACTGTCCCGAATAACCCGACAAACGGGGAGATTGCACCAATGGTCGCCAGATAACCATTGCCACGTCCCATACCGCGGCTGATGGCCGCAACCGCACGTTCCATACGGAATGACGTTCGCTCTTTAGTTCCCGCCTTGTCAGAACTTTCAACCGACAGGACACGCTCTGATTGTGCTTCGTTCAACAACAGGCGGCTGATGCTCCGCTTGCCAAAATTCTCTGCAATTTTTACAGCCGCATCCAGACTGGCAACGCCAGCCAAGGCCAATTGCTCTTTGCGTAAACGACGGCGGGCCATCAATAATTCCGTCCCCTTGGAGAACAGCAGTGCCCAAGTGATGACAGAAGCGATCACTAATCCTACCATGACCGTTTTTACGACTACGTCAGCGTTACTATACATACCCCAAACAGACAGGTCCGTTGCAAAACCCGTGGATTGATTCTCAGATTCTGCTGTAACCGGTGTAACAGTCGTTTCTGTCGCTGTAGTTTCTGTAGATATAGTTTTTGTAGATATAGTTTCTGCCGTATTTGCGGCTGAGATCGGTGTTTCCGTGGTGGGTGGCGTTCCCGTTTTCAGTTCAGCCGCTTGTGGTGCAGCGGAAGATTCTGGGGTTGCCGGAGCGGCTACCTGAGCAGCAGCCTGATTTTCTGGCGCCGCTGGCGCTGTATCAGCCCACGCTGAACTTGTTAATCCGAATGCCAATAGAATAGAAGCTGTCAAATTACGCATCAGTTAGCCTTACTCTCTTTTTTATAGATTCTGTTACTTAGCAGTGAGTCACATTTAGTCATCTTGCTAATCCTAATATGACCGGAGTCATGTTTCTTAACTTTCTGACCTCCGTCGCTCAATGGCTCAGAGGGGGAAAAAGTTCGCTGCAAATGATATCAGACATTGCGCGATTTGATAGTAATTATCATTACTATTTGATAAAAAAGTGCTAATAGACGGTGCACATTCGTTCACATCTTCCCATTCACCCAGCAGATCACCTTGAATTTTCGTCAAGTTGCATGAATCCCTTTGGCAAAACGATGCTAAATCTTTTAACTTTCTAATCATTATGACCCCATTCAATCCGGGCACTGGACTGTAGGCCAAAAATTAACTTAGGGTGAGATCTCATGACAAAAAAGAAGCCAGAAACCTTATTGGTTAATGTAGGAAGGGAAAAAAAATATACGCAAGGTGCCGTTAACCCCCTGATTCAACGGACATCATCTGTCATTTTCGATACCGTTGAAGACCTGAAATATGCGTTGCAAAATCACAATAAAGGCGAATTATTCTATGGACGCCGTGGCACGATGACGCATTTTGCCTTTCAGAGCGCCATGACTGAACTGGAAGGTGGCGCTGGCTGTGCATTGTATCCTTCCGGTGCGGCCGCTATCACTCATTCAATTCTGGCTTTCGTAGAAACAGGCGATCACGTTCTGATGACGGGAACGGTGTACGAACCAACACAGAGTTTTTGTGATCATTTCCTGAAAAGAATGGATATCTCCACCGATTATTTTGATCCGATGATGGGAGAGAATATTGCTTCTCTGATCAGGCCAAACACTAAGGTGCTTTTTCTTGAGTCTCCCGGCTCGCTAACGATGGAAATACAGGATATTCCTGCTATCGTGCGGGCTGCCCGTCAGGTCAATCCTGATATTGTCATTATCATTGATAATACCTGGGCGGCGGGCGTTTTGTTTAAGGCTCTGGAGTTTGGTATCGATATTTCCGTTCAATCCGCGACAAAATATATCATCGGTCATTCAGATGGCATGCTGGGCACCGCAGTCGCCAATGCCCGATGTTGGGAGCAACTCAGGGAGCGATCTTACCTGCTGGGGCAAATTGCCGATCCCGATACCGTTTATATGGCAATGCGCGGTTTGCACACATTGGCGACTCGTCTAAGGCAACATGAAAAAAGCAGTATCGAAATAGCCAAATGGCTCGCACAACGACCGGAAGTGGCCGAGGTTTATCATCCCGCCCTGCCTTCCTGCCCCGGACACCCCTATTTTAAACGCGATTTCACAGGTTCCTGCGGACTGTTTTCTTTTCTCCTGAACACCCAGCTTACCGCCGAACAACTGGCTGATTATCTCGATAACATGAAACATTTTAAGATGGCGTTTTCATGGGGAGGGTTTGAGTCGTTGATTTTGTATGTTCAACCTGAAATGCTCAAAACGCTGCGTCGCTATCATCCACCACAAAAAACCGGCACATTATTCCGCCTTCACATAGGGTTGGAAGATCCTCAAGATTTGATGGATGATCTGAAAGCGGGTTTTGCCCGCCTCGCGATGCGTTAATGTCCTGATAAAACAATGTGTCAACATTGTTGGCTGTCTTTCCCTTACAGACAGCCACGGTTTTGTTTTATCCCTTCCAATCCCGTATGCTAAATCAAATCCACTTCCATCCCTCTATTTTGCGGTACACTGGGAGGGATCTGTCTGTTAATGAGTTTACTTACAAAAATTACAGGATAAACAATGGAAACGTTAAGCGAGATTGTGCATGCACTCTGGCATCATGATTTTAACCAACTCGCCAACCCCGATATCATCTGGGTTATTTATGGTGTCCTCTTTGTCACCCTCGTACTGGAAAACGGACTATTACCCGCCGCCTTTTTACCCGGCGATACCTTATTGGTACTTTCCGGCGCCTTAATTGCCAAAGGGGTCATGAGCTTCATCCCCACGGTTGTTCTGCTGACCATCGCAGCCAGTCTGGGATGTTGGTTAGGGTATTTGCAAGGACGTTGGCTCGGCCATACCCGCATTGTCAAAAATTGGCTGGCTCAACTTCCCCTGCAATACCGGCAACGCGCTAATACCCTGTTTGCCAAACATGGCCTATCGGCCCTGCTTATCGGGCGTTTTTTGGCATTTGTGCGTACTCTCCTGCCAACATTTGCGGGCATTTCTGGTCTAAATAATAAACGCTTTCAATTTTTTAACTGGTTAAGTGGCTTTTTATGGGTCATTATTATCGTGGGTTTTGGCTATATCTTGAACCAGATCCCTTTTGTTAAAGCACATCAAGATCTGGTCATGAACATTTTGGTCATTCTACCCGTCGTTTTGTTGATCAGTGGGCTGTCTGCTTCTTTGTTGATGTACTGGCGTCACAAAAGAGCATCATCGAAGAAAAATCAGTAAATATGCTGAATGACTGCCTCATCGATTAAATTCAATCAATTAAGTTCAATCAACCCATTTAATAAAGAAATATTAATTATAAACATCCAGATAAACCTATACACATCCACAAGTCATTTTTGGTAAAAGGCAAATTGCCTAACTGAGCAACACCATGCCAAAAGATGGAAATTCTATTCCAGCCATGATCGAAAAATTAAAACAAGAAGGTTTGGTTACCCTTGGTGAACAGCAGGATGTTACGCTTGATATCCGTAAACGGATTGACACAGCGTCCATCTGAAATTCCAAGCCTGAAGGAGGTTAGAATGGGTCAACAGACAATTATTAAACTCGTCGATGAAAATCAAATGCCACAACTGGGGCTTGGGGTTTGGAAAGCGAGTAATGAGCAGGTTGTGGGAGCCATCCACACTGCATTAGAAGTGGGCTATCGTTCTATTGATACGGCCGCGATGTATAATAATGAAGAGGGTGTAGGGAAGGCCCTGAAAGAAAGTGCTATCCCACGTGAAGAGATTTTCGTCACCACCAAGCTCTGGAATGATCGTCATCTGGATGCCAGTGCTGCATTACAGGAAAGTTTGGCGAGATTACAGTTAGATTATGTTGATCTCTATCTCATTCAGTGGCCGGTTCCCGAACAGAACCATTATGTGGATGCCTGGAAGCAACTGATTGAGCTGAAAGAAGCGGGACTGACCCGCAGTATTGGTGTTTGTAATTTTCACATTGAACACTTACAAAAAGTGATTCAGGAAACGGGCGTCGTTCCCACGATCAATCAAATTGAACTGCATCCCCTGATGCAACAACGGCAGCTTCATTCATGGAATGCCACCCATCATATTACCACTGAGTCCTGGAGCCCATTATCACGGGGTGGAAAAGGTGTCTTTAACTCTCCACTGGTTGAACAACTGGCCATTAAGCACGGCAAAACACCAGCGCAAATTGTGATCCGCTGGCATCTCGAATGTGGCATGATTGTCATTCCTAAATCTGTCACACCTTCGCGCATTAAAGAAAACTTTGATGTGTTTGATTTCAGATTGGAAAAAGAAGATTTGGCTGCGATGGCTGAATTGGATATTGGTAAGCGGATAGGCCCGAATCCCGATAATTACAATCAACTTTAATGAATATCCACCGACCTCATTCAATCCCTTCCAATAGACCTGAATTCTGTTTTCCGGCAGGGTTCAGGTCAGGGACATAAGCCCTAGCCTAAAACACTATAAATTATCGATCAAATCAATATTATTGATAATAACTATGTTTACTATCTATGTATATTTGATGTCATAGACTTAATTATCAGCATTAAATAATTTACATATTAAATAGATAATAGATATCAACTGAATTTGTAACAATCCTTGATACATCTGTTTTTAGTTATAAACCCCAAACAAAACTTAAGGAAATCACCATGATTTATATCGTTATTTCTTTATTTATGCTTGTCCCTTTTTTCTTTGCTGTAAAAGGGTTCCTGTTATCACACCAAGTACATCACAATGTGGCAGGAATTCTGCTGGCAATCGCAGCGATGGCCTTTCACATGTACGTATTTCGTTTTAACAAAATACCGTTTGTGCATGTTGCCCTACCCCATCAACCGATTGTGTTCTATGGCGCAATTTTTGTGGCTTTTCTGCACGGTGTGATCTATTCCCTTTGTTTCGGTCGATATTATGGGAAAGCTATTTATGAAGAACATTAAAATCTGTTTTGTGACCCACCGCCCCCTTTGGGGGCGTCGTGGCGGATCGATAAGTTTCGCTATCAGGATCGACTAACGGTTCTCTCCATTATCCTCATCCGGTGATTTGACATTCGCAGTCAAAAGATAAGGAGATTGTTGCCAGCGGCTGGGCGCCAATTGCAGTAAATTATGCGCCAAAATAAAACCAATCGCCAAAGCCAACAGAAGCATGATCCGCAGTAAGTTAGTCGTGTTATCGACCTGATTGGATTCTGTTGCCAGCTTATGCGTATCCAGTGTCAGGCGAAGAAAACCCTTCGGATGATTTTTCCCCGGTATAGGGACAACGATTTGTTGGTTGAAGTAGCCACTGGATTTTTTTCCTTCCAGCGATAAGCGCTCACGCACTGAAACCGGCTCCCCACTCCGTGCTATCTGCGTTCCATTCTCCAGATAAACGCTGGCATCCAAAATGCGTTTGTTACTCGTCAAGTAAACCAAACTCGCCACAATCTTTTTATTATTAAGATCTTTGCTACCATTCTCCATATAATCAGCCAAGCTGAATGCAACCTGTTTTGCCAATGTATTCGCCAGATCTTCAAATTGCTTCATATGGGCCTGCTGTTGAGAACGGCTGAAATAGGAGACACCCTGCATCAGCATAACCAGCAGTGCTAGACATATTAAAATAATCGCCGTCTTATGCAGTCGAAATTTTAGCTTTGCTTTTATCATCATTATCCCATCCTATGATCGGAAAGCACATGTTGCCAGATGCGGTACTGATAGGATAGTTTGAAAAGCATTTTTCGCTTGCCAAAATTACATGGAATTACAGGAGTCGATATTCATGTCCAATAATCTGGCCTATCGTTACTTACCGGATGAAATCCATAAATGGCCGGGATTACCGTTATCCCTCAGTGGTGATGAAGTCATGCCGCTGGACTACCGCGCCGGAGACAGCGGCTGGTTGCTGTATGGACGAGGCCTGGATAAGCAACGTATCAGTGATTTTCAGCACCGCCTTGGGGCAGCCATCGTCGTGGTATCTTCATGGCGCATTGATGATTATCAGGTTGTCCGTATTGCCGGTAGCCTTTCACCCCGCATTAAACGACTGGCGGATGAATGCCGTCTGGATGTGGTTCCACTGGGGCAAATCCCACGCCTGCGTTCACCCGGCTTATTAGTGATGGACATGGATTCAACCGCTATCCAAATCGAATGTATCGATGAAATTGCGCGTCTGGCTGGGGTCGGCGATAAAGTGGCGGAAATTACAGAACGTGCCATGCAGGGTGAACTGGATTTTTCAGACAGCCTGCGTGAACGCGTCGCACAACTGGCCGGTGCTGATGTTTCAATCTTGCAGCAAGTGATGGAAACACTGCCCCTGATGCCCGGATTAACCAGCCTTGTCCGTAAGTTACAATCTTTGGATTGGCATGTCGCGATTGCCTCCGGGGGTTTCACTTTCTTTGCCGATAATCTTCGCCAGCAACTACGCCTTTTTGCCGCCGTCGCCAATCAACTTGAGATCAAAGACGGCAAACTGACCGGTAAAGTCAAAGGGCCGATTGTCGATGCCAAATATAAGGCAACCACCTTGATAAGGCTGACAAAAGAGCTGAACATTCCGCTCAGTCAGACTATCGCTATCGGGGATGGTGCCAATGACCTGAAAATGATCCGCAAAGCAGGGTTGGGAATTGCCTATCATGCCAAACCCAAAGTGTATGCGCAGGCTAAAGTTGCGATCCGCCATGCAGATTTAATGGGCGTTCTGTGTGTGTTGAGTGGCGGCTTGAAGCACGAAGAACGTTAATCCCAATAGCCCAATATCATCATATTAAGGAAGCATAGAGTGGCAAAAGCAGCAAAACGGGCATTTGTCTGTAACGAATGTGGCGCGGATTATCCCCGCTGGCAGGGGCAATGTACCGCATGCCACGCATGGAATACCATTACGGAAGTGCGTCTGGCCGCAGCTTCATCTTCCCGCACTGAGCGTTTCAGCGGTTATGCCGGGGATGCGGGTATCAGTAAAGTACAAAAACTTTCAGATATCAGTCTGGAAGAGCTTCCCCGTTTTTCAACCGGGTTCAAAGAATTTGACCGTGTTCTCGGCGGAGGGGTGGTTCCCGGCAGTGCCATTTTGATCGGGGGTAATCCCGGAGCGGGAAAAAGTACCCTGCTCTTACAAACCATGTGCCAATTATCGGCACAGATGAAAACCCTGTATGTGACAGGGGAAGAATCATTGCAGCAAGTCGCAATGCGCGCCCATCGGCTGGGATTGCCGACTGATAAACTGAACATGCTGTCAGAAACCAGCATTGAACAGATCTGCCTGATTGCAGAACAAGAACAACCCAAACTGATGGTGATTGACTCAATTCAGGTCATGCACATGGCGGATATTCAATCTTCACCGGGCAGCGTGGCCCAAGTGAGGGAAACCGCCGCTTACCTGACCCGGTTCGCTAAAACCCGTGGCGTCGCCATTATCATGGTTGGTCATGTGACAAAAGACGGCTCTTTGGCGGGTCCCAAGGTACTCGAACACTGTATAGACTGTTCAGTCATGCTTGACGGCGAAGCAGATTCCCGCTTCCGTACCCTGCGCAGCCATAAAAACCGTTTCGGGGCCGTCAATGAGCTGGGGGTGTTCGCCATGACCGAACAAGGATTGCGGGAAGTGAATAACCCTTCTGCAATTTTCCTGAGTCGTGGCGATGAAATTACCTCAGGCAGCTCCGTCATGATTGTGTGGGAAGGCACACGTCCTTTGCTGGTTGAAATTCAGGCGCTAGTCGATCATTCCATGATGTCAAATCCGCGTCGCGTCGCGGTAGGGCTTGAACAGAACAGGCTGGCTATTCTACTGGCTGTTTTGCATCGACACGGTGGTTTGCAAATGTCTGACCAAGATGTTTTTGTTAACGTCGTGGGGGGGGTGAAAGTTACGGAGACAAGTGCTGACCTGGCATTACTGCTCTCTTTGGTTTCCAGTTTCCGTGATCGCCCTTTGCCCCGTGATCTGGTGGTATTTGGTGAAGTCGGCCTGGCGGGTGAAATCCGGCCTGTACCCAGTGGTCAGGAACGTATTTCAGAAGCTGCCAAGCACGGTTTTAAACGCGCCATTGTTCCTCATGCCAATATGCCCAAAAAAGCCTTACCCGACATGAAAGTATTTGGTGTCAAAAAATTGGCCGATGCGTTATCTGTTCTGGAAGATCTGGATGAGTAAAACCACTTTTATTCTTTTTCAACCTACGTGTTTTTCCTAATTATCCAGAATATTTGTTGCCTGCCATCACAGTTCAAATAAGGCAGGCAATAACATTGCCATTTCAATTTCCTGCATTTTCCCGCCTTGAAATTTTTAGCCCGTTAATCTGAAATTCAAAAAATCAGATTATTCTTAATGAATATAAATAATCTGGCAATATTTAAAAAATATTTTTATTCACTCTGTATAAATAAAAAATCAACTCTCCGCCTCGCCTTGAATCTTACAATTAATCCTAATAATTTAGCATTTGTTTTTTTATTTTATTCATATCGCTGATTATCCAATCTTAAACACTCAAAGTTGCCAAAATAACAGTATTTAATCCCAAAGCATCGATAAACAACTCATTTTGTTTTTACCTTTCACGATGAACATGCTAATTTGTTTAATATACTAAACATAAGAGGAGGGAGTTATATGGGGCAGTTTGACTATTTGAAAGAGGCTATCAAACAGGCGGGTTGCACATTACAGCAAGTTGCTGATGCCAGTGGTATGACAAAAGGCTATCTTAGCCAACTCATTAACGACAAAATAAAGAGTCCCAGTGCACAGAAACTGGCTTCTCTTCATCAATATCTAGGATTGGCGTATCCCATGGAAAAGAAAACAATTGGTGTCGTGTTTGGTAAATTTTACCCGTTACATACCGGGCACATTTATTTGATTCAGAGAGCTTCCAGCCAAGTTGATGAATTACATGTTGTTCTCTGTTATGATGAAGTTCGTGATCGTGAACTGTTTATCAACAGCTCGATGTCCCAGCAGCCAACGGTAAGTGACCGATTGAGATGGTTGTTGCAAACATTCAAGTATCAAAAAAATATTCATATTCATGCATTTGATGAACAAGGCATGGAGCCTTATCCAAATGGCTGGGAGGCATGGAGCAAGGGCATGAAAGCATTCATGTCAACAAAAGGGATCACGCCCAAATACATCTATTCCAGTGAGGCGCAAGATGCTGCCCGTTATAAAGAGCATTTCAACATTGAAACCGTGCTTATTGACCCACAACGCTCATTCATGAATATCAGCGGAAGCCAAATCCGTCAGGCTCCTTTCCGCTATTGGGAATACATCCCTACCGAAGTGAAACCCTTCTTTGTGCGTACCGTTGCCATTCTCGGCGGTGAATCAAGCGGAAAATCTACCTTGGTGAATAAACTGGCCAATATGTTTAACACCACCAGCGCATGGGAATATGGGCGAGACTATGTGTTCTCCCATCTGGGTGGCGATGAAATGGCCCTGCAATACTCAGATTACGATAAAATTGCGCTGGGTCATGCTCAATATATTGATTTTTCGGTTAAATATGCTAATAAGGTTGCTTTTATCGACACTGATTTCGTGACAACCCAGGCATTTTGCAAACGCTATGAAGGAAAAGAACATCCCTTTGTTCAGGCCATGGTTGATGAGTATCGTTTTGATTTAGTTATTCTTTTAGAGAATAACACCCCTTGGGTCGCGGATGGTTTGAGAAGTTTAGGCAGTGAACGAGATCGTAAAGAATTTCAATATTTACTTGAAAGTTTATTGAAAAAAAATAATATCGACTATGTCTGTGTTGATTCACCCGACTATGATCAGCGTTTTCTACGCTGTGTTGAACTGGTTCAACACATGTTAATGGCGTAATCCACTTATATAGATAAAATAGATTACACTTATATTATGATCACAATTAATTGATGTTTATTTATTATTCACTGTAACTTTTTTCATTTTATGCTGACGCCAAGTTAACATTTAATTAAATGTTAACTGTCGTTATTTTTACAACGGTAATAAAATAGATTGTGTTAATAATAATTTTTGATACTTTAATTTTACTCTTTTGACTTGAATTGCAGAGAAATAAGTCATTTAATGAACAGGCCTATTGATTTATTTATATAAAATTTATTAGGTTATAATAATCCCACAAATATTTTAGGTGTTTTAAACAATCATGGAGGTAATGCGAGATAACATTAAAATGTTAATGAAATATAAAATGACTTTTTTCCTTATTATTAAAATGGAATAAAGATAGAAGAGCTTATGCTATTTTTATTTGAATAATTTTTTGTTTTAAGCATAATCAATTAATATTCTTGATTTTTTTATTCTAAGACTAAGAAACATCTCATTTATTATGATGATCATTGTAAATAATAATTGACATAAGATGAGCATATCCTTGATGAAGATGTTTCACATATAGACTATTTTTACTCGTACAATATCACAAGGATATTAATGCTATTTCGAATAAAATTAGACCGCATATGTTAAGGAAAAAGTTTTAATCTTTTAACCTAATTGTGTTGAGAATATGAACTTAAATCAATTTAAATCGATTGAGGTTATCAATATTTCATATGGTTTAACTGATACCACAGTTAATCATGAAATGATTTCAGATATCACATTTTCTATTATACCAGGTGAAATTACTTTGATAACAGGGCCGAGAGCATCGACTAACCGAACGATATTGTCGATTGCATCGGGTATGTTACAACCAGATCAAGGAGATGTATTAATTAATAATAACAAGTTGAAACTAATGAATGATGTAGAATTAGGAAAGTTTCATGCTGAAAATAGTGGGTTCATTTTCCAAGGCTTCAATTTATCGAGTGAACTCACGCTGTTAGATAACTTGTTATTATCAACGTCTTATGGATTATCGCTTTCTCGTGAGCAAGCAGAAAAAATCGCGCAGAAAGCGTTGGATATTGTGAAATTAGGCGATAAAAGCCGTTATTACCCAGGGGAACTGTCTGGAAATGAGCGGCAACTGGCGGCAATGGCAAAAGCCATCGCCAGAAGACCTGAATATTTATTTGCAGATGATCCGACACGTAACCTGGATCAGAAAGCATTCCAGACGTTCATTAATATCTTTAAATTTATTGCACATGAACAGAAAGGCACCGTCGTCATTGCTTCACAAGATAGCCGTCTGATGCGACATGCGGACAGTGTTATCACTTTGACAAGTGGAAAAGCCGTTAAAACTTATGAATCTTTTCTGGAACAACGTGTTTTAGTGCAGTAGTTACGATAAACGAATCATGATGAGTCAACAACGGCCTGATATCAGGCCGTTTTTTCGATCAAACTTACTTACTGATCTTTTTGTATTTAATGCGGTGAGGCTCCAGCGCTTCAGCCCCCAATGTCCGCTTCTTGTAGTCTTCGTATTCGCTGAAGTTTCCTTCAAAGAAGGAGACCTTACCTTCATCCTGATAATCAATGATATGCGTTGCGATACGGTCAAGGAACCAACGGTCATGGGAAATAACCATCGCACAACCCGGGAATTCCAACAGGGCATTTTCCAATGCACGCAACGTCTCAATATCCAAGTCGTTAGTCGGTTCGTCCAACAGTAACATGTTGCCGCCAACTTGTAGCAGTTTGGATAAATGCAGACGGCCACGTTCACCACCAGACAATTCACCCACACGCTTGCCTTGATCTACCCCTTTGAAGTTAAAACGTCCGACATAGGCACGGCTTGGAATTTCAAAGTTGCCGATACGCATGATGTCCTGACCGCCAGAAACTTCTTCCCAAACCGTTTTGCTGTCATCCATGTTGTCACGGAACTGATCAACAGAAGCCAATTTAACGGTTTCACCCAGTGTAATTGAGCCGGAATCAGGCTGCTCTTGACCGGACAACATACGGAACAACGTTGATTTACCCGCACCGTTCGGGCCGATGATCCCGACAATCGCCCCTTTCGGCAGGGAGAAACTTAAATTATCGATCAGAACGCGATCAGCGTAAGACTTCGTTAAATTGGTGACGTCCAATACCTTGTCGCCCAAACGTGGGCCAGGTGGAATGAACAGTTCACTGGTTTCATTGCGTTTCTGGTAATCCACATTATTGAGTTCTTCAAAGCGAGCCAAACGCGCCTTGCCTTTTGCCTGACGTCCTTTCGGATTTTGGCGAACCCACTCAAGTTCTTTTTCAATCGACTTACGCCGAGCCGCTTCTGAAGCCGCTTCCTGTGCCAGACGCGCATCTTTTTGCTCCAGCCATGAAGAGTAGTTACCTTCCCATGGAATACCTTCACCACGGTCAAGTTCCAGGATCCAGCCAGCAACGTTATCAAGGAAGTAGCGGTCGTGGGTAATTGCAACCACTGTACCTTCGTAATCATGCAGGAAGCGCTCCAACCAGGCGACAGATTCAGCATCAAGGTGGTTGGTGGGTTCATCAAGCAGCAGCATGTCTGGTTTTTCCAGCAACAAGCGGCAAATCGCTACACGACGGCGCTCACCACCGGACAGATGCTCAATCTTGGCATCCCACGCCGGCAAACGCAGGGCATCAGCCGCTCGCTCCAGTTGGTTATCCAGGTTATGCCCGTCGTGGGACTGGATAATCGCTTCCAGATCACCCTGCTCTTTTGCCAGCTTATCGAAATCCGCATCCGGATCAGCATAAGCAGCATAAACTTCATCAAGGCGTGCCAGCGCATTTTTAACTTCACTGACCGCCTCTTCCACCGCTTCACGAACAGTATGCTCAAGGTTGAGCTTAGGTTCCTGCGGCAAATAGCCAATTTTAATGCCGGGTTGTGGGCGAGCTTCTCCCTCGATATCTGTATCAATACCCGCCATGATGCGCAGTAAGGTTGATTTACCTGCACCATTCAGGCCGAGAACACCAATTTTTGCTCCAGGGAAAAAACTTAGAGAAATATTTTTCAGAATATGTCTTTTCGGGGGAACAATTTTACCAACCCGGTGCATACTATAAACATATTGAGCCAATGTATTTTACCTTTTGATTAATCAGGAAATTTTAAGATTTATTTGTGCTTGTGGAGCCTTGAATGGCGTATTCTATCCTAAATTTTACCTATCGTGTTGCTACCTGATTAGGATTAAATTCCCGCATTCCCTCTCGCATTCATCAGTTGTAATAAATCACATCAATAATATGATTATAATTACAATATATTTTGGCAATGCATTTGAGCGCTGACTGATAGTAGTCTTCCAGAGGGGTATGTGGCAATGAGTAAGTGGCAGCATTTTACAATCGCTGTAAGTATGGTTTCCGTGGTTGCTGGAGCGGCACATGCTGACTCTCTGAATGCTCAACGCCAGCGCTATCAAGAAATAAAACAGGCATGGGAAGCCAAAAATATGGCCGAAGTTGCACGCCTGATGCCAACGCTAAAAAATTATCCGCTCTACCCCTATCTTGAATATCGTCAGTTAACTCAAGATCTAGCAATGGCGACCCCCCAGCAAATTCAGCATTTTATTCACACTTATCCGACTCTGCCACCCGCACGTTCACTGACATCCCGGTTTATTAATGTGCTAACCAACAAGGGTGACTGGGCCGGTATTTTAGCCTTCAGCCGCAATCCCCCAAGCGCAGTGACAGAACGCTGTGATTATTACTTTGCCCAATGGGCTACGGGTCACCAGCAGGTTGCATGGAACGGGGCGGAAGAAATTTGGCTAAGTGGCCGTGCATTACCTGATAATTGCAATAAGCTATTCGATGTCTGGGAGAAAGCCGGATATCTTTCTACCCATTTAATTTTGCAGCGCATTGAATTGGCAATGAAAGAAAACAATACTGCACTCATCACTTATCTTGCCAAACGCTTGCCCTTAGATCATCAGGGCCTAGGCTCAAGTTTGATTAAGCTGCAACAAGATCCGGCACTGATTAAACAATTTTCCACAACGACAGCACCAACCAATTTCACCCGTTCAGTTGTCATGATGATTTTTCCTCGTTTTGCCCGCAAAGAAGCCGAGCTTGCCAGAGTTAACATTCCTGCCTTTGTTCGCGCACAGAAAATGAATGATAGCGAACACCAGCAGTTAAAAGATATCGTTGCCTGGCAATTGATGGGGGATATCACACCCGAACAGGCAAAATGGCGGGATGAGACCATTCAGGATTCACAATCGGCTCAATTAATTGAGCGACGCGCTCGCTTGGCATTGAGGGAGGGTGATTATACCGGGCTTGGAAAATGGCTTTCGTTGCTGCCAAAAACGAATTTACAGCAAGATGAGTGGCAATATTGGAGCGCCATGATTCTGTTCAACCAAGGGAAAAAGACAGAAGGAAAGGCGATTTTACGTAACCTGACCGGGCACCGGGGTTTTTATCCTATGGTGGCGGCGCAGAAATTACATATGCCCTATCCATTGTTCATTAATAAATCAGAAAGACCGGATGCTTCCATTGCCAATATGCCTGAAATCAAGCGCATCCGCGAATTATTGTATTGGAACATGGATGGTCTGGCGCGTTCAGAATGGGTTAGCCTGGTTTCATCGCAAGAGCATCTCAGGCAACAGCAACTAGCTCGTTATGCGCTGGAGCAGCACTGGCCTGCGTTTAGTGTGCAGGCCACCATTACGGGAAAAATGTGGGATCACCTTGAAGAGCGCTTCCCTCTGGCATGGCAAAACGAATTTGCCAACTTTACGTCAGATAAAAATATTTCACAAAGTTATGCGATGGCGATTGCCCGTCAGGAAAGTGCCTGGAATCCACAAGCCCGCTCTGCCAAAGGAGCCAGTGGCTTAATGCAAATTATGCCAAAAACAGCCGAACACACGGTGAAAAGTCAAAAAATTCAAGGCTATGTCAGCAGCAGTCAATTAATGAATCCTGTCATGAATATCCAAATTGGCACCGCCTATCTGGATTCGGTTTACCAGCGTTTTGGTAATAACCGCATTCTTGCCAGTGCCGCCTATAATGCAGGACCGACAAATGTTGATCGCTGGCTGGCTAACTCCTCTGGGCGCATTGATCCGATCGCCTTTATTGAGAGCATTCCTTTCCTTGAAACACGTTCTTATGTCAAAAACGTTCTTGCTTATGATATGTTTTACCATAATTTTATGGGAAAAATATCGAACGTACTGACTGATGCTGAATGGCAAAGGCATTATTAATTTGTGCGGCAAGTATGATATGCTGCCGTACTAGTTAAATAGTATGGTAGTCTATTATGACACAAAATCATTTGATTGATCCGGCGATTTCCCCGGAAGATGGTGATGACTGGCTCACTTTTGTGGAGTTGTTGCAGACAGCATTTGAACAAAATTTGCAACATTCTATTTTACAGCTATTATTGACTCCCGATGAGCGTACAGCTTTATCAACCCGGGTTCAGATTATTAAGGAATTGATGCGGGGGCAAATGAGCCAACGCGAACTAAAAAACGAGCTTAGTGTTGGTATTGCGACCATTACACGGGGTTCCAACAGCTTAAAAACAGCGCCAGCCCATGTTAAAACGTGGCTGGAAGCTCAGTTGCTAAAATAACTGCGGCTAAAATAACCGCGATTAATTTATCAAAATAATCAGTGTGAAATGCGGTCAGTATAAAATAACGGATTCAAATGTTGTTTGGGGTCATCCAACGGTAACCCCAAACAGCTATGTCGTCTGAACAGCTATATCATTTGAACGGCTATGTCATTTGAACAGCCATCCTATTGAGTAGGCCGTTAACTATACTGTACCGTTAAGATTAGTTATTTAACTCTTTATAAATTTCATGATGGATAGGTACAAGAGCCAGTATCAACGCTTGATGATAAACGCTGGTGCGCGTCAGAATACCGTTGGTAAAAAAGCCGATTGCACCGCCTTTCTGTTTGATATTATCGATGCCAGCCACGTCAGCCATTTCGTGGCCCAGTTCGCGTCCCTCGCGAATGCCTTCCAACACTTTTTCAGGCAGCATCAGACTGGCAGAACGCGATTCCCCACGGATCTGTTTGTGTTCAACCACCATCCAGGCAAATGTCATGTCATCTTCAATTCCAGCTTCAACCCCAACCCAAAAATCAGCCTCGGGCCGAACCTGGCGGGCAGCCATAACGCGATGACGCGCACCTGTGCGGGTTTCAGTATTGCCAATAGGTTGTTGAGGTACACTGCTGTCTACATTGACATCTTCTATGCGGTAAGTACCTGGGCCAAAAACATCATCGAATGCAAGGCTAATCGCTTTTATTTTCGCAGGGTTAGTTGTTGCTGCAATAACGTGGTACATAATAAATAAATTATCCTTTGAATTATTTCATGATGCAGTATAACGGAAAATAACTATGTTACAGGTCTATCTTGTTCGTCATGGCGAAACCGAATGGAACGTGGCTCGCCGTATTCAGGGACAATCTGACAGCCCTTTGACTGAAATTGGTCAACGTCAGGCTCACTTAGTCGCGCAGAGAGTCAAATCAGAAAACATTACTCATGTTATCACCAGTGACCTTGGCCGAACACGACAAACAGCAGAAATCATCGCTAAAGCCTGTGGGTGCGAAATAATACTGGAACCGCGTTTGCGAGAGTTACATATGGGCGTCTTGGAAAACCGCGAACTGAATTCCCTCACACCGGAAGAGGAATCCTGGCGTAAAAGTCTGGTCGATGGTACACCAAATGGACGTATCCCAGAAGGTGAATCGATGAATGAGTTATCTATCCGGATGCGGGCGGCATTGGAAAGTTGTCTCAATCTACCGGCAGGAAGCCGCCCTTTGCTGGTGAGTCATGGCATGGCACTTGTCAGTTTAGTCTGTTCGATTTTGGGACTTCCGGCCAATTCAGAACGCCGTCTGAGACTAAGAAACTGCTCCATTTCACGGGTGGATTATCAGGATAGCCCGTGGCTGGCTTCGGGCTGGGTTGTCGAAACAGCGGGCGATATCACACATCTGGATATGCCCGCCTTGGATGAATTACAGGGCTAACGCTCAATTGGGATGAGATACTCAAACTCCACAATATGGTTTTGAGACTCATTCCCAATATTTTTCCATTCAAGGTTAGTGAGATAGTATCGCTCGACATCGTATCCCTTTCTGCGAGTGATGTTTAGTGTAGGCAGGCAGATACCATAAATGGTGAAAAGAAACTCTTGCAACTGTTCTTTATCACCAAAATAACTGAACGAAATATAATCTCCACCGGGCAGAATAACCGGACTACTGTCTTTGGTATCAAAGGTAGCGTATTCGGGTTCAATAGCCGTAGTATAGAAAACCGTTTGCTCATCTTCATGATCCATACTAAAGGTCGTATGGTGTAATCCATAAAGTCTGGGTGGCAATACTTCGGCATCCTGCAGATAGTTGACCCAAAAGTTATGACGCATATCTTTGCAAGCCACTGACCACTGCTCAAGCATATAACTACACGTATGCTCAGTACCAATAAGTGGCTTATCTTCCAATGTGACATATTTATGCGCGGGCAAGGGCTTGTTATCCAGCAAAATAGGCGGACATATCCCCTTGGCGCACCAATCTTCACTTCGGCGATAGGATGCTGGCGTTCTGTCAAACTGTTTTTTGAACGCTCTAGTGAAAGTTTGCTGGGAATCAAAGCGATATTGCAAGGCAATATCCAGAATAGGGCGGCTGGTTAAACGTAATGCAACTGCGGCTCTGGATAACCTTCTGGCGCGAATATAAGAGCCAATTGCCTGACCAGTCACATCCTTGAACATACGCTGCAAATGCCACTTGGAGTAACCTGCTTTTGCTGCAACGTTATCAAGGGATAATGGCCGATCCAGGTTGTTATCCACCCAATGCAGCAAATCTCGAATGATGTTGGTTTGATCCATACATCTCCCTAAGTCATTAAGACAAAAAGAAAATCATATAAAATATTTTTCTGAATGAACATATTATGTCGTCTGATTTATCATCAATACCTATATTTCCTCAAAGATAAAAGACAGGGTTTTTCTGAGGGCATTGCCTACCTGACGTTCAGGTATGGTTCAGGCACATTATAATTTTCACATTTTGAAAACCGTCCCTGTTCCTTACCGTGGTAACGGCAGTCCCATTTCAGCAAATTAATGACAAAATTTATCATTGCCTGAAAATTCAAATAACCACCGAGATAATCACCAACTAAACTATATTTAATTTAGCATCCTTGTTGTTACATTTATGTTTCAAGTAAATCAGCAACAAAATTAAACAAGTTTAAACTTGGAATAAATTAATGGTAGATTTGACAATATGTCAAGCATTGTCTTGATGAATTAGGCAACGCCATGAATTTAAATAAAAAATAAACCACTATCTGATGGGCGAATGTTGTTATGAACATGGCAACTTTCTAAAAGTTCCCTCTGTTTTAAGCGCAATTGAGAAATCGGGGCAGTCAGTGGAGAGCGATTTACCCACCACAACTGACTCGTTTTGGGCGCATATTTAGCTATAATGCCATGATTTTTTATTGCGGATATATTCATGGTGAAAATAGTTATATTAGGTCTATTGATTGACATTATATGTTAATGGTAGATATTTTCACTGTATTTATTTAATTCAAATGGACTAAATATGGCAACAATGAAGAAACTAGTGATAGCGGCTGGCTTACTCTTTTCTCCTGTCGTGCTGCACGCAGAAGAGATTGGTTCTGTCGATACCGTATTCAAACTTTTTGGCCCTGATAACAAAATCGTGATCGAGGCTTTTGATGATCCTGATGTTAAAAACATGACCTGTTATCTGAGCCGGGCCAAAACAGGTGGAATTAAAGGGGGGCTTGGATTGGCGGAAGATACCTCTGATGCCGCCATATCCTGTCAGCAGGTTGGCCCGATTGAGTTGGCAGATAAGATAAAAAAATCACCCAAGAAAGGACAGGTCGTCTTCCAGAAACGGACCTCTTTAGTCTTTAAAAAACTTCAGGTTGTACGCTTCTATGATCCTGCGCGTAATTCGCTGATTTATTTAACTTACTCTGACAAAGTGATCGATGGCTCCCCTAAAAATGCGATCAGCGCCGTACCGATTATGCCGTGGAAAGAATAAATCCCCCACAGGGCGATCAATGGTGAAAACGCGAGCGGCGGTTAAAAAGAAAAGCCCCGATGTCGCAAGACATTCGGGGCTTTTTGACCCATACAGTGTTAATCACTGTAACCGCGTTGATTAGTCTTCTAAATCACCACAAAAACGGTAACCTTCACCGTGGATGGTTGCAATGATTTCAGGCGTATCTGGCGTCGATTCGAAATGTTTACGAATGCGGCGAATCGTGACATCAACAGTACGATCGTGAGGTTTCAGTTCGCGACCCGTCATCTTTTTCAGCAATTCTGCACGAGTCTGGATTTTTCCTGGATTCTCACAGAAATGCAGCATCGCACGGAATTCACTGCGTGGCAGTTTGTACTGATCGCCCATTGGACTCACCAGGGAACGGCTGTTGATATCCAGTTCCCACCCATTGAACTTGTAGCTTTCAACTTGGCGGCGTTCTTCACCGGAATGACTCAGGTTCATTGTCCGGGAAAGCAAGTTCCGGGCACGAATAGTTAATTCACGCGGATTAAACGGCTTGGTGATATAGTCATCAGCACCGATTTCAAGACCAAGGATTTTATCCACTTCATTGTCGCGCCCCGTTAAGAACATCAGCGCGACATTTGCCTGTTCACGTAATTCACGGGCAAGAAGTAACCCATTTTTACCTGGCAGATTGATATCCATAATCACTAAGTTGATATCGTTATCTGACAGAATGTTGTGCATTTCTGAACCGTCAGTGGCTTCATAAACGACATACCCTTCAGCTTCAAAGATGCTTTTAAGGGTATTGCGTGTGACAATTTCGTCTTCAACAATCAAAATGTGCGGGGTTTGCATGGTTGCTACCTAAAATCGCTAAAAAACAGAATCTGTATGACATAAGCTGCTATTATTAAAAGAAAATATGCTGATCTTGTTCTGATGCACAGAAAACCAGCTTATGCCCAAAATAAAGGTTTTGATATGTTTTACGCTAAAAGCCTGCGGCGCTTTTTTGGAGGGTACATACCCGGAAAACCCGATTTAAACAAGGCCCTATATTAGTCTATTAACAGCAATATAACAGCCAGTAATGCATTTACCTGCTAAAAAAACTAACTTTTGTTGATACATATCAAAATCAATTGTAGCACGTTAACATTAACTGTAATTGTTAATTTTACTTTAGATCATTTGTTATTGATTTGAATAAAATATGTTAATGACCGTCACTGGATCTTGAATGCCTGAAAAGATCGATTCGGCACCCAACCGTTCAAATTTGCATGTTTTTATCATAAAGACAAAATAATTACAAAATATGTTTTTTGTAAAATTAAATGCTGGGAAATAACCCTACCTACCAGATAATGACTCATCACTTTTGTCATACTTTGAATAATTACAGTACGGAAAATGACGTTTTTTTCTGCTTTCCCGATAAAAAATATTTGACATTGACCACAGTTTAATTTAACCAATAGGGGGTCAGACAAATTAAAAGACAGACAGGAAACTATGCGCCATAACAGCCCTAAAAAGATGGTCACTACAAAAACCACCACGACGATTACCACCGGAACCCTAAGTTGCGGTGCGGGCTAACGCGTACACATAAAATAATAATGAGCCCGTATCCCACAAGATACGGGCTTTTTTTTTGACAGAAATCAGGAGAGGAATGTTAATGCGAGTACTGAAATTTGGGGGCACCTCAGTGGCAAATGACCAGCGAGTACTGAGCGTTGCAGAGATCGCCGAGAATGAGTTACGCCTTGGGCAAGTTGCCTTGGTGCTCTCTGCACCGGCAAAAATTACCAACCATCTCGTGGCGATGATCGAAAAAACGGTCGCAGGGCAGGATATTGTTTCCAATATCAGCGATGCAACCCAAGTTTTCGCTGATTTGCTGTCGGGGTTGAAAGCGCAACAAGCGGGATTTGATTATGAACGCCTGAAAGGAATAGTGGAGCGTGAACTCGGTCACCTGAAACAAACCCTGCATGGCATTTCTTTGTTGAAACAGTGTCCGGACAGGATTAACGCATCTTTGATCTGTTGTGGCGAAAAGTTATCAATTGCCATCATGGAAGCGGTATTACTGGCTCGTGGTCATAAAGTCACTGTGATTGATCCCGTCAAAAATCTCCTGGCGCATGGGCATTACCTTGAATCTACCGTTGATATCCATGAATCATCCAAACGGATTGCTGAACTGAACATTCCTGCTGACCATATTATTCTGATGGCAGGCTTCACCGCAGGTAATGAAAACGGTGAATTGGTGGTGTTGGGACGCAACGGCTCCGATTATTCAGCCGCTGTGCTGGCAGCCTGTTTACGCGCAGACTGCTGCGAAATCTGGACGGATGTCGATGGCGTTTATACCTGTGATCCAAGAGCGGTTGCGGATGCACGCTTGCTGAAAAGCCTGTCATATCAAGAAGCCATGGAGTTATCTTACTTTGGCGCGAAAGTCCTTCACCCTCGTACCATCGCCCCCATTGCACAATTTCAAATTCCTTGCCTGATTAAAAACACGGCCAATCCCGATGCTCCCGGTACTTTTATTGGTAATGGGCGAGCTATTGGTGATGGACAATTTATTGATGGTGAACAAGGTGAACAAAAAGACGGAAATATGCCGATTAAAGGCATTACCAATCTGAACCACATGGCGATGATCAACGTCTCCGGCCCCGGCATGAAAGGCATGGTTGGAATGGCAGCCCGGGTATTTTCCGTTATGTCCCGCACAGGGATTTCCGTTGTGTTGATTACACAGTCTTCATCGGAATACAGCATTAGTTTCTGCGTGCCGCAAAAAGAGCTATCAAAGGCACAGAAGGCATTAACAGAAGAATTTTATCTGGAATTGAAAGATGGCGTGCTTGATCCCATCGACGTGATCGATAACCTGGCCATTATCTCCGTCGTTGGGGATGGTATGCGTACCCAGCGTGGAATTTCTGCCCGTTTCTTCTCTGCATTGACACGCGCTAATATCAACATCATTGCCATTGCCCAAGGCTCTTCTGAGCGTTCCATTTCCGCCGTCATTGAAAATGATGCGGCAACCACGGCAGTCAGGCTCTGTCACCAGATGTTGTTCAACACCGCCCAAGTCGTTGAAGTCTTCGTTGTGGGCGTGGGGGGAGTAGGAAATGCCTTGATCGAACAAATCCGTCGCCAGCAAGCCTGGCTCAAACAAAAACACATTGAACTACGGGTGTGCGGTATTGCCAATTCCCGCGCTTTGCTGACCGATATGCAGGGGATCTGTTTGGATAATTGGCAACGAGCCCTATCAGAAGCGACTGAACCTTTTAGCCTTAGCCGTCTGATCCGCCTTGAGAAAGAGTACCATCTCCTGAATCCGGTCATTGTGGATTGCACCTCTAATCAAACCATTGCGGAACAATATGCCAGTTTCCTCAGTGATGGCTTTAACATTGTCACACCCAATAAAAAAGCCAATACCTTGTCGATGGCTTATTACCGCCAAATCCGTCAGGCAGCGGAAAAATCAAAGCGCAAATTCCTGTATGACACCAATGTGGGCGCTGGATTGCCTGTGATTGAAAATTTGCAGAATCTGCTCAATGCCGGAGATGAGTTAGTCCAATTCAACGGAATTCTGTCTGGCTCTCTATCCTACATTTTCGGTATGCTGGATGAAGGTATGACGCTTTCACAGGCCACGATGCTGGCGAAAGAGAAAGGCTTTACTGAACCGGACCCACGGGACGATCTTTCTGGCATGGATGTTGCCCGTAAGCTGCTGATTTTGGCGCGGGAAGCGGGTTATGAAATGGAACTGGAAGATATTCATGTTGAGCCGGTATTGCCAGCCTCATTCGATTCCAGCGGTGATGTCGAAAATTTCCTGGGCCATTTACCACGGCTGGATCAGGAATTCAGCCAACGGGCGGTAAATGCAGCGGAACAAGGCAAAGTTTTACGTTATGTCGGCATCATTGAACAAGGTCGTTGTACGGTAAAAATTGTCGCGGTTGATGGCAACGATCCGCTTTATAAAGTCAAAAATGGCGAAAACGCACTGGCTTTCTATACCCGTTATTACCAACCCATTCCGCTGGTATTGCGGGGTTATGGCGCAGGGAATGATGTGACGGCAGCCGGGGTTTTTGCTGATATCTTACGCACTCTGTCATGGAAATTGGGGGTTTAATGGCTGTCAGGGTTTATGCACCTGCCTCTATCGGGAATGTTGGCGTCGGATTTGATGTGCTCGGCGCAGCGGTTTCTCCCGTTGATGGCTCGTTGCTTGGAGATTGTGTCTCCATAAGTGAAGCTGCAAGTTTCAGCCTCAATAACAAGGGACGATTTGTCGGCAAACTCCCTACCGATCCCAAACATAATATTGTCTACCAATGCTGGCAGCTTTTTTGTCAACGGTTAGGAAAAGAACTGCCTGTTGCCATGACATTAGAAAAGAATATGCCAATTGGTTCGGGGTTAGGCTCCAGTGCCTGCTCCGTGGTCGCCAGTCTGGTGGCCTTGAATGAATATGAAGGCCGCCCATTCAGTCGCAATCAGTTGCTGGACATGATGGGTGAATTGGAAGGACGCATTTCTGGTAGTGTTCATTATGATAATGTCGCGCCCTGCTATTTGGGAGGGTTACAGTTGATATTGTCTCAAGAAGGGCCACTTTGCCAACCCGTTCCTGTGTTTGATGATTGGTTGTGGGTGATGGCTTATCCGGGCATCAAAGTTTCAACATCCGAAGCCCGGGCGATCCTGCCGGCAGAATACCCCCGCAAGGATCTCATTGATCACGGCCGTTATTTTGCCGGCTTCATTCATGCCTGCCATACCCGACAATCAGGGCTGGCCGTCAAATTGATGCAAGATGTGGTTGCAGAACCGTATCGCACGCAACTCTTGCCCGGCTTTGCCAACGCGCGTGAAGCCGCCCTGAAATTGGGGGCACTCGCATGCAGTATTTCCGGCTCAGGCCCCACCCTCTTTGCGATTTGCAATGAAATGGCCGTCGCAGAAGATGTCGCACAATGGCTGCAACAACACTACGTACAGAATGATGAAGGTTTTGTACACATTTGCCGTCTGGATCTCGCAGGCGCACGACAGGTAGAGTAACGATGAAACTATATAATTTAAAAGACAACAGCGAGCAGGTAAGTTTTTCACAGGCGGTAAAACAGGGATTGGGCAAGCAGCAAGGTCTCTTCTTTCCGCAGGATTTACCAGAATTCAGCCATGATGAGATTAACGAATTATTAGCATTAGATTTTGTCAGCCGTAGCCAGCGCATTCTCACCGCCTTTATCGGTGATGAGATCCCCGCAGGGCAACTGGCTGCCCGGGTGAAAAACGCTTTTGCCTTCCCTGCCCCCGTCGCACATGTCGAAGATAATATCGTTTCACTGGAGCTTTACCACGGCCCGACACTGGCTTTCAAAGACTTTGGCGGCCGTTTCATGGCACAAATCCTGACCCAGATCGCAGGAGAACAACCCGTCACTATTTTGACCGCAACCTCGGGTGACACCGGCGCTGCCGTTGCCCACGCTTTCTATGGGTTGGATAACGTCCAAGTCGTGATCCTTTATCCTGAAGGCAAAATCAGTCCATTGCAGGAGAAACTCTTCTGTACGCTGGGCGGCAACATTCACACGGTTGCCATCAAAAGCGATTTTGACGCTTGTCAGGCATTGGTCAAACAGGCTTTTGATGACGAAGAACTGAAACAAGCCCTGCATCTCAATTCGGCCAACTCCATTAATATCAGCCGATTGTTGGCACAAATCTGTTATTACTTTGAAGCGGTTGCACAGATCCCGGCCGAGAAACGTGAACAGTTGGTCATTTCTGTACCCAGCGGCAATTTCGGTAATTTAACCGCAGGATTACTGGCGAAGTCGCTGGGACTGCCGGTAAAACGTTTTATCGCGGCAACCAATGTCAATGACACCGTTCCCCGTTATTTGGCGGAAGGCTCATGGCAACCTCATCAAACCATTGCCACACTGTCCAATGCCATGGATGTCAGCCAGCCCAATAACTGGCCACGCATTGAAGAGCTGTTCAAACGCAAAGGTTGGGCATTGAGTGAATTGGCAAAGGGGGTTGTGGATGACGCAACCACTCAGAGCACCATGCAGGAACTGGCGGCAAAGGGCTATATTTCCGAACCCCATGCGGCCATTGCCTATCGAGTTCTGCGTGATCAGTTACAGGAAGGGGAATATGGTCTGTTCCTGGGCACCGCTCACCCGGCCAAATTCAAGGAAAGCGTCGAAGCCACCCTCGGTCAACCGTTACCCTTGCCACAAGAATTGGCTGAACGAGCGGATTTGGATGTGTTATCCCACTTCATGCCTGCGGATTTTTCTACCCTGCGTGAGTTTCTGATGGCAAGAGCGCCGAAATAACCGGACATTCACCACTCCACCTAAAAATAAATAGGTGGAGTTTTCAGGTGGGCTTTTACCGGTGATGAAGTCCTCCCATGCTGGCAACCAATTAATGTTGTTCAGGACGTTTAAACACCCATTCATTCCCTTTGGACAGGGATTCATCAAAAGCGTATCCCTCCAGATTAAATTCCACCAGCCGTGCAGGATCAGTCAGTTGGTTCTGAATAATAAAACGGCTCATCAATCCACGAGCTTTTTTCGCATAGAAACTAATGACTTTATACTTGCCATTTTTCTCATCCAGAAAAACCGGCTTGATCATAGTCGCAGCCAACTTTTTGCTGTTCACCGATTTGAAATACTCATCCGATGCTAAATTGACCAACACCTCATCACCTTGCTGTTCCAATGCGGCATTCAAATTGTCAGTGATACGATCACCCCAAAACTTATACAGATCTTTACCGCGTGGATTCTCCAGTTTAATGCCCATTTCCAAGCGATAGGGCTGCATGAGGTCGAGGGGACGCAAGACACCATACAGGCCGGACAAAATTCTCACATGAGTCTGGGCAAACGCAAAATCATCCGCAGAGAAAGTTTCAGCCTGCATACCGGTATAAACATCACCTTTAAATGCCAAAATGGCCTGACGGGCATTTTCCGGCGTGAAATTTGGCTGCCATTCCCCAAAGCGTGCGGCATTCAGCCCCGCCAATTTATCGCTGATACTCATCAAACTGCCGATTTGCGCCGGGGTTAAAGTACGGCAAACGTCAATCAGTTGCTGAGATTCCTCCAGCAATTCCGGCTGACTATATTTTTCTGTGGCGAGTGGACTTTCATAATCGAGTGTTTTTGCAGGTGAAAGAGTAATAAGCATCATTTTTTCCTAATAATTCAGACTTTCCCCACTTTAGCAAAAAAGCACAGAAAGGGGAGAATCTCAGCGATAGGATTTTCCTACCTTACAGCCGCGCTTGACCATGTTATCATCACGGGATGGCGAGGCAACGTTGCCAAAGATTTTACGTATAACGATGAGATATTAAACATGACCGATAAACTGACTTCCCTGCGTAAGCTGACAACGGTAGTAGCAGATACCGGGGATATTGCGGCTATGAAACTGTATCAGCCGCAAGATGCGACCACCAACCCTTCCCTGATTTTGAATGCAGCTCAAATCCCAGAATATCGCCAACTGATTGATGAAGCCGTTGAGTGGGCGCGTGGTCAAAGCGATTCCCGTGAGCAGCAAATTATCGATGCCGGTGACAAGTTGGCCGTTAACATTGGCCTGGAAATTCTGAAACTGATCCCGGGTCGCATTTCTACTGAAGTTGATGCTCGTCTGTCTTATGACACCGAAGCAAGCGTAGCGAAAGCAAAACGCCTGATCAAACTGTATAACGAAGCAGGCATCAGCAATGACCGCATCCTGATCAAACTGGCTTCTACGTGGCAGGGCATCCGTGCTGCGGAACAGTTGGAAAAAGAAGGCATCAACTGTAACCTGACCCTGCTGTTCTCCTTTGCCCAGGCTCGTGCTTGTGCAGAAGCCGGCGTCTACCTGATTTCGCCATTCGTTGGCCGTATTCTGGACTGGTACAAAGCCAATGGCGACAAGAAAGAATTTGCACCACACGAAGATCCGGGTGTGATTTCTGTTGCTGAAATTTATCAATACTACAAAGCGCACGGTTATAACACCGTCGTCATGGGTGCAAGTTTCCGTAACTCGGGTGAAATTCTGGAACTGGCTGGCTGTGACCGCCTGACAATTTCCCCTGCACTGCTGAAAGAGCTGTCTGAAGCAGAAGGTGAAGTTGAATGCAAACTGGGTTATGAAGGCGAAATCAAAGCGCGCCCACAACGCATGACTGAAGCTGAGTTCTACTGGGATCATCACCAAGACGCGATGGCAACTGAAAAACTGGCGGAAGGTATCCGTAAGTTTGCGGTAGACCAAGGCAAACTTGAGAGCATGATCGCCTCTCTGCTGTAATCTCAAACGATACGCTATTTTTTCTTATACAAAGGCGACATAATGGATGTCGCCTTTTGTTTGTCGTTAACTGAGGTTTATATGAACGTATTACGCATTGGCCTCGTGTCTGTTTCTGATCGGGCTTCCAATGGCATTTATCAGGACAAGGGGCTGCCGGCACTGGAGGCATGGCTGGAAACTGCGATCACGACACCTTTTCGTGTAGAAAGCCGTCTGATCCCCGATGAGCAAATCCTGATTGAGCAGACATTATGTGAATTAGTCGATGAAATGGGATGCCATCTGGTACTGACCACCGGGGGAACCGGGCCGGCACGCCGGGATGTCACACCGGATGCAACCCTCGCGATTGCTGATCGTGAAATGCCCGGGTTTGGGGAACAGATGCGTCAAATCAGCCTTCAGTTTGTTCCAACGGCAATCTTGTCCCGTCAGGTAGGCGTAATCCGCAATCAGGCGTTAATTCTTAACCTGCCCGGACAACCCAAAGCCATCGCAGAAACGCTGGAAGGATTGAAAGACGCAAATGGCAAAGTACGGGTCGCCGGAATTTTTGCCAGTGTGCCTTACTGCATCCAGTTACTGGATGGCCCTTATGTGGAAACGGATGAAACCGTGGTTGCGGCATTCCGCCCCAAAAGCGCACGGCGTTGATATTCAGTCGCTTTCCTTTTTTGCCATCTTTAATTTTTTTCCATTAAAGCCGGCAGAATAAAAATCAGATAATCCCGAAATCGCATAGCATAAATAGCATAAAAAGGTTCTGAACAGGCTCAGAACCTTGATGGATAATTAAGTGATAAATCAGGATCGGCTATTCATCCAGACTACGGCCATGAGTTTCAATCACCTGCTTATACCAATAAAAACTCTGCTTACGGCGACGTTCCAGCGTGCCTGTTCCCTGTTCATTTTGGTCAACATAAATATAACCGTAGCGTTTGGTGATCTCACCTTTTGAAGCACTGACCAAATCAATCGGCCCCCAACTGGTGTAGCCCATCACATCCACCCCATCCTCAATCGCCTCCCTGACTTGGATCAGATGATCGTTCAGGTATCGGATACGGTAGTTATCCCGAATACTGCCATCGGCTTCTGGTGTATCTTTCGCACCCAGACCATTTTCCACAATAAACAGGGGCTTCTGATAACGATCCCATAAGAGGTTCAAGAGGGTACGTAAACCGATAGGGTCTATCTGCCAGCCCCATTCCGAACTGTGCAAATGAGGATTGGCAATCATGTGCAGGATATTCCCCTGCTGTTTCAGAGACGCCGCTTCATCTGCCGTCGTACAACCACTCATGTAATAGCTGAATGAGATAAAATCGACGGTGTTTTTCAGATCACTTTTATCTTGTTCGGTAATGGTAAATGCAATGTTATTGTCGCGGAAATAACGCAACATATAGCCGGGATAATTCCCCCGACATTGAACATCACCAAAAAATAACCATTTTTGATTTTGCTGAAGCGTTGCCAGTACATCTTCTGGTTTACACGTCAGTGGATACATCAAACCACCCAGCAACATATTACCTATTTGGGCATCAGGAATGATTTCCCGACACAGTTTCACCACCCGGGCACTGGCAACCAATTGGTGATGAATAGCTTGGTAAATTTCAGATTGACTGCTGTTTCTCGGCAATCCTACCCCCGTCAGCGGTTCATGCAGCGACATATTGATTTCATTGAATGTCAGCCATAATTTTACTTTCTGTTGATAACGGGTAAAGACCGTGCGGGCGTACTGTTCAAAAAACGCAATCAGCTTGCGATTACCCCAACCGCCGTATTTTTTGACCAGTGTCCACGGTATTTCATAGTGGGATAGCGTAATCAAAGGCTGAATACCGTACTTGGCCATTTCGTCGAACAGTTGGTCATAAAATACCAGCCCCGCTTCATTGGGTTGAGCCTCATCTCCATGCGGAAAAATCCGGCTCCAGGCGATGGAAGTACGCAGGCATTTAAACCCCATTTCCGCAAACAAGGCGATATCTTCGGGATAGCGGTGATAAAAATCGATGGCGATATCTTTGAGATAGGGGATTTCATTTGCAGCGCTTCGTTCAATCACCGGGCCTGTAATGCCATAAGGCAAGGTATCTGATGTAGAAAGACCTTTTCCATCCGTCAAATAAGCCCCTTCAACCTGATTGGCGGCAACCGCACCACCCCATAGAAAATGCGCTGGAAACTGTTTCATTTAAATTTCCTCTTTTTTATGCGTGATAGCTTTTATGCGTAATAGCTGGCAGGCCAAACATCCATGTTAAAAGGGTAGAAATGGCAAACGCCAGCAGCGTACCCATCATGGCTCCCCACACGGTATGATCGATGCCCGATGGCGGGATCAATTGAGTGAAGGTAAAAATATTGAGCAGTCCCATTGAGTACATGGCGCTTTGATAATAACCAACAACTGAACCCCCCATCGCACCCGCAATACAACCAAAGATAAACGGCCTCCGGTAAGGCAGGGTCACACCATAAACCGCAGGCTCAGTAATGCCAAACATCCCCGCAGTCGCAGCAGAACCCGCGAGTACTTTCAATTTAGCATCACGGGTACGCAGGAAAACACCCAATGCAGCCCCCGTTTGCCCGATGACCGCAGGCAGTAATAAAGGGGCTAACGTATCGTGTCCCAAAACCGTTAAGTTATTGACCATAATGGGTATCAACCCCCAATGCAGACCAAAAATGACGCAGACTTGCCAAATTGCGCCCATCACCATTCCCGCCAGAGCTGGGGCAAATCCATAGATTGTTTGGTAACCTTGAGCCAATATTTGGCTTAACCATGTCGCCGCAGGCCCAATGACCAGAAATACCAGTGGCACAATAAGCATCAGGCAAATCAGGGGGGTAATGAAGGTTTTGATTGCACTGGGCAGGAGGGCATCCAATTTTTTTTCTATTTTGCAGCTTACCCAAGAGGCAAAAATAATGGGGATCACCGAAGAACTGTAATTCAAAAAGGAAAGTGGGATCCCTAAAAAGTTTTCGCTTGAGTGACCCGCAATCATTGATGTCTCAAAAGCTGAGATGATGAGCGGATGCACCAATGCACCACCAATTCCCATCGTAATAAAAGGGTTGCCGCCGAATTTTTTACCCGCTGTATAACCGAGTATTAGAGGAAAAAAGTAAAACAGTGAATCGCTGGCGGCATACCAGACATGATAAGTACCGCTGTCAGGTGATAACCAATGAATTGTGGTGGCAACGGCCAGCAAGCCTTTTAAGATCCCCGAAGCGGCCATGATACCCAAAAATGGGGTAAAGATGCCGGAGATGATATCGATAAAATGGTTAAATAAACTGTCCCGGCGCTCCGTTGAATCGGTGATTGGGGATGTTTCATCAGGAATTGCCAACCGTTGCTGAATAACCTGATAGACCTCTTTGACCTCATTCCCAATCACAACCTGAAATTGCCCTCCGCTCTCGACAACCGCAATAATATCGGGATGAGCTTTCAAGGCATTGAGATCGGCGAGATTGCGATCCCGGAGTTTGAACCGCAATCGAGTCGCACAATGGACGAAAGTAACTATATTCTCTTTACCGCCAACACCTACAATAATTTCTCGCGCCAGTATCGGGTAATTCATGCTACTTACCTCATTGTCACATTGTCTATGCTTCAATAATCTAATTTTTAAGTCTATTTACTTTCTTCATTTGCTCAATTTATGCCCGATAAAAATGTGATTGTGATCGCGAGATGAGTTATGACTCTATCTCAATTCGCATTCCTGCCTCTTTCCACCCCGAAAACCCGGTTTTAAATCGGCGGGCGTGAATGCCTTTTGCCCGAAGCAATGCAAGGGCATTGGTAGAAAGCACGCAATATGGGCCACGGCAATAGGCAATGAGATCCTGGCTGGAGGTCAATTCATCCAGCCGGTTTTCCAATTCATCAATGGGAATGTTGATGGCATTGGGTAAATGACCTTGCTCAAATTCTTCTTTTGACCTGACATCAAGTAAGGTCATGCTGTTTGCTTTGATCTTTTCCAGCAACTCTTCCCATGAAATGGCTTCCTGATTGCTCGTGTCATCAATCAACCTACGCATTTCTGTACGGTTAAATTCAGCATATTGCTGGAGTGCTGAAATAACCGCACTGACCGGCCCTTCACTCTGACGATAAAACACATGTTTGCCTGATTTGCGGGATTGGAGCAATCCTGCTCGTTTAAGGTGCTGAAGGTGCTGGGATGTATTGGCAATGGACAGACCGGAAAGCGCCGACAAATTTTCCACCGATTGCTCAGTATCGAGCAGGCACTCAAGCAGTATCAACCGATGGGGATTGCCCAACACTTTCGCGATTTCCGCAATTTCAACAATAAGTTGTTTATCAAACATTGACTTTAACCTTCCTACATTATTACAATAAATTAGTTAATTGAATATGATAACAGAATTTTTTCGCGAAAAACATCGTAAACCCTTCGTTCAATGCGGACGAGAAACAGGTGACTGACATTCGGAGAATATCAACAAATGAGTGAAGCGTTGGAATTTATTGTTCGTTCTGTATTCATTGGGGCTGGGGCAACGGTTGTGATGGATCTTTGGGCTGTCATCATAAGACGCTGTTTCGGCATACCTTCACTGAACTATAGCATGGTGGGACGCTGGCTTGGTCATATTCCAAAAGGGAAATTCATCCATACACATATTCTACAAGCCGAGCCGGTGAAAGGGGAAAGCGGAATGGGTTGGTTCGCCCACTATTTTATTGGCATTATTTTTGCGGGCATTCTGTTACTCATTTGGGGATTAGCTTGGGCAAAAAATCCCACGTTTCTTCCTGCATTAATCATGGGGTTCGTGACGGTCATTGCCCCTTTTTTTATTATGCAGCCGGGAATGGGAATGGGGATAGCGGCATCCAAAACCCCTGCCCCTAATACACTAAGACTGAGAAGTTTAATGGCGCATACTTCTTATGGTATTGGTCTGTATTTAGCCGCACTTTTCCTGACATTATTTTCTTGATTTCATCCCCTTAAATGATGGCTGATATCTTTAATTATGATTTTGAAAAAAAGCGATTAGGTCTTTAAATTCAGCCATGATCAAGGTTCTTCCATTCTCAATTCCCCTGATATGTAGATTTAAATTCTCCCTCTGAGCGAATCCAAACTACATATCACCGCAATCGTTCCATTTAAAAAATTGCAGAATAAATATCTTTTAATATAGCATAAGTTTTATTTTCATCTATTTTAACCCTCTTCGAATTTATTGAAGATCATCATAAAAATCCCATTTTATAACTATAAATCGGTAACTTATGTCACAATATCAAAATCGTTCACTAAACAGGCAGGACTATAAAACTCTGTCTTTAGCTGCCTTAGGCGGTGCGTTAGAATTTTACGACTTTATTATCTTTGTCTTTTTTGCCGTTGCGCTGGGAGAACTCTTTTTCCCTGCGGATACACATGAATGGCTTAGGCAACTACAAACATTTGGTATTTTTGCTGCGGGTTATCTGGCCCGGCCTTTAGGTGGGATCATCATGGCTCATTTTGGTGACCTCATTGGGCGCAAGAAAATGTTCTCACTCAGCATATTACTGATGGCCGTACCCACATTGACCATTGGCATGTTGCCCACCTATGATGCCATCGGCATTGCCGCGCCGGTACTGCTCTTACTGATGCGGATTATGCAGGGAGCGGCGATTGGGGGAGAAGTGCCCGGTGCATGGGTTTTTGTCGCTGAACATGTTCCCCATAAACGCATCGGTCTCGCCTGTGGGATTTTGACGGCAGGATTGACCATGGGTATTCTGTTTGGCTCTCTTGTCGCGACTTTGATCACCTCCATTTATACCCAACAAGAAGTATTGAATTGGGCATGGCGTCTCCCCTTCTTCCTCGGCGGCATTTTCGGCCTGTGTGCCATGTACCTGCGTCGTTGGCTACATGAAACGCCTATCTTCAAGGAAATGCAGGAACGCAAGGCACTGGCAGAAGAGTTGCCACTAAAATCCGTGGTGCTTAATCACAAACCCGCCATCACGATCTCTATGTTGTTAACTTGGCTACTGTCTGCTGGCATCGTGGTCATTATCTTAATGGCACCAACCTATATGCAGACGGTATTCCATCTGGAACAATCACTTACCCTGAAAGCAAACAGCCTTGCGATCATCTCGTTGGCGATAAGCTGCGTCTTTGTTGGATATTTATGTGACAAATGGGGCGCCGGTATCGTGTTGATCATCGGCTGTATGCTATTGGCTGCTGCCACGTGGTTTTTCTACCATAATATCAGCCATGAACCGCTCAAATTATTCAGTACTTATGCCATCGCGGGATTGGCTGTTGGCGTCATTAGCACAACGCCATTCGTTATGGTTAACAGTTATCCACCTGAAATACGGTTTAGCGGCATTTCATTTTCCTATAATTTGGCCTACGCCATTTTTGGTGGACTCACTCCGATCTTGGTTACCCTGCTGCTGAAATATACTCCCCTGGCGCCGGCCTACTATATGCTGGCGTTATCAGTGATCGGTATCTTATTGGGATGCTATTTGCGCAAAAAAGCCATGTAAAAACGGGCGGGGAGCAAGGCGGGCGAGTTATCGACTAAGGGCAGGATGAACACAAAGGCTCATCCTGCCTGAAAACGGTTAAGCCTGTTTCACTTCACCCATCGGCAGAATAGTCCGGCCATATTGTTCATTCAGAACTTCAGCCATTGCCAGATAGAAAGCACTCGCACCACAGATAATGCCTTCAAAACCCGCGAAAGTCAGGATGTCAGCATTGCCCGTAATATTTCCTATCGCCAGCAAGGCGAACAACAGCGTCAGGCTGCCAAACACAAATTGCAGGACACGGTTGGCCTTCAACGTACCCAAGAACATGAACAGGGTGAAAATTCCCCACAAGGCGAGGTAAACGCCGAGAAATTCCTGGCTGGTTGCTTCTGCCAGTCCCATTGTTGGCAGGAACAGCACGCCGATCAGACTCAACCAGAACATTCCGTAAGAGGTAAATGCGGTCGCCGCAAACGTATTCCCTTTTTTGTACTCAAAAATGCCGGCCAGCACCTGAGCCAAACCCCCATAAAAAATTCCCATGCTCAAAATGACCGACGTCAATGGGAAAAAACCTGCATTGTGCAAGTTCAATAAAATGGTTGTCATACCAAAACCCATTAAACCCAACGGGCCTGGGTTCGCCAACTTATTAGCGTTCATACTTCCCCTAGAAAATGCAAATAAAACAAAATAGTAAAAAAAAGTTTTCCGGGCGTTTTTGGCGCCGAGAACCCATAAAAGGCGGCGAATCATAATGTGATGGCATCAACTACACAATGGCCTTGGAAAAAAATTTTTTACTAAACTTCAATTTTTTTTCAATCTGCCCCTTGATGATGAGACGAATGACCCCATCTAAGTTTCAACTACAGTTACTACTGATATATCAGCATCAACTGAAAACATAAAATGGGGAATGTCTGGCAATCAGTGCCATTGAAAAGCAAACATTCGTCCTCATATAGCTTAGTAACTTGACCGAATATATGAATTCTTTGTGGAGGCGTTTAGATGGGTAAAATCATTGGTATCGACTTGGGAACTACCAACTCTTGTGTAGCAATTATGGACGGCACTACTGCTCGTGTGCTTGAAAACAGTGAAGGTGACCGTACCACACCTTCCATCATCGCATATACTCAGGATGGTGAAACTCTGGTTGGTCAACCAGCTAAACGTCAGGCTGTCACTAACCCGCAAAATACTCTGTTTGCCATCAAGCGTTTGATCGGCCGTCGTTTTCAGGACGAAGAAGTTCAGCGTGACGAAGCCATCATGCCATACAAAATCATGGCAGCGGACAACGGCGATGCATGGTTGGAAGTGAAAGGCCAGAAAATGGCACCTCCTCAGGTTTCTGCTGAAGTTCTGAAAAAGATGAAGAAAACAGCGGAAGATTATCTGGGCGAGCCAGTCACCGAAGCGGTTATTACCGTTCCTGCCTACTTCAACGATGCACAGCGCCAAGCCACTAAAGATGCGGGTCGTATCGCAGGGCTGGAAGTTAAGCGTATCATCAACGAACCGACTGCTGCTGCCCTGGCTTATGGCCTGGACAAAGAAGTGGGTAACCGTACTATCGCGGTTTACGACCTGGGTGGCGGTACTTTCGATATCTCTATCATCGAAATTGACGAAGTTGATGGCGAAAAAACGTATGAAGTTCTGGCAACCAACGGTGATACTCACTTGGGCGGTGAAGACTTCGACAGCCGTATGATCAACTATCTGGTTGACGAGTTCAAAAAAGAACAAGGCATCGACCTGCGTAACGATCCACTGGCAATGCAGCGTCTGAAAGAAGCCGCAGAGAAAGCGAAAATCGAACTTTCTTCTGCTCAGCAAACTGACGTGAACCTGCCATACATCACTGCTGATGCAACCGGTCCTAAGCACATGAACGTTAAAGTGACCCGTGCGAAACTGGAGTCACTGGTTGAAGATCTGGTTAAACGTTCTATCGAGCCACTGAAAGTAGCCCTGAATGACGCAGGTCTGTCTGTATCTGACGTGCAAGATGTCATTCTGGTGGGTGGTCAGACACGTATGCCAATGGTTCAGAAAGCAGTTGCAGACTTCTTCGGCAAAGAGCCACGTAAAGACGTGAACCCGGACGAAGCCGTTGCGATAGGTGCAGCCGTTCAGGGCGGCGTACTGGCAGGTGACGTGAAAGACGTTCTGCTGCTGGACGTAACCCCACTGTCTCTGGGTATCGAAACCATGGGCAGCGTGATGACTTCCCTGATTACCAAGAACACCACTATCCCAACCAAGCATAGCCAAGTGTTCTCAACCGCAGAAGACAACCAGTCTGCGGTCACTATCCACGTACTGCAAGGTGAGCGTAAGCGTGCCAGCGATAACAAATCCCTGGGCCAGTTCAACCTGGATGGCATCCAACCAGCAATGCGCGGTACTCCGCAGATCGAAGTCACTTTCGACATCGATGCTGATGGTATCCTGCATGTTTCTGCCAAGGATAAAAATTCAGGCCGTGAACAGAACATCACCATCAAGGCATCTTCTGGTCTGAACGAAGAAGAGATCCAACAAATGGTACGTGATGCAGAAGCAAACGCAGAAGCAGACCGTAAGTTTGAAGAATTGGTTCAAATCCGTAACCAAGCTGACCAACTGATTCACGGTACTCGTAAACAAGTTGAAGAAGCGGGTGACAAACTGACTGCAGACGAGAAAGCAGCCATCGAGAAAGCCACTTCTGAACTGGAAACGGCGATAAAAGGCGAAGACAAAGCTGACATCGAAGCGAAGATCCAGGCTCTGGTTGAAGCGTCCAAGAAACTTCTGGAAATCGCCCAGCAACAAGCTCAGGCAGGTGCTGCTGACGCTGGCAACGCGAAAAAAGAAGACGACGTTGTAGACGCTGAATTCGAAGAAGTTAAAGACAAAAAATAATAGCCCTTAGCGGGCAAAGTAACAGGGCGCCTGTTACTTGTTAACTGGCACGGGCGTTGAGGTAACTCCACGCCCGTGCGTGCGTGTTAAGGGTAAACAATACGATGGCAAAGAAAGATTATTACGAAGTTTTGGGCGTCGCCAAAACCGCAGACGAAAAAGAGATCAAAAAAGCCTATAAACGGCTGGCAATGAAATTTCACCCTGACCGTAATCAGGGCGATAAAGATGCTGAAAGTAAATTTAAAGAAATTAAAGAAGCGTATGAAATCCTGACGGACTCTCAGAAACGCGCCGCTTATGACCAATATGGTCATGCTGCCTTTGAACAGGGCGGCATGGGCGGTGGCGCAGGTGGCTTCGGTGGTGGAGCTGAGTTTAGCGATATCTTTGGTGACGTTTTCGGCGATATTTTCGGTGGTGGTCGCCGTCAACAGCGCCCCAGCCGTGGCTCAGACCTGCGTTACAATATGGAATTAACCCTGGAAGAAGCTGTCCGTGGTGTGACCAAAGAGATCCGCATTCCAACATTGGAATCCTGTGATAGCTGTCATGGCAGCGGAGCAAAAGCAGGCACCAGCCCAGAAACTTGCTCAACCTGTCACGGTGCAGGCCAGGTGCAAATGCGTCAGGGGTTCTTCGCGGTTCAGCAACCTTGTCCTCAGTGCCATGGTCGTGGAAAAATCATCAAAAACCCTTGCGGCAAATGTCATGGGCATGGTCGCGTTGAAAAATACAAAACCCTGTCTGTTAAAATTCCAGCGGGCGTTGATACCGGCGATCGCATTCGCTTAAGTGGCGAGGGAGAAGCCGGTGAGCAGGGTGCACCAGCCGGTGATTTGTACGTACAGGTTCAAGTTAAGACTCACCACATCTTTGAACGCGATGGTAGCAACCTCTATTGTGAAGTCCCTATTCACTTCGCAACGGCGGCATTAGGTGGCGAAATTGAAGTCCCTACCCTTGATGGCCGCGTCAGCCTGAAAATCCCTGCGGAAACGCAAACGGGCAAATTGTTCCGCATGAAAGGTAAAGGGGTAAAATCCGTTCGTGGCGGTGTACAGGGCGACTTGCTGTGCCGTGTTGTCGTAGAAACGCCGGTTAAACTGAATGAAGAGCAGAAAGAGCTGATGCGTAAATTGGGTGAATCTTTTGGCGGAAAAGGCGGTGAAACCAATAGCCCTCGTTCCAAGAGCTTCCTTGATGGCGTGAAGAAATTTTTTGATGATTTGACTAAGTAATTTAATTACCTTAGTGAAATCTTTGTTAATAATCCCTGCTATTATCCTTATAATTAATTGATAATAAGCAGGGACTTATTAATTTATTCTTTCTAATAACACTAACATACCCAATTCTCTGATTGAAGTTTTGCTAAAAATAGAGCAGACTATCCCACATAGTAATGCATGACATTATAATTCCTTACCACGTTATACTCACTTTACATATTTTCCACAGTTCTAATTATAAATTATCATGAGGTTAGAATGATGATTGAAAATATCTTACAAGATGCAATAAGACATTCTCGATATGTTTTTCGTGGTAAAACAACGAATAAAACTTATCGTGACACTACAAGGCTATCTGAAAATAAAAGAGCAATGTATGATCCCCAAAATATTACATCAAGGGAAGATAAACATGATGAATTTTTAGATAAACTTCATAAAATAGAGCATCCTATTAATCAATATCAATATTCCTTATCTCAATCAGATGCTGGTGAAGAATTAATTGGAAACTGTGGTGAATTAACGACAGCAGTATTCAGCTACTTAGCTAAACATAGGTCTAGTGATATCTTAGAATGTCTTAGGTCACATGGCAGATGGGATAGAAGTAATGCAATGAAACCCATTTATATACTGTTTCTGGTTTTTGACAACCCATATGATCATTGTATTACTGTTATTACTCATCCTGAGCACACACAGCATATACCTAAGATAGGGCAGAGCTATAGGGCACTCCCTGATAACTCTTGGGTATGTGACTCGTGGGCCAAGATAGCTTGTTCATCTGAGGAATATATTACCAGATGGAAAGTTAAGATGCTGAGATGGGAACTAGTAGGAAAAACAACATCTATATATCAACCAGAGCAGGAACTGGATGACGATATGCATTATCCGTCATCATTGAGACCGCGTAATTATCACGCCATGACCCATAGCATAAAAAGAGTGGAACATATGGCAGTAATACATCCTAATGGTAGTACGAATATAATATGATAATTTTCAAGTGATACCCGTTGTTTTTCAAGTTGTAACTTTGTCGGCGGTGCTCACTCGCTTCAGTCACTGTTCTTGCTAAATATATCAATTGTGGAATATAAAATATGTTTAATTATAACCATGGCTGTTATATAAAAATTCCTTTATTAACAATAAACCTAGATGTAACAGCCCTATTTATATAGAGATTTTTACAATAATCCCAAGACCATATAATGGTGATCTATTATCCTTCACATATCAGTAATAAAGATAATAGGAATAAAAATATTCCCAACTTAATTGAGAGTAATGAATTTCTATTTATCATTGCCTACTAACCCATTACGCCAATTTAGTCCCAATAACTCCAGTCACAATTACAACACAGGCCAATAATCGCATTTTGCTAAACGGTTCCCGCAAGATAAAAACTGACAATAACATAGCAAACAGCACACTGGTTTCGCGCAATGCAGCAACCAGCACAATGGGAGCATAGCTCATCGCCCAAATGACAATTCCATAACTTAGTAGTTGCATCAATCCCCCCAGCAATCCCTGCTTCCAGTATTGACAAATATTCTTTCCAGCCATATTCCAATACTTGAAATACATAATGACGCCCATTACCCAACCATTAACCGCAAATAACCACAAAATATAGGTCAGGGCACTATCGCTGGTGCGGGAGCCTACCCCATCAGACAAGGTATAACAGGCCGTAAATACCGAGGTTGTCATGGCTGCAATCAATGTCTTGCGATCCAAATGAAGCGATTTTTTCCCTTGTGGAAACGCAATCAGAATGATCCCCACAATGATTAACCCGACTCCCAGCATCGTGAAAGGTGGTAGCCTTTCCCGCAGAATTAACCAACTCAATAAGGCAGTAATGAGTGGTGCGCATCCCCTGGCAATTGGATAAACCTGACTTAAATCTCCCGTGGAGTAAGAACGACTTAAAAACAGGCAATAACCGGTATGCAGAATGGCGGACAAGATTAACCACGGTAGAGAAGCGAAGGTCGGTAATCCCACCCAGAATAATCCTGATGTTGCAATCAACCCGGCAAAAAAGACGATAATAGAAATACCCAAGAACCGATCAGCGCTAGACTTTACTAAAATATTCCAACTGGCATGCAACAAAGCCGCACAAAGAACCCACAAGAAAAGTAAAGTCGTCATAAGGTAATTGACTCACATTGTTAGCGATATTGATGATAAGGACATCATCTTTTGTTTAGTGCAATTTATCAATAACTGAAAACAGGTTACTTACACAAAGTAATAATTCGAATAAAACGAAAAGTATCGCACATATAATCTACTTTTTCCGATATCATGTCTGTCATAACATAAGCACTTCGATTAATTTCATAGGTTATCTATTCATGACTGCAATCATTCGCCAGTTTTTGAAGTTAGAGGCAGCAGGAGGAATTATCCTCATTATTGCGGCCATTATTGCGCTGGTTATGGCGAATACGCCATTGCAGGGTATTTATCATCAATTTATCAATCTTCCTGTTGCCGTGCAATTTGCCGCATTGGAAATCAACAAGCCTTTATTATTATGGATAAATGATGGCTTAATGGCGGTATTTTTCCTCATTGTCGGACTGGAAGTAAAACGGGAACTCATGGAAGGCTCGCTTGCGGGTCGTGACAAGGCGATTTTCCCTGCCATTGCTGCACTTGGAGGCATGTTGGCTCCTGCACTCATCTATTTACTGTTTAATGGCAGTGATGACATTGCACGGCAAGGTTGGGCCATTCCCGCAGCGACAGATATCGCCTTTGCACTTGGCGTCATGGCGTTATTGGGCAGGCGTGTTCCCACCGCATTAAAAGTCTTTTTACTTGCATTAGCCATCATTGATGACTTAGGCGTGATCATTATTATCGCCTTGTTCTATACCAAAACCGTTTCTTTGGGGGCATTAGGTCTGGCGGCAGCCATGATTGTGCTTCTGGCCTGGATGAACTGGAAAGGAATAGCCAAAACATCCGCTTATCTGGCTGTCGGTGTTGTTTTATGGGTTTGTATCTTAAAATCGGGTGTTCATGCCACGCTGGCTGGGGTTATCGTTGGGTTCCTGATCCCTCTGCGCGACAAAAAAGGACATTCACCGTCCGAAACACTGGAGCATGAACTGCACCCTTGGGTAGCTTATTTAATTCTGCCCCTGTTTGCTTTTGCCAATGCCGGCGTTTCATTGCAGGGTGTCACACTGGATGGCTTAACAAGCCTGTTACCCGTGGGCGTTGCACTTGGTCTGTTCATCGGTAAGCCATTGGGCATTTTTCTGTTTAGCTGGATTTCAGTAAAACTGGGACTGGCTAAGTTACCGGAAGAAATTGGCATGAGGCAAATTTTTGCCGTTTCCGTGCTGTGTGGGATCGGATTTACCATGTCTATCTTTATTTCTGGTCTGGCATTCGAAGGTCTCAATGACGCTTTCAGTACTTATTCACGCTTGGGTATATTGATTGGCTCCACAACTGCGGCTATCGTCGGCTATGGATTGTTAAACAGACTATTGCCGAAGAAAAATACCGAAGAAAAAACGTAGCCAAAAGCAAATGAATAGACTAATTTAAGCCCAGAACCAGAACTCATTTCCGAAGTAATTCATTCCGTTAGGGTTCGCGACATAGCAGTTAAACAAGAGTCATTAAACATGTCGGGTCGCGAATATTTATATCAATAGAAAATAGGGGAACGCCATAATCTGGCGGCCTCAAATGTAGGGTCACGGCTGTCATACAGATGTGAGGCAATACAAGGATAAATATATGCGGGTTTCACATTTAAATTTTAACCACCTCTATTATTTTTGGCATGTTTGTAAGGAAGGTTCTGTTGTGGGTGCCGCAGAAGCGCTATACCTGACACCACAGACCATTACCGGGCAAATTAAGGCATTAGAAGAACGCCTGGGTGGAAAATTATTCAAGCGGCAGGGAAGAGGCTTGGTGCCCTCTGAACTGGGGCAGTTAATTTTCCGCTATGCGGATAAAATGTTTACGCTCAGTCAAGAAATGTTGGATATCGTCACTTACAGCAGAGAATCAAACCTGCTGTTTGATGTGGGTGTCGCTGATGCACTCTCCAAGCGTTTAGTCAGCAAGGTGTTGGAAACCACGGTGGTAGAGCATGAGAAAATTCACTTGCGTTGTTTTGAATCAACGCATGAAATGCTGCTTGAGCAACTCAGCCAACATAAGCTGGATATGATCTTATCAGATTGTCCGGTAGATTCTTCCCAGCAGGAAGGCTTGTTTTCAGTGAAATTGGGTGAGTGCAATATTAGTTTTTACTGCCGCCAGCCAATCCCGGAGAAACCGTTTCCTGAATGTTTGGAAGAACGCCGTTTGCTGATCCCCGGCCGCCGCTCCATGCTGGGTAGAAAACTTCTGACATGGATACGCAACAAGAATCTTCAGGTTGAGGTACTGGGAGAATTTGATGATGCGGCACTGATGAAGGCATTTGGCCTGTACCACAACGCCATTTTCATTGCCCCTTCTTTCTATGCCAACGATATTTTTGCCGACAGCGATATTGTTGAAATAGGCCGGCTGGATACCGTACAAGAAGAGTATTACGTCATCTTCGCAGAACGCATGATCCAACATCCGGCAGTCCAGCGAGTGTGCAACAAGGATTTTTCTGCTTTATTCAGCGCTCCGCCTAAAAGCAGCCCTAAAAGGTTACGTTAAACGATCCACTAAACACCCAGAGACAAAAAAACCGGCTTAAAGCCGGTTTTTTTCAGCATAGCCAAAACAATGATTACATTGCTTTGATTTGCGCTGCCAGAGCAGATTTATGACGTGCTGCTTTATTTTTGTGGATCAGACCCTTACAGGCGTGACGATCAACAATTGGTTGCATGTCATTAAATGCTTTCTGTGCAGCTTCTTTATCGCCAGAAGCGATAGCCGCGTATACTTTCTTGATAAAAGTACGCACCATAGAACGACGGCTTGCATTGTGCTGACGGCGTTTCTCAGACTGTACGGCGCGTTTCTTAGCTGATTTGATATTAGCCAAGGTCCAACTCCCAAATATATTCTATCGAGGACAATTCAAAGGCCGAGGAATATGCCTGTTCAGCCTTCTTTTGTCAATGGATTTGTGCAAATAAGCGTCGTTGTACGGCGACGCTGGTTACGTTGTGATGGGGCGGGATTTTATCAGCTTACTGAAAGGGAATACAGTCTTTCGCAATAAAAAACTGAATGAATCGCAGAGAAATGCGATAAATTAAATATTTTTCGGGCATCTGGCCTATTTTTATTGTATGAATCAGGTTATTAATTAAAACCCTTTGTGATAGTGGGTTAACCTTGAGCTTTGTACAAGGTATAATCCGGCAATTTCCACGGTATTGAGCCAGCTATGGAGCTAATTCGCGGTATACACAATATCCGGGCGCGTCACCATGGTTGCGTGCTGACGATTGGTAATTTTGATGGTGTCCATCGCGGGCATCAGGCTTTATTAAAACATGTGAAGCAAGAAGGGCGGCGTCTCGGGCTACCGACGATGGTCATGATTTTCGAACCGCAGCCTCTGGAAGTTTTTGTTGCAGATAAAGCACCCGCTCGCCTGACACGGCTGAGAGATAAAATAAAATATCTCGCTCAAAATGGGGTTGATTATCTGTTGTGTGTGAAATTTGACAGTCACTTTGCAGCCAACTCACCTGAAACCTTTGTTTCGCGGTTGCTCGTTGAAAAGCTGGGTGTTAAGTTTCTGGCGATAGGAGATGATTTCCGCTTTGGCAAAAATCGCCGAGGTGATTTTCACTATTTGCAGCAAGCAGGTAAACAATACCATTTTGAGGTCGCCAGTACGGACAGCTTTTGTGACAGTGGTCTTCGGATCAGCAGTACAGCCATTCGTCAGGCACTGCAACGTGATGATCTGGCATTGGCTGAAATATTACTGGGTCATCCATACAGCATAAGCGGCAGAGTCGTTCACGGTAAGCAATTGGGGCGTACCATCGGATTTCCCACAGCTAACTTACCGTTGAAACGCCTGGTTACGCCAGTTAAGGGCGTTTATGCTGTTGAAGTCCATGGATTGGGCGATAAACCTTTACCGGGTGTTGCAAATATAGGCAACCGCCCCACAGTTGCGGGTCAAGGCCAGCAACTGGAAGTGCATTTAATTGATACCCAAATGGATCTGTACGGGCATCATATTGATGTGGTATTACGCAAAAAATTGCGTGATGAGCAGCGGTTTGCTTCGCTTGATGCGCTTAAGCAGCAAATCGCAAATGATGTGGTTGCGGCAAGAGACTACCTTTTGCAGCGATCCGAATCATGTATCTGATATCCAATAGATTTCAAGTTGCAGCGCGACGGCAAGTGAGCGAACCCCCAAGAACATAGCTCACTATGTGACTGGGGTGAGAGAACGCAGCCAACAAAGCCGCAGCTTGAAAGATGAAGGATATAGCGGAAAATTGGAACTGAGAACCTATAATGAGTGACTATAAAGATACCCTGAATTTACCGGAAACAGGGTTCCCCATGCGCGGGGATTTAGCCAAGCGCGAACCAGATATGTTAAATCGTTGGTACAAAGAAGGATTGTATCAGGCAATTAGAAAGGCAAAATCTGGCAAGAAAACGTTTATTTTGCATGATGGCCCTCCCTATGCAAATGGCGATATTCACATTGGTCACTCAGTTAATAAAATTCTCAAAGATATTGTTATTAAGTCCAAAGGATTATCAGGCTACGATTCGCCTTACATTCCTGGTTGGGACTGCCACGGTTTGCCCATTGAGCTCAAGGTTGAGCAAATTATCGGCAAGCCCGGGGAAAAATTTTCCGCCGCTGAATTCCGTGCTGAGTGCCGTAAATATGCGATGACCCAAGTCGAGACACAGAGAGCGGGTTTCAAGCGCCTGGGTGTACTGGGCGACTGGGATAAACCTTACTTGACGATGGACTTCAAAACTGAAGCAGACATCATCCGGGCACTGGGACGCATTATCAAAAATGGGCATCTGCTGAAAGGTGTGAAACCCGTTCACTGGTGTACGGATTGCGGCTCCTCCCTAGCCGAAGCGGAAGTGGAATATTACGATAAAACCTCCCCTTCCATTGACGTGCGTTTTACTGCCGTTGATGCAGATGCCGTGTACGCAAAATTTGCTGTGCAACCACAAGGGCTACCGGTTTCCCTCGTCATCTGGACAACCACTCCGTGGACATTACCGGCTAACCGTGCCATTGCATTGAATGCAGAAATCACCTACCAATTGGTCAAAGCTGACAATCAGTGCCTGATTCTGGCGGCTGAATTGGTCGAGCAGGTCATGCAGCGTGCGGGCATAACTTCATGGGAAGTCATGAACGATTGCACCGGCGCAGATCTGGAATTGATGCGCTTCAACCATCCATTCATGGGCTTCGACGTTCCTGCCATTCTGGGTGATCACGTCACACTTGAAGCCGGTACAGGTGCGGTGCATACTGCAGGCGGCCACGGGCCTGATGACTACGCCATCAGCCTGAAATACGGCCTTGAAATTGCCAATCCTGTTGGCCCGAATGGGTGTTATATCTCGGGGACTTATCCTGCCCTTGACGGTCAGTTTGTCTTCAAGGCGAACGATATCATCGTTGAAATGCTGAAAGACAAAGGCGCGCTGCTCAGTCTGGCCAAAATTCAGCACAGCTACCCTTGCTGCTGGCGTCACAAAAAACCGATTATCTTCCGTGCAACCCCACAGTGGTTTATCAGCATGGATCAGAACGGCCTGCGTACCCAGTCAATGAAAGAAATCAAAGACGTTCAGTGGATCCCGGGCTGGGGACAGGCGCGTATCGAATCCATGGTAGAAAACCGCCCGGATTGGTGTATTTCCCGCCAGCGTACATGGGGCGTTCCAATGTCTCTGTTTGTCCACAAAGAGACACAAGAACCTCATCCCCGTACCGTTGAATTGATCGAAGACGTCGCCAGGCGCGTCGAAGTCGATGGCATTCAGGCATGGTGGGATCTGGATGCAACAGAGCTGTTAGGCAGTGAAGCGGCGGATTACGTCAAGGCACCCGATACGCTGGATGTCTGGTTTGACTCCGGAAGTACCCACTCTTCCGTTGTTGACGCCCGTCCCGAATTCAACGGCCATTCAGCGGATATCTATCTGGAAGGTTCTGACCAGCATCGTGGCTGGTTTATGTCTTCACTGATGCTGTCTACTGCCATCAAAGGCAAGGCGCCTTACCGTCAGGTTCTGACTCATGGTTTCACTGTCGATGAGCAAGGGCGCAAAATGTCCAAATCCATCGGCAACACCGTCAGCCCACAAGATGTGATGAACAAACTGGGGGCAGATATCCTGCGTTTATGGGTAGCGGCCACCGACTATACGGGTGAAATCGCTGTTTCTGACGAGATCCTGAAACGTTCTGCTGATGCTTACCGCCGTATCCGCAACACGGCTCGCTTCCTGCTGGCAAACCTGAACGGATTCAACCCTGAACTGCATAGGGTGAAACCAGAAGATATGGTTGTGCTGGATCGCTGGGCGGTCGGCCGTGCTCAAGCGGCACAAGCTGATATCGTCAAATACTATGACGAATATGATTTCCACTCCGTCGTTCAGCGTTTGATGCAGTTCTGCTCCGTGGAAATGGGCTCATTCTATCTGGATATCATTAAAGATCGCCAATACACCGCGAAAAGTGACAGCCTTGCCCGTCGCAGTTGTCAAACGGCATTGTTCCATATTGCAGAAGCACTGGTTCGCTGGATGACCCCCATCCTGTCGTTCACTGCTGATGAAATCTGGAATGAGCTGCCGGGCAAACGTGCTCAATATGTCTTTACCGAAGAGTGGTATGACGGGCTGTTTGGTCTGGCAGAGGGTGAAAACATGAATGACACTTTCTGGGCTGACCTGCTGGCAGTGCGTGGTGAAGTCAATAAAGTGCTGGAACAGGCTCGTGCAGATAAACATATCCGCAGTTCACTGGAAGCGGCTGTCACGCTCTATGCAGATGAAGCACTGGCAGAAAAACTCAACCAACTGTCTGACGAATTGCGTTTTGTCCTGCTGACCTCTCAGGCTAACGTTGAGGCATACGCAGCCGCAGGTGACCATGCGCAGCAAAGCGAACTTGCGGGTCTGAAAATAGCCTTCCGTAAAGCGGATGGAGAAAAATGCCCACGTTGCTGGCACTATACTAAAGATGTGGGATTGGTGGCGGAACATGCAAAACTTTGCGGCCGCTGTGTGACTAACGTTGCCGGTAACGGTGAAGAGCGTAAATTTGCCTGATGAATAAACCCATTTGTTCCACGGGCCTTCGCTGGCTTTGGCTGGTTGTCGTGGTATTGATACTGGATTTGGGAAGCAAGTACTTAGTGTTGCAACACTTCACGCTGTACGAATCCATTCCATTGATACCTTATTTCAATCTGACTTATGCCCAGAATCTGGGGGCTGCGTTCAGCTTTCTGGCTGACAAGGACGGCTGGCAGCGTTGGTTTTTTGCATTGATAGCAACGGTCATCACCGTTGCCCTACTGGTGATGATGTATCGCTCCAGTGCCAGGCAAAAACTGAGCAATATTGCTTACGCCTTGGTGATTGGTGGGGCATTGGGGAATTTGTTCGATCGGTTGGTGCATGGCTTTGTTGTCGATTTCATCGACTTTTACGTCGGAGAATGGCACTGGCCGACCTTTAACATCGCGGATTCTGCGATCTGCATCGGTGCAGCCCTCATTATCATTGAGAGCTTTATCAGTCCAAGCGACAAAAAAGCCGCACCCAAAACGTAGTCAGTGAAACATAGTCAGTGAAACATAGTCAGTAAAACATGGTCATTGAAAAACGATCATTGAAAAAACAGTCATTGAAAAAATGATAATAAACCCGCCCCAGTGAACAAAACTGGGGCGGATAGTTTCATCTATACCCAATAGCGGTATACTTGCAATCACTTTTAAGTAAAAGGCTTGAGCAACATGTCAATGCAGGTGCAAACGCACAGCGCAGTTTTATTACACTTCACTCTAAAGCTGGATGATGGCTCAACGGCAGACTCGACTTATAGTCAGGGTAAGCCCGCATTATTCCGCCTCGGTGACGGCAGCCTTTCTGCCCCATTGGAACAGCAACTTCTTGGTTTAACCGTGGGTGATAAACACCAATTCACACTGGCCGGAGAAATTGTTTTTGGCAAACACAATCCTGACCTAGTGCAATACTTCACCCCGCGTGATTTCTCCGACGCGGGTATCCCGGAAGTCGGGACTATCATGTTATTTACGGCTATGAACGGCAGTGAAATGCCGGGGTTTGTCAAAGAAGTCGCTGAAGGTTCTATCACTGTTGATTTTAATCATCCACTGGCTGAACAAAACATCACTTTTGAGATTGAAGTGTTGGAAATTGACCCTCAGTTGGAGGAAACCCATGCAAATATTGCTGGCTAACCCTCGTGGTTTCTGTGCTGGTGTTGATCGTGCCATCAGCATCGTAGAACGCGCACTGGAATTGTACGGTGCTCCCATCTATGTGCGCCATGAAGTCGTCCATAACCGTTATGTGGTTGACAACCTCAGAAAGCGTGGTGCGATTTTCATTGAAGAAATTTCAGAGGTGCCTGATGGTGCCATTCTGATCTTCTCTGCGCACGGTGTTTCCCAAGCCATTCGTGCAGAAGCCCGCTCCCGTGATTTAACCATGCTGTTTGATGCTACCTGCCCGTTGGTGACCAAAGTCCATATGGAAGTGGCCAGGGCGAGTCGCAAGGGCAAAGAAGCCATTTTGATTGGTCATGCCGGCCATCCCGAAGTGGAAGGCACAATGGGGCAATACAATAACCCTAAGGGTGGCATGTATCTGGTGGAGTCCCCGGAAGATGTGTGGAAACTGCAAGTCAAGGATGAAAATAATCTCTGCTTTATGACACAAACGACACTTTCGGTTGATGACACATCAGCCGTTATTGATGCCCTGAATGCCAGGTTCCCCAATATTATCGGCCCACGCAAAGATGATATCTGCTACGCCACGACCAACCGTCAGGAAGCGGTCCGTGATTTGGCTTCAGGGGCGGATATCGTTTTAGTCGTAGGCTCTAAAAACTCATCAAACTCAAATCGCCTGGCTGAACTGGCACAACGGGTGGGAAAACCCGCTTATTTGATTGATTCCGCAGAAGATATCAAAGAAGAATGGATGACTGGCGTAAGTGCGGTGGGTGTCACGGCGGGTGCATCTGCACCGGATATTTTGGTGCAACAGGTCATTGAACGCCTGAAAACGTTCGGCGCAGAAACCGTTAACGAACTGCATGGCCGAGAAGAAAATATTGTTTTCGAAGTGCCTAAAGAATTACGGGTTGAAGTTAAAGAGGTGAATTAACTTTCGCTTTGTTTAATTCAGAATCGTATAAATTTGAACCCGGCCTTTTTGTTGGAAAATGTCATCAACTCATCCCGATACGATCTCCAACAAAAAGCCGGTAAGTTATATTGCCTTGAGTGTTCTGCCTGAGATTTAACATGATTGATATTTATAACGGTTACTTACCTTATCATAATGCCATTTATCCTCTGTTTGAGCGGGATCTAATTCCAAATACGGGGGTACTTTAATAAATCCCATTTTTATATATGCCGGTATGGCATCCTGGAGTGGACGAAGTTTTATTTTCCCTTGCATGCCTAATTGCTGTGATTTATTAACTGCCTGTTCAATCAATAAAACGCCACAATTTCTGATGCCACAATGAGTGGCCAAGTAATCGACTTCAGCAAATCCATTTTCGGTTGTAAGCTGTAAAATGCCTACAGGGACACCTTGGTAATAAGCGGCAAAAAAAAATAATTTCTTTTTTGATTCAGAAAGTTCACGTTGCGCATTCCATGACACTAAATCAAAAACGCTTAGTGCTTCATCATACCTGCTATTCCATTTTTGTTGTTTATCATCAAGAAAATGAGAAGGGTTTTCATATTTCCACCCAGAGTCCATAGTATTATTCATCATCCTGTTAGTGGCACTACATGCTTCCTTTGCATCAATTTCTCTGACAGTCATAGATACTCTGGCATTAGCCACGGCTAGCGCTATATTCGGGGCAGATTTAGCGCGGGTTAACGGGACAGTTTCCACAGGCCGATGAATATTAAAAGATTTTGTTCTGAACATCATACTACCCTCCCTATGAGGATTTAACTGAAATGATTGTCGGGATATATGGGCTTAATCACCCCTATATTTATAACACCCATTGATAAAATGCCATTTATCGCTGTTGTTAGGATCTAATATCAATAAATGTGTATCTCCGTGTGAAATAAATCCCAGATTAACATAGGCTTGTCTAGCCCCTTGTAGTGAAGAAAGTATTAGTTTTCCATCACTTCCTAACTCAAATGATTTATTCATGGCATATTCTATTAGTAAAGCTGCACAATTACGAATACCACAATGAGTCGCCAGAAAATCAATTTTAGGTAAGCCATAAGATGTATGGCTTGCAGGGGTAAATTGTAAAATGCCGATAGGTACAGCTTTAAAATAAGCGACAAAAAATATTTTATATTTAACATATGCTTTTATTGTGTTGATTCTCAATATATTTTTAACTATTTCGAGTGTATCATTATACCTGTTATTCCATTTATACTGTTCATTTTCAAGGGGACCATAAATATTATATCCCCATCCATTCCCCTGAATATTGTTAATTATTTTTTGAGATTCAATCAGTGCTTTCTCTGAACCCACTTCCTTGATTATTACCCATTTTCTTGCATCAAACACCGTTGTCCCTATATCCGAAGCGGACTTAGCGTGGGTTAAAGAGTCAGGAACTAAAGATGGATTGATATTAAAAGACTTTGACCTGAACATAATGTCACCTTCTTATATTACATTGGAAATACCACATCATATCCCACTGACAACTTACCTTTCTTTTCCTGCTTTCTTTTCCTGTATAGCCTAAACCCATCATCACGCATAGTCATTTGACAAAGCAAGTCTTCATTAATGAATTGATCACATTTGTCTTGCCGATCTCCAATTGTTGTTTAGCTTTGTTGATAACTCCCCGGCTGATCCCTGTTTTTCTAATGGTATTCCTCTAAGTCTGGCGTAGTCAGCGCTTGCCAGTTAAGCTGTCAAACAATTTGCATTATCACCTCAATTAAAAACCACTTATAGTGAGGATCTTATGGCTGATACTGATATTCGCGTTGCTATTGTAGGGGCTAGTGGCCGCATGGGAGGCAATCTTATCCAGGCTGTCCAGCAGTTGGATGGCGTTACACTGGGGGCTGCATTAGAGCGTCCGGGCTCTTCATTGGTGGGCGCTGACGCCGGAGAATTGGCGGGTCTGGGTAAAAACGGAATTCGCATTAGTGATGATCTGCATCATGTCATTGAACACGTTGATGTCCTGATCGATTTTACCCGTCCCGAAGGAACATTAACCTATCTGGCTATTTGTCAGCAGTTTCGCAAGCCCATGATCATTGGTACGACGGGTTTTGATGATGCCGGTAAACAAGCTATTGCAGAAGCCTCCCGTGAAATCCCCATTGTTTTTGCAGCGAATTTTAGTGTCGGTGTCAATTTGGTACTAAAATTGCTGGAGAAAGCGGCCAGCGTGATGGGGGAATATACGGATATCGAAATTATTGAAGCTCACCATCGCCATAAAGTGGATGCTCCATCAGGAACCGCGCTGGCAATGGGGGAATCCATCGCCAAGACATTAGGTCGTGACCTCAAAACCTGCGCGGTGTATGCCCGTGAAGGCCACACAGGAGAAAGGGACCCGAAAAGCATTGGATTTGCTACCCTGCGGGCAGGGGATATCGTTGGTGAACATACTGCGATTTTTGCAGATATCGGTGAACGAGTAGAGATAAGCCACAAGGCTTCAAGCCGCATGACCTTTGCTAATGGTGCAGTTAAGGCAGCAATGTGGATAACAGATAAAAACAGTGGACTTTATAATATGAAAGACGTCTTAAATCTGGATAATATCTGATTTTTTAAAAAAATTAACTCATTGTAATTGCGTAATTATTTTTATTAATATTCCGCAATTACACAACAAATACCATTATCGATAAAAAAAACCATTTATTATCCATTTTCATAGCAATAACGGGTCTTTTTGTTACCTTTTATTCATCAACATGAAAAAACACACCTTTTTTTTCGGTTTCAAAGTTTTCTCTCACACTAATTGCTATTCATTCCCACTTTTTTATGTTTTTCAGCTCTATTTACTCAATGTCAGGCTAAGAGTTATAAAAAAACCAATGAAAATGCCATTTTTTGTGGACAAGGTACTCTCCCATCATTAGAATGCGCACAATTTGCCAAAATTTTGACAAAAATCATGATTGGCATTGATTTTAAGGATTAAATCTGAATTAATATGCATTGGATGCGACTTATTATTCATTCTGGAGGGCGTTTTGATTAAGTCAGCTATATTGGTTCTGGAAGATGGAACCCAATTTCACGGTCGCGCCATTGGGGCAGAAGGCGTGGCTGTTGGAGAAGTGGTCTTCAATACCTCAATGACCGGATATCAAGAAATACTTACCGACCCTTCCTATTCCCGCCAAATTGTTACTCTTACTTATCCCCATATTGGTAATGTCGGCATCAATGCCGCTGATGAAGAATCCCCCACCATTCAAGCGCAAGGCTTAGTCATTCGTGATTTACCCTTAGTGACCAGCAACTTCCGCAGTGAAGAAAATCTGTCTGATTACCTGAAACGTCACAATATTGTTGCCATCGCGGATATCGATACACGCAAGCTGACCCGCCTATTAAGAGAAAAAGGCGCGCAGAACGGTTGTATCATCGCAGGCAATGAAGCAGATGCCCAAATTGCACAGGAAAAAGCCAAAGCCTTTCCCGGCTTGAAAGGCATGGATCTGGCAAAAGAAGTGACAACCGCACAGTCCTATCAATGGGTACAGGGAAGCTGGACATTGGCCGGGGGTTTGCCGGCCGCACGCCAAGAACACGAATTACCTTATCATATTGTGGCCTACGATTTTGGTGTTAAGCGCAATATCCTACGCATGTTGGTGGATCGCGGCTGTCGCGTTACCGTCGTCCCCGCAAAAACCTCCGCTGATGAAGTGCTGAAAATGGCACCCGATGGCATTTTCCTGTCCAATGGACCCGGCGATCCAGAGCCATGTGATTATGCTATCGACGCAATCAAAACGTTCCTGAATACCGACATTCCTGTATTTGGCATTTGTTTGGGACACCAATTGCTGGCATTGGCCAGTGGCGCCAAGACCGTGAAAATGAAATTTGGTCATCACGGAGGCAACCATCCGGTGAAAGATCTGGATCGTGATGTCGTCATGATCACAGCGCAAAACCACGGCTTTGCTGTTGATGAAAGCTCACTGCCGGCCAATCTGCGCGTGACTCACAAATCACTCTTTGATGGCACACTGCAAGGCATTCACCGCACTGATAAGCCTGCATTCAGTTTTCAGGGGCACCCGGAAGCCAGCCCTGGCCCACATGAAGCGGCCTCCCTGTTCGATCACTTTATCGAATTAATTGAGCAGCATCGCCAGACAAACGTTCAGAACAGCAAATAATCAGGAGAAGAAGAAAATGGCAAAACGTACTGATATCAAAAGTATCCTGATCTTAGGTGCTGGCCCGATTGTTATCGGTCAGGCTTGTGAATTTGACTACTCCGGTGCGCAGGCTTGCAAGGCCCTGCGAGAAGAAGGTTATCGCGTCATTCTGGTGAACTCGAACCCGGCAACCATCATGACCGATCCAGAAATGGCGGATGCGACCTATATCGAACCAATCCACTGGGAAGTTGTACGCAAAATCATTGAGAAAGAACGCCCGGATGCTGTCCTGCCAACCATGGGTGGGCAAACTGCCCTGAACTGCGCATTGGAACTGGAGCGTCAGGGAGTGCTGAAAGAATTCGGGGTCACCATGATTGGTGCTACCGCTGATGCGATTGATAAAGCAGAAGATCGTCAACGTTTTGATAAAGCGATGAAAAAAATCGGTCTGGACACAGCACGTTCCGGCATCGCCCATACCATGGAAGAAGCGCTGGCGGTAACGGAAGAAGTGGGCTTCCCTTGTATTATTCGTCCTTCTTTCACCATGGGGGGAACGGGTGGCGGCATTGCCTACAACCGCGAAGAATTTGAAGAAATTTGTGAGCGCGGTTTAGACCTCTCCCCAACCAATGAATTGCTGATCGATGAATCCCTGATTGGCTGGAAAGAGTATGAAATGGAAGTGGTGCGGGATAAAAATGATAACTGCATCATTGTCTGCTCCATTGAGAACTTCGACCCGATGGGCATTCATACCGGTGACTCTATCACCGTCGCACCGGCACAAACGCTGACCGACAAAGAATACCAAATCATGCGTAACGCATCGATGGCGGTCTTGCGTGAAATCGGGGTAGAAACCGGTGGCTCAAACGTACAGTTTGCGGTGAATCCGAAAAATGGTCGTTTGATCATCATCGAGATGAACCCACGCGTATCCCGTTCATCGGCGCTGGCGTCCAAAGCAACCGGCTTCCCAATCGCGAAAATCGCAGCAAAACTGGCAGTGGGTTATACCCTTGATGAATTGATGAATGACATCACCGGCGGACTCACCCCAGCGTCTTTCGAGCCTTCCATCGACTATGTTGTGACGAAAATCCCTCGCTTTAACTTCGAGAAATTTGCCGGCAGTAACGATCGCCTGACCACTCAGATGAAGTCTGTGGGCGAAGTGATGGCGATTGGCCGGACCTTCCAGGAATCTTTGCAGAAAGCCCTGCGTGGCCTGGAAGTCGGTGTGACCGGATTCGATCCTAAAGTCAGTCTGGATGACCCACAATCCCTGACCAAAATCCGCAGTGAACTGAAAGATGCGGGTGCTGAACGTATTTGGTATGTCGCCGATGCTTTCCGTGCGGGCATGTCGGTTGACGGTATTTTCAACCTGACCAACATTGACCGCTGGTTCCTGGTACAGATTGAAGAATTGATTCGTCTGGAAGAACAAGTTGCAGAACACGGGGTTAATAGCCTGACGTTCGATTTCCTGCGTCATCTCAAACGCAAAGGTTTTGCGGATGCGCATCTGGCGAAACTGGTAGGCATCTCTGGTAAAGAGATCCGTAAGCTGCGCCATGACTATAACCTGTATCCGGTTTATAAGCGTGTTGATACTTGTGCGGCAGAATTCGCCACCGATACCGCTTATATGTACTCCACATACGAAGACGAATGTGAAGCCAATCCTAACAACCACAAACCCAAAATCATGGTATTAGGTGGTGGCCCAAACCGTATCGGGCAAGGCATTGAATTCGATTACTGCTGCGTACATGCTTCACTGGCCCTGCGCGAAGATGGTTATGAAACCATCATGGTGAACTGCAACCCGGAAACCGTTTCCACCGACTACGACACGTCAGACCGCCTCTATTTTGAACCCGTCACACTGGAAGATGTACTGGAAATTGTCCGTGTTGAACAGCCAAAAGGCGTTATTGTTCAGTATGGCGGCCAGACTCCGTTGAAACTGGCTCGTGAATTGGAAGCGGCGGGTGTGCCGATTATTGGTACTAGTCCTGATGCCATTGACCGAGCAGAAGATCGTGAACGTTTCCAGCAGGCCGTCAATCGCCTTGGCCTGAAACAACCGGCAAACGCGACGGTGACAACCATCGATCAAGCGGTTGAAAAAGGCAATGCACTGGGTTATCCGCTGGTTGTCCGCCCATCTTATGTACTGGGTGGCCGCGCAATGGAAATCGTGTATGACGAGTCTGACCTGCGCCGTTACTTCCAAACGGCGGCAAGTGTCTCCAATGACGCCCCCGTCCTGCTGGATCGCTTCCTCGATGATGCGGTTGAAGTAGACGTCGATGCCATCTGTGATGGTGAGCGCGTTTTGATCGGCGGTATCATGGAACATATTGAACAAGCCGGTGTTCACTCTGGTGACTCAGCCTGTTCTTTGCCCGCTTATACCTTAAGCAAAGAGATTCAGGATGTTATGCGCCAGCAAGTGGAAAAGCTGGCCTTTGAACTGCGTGTCCGTGGTCTGATGAATGTCCAGTTTGCGGTAAAAAACAACGAAGTTTACCTGATTGAAGTGAACCCACGCGCCGCGCGCACCGTGCCGTTCGTTTCCAAAGCGACAGGTCTGCCACTGGCAAAAGTCGCCGCACGCGTGATGGCGGGTCAGTCCCTGCTTGAGCAAGGTGCAACTGAAGAAATCATTCCACCTTATTACTCTGTAAAAGAAGTGGTACTGCCATTCAATAAATTCCCCGGCGTTGACCCTATTCTGGGACCTGAAATGCGTTCGACAGGTGAAGTCATGGGCGTTGGGCGCACCTTTGCCGAAGCCTTCTCAAAAGCCATGCTGGGCAGCAATTCCACCCTGCGCAAAAAAGGCCGGGCATTGTTGTCAGTGCGCGAAGGTGATAAAGAACGTGTGGTCGATTTAGCCGCCAAACTGCTTAAACACGGCTTTGAACTGGATGCGACCCACGGTACAGCGGTTGTCTTGGGTGAAGCAGGGATCAACCCACGTCTGGTCAATAAAGTGCACGAAGGACGTCCACATATTCAGGACCGAATCAAGAACGGTGAATATGACTATATCGTCAATACCACCGCAGGCCGTCAGGCCATCGAAGATTCAAAACTGCTGCGTCGCAGTGCCCTGCAATATAAAGTGCACTATGACACCACCCTGAACGGCGGCTTTGCAACCACGATGGCACTCAGTGCAGACCCGACTGATCAGGTGACTTCTGTACAAGAAATGCATGCGAAGATTGTCAAATAATAAGTCGGCTAAATAAAATACCGCCTTTTTTGACCGTATCCCCCTAAAAAAACGGCTTCCCCAACGTTGGAAATCCAACCCGTAAGGAAGTCGTTTTATTTATGTTTTGTTTATTAATGATGCTTAATATTGCAGTCTGTGAATAATCAGCAACAATCATAGTAGGCATCTTTGATAATCATAGGGAGTCGAATACTGTGTCAAACATTATATTAAAGCGTAAATATTTAACCCACTCGGAAATTGAAGGGCTGCTCAAAGAATTGGAAAAACACCCTCATGCCGATCGCAATATCTGCATGATATTCATGGGCTTCATTCATGGTTTCCGGGTATCTGAATTACTGGGATTGAAACTGTCTGATATCGATTTGGAGGATAAAAAGCTGCGAGTGCAACGATTGAAAAATGGCTTTTCCACGATCCACCCAATGGTAGCGCGAGAGATTCAATTAATACGTAAATGGCTTTCGCTTCGCCAGAATTACAAAAACAGCGGTCAAAGTGACTGGTTATTCTTGTCACGAACAGGGACACGCATGTCACGCCAGCAGTTTTATAAAATCATTCGACAAACCAGTTTAAAGGCCAATTTAGCGGTTTGCGCGAATCCGCACATGTTACGACATTCTTGCGGCTATGCTCTGGCGGATAATGGCGTGGACACCCGCCTGATTCAGGACTATTTAGGCCATCGAAATATTCGTCATACGGTTCGCTACACCGCGAGTAATGCAGGTCGCTTCGAAACGATATGGCAAGACAAAGGGAAACGAAAATTGTCGACAATTAGTACCAAACTGTTAACCAATAAATTCTCCCCTTTTTTCAACCCTATTTATCGTCATCTCTCCTGCAAAAATCAAAATAACACCTTGATTTATATTTAAAAAACCCCCGCCATATTTGAATCCCCTACCTTATTTTTTCCTGACAAAGATATTATCCTTTTACCCTCACGTTAAACAAAATTTTAGATTGTTCGACATCGAAAGCGATATCAGTCAAAAAAATTATTTATATTGGAATAATAAACTAAAACAATAGCCTATTTAAGCCTAATCATCCTGGGTTAACAGTTTGGTACTAAATGTTAACCATTTGGTGGGCTATCGCCTTCTATTTTCCCAAGAGGATTTAATGAAAAAAAAGCCATTCCTGTTTAGGAATGGCTGAGATTTTTGATACCTTAATTTCTTTCTGACTGATATCAGGATAAATCCCGTATTATGATCCCAATATTGTTTCCGCGACGTAGGCATATTGATTATTCATATGAACCTTAGGGGGAGTAAAACAGTCCTCCAAAAACCATTCCGCAGGAGTTTCCAGAACAATGGCAATAGCGACCAAATGCTCCAGACTGATTTTATTGGTTCCTCGTTCATAACGTGACAATTGCTGATGACTCACGCCAATTTTGTCTGCCAACTCTGCTGCAGTCACTCCAATTTCTCTTCTTTTTATTTGGATTCTTTTTCCTACCAGCATACTGACTTGCATGATATCTCTGCTCTCAATTTAAATAAACGTTAAATAGACGATTGCGGTGCCTTCATATTTACCGGCTTTTGGTGGAGTTACCGTGTGCAGTATTGATTTGAGGGTGAAAGGTGTAACCCCATTGTGCTTTTTAACTGCGACATTGATTCCATGGGTGGCGTCTTTATCATTAATTTGCAATGTCGCATACATTTGTCTATGGGCATCAAAATAAACTTTGGGTTCACCCTCGCGTGATGTCGCGTGCAACTGTATTTTGCTGTCGGGAAGAGCACATTTAAAATAACCATTAACAGTCCGGCTGGCGTTATTCACTTCTGGAGCAATTAACTCTCCATAGGCAATTTCAGAAGGTACGTGGATTTCACAAGTTTGATTCGGTGGTGGCATTTTATTGCAGGTGGAATTCGGGAATATTCGGGCCTTACCATCATATCCTCCGGTTATCTCAGTTGTATAAAACAAACCGATACAATCTGCATCCGCCGACATAATAGTAAAAGTAACCTGTTTGGGGATCCCAAGCTTCTGTTTATAGGCTCGCATAACATCCGCCGTTGTCGGATATTTTCCTGCATTTTCCAAGCATACTTTTGCATAGTCACAAGAGCCTTGCATCCCCGGATTAGGAATAGACGGACCCCGATTAGAACTATTATCTACTTTTACTTTGTACCAAACATCAGGGCCAACATAGCACTTAGCTTTTCTATAGCAAGGATTCGGGAACCCTTCTTCTTCTGTCCATGCCACAATTTGCATGGTCGTGTCAGCCATACCACTGCTACCATGTGCTACCGTATTAACCGGCATCACATAAGCCCCGGCATAGACATGGGTGGTGCTGAATAAGAACAACAAAGCCGCTAGTTTCAACAACGATTTTTTAATATGGCGCATAGCTTATTTTCCAAATAGCCTTTAATTCTGATTCAAGATCGTGGGTTAAAAACCAGTCAGCATGACTAGTCGTAGTTAACTTCAAACGTCGCAATGGCACTGAATTCTCCAGAACCCATTTTATGTTGTCGAAGAGCACTGGGTTCAGCCTGTACATAAGCCTGAAACGTAATCATGTTATTTCGACGATCGGCTAATAACGGGAATTCACTGGTTTTATTGAATGGCATCGGAGTGCCATCGACTTTTTCCATACCGATGGCGATACCACGAGCGCGGCTGCCAGGGCCAAGAGCCAGCAATTCCGGTAATTCCCGGCTCGTCTGGCCTGAAAACTTAATTTTCATGCGCTTTGTTATACGCGGGTCGCAATTCTCTAAATTCAGATAAAATGGCTGGCCGGCCGTGCGATTTTTCGCATAAAGATCACGATCAAGGATCTCTCCCAAATACACTTCCATCGCTTTATCTTCCGCCTTAATCGAGCAAGCAGGGGCAAGTACCGTGAACGTAATCTTGACATCTCGCTGTAGATTGCCATTCGCATACGCAATTTGCTGGCTGCTCATGCCAAAAAGAAACAACGCTGGCAATACACATTGGGATAATTTGCTGCTTAACGGATTCATTATTATTTACCCTAGATTTATCCAGCCAGTGACCGAAAGAAACTCACTGCATTCCGGTGAGTTCTGTGTTGATGAAGCATCATCTGCACAGCCCAATCAATTTCCTTCCGTCACGATTTTTGTCACGGTACAAGTATTGCCACTACAGTTAAATGTTAACTGTGGATGTCCACCATAATCATTGACGTAGGTCAGTACTGGCGTATTCCCTAATGCATTAGCTGTTGCAGTCAGTTTTTCACTGCTTCTGGGTGCCAGCATCACCGGCTGAAAACCCTCGACACTTTTTCCCCCCACCTGATTCGAGACTTCTGAAATCGTGATGTAATAAGGGGTTGGGTTATTCACCACATACTCATTGCCTTCGCGGGTTAGAGTCAGTTTTTCCTGCCATGGATTATCAAGATCAATACGGCGTGCAATGACCGCTTCAGGGCGGTAGAACAATTTAATCCGCGTCTGTAAGGCAAGTTGCAGTACATTAGGCTTTTCACTGCGGGGTGGAATTTCGCGGATGTTGAAATAGAACAAGCTCTCGCGATCTTGTGGCAATTGGGCTATGGCCGGCAATGCCTGAATTTTAACCTGACTCTTTGCCCCGGCTTCAACCCGTTGTACCGGCGGAACAACAACAAGTGGACTGTTGATCTTATTTCCCTTGTCATCTTCAATCCATGACTGGGCCAAATAAGGCAAATCAAGATGCTGATTTTCAATGTTCAGACTGACGGATTTCATATTTCCATTAAAAATCACGCGGGTACGATCCAGCGTTATCGCCGCCATAGCCTGATGGACTGACATCAGACTGGTTATGGCCACCGCAGTTATCATTAGAATTTTTTTCAGTTTCATAGTGTCATTTGCTCATGCTCAAAAGAGGCTCAGGTTTATATTGCCGTGCTGACTCATGCCAGCACTTCCCGTATCAAAAAAATCAGTATCTTACGCTTACCAAGATTGATTTAACGGATTGATTTAACGGATTGATTTATTGCATTTTACTTATCTTCGCCTTTTAAAAACTGACAGGGCAACAAAATAGCCGTTGAAGATTCTGCCGTAATTTCATCCGGCACGGTGATTTCACACTGGGCACGCCCATCCCAGTGCACCTTCAATTTTTCACCTTGGTTCATGCCGCTCAGGTAAGCATGTCCATCATCACTGACAATCCCGATTTCACGTTGCGCAGCATTCACGACTGAAGCACCAAAAGGCGGGAATGAACCGTCAGGCAACCGGATAAACGTCATCGCTTTGATCCCTGACATCACCTGGAATTTACGATAACCAATGGCACCTTCCGTCAATGTTGCCTGTTGGACAGAGCGCAGGGCTTCTACATCATCCGGCAAGTTATCCAAATCAATATTTGCCGTATTGCGGAAGTAGTTGTTCACATCGACCAGCACGGCTTTACCAAAGTAATTGGTATGCACCGCTGAACCGAACGCCCGAATCGGCACATGACTGACACCTTCTGTATCTACCATCAGGCGAGTCGCGCCAGGCATATTGATGCGGTGCAGCGCAGCCCCTTTTGCTGTGACCGTCACGCCACCTTGCAGACCAAGCGCCGCCGCCGTATTGCCCCCCGCCTGATAACTGGCGCTGGCCGTCAGCAAGGTTGTGTCGCCATAATGGGAATAATAACCATCAGCTAATGCCCTGCCAGCGATACTCGTTCCCGCTGAAATGCGATAGTTATTGCGATCATCAATACGGTCAAAATAACCCACCCTATGAGAGTTCCCCTGACGATTAGCCATTCCGTTGTAGCTGAAAGTGCCGCTTTCTCCCCACGGAATGGAAAAATTCAGGTACATGCCATCATCTTTTTTATTGTCAAAATTATTGCGGTAAGCGGATAGATTGACGCTGATATTTTTATAACGCCCAATATCTAAGTACTTGGATAAGGAAATGTTATAGCGATCATTGGTCGGACGATTCCAGTAGGTCTGATGGCTATAGTTAAGGTGGGCGCTCAGACCGATATCTATAAATTGTTTATTGAACATAATGGTATATAGCTCTTTGCCGCCGCCATCGGAAGAAGCATTGCGATAGCGACGACCAATATACTGTCCCATATTCATGAAATCGCGCTCAGAGAAGCGATACCCGGCAAATGTCACTTGGCTATTGTATTGATCAAAACGTTTCGAATAACTGAGGCGATAAGATCCGCCCGTCAGAGTTTGGTTCTCTCCCGGCAGTCTTGCCCTTGATTCGGTCACGTCAAACGACAGAGCACCAAACATCATCAAGTCACGGCCAATCCCCAATGACAAGGCGTTATAGTCCCCAGCCGCCAACAGGCCGCCATACAGTGACCAGCCGTTGTTTATTCCCCAAGAGAATTCACCCAGACCAAACGCGGGTCCTTCACGACGGTGTTTGTCATTCGTCGATTGACCGCCGGCGAATTTGTATTGCACACGTCCGGGACGGGTCAGGTACGGAATCGTCGCGGTATTGACCTGAAATGTCTGGATACCACCGTCTTGCTCTTCGATTCTGACATCCAGTGTTCCTGCCACCGCATCGCTCAGATCCTGAATACTGAATGGGCCAGAGGCGACCTGAGTTTCATACAATACTCTTCCCTGCTGGCTGACCGTCACTTTGGCATTCGTCCGCGCGACCCCCGTGACTTCAGGCGCGTACCCACGCAAATTAGGGGGTAACATATTTTCATCAGTCACCAAACTGACGCCCGTATAGCGGAAGCTATCGAAAATGCTGGAGTTGAGGTAATCTTCGCCCAATGTCAGTTTGGCTTCCAAACGCGGGAGCGCACGATACAGGTAGTAACGGTTCCAATCCCACTCACGATCCCTTCCACCAGAGCGCTCCGACTTATCATCATCGGTTTTGAAACGATGATATCGGGCCTGCCAATCAGCCCGAAAACGCCATGCTCCGGCATTCATCCCTGCTGTCCCGATAGCGCTTATCTGTTGGTTACGGCTGCCGTGAACGGGTTTGGACGTTTGTGCGTTAAGGTTATAGTCAAACAGCAATCCGGGGACCCCATCATCCCAATGAGCAGGCGGGTCCCAGTCTGGCAAATCATATTCCAGATAGATTTTAGGAATGATTAAATACAGCGTGTAAGTCGCCAAATCTCCTCTGGCCGATATGCCCGGCAGCGTATTGAGATCCAGACATTTCCCCTCATTCTGCCAACCCAGTTTTTCTGCCCACTCTGGTTTCAGCGCAATGAGTTTCACTAATTCGGGAGATAGGCAGGCTTCACTACCCTGCGGATCATCAGGGGGGGCAATGAAATCGATGGCATACATTTCCGGGAATTCATTTTTATTCACCCGGACACCCATTATATAGTTACCCGGCATGATATAACCCGCGCGTGCGAACTTATCCAAATCGATATTGGAACGTTCACTGACATCCAGCGCATCGGTATTAAATTCAATTGACGGCTTAGAATAAGCGGCCTGAATACCAGATAATGCCAACAGTATGCAAGCAGAAAGCGGTTTAATTCCGTAGATTAAGTGGTTTATCTTATTAACTAACTTATTTTTATTAACCACTTCACTTTTATTAAATAGGTTTTTTCTGTTACTGTTTATTTTTTTATTACTGGATGAAAAATCATGATCCATAGAATCTGAAAATAAAGCCATAGCATCCTCTAAACAATGAATCGTTAATAATCCAAGTTGAATTTAGCCGCTGTTTGATACTGCCAAGCGTATAGGGGTTTTCATCAAGTACATGGCATCATTAAAATTCATCGCTCTAAATTGAGGGCCCTGACCGATACTGAGGTTGCAGAGGTAGCCACATGTCCTGCTTTTATCCGTAATATGTCACGTTGTCTGTCTATGTTTCATTGGCTTTACCGTACTGCGGGGAATAGAGAAAACAGGTCACCATCGGTATGCCATTAAAATTACTTTAAAATGGCAAAGAACTTTTACTTTCCGAATTCAGCCATTTTCTGAATACAGCCAATAGAGCACACCGTAGATTAAACAAATAAAAAAGGGTATTTCAATTTACCTTTATCGGCATCTTTTCGTTAATAGCACTCACTGTTTACTCAATAACAAGTAATCTTGATTTATATCAATAAAACAGATCGCGTTACGGAGTATCGTAGTACCATACTGCTAACACATAATATGCAAGAAATACCCTGTAAGTGTTATCAGGAAACTCATGATGAAATTGCGCTAGGTTCCCTGATATTCAACAACTAAAAAATACCTGTCAACTCGTTATATTACAGGTAGTTTAAAGTGAAGTTTGCGATAGCGGTGAAAGAACCTGTTTTCACTGTAATATCTTGAGCTTCTGATCCTTGCAGACCTTTCAGGCGGGCAGCAAAATGCAGAGTGTTATTGCCATCGTACACAGACATGCCGTCTGATTCCTGGCCCAGAGGAATATGCTTGTTACCATGATTAGTAATCATGATGCCAGCACCTTCCGCACCTTCAAGAGCCAACAAGCCTTTGACATTACCGTCGGCTTCAGGGCCAGTAAAAGTGGTTGCGATCTTCTCGATAGTCTTCAGCTCACAGTCTTGTAATTCAATCTGGAAAGGCTTAGAAGCGGATTGACCCCCATTTCTCAGGGCAACGCTGCTCACTGCACCCAGATCAACTTCAATGTTGGTGTTTTTGATTGAGCAAGGTGCATTAATGACAGAACCCGTGAATTTAACGGTACCGTTACCTTGAGTAGGTGCTGCATTTGCTGCACCCGCAGTTAAAGCCACACCCAGACCCAAAACCATTGCCAATTTGTTAAGTTTCATAATTTAACTTATGCCTTTAATTGTAAAATAGATACTGATAGCCAAAAGGAAGCCGAAGATCAGAAATTAATTTCTGACACTTAGGCGAATGATTATTTAGTTTTTTGACGCAATTCATTAGTTGTCAAAATGAACCAAACCGCCAATATCATTCAACAGAACAGTTCCTAAGTCAAATTTCAGATGATAAAACTGACTATGTCTCTTAACATCATATTAAATATGAGTTTTTACAAAAAAGTACGCGTTATGAGTAGGATATTTTACTAATAATTTTTTTATTTCAGATTATTCCCCTGAGTTATATCGAACAATGTTTAGTAATTTAGAATCTTAATTGGCGTTGCTTTATCGTTCTATTTTATCTCTTCAAAAATAGAATATACTTAATTATCCCGACATATCTGTAACTTTTAGATTTTATTATCAATTTTATTATTTAAGACAAAACAAACACAACTATATGCGCTCATTCAGTATAATTATCAAACTAATTATTTGGAATCGATATTACTGAAAAACTCAGTTTGAATTTTGTTAAATTCATTACTTTTCATTCATTTTTTAATCGATTTAGTCAGAAATAAAATGACGATTAAATAAAGGACTCAACCCTGTCACCCGAAAAACAGGAAAAATAGAAACACGATTATAAATAAAAAGCCCTTTCCAATATTGGAAAGGGCTTTTAGTTTTAAAATAAAGCGATAAAACTACTTACGTTTTTTTAATTGTCACCTAACAAAATGGATTCAAGCGCAATCTCAATCATGTCATTAAATGTGTTTTGACGCTCTTCCGCTGTGGTTTGTTCACCAGTGCGAATATGGTCAGAGACAGTACAGATAGCCAGTGCTTTTGCGCCAAATTCAGCAGCAACACCGTAAATACCCGCCGCTTCCATTTCAACACCCAGAATGCCGTATTTTTCCATTACGTCGAACATCTGAGGATCTGGCGTATAGAACAGATCAGCAGAGAAAATATTACCAACACGTGTGTTGATATTCTTCGCTTTAGCCGCATCAACCGCATTACGCACCAAATCAAAGTCAGCAATCGCTGCGAAGTCGTGATCTTTAAAACGCAGGCGGTTGACTTTGGAATCGGTACATGCCCCCATGCCAATCACGATATCACGGATTTTAACGTCTTCACTGACCGCACCACAGGAACCGATGCGGATGATTTTTTTAACACCAAATTCCGTGATCAGTTCCTTGGCATAGATAGAGCAAGATGGGATACCCATACCATGGCCCATCACAGAGATGCGGCGGCCTTTATAAGTACCGGTGAAGCCAAGCATACCGCGAACATTGTTAACCTGACGAGCCTCTTCCAAGAAAGTTTCTGCAATGTACTTAGCACGCAGTGGGTCGCCTGGCATCAGAACAACATCAGCAAAATCGCCCATCTCAGCATTAATATGTGGGGTGGCCATAAGTTTATTTCCTTGTTTTTCTTACGTATCAAAATAGATGAACATGTGGAGCCCCATTCAAATGGGTCTCCACAAAAATTAAAACATCGCCTTACCATAATCCATTGGCGTCAGATCGAAGTATTTCGCGACGGTCTGACCAATGTCGGCAAATGTTTCACGATGTCCCAATGAACCGGGGGTCACTTTAGGTCCGTAAACCAGCACCGGAATATGCTCACGGGTATGGTCAGATCCCGCCCAAGTAGGATCACAGCCGTGGTCAGCGGTAAAGATCAGGATGTCATCGTCTTTAACCAATTTCAGCATTTCCGGCAGACGACGGTCAAACAACTCCAGTGCTGCCGCGTAACCCGCAACATCACGACGATGACCATAAGAGGAGTCAAAATCCACAAAGTTGGTAAAGACGATGGTATTGTCTCCTGCCTGCGCCATTTCAATCAGTGAAGCGTCAAACAGGGCATCGATTCCCGTCGCTTTAACCTTTTTAGTAATCCCCACATTCGCGTAGATATCTGCAATCTTGCCGATGGAAACCACTTCACCCTGTTTCTCATCAACCAGTTTTTTCAGCATGGTTGGGGCGGGGGGTTCAACTGCCAGGTCATGACGATTGCCTGTACGCTGGAACTCGCCGACTTTATCTCCCACAAAAGGGCGGGCAATCACGCGGCCAATGTTATATCCGCCAAGCGTCAGTTCTTCACGGGCGATTTCACACAGCTCATACAGACGTTCCAAGCCAAATGTCTCTTCATGGCAGGCAATCTGGAAAACCGAGTCCGCAGAAGTATAGAAAATCGGCTTGCCGGTTTTCATGTGCTCTTCACCCAGTTTATCCAGAATAACCGTACCGGAAGAGTGGCAGTTCCCCAGATAACCGGGCAGATTGGCGCGCTCAACCAGTTTATCCAGCAGTTCTTGTGGAAAACTGTTTTCTTCGTCCCGGAAATAACCCCAGTCAAACAGAACCGGAACACCGGCAATTTCCCAGTGACCTGACGGCGTGTCTTTACCAGAAGAAAGTTCACTCGCATAACCATAGGCGCCAATAATTTCGGCCTCTTTATCCAGACCGACCGGGAAGGTTCCGCAGGATTCTTCTGTCGCCTTACCCAATCCCAGGCGGCTGAGGTTGGGCAGATGCAATGGCCCTTGACGGCCAATATCAGCCTCACCACGGGCACATTGTTCTGCGATATGCCCCAGAGTGTTAGATCCCTTGTCGCCAAATTTTTCAGCATCAGCACTCGCGCCGATACCGAAGGAATCCAGTACCATGATGAATGTACGTTTCATTATTTTCTCCTGTGTCAATTCACGCTATCAATGCGGAAACTGCCAGCTATTAAAATCGATTTTTCAATTCTTGTGTGGTTTATCCACCGATATGACGATAAACCATCGGTGTGGTGGCTTTTGTTTCGGTTCTTTCAACAATCGTATTTTCAACAATCATATTTTCAACAACGACAGCGCTGCGCACGGCTTCTGCGGCTTCATGCCAGGCATTTTCACTACTGGCATGAATCATCGCCAAGGGGGTATCAGCATTTACTTTTGTACCCAGCGCAACGATATCACTCAGCCCCACACGGTAATTTATAGGATCGGTTGCCTTACGGCGGCCCCCGCCCAATGCAACAACCGACATTCCCAACGCCCGGGTATCCATTCTTGCGATGATTCCCTGTTGCCCTGCCAATACCGGCTTACTGAATTCCGCAGTCGGTAGGTAACGGGCATAATTTTCAACAAAATCAGTTGGCCCTTTCTGGGCTGCCACCATGCGGCCAAATATTTCAGCCGCTTTACCGCTGTCCAGCGCCGACTGTAATTTACGACGGGCATCATCACGATCGGTGGCCAAATTCCCCGATACCAGCATTTCAGCCGACAACGCCATAGTGACTTCCAATAATCGGGGATTGCGGTACTTCCCGGTCAGAAATTGAACCGCTTCACGCACTTCCAACGCATTACCGGCACTGGATGCCAGCACTTGATTCATGTCCGTCAATAATGCGGTTGTTTTGCATCCCGCACCGTTGGCTACCTCAACGATGGATTCCGCCAGCCGCTCCGATTGTTCGTAAGTCGGCATCAATGCCCCGGAACCGACTTTTACATCCATGACCAGTGCATCCAATCCTTCGGCTAATTTTTTGCCCAAAATCGACGCGGTAATCAAAGGGATGGAATCAACGGTTGCCGTGATATCCCGCGTGGCATAAAAACGTTTATCCGCCGGTGCCAGTGAACGGGTTTGCCCTATAATAGCGACACCCACATCCCGGATCAGGCTGCGGAAACGATGTTCATCTGGAAAGATGTCAAAACCGGGGATAGATTCTAATTTGTCCAGCGTTCCTCCGGTATGCCCCAAACCCCGTCCTGAGATCATCGGCACATATCCCCCACAGGCCGCCACCATAGGGCCAAGCATCAGGGAAGTGACATCTCCCACACCCCCCGTCGAATGTTTATCGACAACGGGGCCGGGTAAATTCAATTTTTTCCACTCTAAGACCGTACCGGAATCACGCATTGCCAATGTCAGGGCGACACGTTCTTCCATCGTCATATCATGGAAATAGATGGTCATTGCCAGAGCCGCTATCTGCCCTTCAGATACCGTATTATCACGGACTCCATTAATGAAAAAGCGTATCTCTTCCTCATTCAATGGATGACCATCACGTTTTTTGCGAATAATTTCCTGTGCCAGCAATAAAGCTACCTCCCAATCATTATTATCTGAAAAGAATGGCAGTAATACACACTATGCTAATGTGTATTCAATATTAGTGTGTCCAATATTAGCGTGTATCCAATATTAGCGTGTATCCAATATTAGCGTGTATCCAATGAGTCATGATGGCTCAATAACCACTGCTCTGCTGTTGCCCCTGATGCCCCAGTGTCGTCAGCAAACTGCCCAACAAACTGGAGGCACCAAAACGGAAATGACGGGGATCCGCCCATGTGTCTCCCATGATACGTTCAGCCAGTGCCAAATACTGCGCCGCTTCTTCGGCAGTCCGCACACCACCGGCAGGTTTAAAACCAACGGTGTCGCCAACACCCATGTCACGGATCACACTCAGCATAATTTCGGCACTTTCAAGTGTCGCGTTAACGGGCACTTTACCGGTTGAGGTTTTGATAAAATCGGCACCCGCTTTAATGGAAATTTCCGATGCCTTGCGGATCAGATCCGCCTCTTTTAATTCACCGGTTTCAATAATCACTTTCAGCCAGACACCGGATTCCGCACAGGCGGTTTTGCAGGTTTTTACCAGATCAAAACCCACCTGCTCATTACCGGCCATCAATGCGCGATAAGGGAAAACCACATCCACTTCATCCGCCCCATAGGCGATGGCAGCACGGGTTTCGGCCAGTGCAATGCCGATGTCATCATTGCCGTGCGGGAAGTTAGTCACCGTGGCAATGCGAATATCAGGCGTTCCCTGTTCACGCAGTACCTTGCGTGCCACGGGAATAAAACGTGGATAGATACAGATGGCTGCGGTATGTCCGGCAGGGCTGTTAGCCTGACGACAAAGTGCCGTCACTTTTTCATCGGTATCATCATCATTCAGTGTCGTTAAATCCATCAAACTCAGCGCACGCTGAGCGGCGGCGGTTAAATCGGTCATAAAACTCTCCAACGGTATGATTATCGTGACTGAATCAGCTCACTCATTCTTTTGTACGATTATTTTGAACGAAAGGTTATCTTGCGCGATTAACACGTTCGTTTGTTGGCGAGCGGACTTGGTTCCTTGAAGATGTTGCTAAGGTAATAAACACGACGGTAATAAACGACAGCAACAACAGAGTTCCTTCTCTCCGCACTATTATTTTTTGGTTCCAGTATTTTTTGGTTCCAGTATTTTTTGGTTCCAGTATTTTTTGGTTCCAGTAAAAACAAAAGCAGGTGAGATATCCCACCTGCATTCATTTTAATACACGTTGCCCCGCGTCTTACAACGCGATGAAGAATCCGGCAATGGTTGCACTCATCAGGTTAGAGAGGGAACCCGCCAGTACTGCTTTCAAGCCGAAACGGGCAATGTCACCGCGACGGTTTGGCGCCATACCACCCAAGCCACCCAACAGAATAGCCACAGAAGACAAGTTGGCGAATCCACACAGCGCAAAGGAGATAATCGCTTTGGTATGATCAGAAAGCACTTGCAGACCCGCAGCCTGTACCACATCGTCTGCTTTCAGGTATTCACCAAAGTTCATGAATGCCACAAATTCATTGACGACCACCTTCTGACCGATGAAAGAACCTGCGATAGTCGCTTCATGCCACGGAATACCGATCAGATAGGCAATAGGTGCAAAAACCCAGCCCAGAACCAGTTCCATGGATAATTGAGGATAGTCGAACCAACCGCCAACACCACCCAAGATACCATTTAGCAAAGCAATCAATGCGGTGAATGCCAGCAACATTGCGCCGACGTTCAGCGCCAATTGCATACCGGATGCTGCGCCTGATGCCGCTGCATCAATGATATTTGCCGGGCGATCTTCTGCCGAAACCAGTGACATCGCATCAGCGGTATCGTGGGTGGTTTCAGTTTCCGGTACAAGCAGTTTCGCAAACAACAAACCACCCGGAGCCGCCATGAATGACGCCGCGATCAGGTATTCCAACGGAACGCCCATTGATGCGTAACCCGCCAACACAGAACCCGCAACAGAAGCCAAGCCACCACACATGACGGCGAACAACTCAGATTGGGTCATTGTGGCAATATAAGGACGAACCACCAAAGGCGCTTCGGTTTGACCGACGAAAATATTCGCCGTCGCAGACAAAGATTCAGTCCGTGATGTCCCCAACAATTTCTGCAATCCACCCCCCAAGATTTTGATGATAAGCTGCATAACGCCCATGTAATACAGCACTGCAATCAGTGAGGAGAAGAAAACAATTACCGGCAGAACACGCAGGGCAAAAATAAAGCCACCACCACCGAACAGCTCAAACATTTTGTCGGAAACCAGTCCGCCAAAAATAAAATCTGTGCCTTTTTGACCATATCCAATTACGTTGGAAACGCCTCTTGACATTCCTCCCAGAATATCTCTACCAGCGGGTACGTAAAGTACAAATGCCCCAACAGCAACCTGAATCAGGAAGGCGCCCAGGACAGTACGGATTTTAATGGCTCGATAGTTACTGGAGAAGAGTACTGCGATAAGAATCAGCACTACCATCCCGATCAGGCTCATAAGGAGTTGCATTGGAAGAATCCCTGTTCACTTAATGAATAATAAAAAATATGTCAGTTATCCTATAAGTTTCTACTGACATTGTGTGTGAGCCGATTATACCTAGTACCAAAAAGGAACAAGCAACTAACATCACAAATTAATACAGCAAAAAGTAATATAAAAATGCAAAATGAGATCTTCATCACATAAAACCGTCTAGTTTCGGTGGGTTTAGATGATCTTACGGAGAAAAAGGTAAAAAAGAGAATAAATAAGCGAGGAACATAAGTTAAGCATTATTAATGTTTGTCGGATCTCATCATAGGTTTCCTCAGTTGAAAAATCTTTGGCTTAAAGTTAACTCAATGTAAATAGTGCCATACTGTTCTGATAAACTTGACCGGCAATTTCATCTGACGATTCTTGGCGCAATTCACATAAGACAGAAAAAACCTGTGCCACTCTTTCTGGTCGATTAGGTTGTCCCCGGAATCCCGATAATGGCATATCAGGTGCATCAGTTTCCAATACCAGAGATGACAGAGGCAATTGTGAAATGGTATTGCGTGTCTTTTGTGCTCTGTCGTAAGTAATCGTTCCCCCGACACCAATGTAGAACCCCAGACGGATAAATGCCTGAGCCTGAGACAGGCTCCCCGCAAAACCGTGGATCACGCCTGTGCGTGGCAATTTATGCTTCCGTAAGAGGGCTGCCAGTGGGTCATGGCTTTTTCTGGAATGAAGTATCACCGGTAAATCATGCTGCCTGGCTAACGTTAACTGCGTTTCCAACACCGCTTTTTGTCGTTCAAACTGTGGGTCAGGCATATAAAGATCGAGACCTATCTCACCTACCGCCACACATCGGGTACTTTTTTCCTGTAACCGTTGCCCCAACTCATCCAGATGCGCGTTTTGATGTTCACGAATATAAAGGGGATGTAAACCCAGTGCCGCATAGAGTGCCGGATAATTCTCTGCCAACGTGACAACGCGTTGGAAATTCATTTGACTCACGGCAGGAACAACTATTTTTTCGACCCCCATTTGTCTGGCCTGTTCCAGACTGGCTGTTTCATCGCCAGCAAAAGGAGGAAAATCGAAATGACAATGTGTATCAATAAACATCTACTTACCCAAGTTATCCATCATGATCGACTCTGCCAATGGGGCACTGTCAATCATATCAGACACAGGCGTCTCAACTATCACAGGTGTCTCAACTATCGCGCGATTGAGATTATTCAGGGAATGGTTTCGCCGGAAACCATTGTGATTAACCCCATCAGCATTTAAACCACTACGGCACACACCATAGCTCTTACGCTCCGCAAGACCAAACTTTCCTCCCACAAACGTATGCCCGATAGTAGCCAAAAAATACCGTCCACAACGCCTTCCCAGATGATAATCCTGATTTAATGCACTCATTCGGCTTCCCAGTGCCATCGCCGCCAATGGCGCAGGGGGATAAATTTCGAAAATTTGCACATTATCCGGGGGATTTTTGATGAATTCCTGTGTTCGGCGGTAACTCTTGGCATGGAGATTGATCATCTTCACCATCTTTTGCAAGCTACTGGCTTCCAACCAGCGCTCCATTCGTTTGAGCCACAGGGGCGTGTAGTACAACTGTGACGGAACGGTCCGGATCACCACAATCGTATTTGCACCACGACGATAGGCTTCTTGCACCGGTATCGCATCGCTAATGCCACCATCTTGATAAACGACGTCGCCAAGGGTCACGCCATGACGATAAAAACCCGGAATGGCACTGGAGGCTTTTACAATGTTCATCCAATTTTTGTCATCAGGATGCAAATAATCTGCTTTAAAATTATCAGCACGACAGGCACACATATAGAATTCGCGCCCGGCATCAAAGTGACGCATAGCCGTCGAAATATTGAGGGGTAATTGCTCAGAAATGGTGTCAATATACCAATCTAAATCGATCAAATGCCCACCGCGAACAAAGCGAAATGGGTTAAAAAAGGCGGGATTAGTTGTATAACGATTGATTACCCTGCGGGCATAACCCGGTTGACCACAAATATAGGCAGAGAGGTTTTGTGCTCCCGCCGATGTCCCAAGGAACAACTCAAAGGGATTAAAACTAAGACGGAGAAATTCATCCAACACACCGGCGGTAAAAATACCTCGTTGACCACCCCCTTCGCAAACGAGGGCAATCTTTCCTGGTTTAATCTGGGATCGATAAGCTAAAGGTTCTATATTACCCAGCGTTATTGGTATATGTTTCCCCATTTTTTTCCTCCTCTAAAATCAATGCCGACATTGAGGCATAACACATTAGGCTGAATATTTATCAGTATATTGTTACTTGAACAACTCATTTGTAACAATTTCGTTAAAGAAAAAAATAAGGCATCTGCCGATAAATAGATATTAGCCTAGCAAGTTATCCAAATACAGCCAGTGAATAATATCCGGATGAGATAATCTCGCCATTTGATGGGATTTTATTTGAGGAAGAGAAGTAAAAAGAGTGGCTTATTATCCACCACTCTCATTGACAATTTCGGTTATTTTTATATCTTGTTATTTTTTAATGCATTATTTTTTAATGCATCGTTTTTTAGTTATTGCTTTTTAACCTCTTGTTATTTGATCTCTATCGTACTCTTCACTGATTTAACGCCTTTTATTCCATGGACAATTTTAGCTATTTTCGCTGCCTGATGTTTGTTTTTGACAAAACCTGAAAGGTAGACAACGCCTTTTTCCGTTTTCACTGAAATATCACTACTATTTATGCCTTTACTTTCCAGTAGCTTACCTTTCACTTTTGCCGTAATGGCACTATCGTCCAAATAAACATCTGCGTGTTGCAAGGAGTGATCAATTTTCTTCCCTGCGTCTTCTATTGAGTGATCAACTTTTTGCCCTGTACTCTCCAATGTCTTTTCTGGAGAGGTTTTTTCTGAAGAAGTTTCTGCTGCCAGAGCACTACCACTGATCAGTACCGAGCCTAGAACAACGGCCAGTAGTGAATGTGCAAACTTGATATTTTTCATCCTACCACCTTCCTTAATATAAGCCAGAACCGTTACCAGAATAGTATGTCAACTATGGCGGGGTGATAAAATGAGATTTACAAAAAATAACGTATATTTTCAATAAAGCAGAGAATTATTCTGCAACTCAGAAAGATGTTAGAGGATACTAGCTAAATAAGCAGGGCCAACGGGATAGTTGGCCACAAAGGAATATTGCAATATAGATGACAATATTAGTGTTCCCGAGTCTTACGGAAAGCAACATCAGGATAGCGTTCGCTGGTCAGGTTTAAATTAACCATTGTTGGTGCAATGTAAGTTAAGTTATCCCCTCCATCAAGTGCCAGGTTCATCTCATTCTTGCGTTTGAACTCTTCCAGTTTCTTCACATCACTGCACTCAACCCAGCGAGCCGTAGAAACGTTAACCGGTTCATACAACGCTTCAACGTTGTACTCACTCTTCAAACGGGCAACAACAACATCAAACTGGAGCACACCGACCGCACCAACGATCAGATCGTTATTGGTCAGTGGACGGAAGACCTGTACAGCCCCTTCTTCTGATAACTGAACCAGACCTTTCAGTAACTGCTTCTGTTTCAGCGGATCACGCAGACGGATACGACGGAACAATTCCGGGGCAAAGTTAGGAATACCGGTAAATTTCAGCTCTTCGCCTTGGGTAAAGGTATCACCAATCTGGATTGTGCCATGATTGTGCAGACCGATAATATCCCCCGGATAAGCATGTTCAACATGAGAACGATCCCCGGCCATAAACGTCAGGGCATCAGAAATGACAACATCTTTCTTAATGCGGACTTGACGCAGTTTCATGCCCTTTTCATATTGACCAGAAACAACGCGCAAAAATGCCACACGGTCACGGTGTTTAGGGTCCATATTGGCCTGAATTTTGAAGACAAAACCGGTGAATTTTTCTTCACCGGCGATCACTTCACGCGCATCAGTCTGGCGAGGCATTGGCGTCGGTGCCCATTCAACCAGGCCATCCAACATATGATCGACACCAAAATTACCCAATGCAGTACCGAAAAATACGGGCGTCAATTCACCTTGTAAAAAGGCTTCCTGATCAAACTCATGGGATGCGCCTTTAACCAGTTCCAACTCTTCACGCAGTTGGTTCGCCAGATCTTCACCGATTGCCGCATCCAGCTCAGGGTTATCCACCCCTTTGATAGCACGAACTTCCTGAATAGTGTGGCCTTGACCAGATTGATACAGGTAAATTTCATCAAGGTAAAGATGATAGACACCTTTGAAAGATTTACCGCAGCCGATTGGCCACGTAATTGGGCTACAGGCGATGTTCAGCTCATTTTCCACTTCATCCATCAGCTCCATCGGATCACGAATGTCACGGTCGAGCTTGTTCATGAATGTCAGGATCGGCGTATCGCGCAAGCGGGTCACTTCCATCAACTTACGGGTACGATCTTCAACCCCTTTCGCCGCGTCAATCACCATTAAACAGCAGTCAACGGCAGTCAAAGTGCGATAAGTATCTTCAGAGAAGTCTTCGTGCCCTGGGGTATCCAGTAAGTTAACCAAACAGTCACCATAAGGAAACTGCATCACGGAGGTCGTAATGGAAATACCACGCTGTTTTTCCATCTCCATCCAGTCTGATTTAGCGTGTTGGTTGGAGCCTCGGCCTTTTACCGTACCCGCTTTTTGGATCGCCTGTCCGAACAGCAATACTTTTTCGGTAATCGTTGTTTTACCCGCATCCGGGTGGGAAATTATTGCAAATGTTCTTCGCTTGGCTACTTCACTGGCGAAAATTGACTGTTGCATTGTTAATTTTTCCAATTATGTACAAGAGCATGTACAGAAAATAAATTTGCGAAAATTTTACACTGATAGAGTCCCTTTGCAAATTATATCCTGCATGCCTCTGTACGTGACCGTGATCCATCACAACCCCAAACCGCCCACTTTTCACCCACCCCCACCAATATCCCCACAATCCCTCATTTTGAATACAAAACACCCTGAATAATTGCTGATCTTTTAATCCACAATGCGACATTAGCCGTTTTCTATAGGTTACTGTAACTATACGGGCGTTTCTATTAAAGGTTGGTTTAGGGGAAGCACTGAAAGTGGGGGATTATGGGGTTGGCAGTCAAGCTGTAGGAGGAATCGGCGGACCAATCAGTCATGATGCAAATGATGCAA
>NZ_MUBK01000030.1 GCF_002127545.1 Xenorhabdus beddingii
GTGGTAATTATCTAGCCATTCATCCAGATCCATTTGCCGCTCATTGAGTGAACTGTACACTTTCTTTCTGAAGATAATTTGATAAAACTCGTTCAAAATCGTCTTATGGAAGCGTTCACAGATACCGTTTGTCTGGGGTGACCTGGCTTTCGTTTTTGTGTGGTCTACCTCATTTATCGCTAAATAAAGCTGATAATCGTGGTGCTCGATACGACCGCAATATTCTGTACCTTTAAGCAACATAATCTGCGTTTGTTTTCCATACTTAATTTTCGGGATGTATTCTGCTTTAGCATGTTCAAAATCTCAGCCACGTACTGCCCTCCATCTTGCTTGAGGTGATGCGAGCACCTTGATATTATTATTTCAATCACATGATGAACTTCGGTATCAGGCCACTGCAAAAAAGGCCAGTCATGATTTGAAACTATCCAAACGGCAGGCATGAGATAAAGAAAATATTGCCACTTAAGGTAATCTTAATACATTATTGCAAAGTAAATAGTTTCATATTGTTATCTATATCTTTTATTGCCATAAAATTGCTTATGAACAATTAAATGGAATGATAACGTTAATGTATTGAGGAAAAAATAACATGTTGCATACGGCAGAAAAAATCAGTTGGGATGAGTTATTGGACGAGTACTTTTTTTCACGTATGCCGTTGCCATCAACTGAGTGCAGCTATCGCAGGATGACGCAGGTATTTATCCGATTTATCGGTGAAATGGTACTACCGGAAAACGTCACTCATCGGGATGTATTGCGGTGGCGGCGTCATCTTTTGCGGGAGAAGAAACAATCCAGTCATACCTGGAACAATAAGGTGACGTGCCTGCGGGCGATTTTTAATTTTGGGATGAAAAGAAAATTATTGCCGTATACCCAGAATCCGTTTGACAATACAGTAGTCAAAGATGGGCTTGTCAAAAAAGAGCAGAAAACGGGTATGTGCAAGAATCAACCATTACACCTGCCGGGTACCAATCTGAACAGCAGTTACATTGAATTGCGTGTCGAAGGGAGTCAAAATTGCACAATCTCAAGCAGTGGAACATTTACTTTAATTGATATCAGAATCAATGACTGAATGCACTTGCTGAGAAAGAGAAAAGGGCGCTTGCTAATGCAGGCGCCCCGTATCCTTGATTTAACGGTGTTCATACACCGTAATCTCGAAAATCAGGACTGTTAATCGCTTAAGTGGTCTTGATTTTTCACCCGTCTGTTAACCTTCAACAAACAAGCTCTAAAATATGGTGCCCGGACTCGGAATCGAACCAAGGACACGGGGATTTTCAATCCCCTGCTCTACCGACTGAGCTATCCGGGCTAACGGGGCGCATTAAACCGTATTCAGACAAATCCGTCAAACATTTTCTGTATAATTTCATCTGTATGCTTTTAAATTATTCAACAAGCTATAAATCTAAACAAGATGGAGAGATAATCGCCTCTCCATCTTTACATTGTCCCTTTGCTGTCTGCTACCTACGATAGCCTTTCTGTGCGTTGTTCACTTTTATCAAGTAACGACGTGACTCAGCAGATGGGTGCTTATTTGCCAGCGTTTCATAAACATCGCCAGGCGCCATTGCATTGATGACTTGAGCGGCTTTTTTCCTGTCGCTGGAAAATACACGTAATACACTGCCGGCACCGCCATTATAGGCGGTGATAACGGCATAGCGACGTGAAGTCGCATTCTGGATTTCGCCTAAATAGACATTTTGCAATATCGAAAGGTAGGCGGTGCCGGCATCAATGTTGTTCTCTGGATCGAAGAGATAACTGCGGCTGGGATGACCTGATTTTCCTTGCATCCTGAAAACATCTTTTCCAGCAGTATGTTGTATCACTTGCATAAGCCCCAAGGCGTCAGAATGGCTGACAGCATAAGGGTTAAAGCTGGATTCAGTCTGCATGATGGCAAGGATCAGGGATTCATCAACACCGTATTTAACCGATGCCTTGCGAACAAGAGGGAGGTATTTATGGGCGCGTTTGTCCAAATGGTTAGGCACTAACTGAATGGTGACAGACCAAATGACATGCAATCCTGATTGGCGTTTTTGTAATTTATTCTGAATCAGGTCATTGGCAAAATGACGTGCACGCCACTCCCAGCGAATGGGCTCTCCGCTATTATCCAAAACCTGTCCATAAAGGAATGGCTCTTTGCTGATCTGGATGTCATTGGCGTCAGAGTAAAGATCAATCGAACCAGGATCATCCCCCATCAGTAACGTTGTCACAATCGCTTTGCGTAAATGTTCTGTGGGTTCAATCGGGGATAGTGTTTCAATTGTGATGCTTCCCGATTCAAAGTTGATATGGCTGCGGGTTTGGTATTGATCTGTGTATTTCACATAATCTTTTGGGCCTGCGATTAAAACTTCCTGCAAGCCCCAGATATTTTCAATATTATGGGCAAACTGCCCCATCAAAATATCGAATCCATTCGTATCTTTTACATATTCTTGATTGTATTCAAGGTCTTTTTTGTTAGTGCAGGAAATTAGGAGCGGGGCGAGAAGAGTCAGAGTCAGCAGTCTTTTCATTTTATAGTGCCGTTGAATATTGGAATGCCATCAGTATTTAGAGCCATACAAAATGGCTCTTGTGCCAATAATATTATTGTTCTGGTGGTGTATAACCGTCGATTTGAATGTCATGCCCTTCAAACAGAAACTTTATCATCTCTTGCTCAAGCAGTTTGCGATCTTCTGGATTCATGGTATTTAATTTTTTTTCATTGATTAGCATGGTCTGTTTGCTCATCCATTTTTGCCATGCTTCTTTAGAAATCTCATTGAAAATACGTTTTCCCAGTTCCCCCGGATAGAGCTGAAAATCTTGGCCTTCGGCTTCTTGTTGCAAAAAAGTACAAAAAATAGTTCTGCTCATAATCAATCCTCAAAATAATGGGTAATTTAACCCAATTGTTGCAAAAGGTACTCAACCGGCGCTGCCAATCCAATCGTTGCTGGCTGGCGTAAGTTATACCAAAGTCCTTTGTTTTCATCCATGCAGGAATCAAAAGATAAGATATCGATTCTAATGGGAATAATATCTAAATGAAAATGGCTGAATGTGTGGCGAAATGCGGTCAGTTGTTCAAGTTTGCTGTGAGAGATGCCTGAATCTTTTAGCCATTGTTCCAGTGATGCCTGATCCGCAAATTGAGGAAAGGCAAACAGGCCACCCCAGATACCGGAAAGTGGGCGTTGTTCCAACCAAACCGTATCACCATGTTGCATTAATAAAAAGTAAGCGGTTTTTTCCGGAATGCGCTGTTTCGGTTTTTTTCCCGGATAATTTGCCCAACTATGATTGGCATAAGCGATGCAGCCTGTATTGAGCGGACAAATTTCACATTTTGGTTTACTGCGGGTGCAGACTATTGCCCCCAAATCCATCATTGCCTGATTGAAATATTCGACGCCGTGTTTGGGAGTGACACGAGTGCTGATGTCCCACAATTGGTTTTCCACCTCTTTTTTCCCCGGCCAGCCCTCAATCGCGTAGCAACGAGCCAAAACACGCTTCACATTACCATCAAGAATAGGAAAGTGTTTGCCTTGAGAGAGTGAAAGAATGGCGCCTGCCGTGGAGCGCCCTACACCCGGCAGGGCGACAACATCTTCGAAGGTTGTCGGGAATTTACCCTCGTGTAACGCCATAATCTGTTGGGCGGCTTTATATAAATTACGGGCGCGTGCGTAATACCCTAAACCTGTCCATAAATGGAGCACTTCATCCAACGGTGCTGCGGCTAAAGAAGCAACATCAGGAAAACGGGCAATAAATTTTTGGAAATAGGGAATAACTGTCGCGACTTGAGTTTGTTGCAGCATCACCTCTGAAAGCCAGACGTGATAGGACGTTTTTTCCAACTGCCACGGCAGAGTTTTGCGACCATAACGGTGATACCACTCAAGTACCACTTGTGAAAATTGCTCGGCTTCCATCATTAGAATAATTGTCTTTATATCGGATAATTGTTTTGTGAACAGGATTGCAACATAGTGTAACCTCAGTGTAAACCCGAACTTTGTTTCGAAGCGCTCCGCAAATTGGCATTAAAGTTGTGCTTATGGGCACTGAACTTGATAAACTCAGCCATCTTTGCATAATTGCGCTCTCTTAGGGCTATTCTGCGGTACATAAAGCCCCAGATGCCTGAGCAAATGTCTTTAAAATTGACAGAACGTACCATGATAAATAACGTAATTTCACCGGAATATGATGAGAATGGCAGGGCTTTGCGCCGTATTCGCAGTTTTGTGCGTCGGCAGGGACGGTTAACAAGTCGTCAGCAGCAAGCACTTGATAATGTATGGCCGAAAATGGGCGTGGACTATCAACCAGAATTGTCCAATATGGCAGAACTTTTTGGTTGTGACGCGCCTGTTATACTGGAGATTGGCTTCGGCATGGGGACATCATTGGTCACTATGGCAAGCCAGAACCCAGAGAAAAACTTTTTTGGGATTGAAGTTCATGCGCCGGGAGTTGGGGCATGTCTGGCTTGTGCAGAAGAAGCTAATCTCAGCAACTTGCGTGTGATGTGCCATGATGCCATTGAAGTGCTGAATAATATGATCCCAGATCAAAGTTTGGCGATGGTTCAGCTTTTCTTCCCTGATCCATGGCATAAAGCCCGTCATAACAAACGTCGGATTGTGCAGCCTGAATTTGCTCAATTGATTAAAAGCAAACTGAAAATCGGTGGTGTTTTCCATATGGCAACGGATTGGCAGCCATATGCTGAACATATGCTGGAGGTAATGAGCGAAGCCGAAGGGTATCGTAACTTATCGGAAAACGGTGATTATGTGCCGCGTCCTGATTCGCGTCCGGTCACGAAGTTCGAGATGCGCGGTCAGCGGTTAGGGCATGGCGTATGGGATCTAATGTTTGAGAGGGTAAAATAATGGCTAAAAACCGTAGTCGTCGTCTGCGTAAAAAAATGCGTATTGATGAGTTTCAGGAATTGGGTTTTTCAGTAAAGTGGAATTTCCCGGCTAATACATCCGTTGAAGTTGTTGATAGCACGGTTGATGCCTTGATTGAAGAGTTGATCGAGCCAAATGGTCTTGCTTTGGATGCCAGTGGCTATTTGCAGTGGGAAGGTATTGTCTGCCTGCAAAAAATCGGCAAATGTACTGAGGAACACCGCCAATCGGTTGAAAATTGGCTGAAAGATCGTGGTATGGAAGAAGTTGTCACATCAGAACTGTTTGATGTGTGGTGGGATTGATTCGCTGTTGCATAAAAAATAGCGTGTTACACAAAAATAGCGCTATATGCAGGGGCTCCTTGGGAGCCCTTGTTTGTCTGGAGAAAAAGTGGTGAAGGTAAGGTTCTCTAATTCGTTATTGGCAGATATCTTAGATGAAGTACGCCCTTTGATTGGCCAAGGAAAAGTAGCAGATTATATTCCTGCTTTGGCGGAAGTTCCGGTAAATAATTTAGCGATGGCTATTTGCACGGTCGACGGGCAGGTTTTTAAAGCGGGAGATGCAGAAAAACGTTTTTCCATCCAATCCATTTCTAAGGTGTTGAGCCTAACATTGGCGATGACACGTTATAAGGAAGAGGATATCTGGCGACGAGTGGGTACGGAACCTTCGGGACAACCTTTTAACTCATTGGTACAGTTAGAATTGGAAAAGGGAATACCCCGTAACCCCTTTATTAATGCGGGAGCATTGATTATTTGCGATATGTTGCAATCACGCCTGAGTGCTCCCAAGCATAGAATGCTGGAATTTGTCCGTAATCTCACTGGGCAAAAAGAGATTTATTATGATGATATCGTTGCCCGTTCAGAGATGGATCATTCCAGCCGCAATGCTGCGATAGCTTACCTGATGAAATCATTCGGTAATTTTGAGAATGATGTCATTACGGTGCTGCAAACTTACTTCCAATATTGTGCTTTGAGAATGAATTGCGTTGAATTGGCCCAGTGTTTTATTTACTTAGCTAATAAAGGGCGCATGATGGATTCCGGCCAGCAAATTTTGAGTCTTCGTCAAACCCGGCAGATTAATGCGCTTATGTTGACGTGTGGTATGTATGATGGTTCCGGGGAATTTGCTTTCAGGATAGGTATGCCGGGGAAATCGGGAGTAGGTGGCGGCATTGTCTGCGTTGTTCCGGGAGAATTTACCGTTGCGGTGTGGTCTCCTGAACTGGATAAATCAGGTAACTCATTGGCGGGTTGTGCGGCATTGGAAAAATTGGCTGGGCGTATTGGGCGTTCTATTTTTTAACCGCATCCGGGCTGGTGGGAAGCCATCAAGTAAAATAATCAGGAGAATGTATGTTACGCAGGATTATGATTGCTGCATCATTATTATTTGTATTTCAGGCGCAGGCAGGTTCTGAATGTCAGATGACACTTAAGGATGACATTATTGTCACACCCAACTCGGTCCAAATTATCGGGGCGGGTGGAAACCTGAAAATATCGCCTGATGGCTCTATGATTCGTGATGGTAAGGCGTTGTCATTGAGTACGGCACAACGGAGCCAGGCGCGGCAGTATCAACAGACAATTCGTCAGGATTTGCCGTGGGTTAAGAAAGAAGCACAGAACCACTTGGCAAATGCGCGCCAATCGTTGGATAAAGTGGTTGCTGATATGATGGGTAAAGAAAGTAATATCCGTAATCGTTTATCTCAACTGGAAACGGGACTCAATAAGCAGATTGATAAAGTCATTGAAACTCGCGCTGATGGCTTCACATTCAATTATCAGGCAGTCAATCAGGTAGAATCTGAAGGCCAAAAACTGGTTGAACAGAGTCTTGGCGGCATCTTGCAGGACAGTATTAACGAAATGAGCCGCAATAAGAGCAATCAAGATGATGGCGGCAAACAGATGTTGATGTCTCTCCTCGGAGGGTTGGGGGGAATGCAAAATGGTTTTGATGCAGAATGGAAAAAACAAGAACAAGAGTTGAAGCGCTTGAAAGGAGAAGTTTGTAGCAAAGCCAGTCATCTGGAACAGCAGCGCATCAGCCTGATGAATTCTCTTAAATAAATCCCAATAATTCATCCAAGAAGAGTCAATAATCAAATGATTCTTCTTGGGATCACATTAATTAATTCCTGTTTTCAACATTGTCCTAAGCTAATCATTAAGTGTAGCGGGTCAAAATTATTCTTTCTGGCAAGGTGTCGGGTTTCCTCCAGGTTGGCGATAAGTTCGGCCATGGCAGTATATTTTCTATTGCAGCCCAGGGATCATTTCCGGAATCACGGGCTTCAGAAAGCACCTGACCAACATCAATATACTGCCGTAGTTTTGACTGGATCAGTTTCCGGTCTGCTAAAGACGCTCAGCCTGTGTTCTTTTGGCTCTGCTGAACAGGCAGTTCAGGATACGTTCATGCAGGGTCGGGGCCAACTGAGCATTCAGGGCCTGAGACACCACTTTATCGCTGTCAGCCATGGTTTCCGAACAGGTATGTTCCACGACATCAATAGCGGGAATAATCACGCTATTCCGCCGGAGGTATTCCAGAAGCTCTTCTGCCAGAAGAATACCTTGATCAGTGCGCGTTGCCATCGGCAACAGATGTGTAACGCAGTCCTGCTGTATCTGCCCGGTGAATGTTTTTACTCCAAGATAGCTGTTACAGTTCGGTTAAATGCTCGCGGCGGGTTTACGGTGTGCATTAATAAGAGCCAGACCCTGTTCACTGAAATAAGCCATGCGGGTCAGCGTTAACTCATCGTCAGGTAACGTCAGTAATGATTCTCTTTCAGTTTGCGAAAGAATTTGTCTCCTTGGTATATAGTTCCATTTGTAAATTATTCTGCTTGGCTATTTTAATGAAAAAGGTGTCGCATAAGGGTACACACTGGCGCACAACCAAAACGTGATGGCACACCATTAATGATATAGCCTATTGAGATAGGATAAATGCAATAACCTAAATGCGATGTTGATCGACCTACCGGGGTAAACAGGCAGATCGTGAGCGGCACCAGAAAGTGCTTTACTACAGACAAGTCAAAAAACTGAGCATCCGTGAAACAGCGGACGCCACGGGATACAGCCCCTCCGATATGTCGAATTCAGGCTCTGTATCGGCAGAATCAATCAGAAGCGGGATTACCGGATTAAGTCATACAAGAGATATAATTTTTCTGGCTTTCTCGAAGTGGTTGATGATGGATTTAGTCTTACGATTAAAGAACAGCCACTAAAAAGGTGGCTGTTCTTATAATATCTGTGTCAGGAATGATAGCCTACAAACTGCCACCACTGATTGTCTTCAGGTGTGGTAGGGAAGTCCCCGTGATCACCATCAGATTTTAATATAAAATATAACTTTGTTGAATCATCGTAATATAACCATCCTTTTTTTCCTGTTTTATTTGAATCATTCCAGTGATGTACAGGCAATGGGGGAGATAGTGACTCGTTTTTTTTCGGATATTTACCGACATATGTCCAATAATCATTATCTGATTTGTCTATTGGAAAATATCCAGCCCCCGTTTTTTTAAGCTTAAAGTATTCAGTGTCACCATTGTATGTATTGTGATAAATAAAATAATCCCCAATATTTATGCCTGAATCATTTCTTTCTTCCCACTCATAAACTTTTTGGTTTCGAAAGTATAGGTCATTAATTATTGGATACCCTTTCCCTACTGATTTCCAATCACTGTTATTGGCTCCCTCGACAGGTAGAGGTCCGTATGTTCCATCATGGAGAGCCTCATAAATATATGGTTCTGCATCGTCAGCGTTGCTAACAAACATCATGCCTTTATTAGCTTTATTTTGATAAGAACCCCATTGATGTATACCTCTATAATTATTTCCGAGTAATGTTAGAGTACCATCTGTATCCCATGATGATGAACCGTAATCATTTGGCGTCATTCCTGGCAGAATGTATTGCTGATTACAAATATCCGGATCACCATAAGAATTTCCGTTTGAAGATTCCAGTGTAGAATCTTGTCCATAACTGCCCTTGATTTGCCCTTCCGTCGCTTTAGCATGCCTTAATGTAGTGCACTCATAAGGCCCCCAGAAATATTCCAGGAAAACGCCATTAGAGTGACTAAGCCCTCCCCATTTAGGGGTTTTTATCTCCCCTAATATATCTATCGTTCCTAATGTAAGATCGGCTAATGTTATTTGCCACCAATCTCCGGAATCATCGGATGATGTTCTGGGGCTTAGTTCCACTCGAAAGCGATATTTATGCCCTACCTTCCAGTTATAATTACCTTTTACACTACTGCACGCACCAGATTCATTGCAATAAACGACAGGTAAAATACCAGCTTTAGCATCAAGCCCATCCCAAATGGATATAAGTGCTATTTTATTTCCACCTGCGCGTTGTAAACCAAGGTATCCTCCATTTGCTTTATTGAATGTAATATATTCAGCCCAGTAAACTGAGGAAGGTGCATAACCCGTATCAGAATAGGATTCTCCGGGATCGACATCAATGCGCATAAAATAATCTTTAGACTCTATAGAGTCATTTTTTAATGTCCACCCACCTGATGGAGTTATTGCGAGTGCATTAATTGTCATCCCCAAAGAGAATAACAGCACAGATATGTTTCTTTTCAACATAGTAAGCCCCCTTATTAAAATAATCGAATATACAGACAGACAGTTAGATATGAATGGTTGATCTACGTATCGACTTTGTAAAGTCAATGGTTAGTTTTTCCCACGTACCTTAAAACCATACACCGAGTTTACGGGTAAGATATCCGAAGACGCTGTCGCTGCCATTGAGGAGATGCAGGGTAATTATCAGGGACATAAAGTGGTACGCGAGCATCCCTACAAGATACAGACCAGCATTACGTAACTGGTCAACCAGATGCGCAAAACTGGCGACTGGGATTTCGATATCTTTGAAGAGCAGATTCGAAAGCTCTCAGTTGTACACATCACCACCACTGCCAAAAATAGTAAATTACGCTGCAAAGGGGCAAGTACTGAACGCTTACCGATTGCTGGACTGCTGGCACTGGCAATGACGGGATTTATCGCTATCTTGACTGAGACTTCCCGCAGGACTGTTACCACAAATTGGCATGGAACTCAGTGTGTCAGAGGCATTATCTGTTATGGATGCCGGCACACAACATTCTTTATACCTATATCGCTCCTTTCCTCATTCCGGCTGGGCTGTCGGAGCGCGTTGACTTCATTCTGCTGGTATTTGGGATAGCGGCTTTACTGGGTATTTGGATCACGGGTCTGCTGGTTGATCGCTATCTACGAATACTGGTATTGCTTAGCCTCGGTGTATTCGCCTTAACTGCCATCATGCTGGGTTTCGGTGGCAAAATCCCGCCTGTTATTTATCTGGGTATTGCGCTGTGGGGAGTGACTTTTGGTGGTGCGGCTACATTACTGCAAACCGCTTCTGCGGACGCAGCAGGGGATGGCGCAGATGTGGCACAGTCCATGGTTGTTACAGCTTGGAACCTTGCCATTGCTGGTGGCGGCATTGCCGGAGGGGTACTGCTGGAAACCAGCGGTGTATCCTCATTCCCTTGGGTTATATGTATATTGTTGTTGATCGGGTTAATCGTGGCTTGGCAGGCCAAAAAACACGGTTTTCCCCGTAGCCGCCAAGATTCACTGCGCTGAGTTTTCTTTAGGTAATAAAAAAACAGGCTCAGTTTTTGAGCCTGCCTGCCATCTATCAAGTGAAACACATTTCTATCAAGCGAAACAAATTTTTGCCCAGCGTGCCAAACCTGTAGTGACGGAGCCGAAGTAGTTACCGCCGGCGAGTGGGATGCCCGGCAATTTTTGTTCAACTGCCTGACGAAGAATAGGTGAACTCGCTGAACCTCCCGTCATAAAGATCACATCGGGTTGGCGTCCTCCCTGTATCACTGCTTCGCTAACCAACTTCGCCATCTTTGCCTTGGTGGATTCGATTGAGTCAATCATTTGATCGCGCTGGATATTAACTTCAATAATTTCTGATAATAAATTTAATTTAACCCGATGCTCAGATTGCTCAGAAAGGGCAATTTTGGCTTCTTCTGCACTGCGAACCAAGCTGTAGCCTAATGTGTCTTGGTGCACTTTCAATAATCGGGCTAACTTCTCCGGTTCTTGGGCGTCTCTGTGCAAGGATTTTAATGCGGTTAAATTCTGACGCGAATAAAACTCTTTTTGAGCCTGCACGTCGTTGATGGCAATCGGATTCCAAAACTGGGTCAGTGGCATATCAATACCCGAGATCACTTTGCTTCCTAACCCAAAAGGGTGCATGAGCTGTTTAAAGGTCAGATTAATATCTAAATCGTTGCCACCGATCCGCTGACCAGTATGTGCCAGTAAACCGGCATGACGTTCAGATTTTCCTCGCCAGCTCGGTCCCATCTGAATAAGGGAGCAGTCTGTCGTTCCGCCACCAATATCGACGACCAATACAGTCTTATCTTCTGTCAGCGTGGATTCATATTCCAGTCCTGCGGCCACCGGCTCAAATTGGAACTCGATGTTGCGAAACCCTGCCCGTTTTGCTGCATCAAGTAAAATCTTCTCAGCTTGTTGGTTAGATTTGTCACCACCACGCCCATGAAAATTGATCGGGCGACCAATCACAACGTCTTCAACAGTCTGTTGTTTACTGGCTTCTACTTGCTGTTTAATCTTCGCCATCATGGCGCAAACCAAATCCTCAAAAAAACTGATTTGGGTATCCCTTAATCCCACCGCACCCAAGAAGGATTTTGGTGATTTTACATAGTAAACATCCTGAGGATCTTCCAAATATCGAGCCAATGCTTCCTGCCCAAATACAATATCATCTGGCAAAAGCTCAATACCTTCCTCTCGGTTTGCCGTAATTGCACTACGAAGAAGTTGTTCACCCGCTTGATTGCTTGGGCTGATATTCCAGTGACGAAATAAGTGCTCAGAAACGGATTCTCGGGTCGGTGCAGCCAGAGCAGAAGGCATGTAAAAATTATCATTTTCGATAGTAATCAGCCGTGGCGTATCCCCGATCATCTCTGCTACCGCGCAATTCGATGTGCCATAGTCAAAACCGATGAACATAAGCTCCCTCATTCTCAATCGTGGAAAATTTAAAAAGGGCGCAGATGCTACCCTAAATGCGTGTTGAACGCGAGCTTAAGATAAAGAAGAATTCATCTTTTTTCTCGCCGGATAAGATTTTTTTCCATGCAGTATCATGTAAACTTAAAACAATATAATCTTCTGATGAGATGTTATATTCTTGCAGGGCATTGTGCATACGTTGATCTCTCCATTTATTGGCATGGGTATCGTTATTGATTTTATTTTTATGGGCTGTTTCTAACATATTCCCTCAATTTATCTTTCATGATTTTTCCATTGACATTTCGGGGTAACGTTAAAAAAGCATATCCTTTCGGCCGCTTATATCGTGCCACTATTGTACAAATATAATCATTTAATTCTTCTGCTGTCACTGAACTCTTTTCGTCTGGCTCAATAAAGGCATAAGGAACTTCCCCCCAATAGGGATCAGGTTTTGCTACGATGGCTGCGGCTAAGACACCAGGATAATTGGACAGGGCATTTTCTAATTCAAGGCTGGAAATATTCTCACCACCGGAAATAATGATATCTTTTTTCCTATCAATGATTTTGATATAGCCATCAGGGTCAACAACCGCTAAATCCCCGGTATAAAACCATTGGCTGGTGGTCTCCGGCGTAATCTGGCGTGAAGGATTGTAAGAGGCGATGATATTCCCACGAATAGCAATTTCCCCGAGGGTTTTGCCATCAAAAGGTACTTCTGATCCGTTATTTTCATCGATAACGCTAACCTGCCCCTGTAAATTGGAAACGATCCCTTGGCGCATTTTTTTTAAGATTTTTTCTGAGCTTGGCAAATCTTCCCAAGCACGTTTATTTTCACAGATAACAACCGGCCCATAAGTCTCGGTTAAACCATAAACATGTGTTGCTGTGATGCCAATAGAATCCAGCAGGGAAAATACCATTTCTGTTGGCGGGGCACCGGCTATAAGAGCATAAACACGGCCCCCAAAATGTTTTCCATATTTTTGTGCTATTTTGCCTAAAGAGTAGTGAATAATCGGGGCACCACAATAGTGTGTTACGTTATGCTCTTGAATAAGTTTGGTAGCTTCTTCTGCGTCAAACTTTTTCATACAGATATGTGTGCCAGCCCGCGCTGCAATGGCCCACGGAAAACACCAGCCATTACAGTGAAACATGGGAAGTGTCCATAAAAAGGTCGGGCTTTTGGGCATATCCCAATCTAATATATTGGAAATGGCGTTAAGATAGGTACCACGATGAGAATAAACAACCAGTTTAGGCTGCCCGCTGGTGCCCGAAGTAGAATTAATACTGATGGCTTCTTGTTCGTCAATTTGGATTAACGTTAGTTTTTTTGATGTGTTTTCGGTGATCAAGGATTCATAAGGAATATATTTATATTCAGGTGTGGATATTGGCGTGACTGGATTATTGGAATCAACAATAATTATCTCTATTGGACTATTGAAAGTGACATTATCTAATAAAGAAATATAACTCTGATCGATAAATAATATTTTTGGCGTGAGTTTTTCAAAGACAAAATTTAGTGTGGCTGCATCTGTCCGTGTACTTAGGGCATTGAGGATGCCACCCGCCAAAGGGATCGCAAAATGTAATTCAAGCAATTCGTGGGTATTGGGCAAAATAGCCGATACCACGCTTCCTTTACCAATCCCCATTTGTTGAAGTGAGACAGCGATTCTTTCGCAGCGATTGGCATATTGGCGCCAGGTCCAGTGGTGTTTGCCATCAATGACGGCAATATCATCACCGCGACTTAATACGGCTCTTTTAAGAAATAAAATCGGTGATAATGCTACACCGTCATATTGACTTAAGAACGAATCAGCGTGGATCATATTTTTTACCTCATTTTGTAATATCCTTCAAAAGCAATAGGGTAAGTATAGATAAATAATGCCATGTTAATATGATAAAGATATTTTGATGTCAATGTATGAATAAAATGTATCTATATTGTTTTAATTTAAGATCCTATGTAAGTTATCTTCCTTAAAAAACGCGATCCACCAATATAAAAGGAAACATTTATGTTTGATTTAACAGGAAAAATTGCTTTTATCTCAGGGGGAACCAAAGGTATTGGCAAAGGCATTGCAAAAGTGTTGAAGCAAGCCGGTGCAATAACCATTATTGCCGGCACTTCTCAAACGAGAGGAGAATCCATCGCCAAAGAACTGGAAGTGGATTTTATTCCCCTTGATGTTACCGATCAGCCTGCATGTAAAAGCGCGATTGATAAGATTATCGAAAAATATGGCAGACTCGATATTCTTTGTTCTAATGCAGGTATCTTTCCACAACATTATCTTAAGGACATGACCGCTGAAGATTGGGATTTAGTGCATTCCGTTAATCTCAAAGGAACCTTTTTCTTAGTGCAGGCGGCATTGAATGTGATGGAAAAGCAACATTCCGGGCGAATTGTTATCACGTCTTCGATAACCGGAGAAATAACGGGCATTTCAGGCTACAGTCATTATGGTGCCAGTAAAGCGGGGCAATTAGGGTTCATGCGCAGTGCTGCATTGGAATATGCGGGTCAAGGTATTACCATTAATGCCGTTATGCCAGGCATGATCATGACCGAAGGTTTACAATCATTTGGTGATGATTTCCTTGATCATGTGAAAGAGACCACCCCAATGCGGGTTTTTGGTGTACCCGAAGATATCGGTTATGCGGCTTGTTTTCTGGCGTCCGATGAAGCGAAGTATATTACTGGGCAAACAATCGTTGTTGATGGGGGACAGGTTTTGCCGGAAGTACAGGAAGCCTGAGTGTTTTGCCAAAGATTGTCGTAAGGCAGAAGAACAGGGTAAGATGTTTACCCAATAAACACGGGAAGAGAATAATGTTCTCTTCCTGATTTTTATTGTCTGAATCAGGTAAAGGATATTATGTCATTGAATTATGAACGTAACCCGCTCTCACTGCCGAACGGGCATAATAAGGTGTTGTTGCACTCATGCTGCGCCCCCTGTTCTGGGGAAGTCATGGAAGCAATGTTGGCTTCAGGAATTGATTTTACAATATTTTTCTATAATCCGAATATTCATCCCTTAAAAGAATATGAATTGCGCAAAGATGAAAATATTCGTTTTGCAGAGCAGATGGGCATTCCCTTTATTGATGCTGATTATGACCGTGATAACTGGTTTGAACGTGCGAAAGGAATGGAAAATGAACCTGAGCGCGGCATTCGTTGCACCATGTGTTTTGATATGCGTTTCGAGCGAACCGCGCTGTATGCCCATGAACATGGCTTCCCTGTAATGACTAGCTCGCTGGGTATTTCACGCTGGAAAAATATGCAGCAAATTAATGAATGTGGTGTTCGTGCCGCTTCTCATTATCCTGATTTAGTGTATTGGGAATATAATTGGCGAAAAGGGGGCGGTTCTTCCCGGATGATAGAAATCAGCAAACGTGAAGCATTCTATCAACAGGAATATTGTGGTTGTATCTATTCTCTTAGGGATACTAACCGGCATCGCCTGGCGACTGGCCGGGAAAGAATAAAATTGGGTACGGTCTTCTATAGTGCGGAATCGGCAGCTTCGGAATAAGGTAAAAAAGCCTGCACGGACAAGTGCAGGCCAAAAGATACGGCAAATATAAAAATCTGGTGGTGACTCAGAGCGAACTTAAAATAAGTCCTGAAAAGTAATGAGTCACCATGACTATCTGTGAGATGGGATGCTGCCGTCCAACGCAAATGATCACTCATCTTTGCCATATCTGGCTCGATTAGGTGTACAACCAAAACGCCGTCGATAACTTTGAGTAAAATAGGACTGACTGGAAAAACCAGATTCCAATGAAATATCGGCAATACTCATCTCGCTGTTCAGCAGTAATTGATGCGCATACAGAATACGCTGTTCGCTGATCCACGCCTTGGGGGAAGTTCCATAGACACTGTTAAAAAGCTCTTTAAAGGAAGTCAGCCCCATACCGAACTCACGCGCAAAATCATTCAATCTCCATTCTTTGAGATAATGGGTCTCCATAAATGTTTGCAGTCGTTCTACCTGACGATTGCTTAACTTGCGCAGTACAGACATTAACATTGCTCCCTGTTTACTCAAGGAAAGCAACAACAGTAGCTCTTCAACTCTTAATTGAATCAAGGCGGGGGGATAATCATGAGCCAGTAGATTGGCGAGTCCGCGGATGCTTTCCGTCAGTAGGGGAAATTGATTAAAAGGGATCAACCTATAAGCAGGAAAATCTTGTCGCTCTATTTTGCTGAGTAATGACCCAAAACGTTTTAAAAAGCTGCGCAGAAACTCCATATGTAATGGTAACCATATTACCTGACAATTTTCTGTCTTGGTTTTGGCGGCATAGCTTCCTGGATGAGTAAAGAGGATCTCATTTGATGTGATGTGATAAGTATTGATGCAATCTTTCCATATCATTTCACCATCGAGTAAAATATACAGCCCTCTCTGTTTATGTTCTAAGATATTGAAATCCGGCATGGTTAATTGGATAGTGCAAATATTCTTTTTATTTAAGCCCGTCGTCCTTTTCATTTTATACTCCTAATTTTCCTTATCATGAGTAATCATTTTTTTTGATGAGTGCATGGTGTATTTATTTTATTAATTAATGGATGGTGATGAATAAATCCCCGCTATAACACTAAGATTATCCTGATAGATAAAATCGAGTTCAGACTTTGGCTGGATTGAGAGATCTTGAAAACTCATGCGCACCATCAATTAAATCACTTTGGGTATTATATATCTAAACAAATATTTGTGTTAGGTTTTAGTGGTTTTTTTGATATAAAACTTCTCCATCATTCTTTTTTTTCGATTAAAAATAACTTTTTTGCAATTTGTTTTACTTTTATGTAATGGCTTTGATGATGTTATGAAAATTGTTCACGGTTATAGATATTAATGAATTTAGTCCATTGAATGACTTATCTTAACACCCCTTAATCCTGTGAATGTCATTGATATATTGGGTTTTATTTGTATGCAATTGATTTGAATTATATTTTATTGAGTTTGATATAGATGTGGGGATGGTGATTAGCACGATAAATAAATATTGGATCCTAATGGTTAAGCGGTGTCTTTACGACATGATCTCATTCATGTTGAGAAAATGAATTTCAGTTATTGCTGATATAGAAAGTTAACAAAATGGAATGATTGAGATTTTAATGTTCAGGTGAATTTGGAACTGGATATTATGTCTGTTGCATTTGGTGGGTTAACACTAAAACCTCATTGAGAAATTAGCCATGTTTTATTGTCAGGGATAAAAACCGTATTCATGTCAGATTGTTATTTCTTGTTGCCTATATCACGGTACAATTTTGCCACTCCGGTTAGGATATCCCATGCCGATGTCTATGGTGTTAATGTTGGAGCCATTACTTCAGCCGTGCCTTGATGACCGGAAATGATCGTTATCAAAAAGATTTTCCTGAAAAAGATGGCTCGATAAAGATAAACTTTACTTTTTTCAGTTAGCTGAATGTAAAACAATGACTGGTAACAGAGGCATAAACCAGCGAGCGGACATGGAATTTTTTCATAGGCTCAATATGATATGAAGATATCAATATTTTGTTTTCTTATTGTTATTGATTCGTGTATTAATGTGGTCATATCAATAACGTTTATCGTGCCAGATTTTTCTATTTTAGGCACACAGGTTAAATCAATTTCAATTCAGAGGGGTATACCCATATGGCAATGTTATCCGTGTAATAACGCTATAAATACCTCTGTTATAGCTTGGTAGATTGTTTTTTATACGTTGTAAAATGTAATGATGTGTTTTCACAGCCCTTTTTCTATTACCTGCTAAGGCATATTCATAGATATATTTGCTGATGAAATATAAGAAAAAACTAAAAAAATGAGAAAGATATGGAAAAGTATCGTTTTTCAGATAACGCTTTTTTATACAGTCTATGGCTCCTTTGGGGGACAACATTAGGACTATATCTGTATGGCGCTTATTTTAGTTGTGCCATAACAGCAACTTTATCTTTTTTAGCCTTAGTGTTTTGCTTTATAAATATGAAATCGAGATTAAATGCTATGTTTGGAAAAAAAACTGAGGCACCTATTGCCGATTCTACGACACCCGTTAGAGGCATACGGCCTGAAGAGAAAAAATTACCTGAAGCTGAAGTTCGTCCCAACACCATTATTGCAAAAAACTCTGTATTCAAGGGGGATATCGAAATGGAAGGGGATATTCAGATTTGGGGTAAAGTCATTGGTAATATTCGCGTAAAAGGCGGAGCTATCCGTATTATGCATGCCGGCAAAATTGAGGGTGAGCTTAATGCCCCTGAAATCATTATTGATGGTCATGTTGAAGGTACGTGCTGTGCGGAAACGTTGGATATTCTTGAGCATGGAGAATTACGGGGTGTCAGCCGTTGCGGAAGCATGTCAATTCGACGTGGCGGGCTGTTTGTGGGTCAATCTGAACAGGTTGAAAATAAGAAAAAACCGGAAGTTGAACGGGTTGTTTCGATTAAGGATAATCAGAACGATAGATTAAAAGCCAAAAACAGTGCTTGATAATCGTTCTTAAAATAAGACTTTATGTCAAACCGCCGGAAAATTATACTATTTTCCGGCGGTTTTATTTTTATTGCCGATTAATTTTCCCCTCAATCTCAAGGAAATACCATGATTGTTGAATTGGATACAGAAAGATTGCGGCTCCGTGCTTGGAAGGACGAAGATAAAGAACCTTTTTTTCGCTTAAACAGCCATCCTGAAGTGATGGAATTTTTCCCTAACACTCTGACTCAAGAGCAGAGTGATACTTTGGTCGATCATTGTATGCGCAAGTTTGAAACGCAAGGGGGCTGGGGATTATGGGCAGTTGAATTAAAACAAGGTGGTGAATTTATTGGTTTTGTGGGACTGAATATCCCTGATATTGAATTTCCATTCTCCCCTTTCGTTGAAATAGGCTGGCGTCTGGCTAAGCCATTTTGGGGTAAAGGCTATGCTTGCGAAGCGGCTCGTAGAATTTTTGATTTTGCTTTTAGGGATATCAGGCTAGAAGAAGTCGTGGCGTTCACTTCCGTCTCCAACTATCGCTCGGAGAGCGTGATGAAAAAATTGGGCATGATTAGAGATGAAAAAACGTTTTTCCACCCTGCGTTGGCAGAAAATCACCCATTGAGGGAGCATGTTCTGTACCGGCTCCGACGTTCGCATTATGGGTAAAAATATACGGGTGAAAACCGATAAACGCCACCAAGGTTACGCTAATGGATAACCTTGGTGGAAACCGTTATTATGCCGGGCTGTTATTGTCTGGATATCACCAGAGCAACGCGGCCGATGAATTGGATGTCGCTGATTGCACAATCAAAAGTGACATCATTATCACTGACCCGAATTTTACTGAGCGGGATTTTGGTGATTTTCTTGATACTGTGCATCCCTTCAATATCCACCAGCCATAAGCCATCCTGAATATTATCTTCCTGAGTATCCAGTAGATACCATGCGGAACCATCATCAACAACCCGTGGGTTTTTGAGTTCCTTGGAAACTAATTCACTATCCAAAATGACAGGGGAAACTTCATTCAGCTTACCCCCTGACAGTTTTACACGAGGGATTGATGGGGCAATGATATCCTCCAATCGCTCCGTTTTTTTCCCACCTTCTCCATCTGGAAATATTTCTCCCTGACCCGTGCTCAACCATAGCAGTGAAGCTCCAGTTTCGAGATTACACTGGATGATCCAATCCGCTGGAAAACTATCACGAAGGTAGCGATTTGCCATCGTGCTTTTGGAAACGCCCAAATGGTCACTCAGGGCCTGACGTGATTTAAATCCATACGCGCGGACAAGACGTTCAATAGCAGGTCTTCCCCCACTATCAGCCCCCATTTTGATCTCAATATTGGTATTTTTCATTGACAGTACAGATAAGGGATATTAGTATCCCACTAAAGTTCTCGAATTGAGATCTTTAGTGAGCCCAGATTGGTTAAGTTGAAAACCATTAGCGATATTGCATCATGAACGCGCAGATTTCAATCTTTATGCGAGATATCGAAATATTTTAGAAAGGGTCGTGGGAATAGCTAGCAGTGATTCTGTAGGAAAATGTTGAGGGAAAATATGGCGAATACTGAGAAAGAAAAATTTGCCCAGATGAACCTTGGCCAGCGGCTGGAAGGATTGAATCACCTGTCGAGGATTAGGGCGACATACTGGAGTAATGATGAAAAGGAATTAAAGCGTTTTTTGGCTGATATGCGCGACAAAAGGGATAGCCACTACGAAGAGAACAGGCGGGCGTTATCCGCCATCTTCTATTTAGCGAATATCCCGCGTTCCCGCCACGATAGTGAACTCAACCAGTTTACCCAAGAGGAAAAAAAGGCTCTGATTAAGGCGATGAACCATATTAAGGTCGTTGTCAGTCAGTTTCCAAAGTGCCTGACATTATCTTCCGATACGATCTGATTAACCCCGTTTTCTAAACGCGTTTTTTGCACATATCGTTACATATATCGCTAAACAAATGGCATAAGCACGCCAGGCACACGTATATCCTTAATAGGGTGAAATGGATGAATAGTGACTTTATTACCAGTAAACATAATGGTGATGATTTTATTGCCAATCGTAAACACGCTGCGATGTTCCAGCCGAACATGCCGCAGGGGATTTCGATGGCAGAACGTTTATTATGGGAAGTTAACGCAGAAGATCATCAATGGCGCCAACAATATATCGGACAGGTGCCGGATTTTCTGGCAAAATATTTCAGCCGCCGTTATGTTGCTATTTTTAACCGTTCAGGCCGTCGTGATGCGAATTCCTTCCTGAGAAAAACGATTGGGCAAAATGTCTTGCCACGATTACAGTTGGTAAAAAAAAGATATCCATTTAAGCATAGGGTTTCTGGTATCGCGCCTTTTCCTTTTATTGAACAATTGGAAAATGTGGCGACTTATGACCGTAAGCAACTCTTGAAACTTGCTCATGAAATTGCTGTTTTTATTTCCGGTAATTATGAGCATTATTCTTCAGCGTACTCCCATCAACCCGCATCAAGCTCCGTTGCATGTCATGATGAGCCATTTTCCCGTGCCGCTAAGTTATACCAATTGTTGGCAAAGCTGACTTTACAATGCAGTACGACCCCGCCTTATTGGCATCGTTTTAATCATGGGCGGAAGTCGCCATCTATGGATCAACTGTGCTCCGGGATGCTACGCATGATGTCAGCCCGTTGGTGGTATTTTCGTTTAAAACGTCTGCGTGATATTCAATCTGAGCATATGGCGATTGCGGTCGGACAGGTACAGCAAGCGGCTTCACCTTATATTTCGCGTCAGGCATTGCGGGAATGGCTGGAACAAAAACGACGCAATCGTGAATTTTTCAAACACTTCGATTTGGAAAATGAAGACGGGGAACGGATTGCTCTGGCAGATCGGGTTATTCATAGTCATGCTAACCCTGCGATCCGGCGCTGTGAATTGATGGTCAGAATGCGCGGTTTCGAAAATGTTGCGAATAAAATGAACTGTGTCGGCGAGTTTTATACCATCACGGCGCCTGCGAAGTATCACGCTGTCCAACATCAAGGCGGATTCGTCAAATATTGGGACGGTGCGACCCCACGTGATACCCAACGTTATTTGTGCGGTATTTGGGCGAAAGCCCGCGCCGCGATCGCCCGTGCCGGGATCAATATTTTTGGTTTCCGGGTCGTGGAACCTCATCATGATGGCACCCCTCATTGGCATATGGTGTTGTTTATGTTGCCTGAACACCTGCGCCAGGTTAGGGAGACGCTAAAACATTATGCCTGTCAGGAAGAGCAGGCTGAATTAAAGTGTGATGAAGCTAAAAAAGCGCGTTTTGATTATCGGACTATCGATCCCGACAAAGGCAGTGCCACGGGCTATATCGCAAAGTACATCTCGAAAAATATCGATGGATATGCGTTGGAAGAGGAAACAGATCATGAAACCGGCGAACCCCTGCGCGATATGGCGAAATCTGTAACCGCGTGGGCGAGTCGTTGGCGTATTCGACAATTCCAACAAATTGGGGGCGCTCCCGTTTCGGTTTGGCGTGAATTGCGTCGTCTCAGAGAAATACGTTTATCTGATAACAAGGTCAACGCTGTTTTACAGGCGGCCGATGAGGGGAATTGGGAGGCTTATACTCAAGCACAGGGTGGGCCGTGGGTTGCCCGGCGCGATTTGGTTATCCGCCTCTCTTACAAATACATCCCCTTTGGCAGCCCTTATGGCGAAGACATCCACACCATACAAGGTGTGACATCACCACTTCTATCCCGTGTGGAATTTATCTGCACGCGTATTCACCAATGGCGCAGGGTGCCGAAAACGGATCTGGCCTCTACACCAGAACGAATTGTTTATAAAGGAAGCAAAAAGTTCTCATCTTGGAGTTCTGTCAATAACTGTACGGATGGACAGGCGAGGCGTTATAGGGATGATAGAATTCATATAGTGGAAAAACCCATCAAACTGGCAAATATTTCTGCTAAGACAATGAACAATAGCTATTAACTATCAAATTTAATCACCAGAAAAGGTAAAAACTACTTTAAATTTAGTCTTATTACGTGTACTGTATATACATACAGTTTCTTATGTGGAGGCGGATAGATCAGTGGAATCTCTTATGGAATCATTGTTAGCGCAACGTATCAATTTCATTGCCAGAATGGCAACAAGTTGCGAATGCAACCATGCGGAAGACAAAGAGTTGGCACTGGTTTGGATAGCGGAGCTATCTGCACCTTATGAAAAAAGGTTTAACAGTTACCAAAGTAAACTGGATGGTAATAGGCTAGATCATGAGGTGACCGGTAACAAAATGTTAAGGAATTCAGGTTCAATAGAAGAATAGATTTAGCAGGAGAAACGGATGCGTGTAGAAATACTTTTCGATAAACGGGCTAATGTTTCTGAAGCAGTCATGTTTGCACTTGAAAATGAACTAAAAAAAAGAATATTACCGCACTATTCTGATACGCAATTTAGAATTGCAGTCAGTAGTAGTACCTCCGTAAAAGTGACAGGGACTAAAAAGAGCAGTGAACACGATCATATGATGGAACTTATTCAAGACGTTTGGGGGGATGATAGTTGGCTACCGGATTAAATCTGCCAGCCGTGGCTCTCCTCCAAGGATGGTAGCCACGACAATAAGATAAAATAGCACGAGGGCAGGAAATCATTTCTTACCCTCGTGTGCTTATTGAAACTTGCTCCATTAAAACACGATCCATTAGAACACAACAGATTACTGTTCATTTGTAGTATATCCCTGACAATTTCATCTCATTGAGACATTTCTCCGGTTATTCGATCATAACTCTCCGATTTACTGACTATTTTCTGCAAAAGAAAAGGAGAGTGTATGCAAGTTATCGCACAACAAAATGAAACGGTTGATGCCATTTGTTGGCGTCATTATGGCCGCACGTTGGGAATGACTGAACGTGTGTTGCAGGCAAACCCTGGATTGGCTGATTTTGGCGCGGTATTGCCTCATGGAACGAAAGTGGAAATGCCGGAATTTATGCCTACCACCCGCAAACCGATTATCCAGCTTTGGGATTAAGGGGGTTCTGGGGGGATTAGAATGATAAAGAAAATGCCCTTAATGGTGAGTCTGGTCATTGGCAGCAGCCTTGGTTGGTGGGGACATCGTTCCCTGTTCCTGAGCGAAATGGCAGGTTTGAAGCAGCAACACGCGGAACAACTTGTTGCCATCGGCCAAAAAGCGCACTCAGAAACGCTGGCTGCGATCCAACAAATGAAAGATGCACAAAACCGGGCTGCGCAATTGGATGAATTTTATTCAGGGAAATTAGCTCATGTCATTGAAGAAAATACGGCTTTGCGTGCTGACATTACCGCTGGTCATCGGAGGGTGCAAATCTCCGCCGCCAACCTTGCTACCTGTCAGCTCACCCAAAACCGAGATCCCGGCACCCGCAGCATGGGCAATGGAACCCAAATCGAACTCACTGCGAAAGCTGGACGCGCTATTTACGATATCCGGGCTGGGATCATCCGCGATCAAGCCAAATTAGACTATCTGCAACACTATGTGCGTGACGTGGTCCGGCAGTGTAAACCGGAATGATCGCCACTGACTTGACGTTCCATTCAAACTTGACGTTCCACTCAAAAGATAACGAAAAGCCTTTTTCCACTCTGGAAGAAGGCTTTTTATTTTATTGATTTAAAACCATTTTATCTCTGGATTTGTATGCTGTTTCCTACAAACCCAGTTTAATGTCCGGCCTGCTTTTTCGTGGCATTCTTACGCCATGAACACACAACTCACTGAACTGATGCGCTTATTGCGCAACCTGATCCGAACAGGCGTCATTACCCAAGTGGACACCACAAAAGGAATGTGCCGGGTCGCGACAGGCAATCTTGAAACCAACTGGCTGCACTGGTTGACATCCAGAGCGGGAAACGCCCGCACATGGTGGGCGCCCAGTGTCGGTGAGCAGGTTTTATTACTGTCCATAGGCGGAGAACTGACCACCGCCTTTGTATTGCCTGCGATTTTTTCAGATGAGTTTCCGGCTCCATCAACATCACCCGAAGCGACGCACATTAAGTTTCCGGATGGTGCCGTGATGGAGTATGAACCGCAATCCGGCGCATTGACTGTGACTGGCATCAAAACCGCGACAGTGACTGCATCGGATTCCGTCCATATTACCGCACCGGAAATCACCTGTGTCGCCAGCACCCGAATTACGCTGGATACACCGGAAGTCATCTGTACGCAGCTAATGAGCACAGGCAACTTGATTGTGCGCAACGGCGGCAAAATGACGGGCAATATTGAACACACCGGAGGCACATTCAGTTCCAACGGTGTGGTCGTGGATTCCCATAAACACACCGGCATCAGGTCAGGCGGTGACACATCAGGAGGCCCCGTATGATGTATCTGGGAATGAATCGGCAGACCGGCCGAGCGTTGACAGATTTGGCCCATGTCCGGCAATCCGTCAGCGATATTTTATTAACCCCCGTAGGCAGCCGTATCGCGCGCCGTACTTACGGCTCTTTACTGCCTGAGTTGATCGACTGGCCACAGAACCCGGCGCTCCGGCTTCAGGTGATGGCGGCCAGCTATACGGCAATCAGCCGCTGGGAGCCGCGCGTGACGCTGACATCTATCGCGATGGAAACCCGACAAGACGGCAAAATGGTGGTGGATATCACGGGGACTTATCATCAATCCGCCAAGGAATTTTCACTTTCTATTCCGGTGAATCATTCCCGGTAAGGTAATAAGTCATGCCAACCATCGATTTAAGCCAATTGCCACCACCGGATGTGGTTGAGCCATTGGATTACGAACAACTGCTGGAAGAGCGTAAAAAAGGATTGATCTCGCTCTATCCAGAAGATCAGCAAGAAGCCATTGCCCGAACTTTGCAACTGGAGTCCGAACCTTTGGTCAAGTTGCTGGAAGAGAACGTGTATCGCGAATTGCTTTTGCGTCAACGAGTTAACGAAGCGGCTCGTGCGGTGATGGTGGCCTATTCAACAGGCAACGATTTGGATCAACTGGGTGCGAACAACAACGTACCTCGCATGATCTTGCGCCCGGCGGACAACTCGACCGTACCACCGACACCCGCCGTGATGGAATCTGACAACGATTACCGCGTGCGCATTCCGCAGGCTTTTGAAGGCTTGAGTGTTGCTGGCCCGGTCGGTGCTTATGAATATCATGCCCGCAGTTCGGATGGCCGGGTTGCGGATGCTTCGGCAATCAGTCCATCACCCGCTAATGTCACCGTGACCATTATGTCGCGTGAAGACAAGGGCGTCGCTTCCAAAGAGCTACTGGAGAAAGTCGAAACAGCATTGAACGACGAAAACGTGCGCCCGGTGGCGGATCGTCTGAAAGTCCAGTCGGCCAACATTGTGGAATATGAAATCGATGCGGTGTTGTACATCTTCCCGACACCAGAATCAGAGCCAATCCGCAAGGCGGCAGAGCAGAAGCTGAAACATTATGTCGAAGCACAGCATCGTCTGGGGCGTGACATTCGTTTGTCCGCGATTTATGCCGCACTGCATGTGGAAGGTGTCCAGCGCGTAGAACTGAAAGCCCCGTTGAAAGATGTGGTGCTGGATAAAACCCAGGCATCGTATTGCACCAAAACCACCCTGACGATGGGAGGTTCGGATGAGTGATCGCCTTCTGCCCAATGGCTCGACCCCGCTGGAACTTGCTGCGGCCAAAGCCTGCGCGGAATTGCAGCAAGTCAAAGTGCCGCTACGTGAACTGTGGAACCCGGACACATGTCCGGCATCCCTGCTGCCTTATCTGGCCTGGGCATGGTCAGTGGATCGCTGGGACGAAAACTGGTCTGAGAGCACCAAGAGGGAGGTGATCAAAAGCTCGTTGTTCCTGCACAAACACAAAGGAACGATCGGAGCAATCCGGCGGGTTGTCGAGCCATTGGGCTATCTCATCCGCGTGAAAGAGTGGTGGCAGACCAACGATGCGCCGGGCACTTTCCGACTGGATATCGGTGTACTGGATAGCGGCATCACCCATGAAATGTTCGAAGAACTGGAAAACCTGATTTTTGATGCCAAGCCGATAAGCCGACATTTGATTGGATTGGATATCAATCTGGATACACGCGGTGAATATCACTACTCGGCGGCGACATACAGCGGTGACGAACTGACAGTTTACCCTTATTTCCCGGAACAAGTAACGGTATCCGGCTCAGCGGTTGTGGGCGCGGGCATACATATTATTGATGACATGAGGATTAGACCATGAGTACCAAATACTTTGCGCTGCTGACGCAGTTAGGCGCAGATAAATTGGCAAATGCTGCGGCATTGGGGACTAAAATTGAAATTACCCATATGGCCGTCGGTGATGGTGGTGGCAGCTTGCCGACACCGGATACCAAACAAAGCACACTGATTAATGAAAAACGTCGCGCGGCAATTAATACGCTGAGCATTGATCCCAAAAACACCAACCAGATCATCGCCGAGCAGGTTATCCCTGAAAACGAAGGCGGCTGGTGGATCCGTGAAATCGGCCTGTTTGACAAAGACGGCATTCTGATTGCCGTGGGTAACTGCGCGGAAACTTACAAACCCCAATTGCAGGAAGGTTCCGGTCGTACCCAGACCATCCGCATGATCCTGATTGTCAGCAGCGCTAACGCGGTGACTTTAAAAGTTGACCCATCCATTGTTCTGGCAACGCGTGAATATGTGGACAACTCCATTACGAAACACGCGAACAGCCGTAACCATCCTGACGCAACACTGAAAGAGAAGGGATTTGTCATCCTGAGCAGCGCGGTGGACAGCAATAGCGAAACCCATGCGGCAACGCCGAAAGCGGTGAAAGCAGCGTATGATTTTGCTAATGCGGCGAATAATAATGCTAATACGCGTTTGGAAAAAAATAAGAATGGTGCGGATATTCCGAATAAAGGTGAGTTTGCAAAAAACCTCGGTTTAGCGGGAACGGTGGAGTTAGCGAAAAATGCGTTGCCACGCAGCGGAGGCGAAGTCACCGGTGATATCACGATTGCGACTGACTCTGAGATAGCCTGGCGCAGAAATACGGACATGGCCGCGATCGGTTTTAAAAACACCGGAGATGGTGATACCGACTCCTATATGTGGTTTAAAACCGCAGATAATGGTAACGAATATTTCAAATGGCAGCATAGCCTCTCTACTGGAGGAACCACGGAATGGATGAGCCTGAAATCAGATAATCTCCGGATTAAAGGGCATCCGGTTTATCATGAAGGGTATAAACCTTCTGCAGCAGATGTCGGGGCATATTCTAAAGAAGAAACAGATGTACAGATAAACAAGATTGATAGCCAATTTAACCAATTTAAAACAAATTTACAGGAATATATTCCTCTTCCCTTAAATCTTTTTAGTAACTCAATGATGCGGTCAGTTGAACCGGAAGGACATCCAACTAACTATACAGCACTAGGATGTACTATACAGGCTGTGCATCCTTGGACTAAAGGATTTGAAGGTTGTTACGAAAAGGTACCCCCTTCTAATGTCGCTCCAGATCTAGATTCTGCGAATGAAAACAATCCGTATTGGTATGGAGAGTATTATTTAGGTGCTCGTATGGGACGTGGTGGTTTGGGCGGTGGATGGGGAGGGATAGACTCAGGTAAAATTTTGAAAATAACATCTACTGCGTTTTCAGGAGAAAATCATAAGCTTTTTAGAATTCCTGTAGAAACTTACGGTGTCTTTGAAAGATTGGGACTTCGTTTTTGGATAAAAATAGTCAAAGGTAAATTAGGTATGGGGGTAGACAGTGGATATTATGCAAAGGAACTTCGAGCATTAGATTATGTTATTGAAAAAGCAGAAGCAGACTCTGCTCAAGATGGTTGGTTATTTGTAGACAAACTAATTGATATATCTCGAGTCACTACCGTGCAATGGAATGTTCTAAACTTTGGTTTACCTTATGATGAAGATTGTGAAATTTATTTAGCACTTCCTTATTTATATGTACCAATGGCTAATAAGTCTATGACCGTAGCTGCTGGTGAAACAAGTGCATCACCAGTGTTTATCCCAGGAGTTCGATCATGAAAGTAATAAATAAAATTGATAATAAAATTATTGGCATATTTAATTCCAATACTGCTGAGGAAGAAGTTAAATTACTAGGCTATAACGTAGACGACTGTGAATTTATCAAATCTCAATCAGAATCAGATCGAGATAATCTTTTATATTTAAAATCGACAGACTGGCTTGTAACCAGGCATCGTGATCAATTGAGTTTAGATATTGAATCTTCAATTACTAACGAAGAATATCAGTCTCTTTTAATAAAGCGTCAGGAAGCCAGAATTTCCATTGTCGACCAAGATGCCTTAAATAAATACTATTTGGTTTTTGGTGAAAAATAACAAATACTAATTTTATTCAATGTGCTAGATAATACCAGAAAAGGAATAGTATTATTTCTATTCCTTTTCTAAGCCTATTTTATATCTTGATTCCTATTTTGTGTAATCGCCATTTCCGATTAAATGTGATCGTTAAAATGATCACCAAGATCACTCATACTCCTACCGTAACCATAGCAGATTTATGCCAACTATTCAGAGAAACGGAATAGTATGACTCAGGTGTTTTATCAAACACTATGGCTAAATAAAGAGATGCTGTAGGGCCACTCCATCCTTCATTTATTTCTGATAATTCACCTGTTTCATTGATGTAGTTCTTATGCATAATACGTGCGCTCTTAGGTAATAAATCACTATTACTACCTGAAATTTTATCAATATGAAAATCAGTAGATTTTGGCCCTATGCGTCTAATTATGGATTTCATCCAACCACTCGGAGAGGAGACGGTTAACTCTACAGGCAAATGATCATAATAATAATGGTACTCAGTATTATATGGAAGCAACGCAAACGGCAATGGAAAATAAATTATTTCAGGCAGTGAAACAGAGTTAGGTACAGTTGATGAACTGTCCTGAAAATTATAATAAGGATATTGATAAACATATGACTCGTTTTCTGTGGGTTTCAATGAGCCAGATATCATATCAGTATGGTTAGATATTTGTTTAACAGACGTCAATGTCCGTTCTCTAAGAACTAATCCATTAAAATAACGTACATCAGACAATTTCTTCCCCACTGAAACAGAAATTGTTTTCCATCCTCTCCCTACAAGACATCCCAAATGCACATACTTACCATGCTGAGTTCCCTTGCCGGGTTTGACTAAATATCCTGTAGTTTCATGAACATTATGACCTGCTAATGATTTTAGAGTAATGCGATTTATTGCTAAACTCCCTCGATTATCATCTGGATACTGATGAGATGCAGTATAAGAAAGAGATATGTTTAATCCATCAAATATACCAATTCCATATACATCCATAAACTCAGTATCCATAAAAAATGTATATGAAATTCTCGTATCCTCATCCTGCATTGGCCCAGTGGACATATTATTGAGATATGAACCATGAGATGTATGCAAATTTACAGAACGGGCAATATATCCGACTCCTTCTGCACCACGCCCATTTTGCAAATGAACTTCTCCACTTACTAATTTTGGCGGTTGAACCCAACCGCCAGCCATAATAAATGCACCTACAGCATTCCCGTATTTGTTATATCCTTGAGTATTAAAATGTACATTATCTGAATAGACACCATCATAGATTGAATATTGAACAACAGTGTCACTCTCAAAAACAGGGCAGCCATACATATTAGCCAATGTTCTGATAGCCTGCGTAAAATATTGAGAATGATTATTAACTGAATTAAATATAATTGGCGTTGTTGTATGCAATATAACTCCACATCCCCAATCAACATAACGCTGAATGAGTTTTTCCATGTAATGTATATACTCGTCAAATGTTGCCCCATGCCCACCGCCAGAATCATTAATTCCTAGCATAATATGAGCGACATGGGCATTGGGGCTATGAATCCACCTCTCATAACTAGTTCTGGCGGTATCTCCCGAATAACCGCGATTAATTACGCGATGATTTACACCAGTATATAGATTCAATATATACATCAGCGCCATTGGGTATGTGACAGGTGCATGTGTTGCCCAATCTCCATTATCAGGCGGGACTTTATCCTTAGAGTTTATGTCAAATCCAGCGGTCATGCTGTCACCAACACAAACGACAGTAACATCTTCATTGTGTTTAAATTTGCTGTAGGCTGATGCTAAATTAATAGCATTACGGCGACTATAATCTGCTGTGGCAGTGGCTGATTTCATCGCAGTTAACTCAGATTGCACAGTGATACCGTCATGGGTTCCAATAAGGGAGGCTCCATGCTCAGAAGACAATGTTCCCATTTCTATCAAACCGAGGTTTTTCAAAATCTCCAACTCTCTACGATCCAAGCAAAGATCCCATTCCCTATACCCCGAAAACCAAAACACAATAACCAAATAAGTCACTTTAGCCTGTCAAAAAATAACCAAAAATTAAAATTACACCGAACAATAGTGAAAAGAGTAAATTTCGAACCAATTAAAATTCAATAAGCAATCAAAGAAAGCCTGTTATTTAATCAAGCGATGGTTTGTCCCAATCAAACCACTAATTTCCCCGACTACAACTAAAAATTAATTAAATACTAATTTAACTATTTGATTATTAACAAAAATACCAAACCCCATTTGTACCCCACACCACACACCGCCAATCGAATGCACTCTTTCGCCTAATCCGCCAATATATGCCCACACCTTAACAGGAGAGAACGCTAATCATGGCACAAGACTATCATCACGGCGTCCGTGTACAGGAAATCAAAGAAGGTACACGCACCATCACTACCGTTAGCACCGCTATCGTAGGTATGGTTTGTACTGCACCTGACGCAGACGAAAAAACATTTCCATTAGACACACCGGTATTACTGACTGACGTTATGAGCGCCATTGGTAAAGCTGGGGAAAAAGGGACTTTGTCCGCATCATTGAAAGCAATTGCTGCTCAGGCTCAGCCTGTGACTGTGGTTGTACGTGTTGCTGAGGGCGAGTCTGAAGAGGTAACCATTTCTAACATCATCGGTGGCGTCACTGATGCAGGTAAGAAAACTGGTATACAGGCACTGTTGGCGGCACAAAGCCAGCTCGGTGTTAAACCTCGCATTCTGGGTGTTCCGGGTCTGGATTCAAAAGCTGTGGCTGCTGAACTGGCCGCTATTGCCAAGCAACTGAAAGCAATGGCGTATGTCAGCGCTTATGGCTGCAAGACCTACATTGAAGCGATCAAATATCGTGAAAACTTCGGTCAGCGTGAGGTAATGCTGATTTGGCCTGATTTCCTGAGATGGGATAAAGGTGAAGTTATCGCACCTGCAACGGCTTATGCACTGGGCTTGCGCGCTAAAATCGACGAAGAGACCGGCTGGCACAAAACATTGTCCAACGTAGGTGTTAACGGTGTAACGGGTCTGTCTGCCGATGTCTTCTGGGATCTGCAAGCGACTGGAACTGAGGCTGATCTGCTGAACCAGAATCACATCACAACACTGATCCGCAAAAACGGTTTTCGTTTCTGGGGTTCACGCACTTGTGCTGGCTCTGATTCTGAGGATTCACTGTTCCCATTCGAAAGCTACACCCGTACCGCTCAGGTTCTGGCGGACACCATGGCTGACGCACACATGTGGGCTATCGACAAACCGCTGACTCCATCACTGGTGCGCGACATTATCGAAGGTATCAATGCCAAGTTCCGCGAAATGAAAGCCGGTGGCTACATCATTGATGGCCGCTGCTGGTATGACGACAAAATCAACGATAAGGATACCCTGAAAACCGGCAAACTGACCATCGATTACGACTATACACCTGTACCGCCACTGGAAAACATGATGTTGCGCCAGCGCATTACAGATAGTTACCTGATGGATTTCGCAAAAAGTATCAATAACTAAGGGGCTAACTGATGGCATTACCTCGCAAACTGAAATACCTGAACTTGTTCAATGATGGCAACAATTATCAGGGGATCGTGGAAGAACTGACTCTTCCTAAGCTGAGTCGCAAGCTGGAAGCCTATCGTGGCGCTGGCATGAACGGCAGCGCAATGGTGGATCTGGGTCTGGATGAAGGCGCATTGGATGCTGAATTCACTCTGGGTGGAGTTGAAGCTCAATTGTATAAACAGTGGGGCATCGCGAAAGCCGACGGTGTCATGCTGCGCTTTGCTGGCTCTTTTGAGAGTGAAGATAACGGTGAAGTGGTCGCAGTTGAAGTTGTGATGCGTGGCCGCTTCCAAGAGTTTGATCACGGCACTTATAAACAGGGGGATAACACCCAGACCAAAATCACCGCCAAAAACACTTATTTCAAACTGACATGGAATGGTGAAGAACTGATTGAAATCGACACCATCAACATGGTTGAAAAAGTAGGTGGAGAAGATCGTCTGGCACAGCATCGCCGTGCTATCGGTCTTTTTTAATCGCTTCTTTAAAGCAATTAGCTTTTTTAAAACTTATTTCCTGTCTCTTCATATCTGTTGAGACAGGTTATCTAATCGGATAAACAAGGTTGAACCATGACAGAAACACTGAACACCCAAAATGACGATCTGCGCACCATCGAACTGGAAGCTCCACTGGCGCGAGGCAATGGCGAAATCACGGAAGTGATGATACGCAAACCGACCAGTGGTGCACTGCGCGGTGCTCGTTTACAGGCACTGCTGGAAATGGATGTGGATTCTATGCTGCTTGTCCTGCCGCGTGTTACCACCCCTGCATTGACCAAAAATGACCTGATGATGATGTCACCCGGTGATCTGATTAATCTCAGTGTGGAGGTGGTCAATTTTTTGTTGCCGAAGTCGGTCAAGTCCGATTCCCAGAACGATTAACTGTTGATGAACTGGTGGCGGATATCGCCACCGTTTTTCACTGGTCACCGGCAGTGACAGATGAAATGCCATTGCCGGAATTATTGGACTGGCGACATCGGGCCATTTTAAGAAGTGGTGCAGAAAATGAGTAATATACCGTCACAGCTAAACAAGGTACTGAGTACTGTTGGGAAGCTGACCAGTTCCTTTAAATCTTTTCAAGGGCATCATAAAAAGCTGGCAGGTTCCGTCGATAAAATTCACAACCAGTTCAAAAAGCTGAATAAGGCCGTTGAGAATTTAAAGCCTATTGTGGGTTACGCGCAGGAAACTGCGCGTATACGCACCGAACTTAAATCCTATCATCAAACAATTAAACAATCTTTATCTGCGCGGCAGAATTCTACAGGAATGATGCAAATTAGTGCCGCCAGTCAATCAGCCAATATTATTCAAACAACTCAGATTATCAAACAGGAAAAGTCATCCAGTAAAAAAAACGAAGTTAATCTTGGTGTTACTGGGAATATGACTAACAATTTTAAATTGTTAGATAAACTGGTTATTAATATTAATCCAAAGATAACCATTTTATTTAGCGTCATGACGAAAATTAATGCAGTTTTGAAATTAACGACGAATTCAGTCCAAGTCGTATTTCAAACTCTGGTTGGTCATATACAAGTTTTTGGTAATATTGGTATCAAAATATTTGAATCTTTAAGAGTCAGTTTAAATATATTTACCTTATTGGGAATTCAGGCTTTCGTAGAATTAAGAGCGGGTTTGAACTTTTTTGCGCAGATTGGATTTCGGGCTTTTGTAGAATTAAGAGCGGGTCTGAACTTTTTTGCGCAGTTAGGACTTCAGGCTTTTGTAGAGTTAAGAGCGGGTCTGAACTTTTTTGCGCAGATTGGACTTCGGGTTTTTGTAGAATTAAGAGCGGGTCTGAACTTTTTTGCGCAGTTAGGACTTCGGGCTTTTGTAGAATTAAGAGCGGGTCTGAATTTTTTTGCGCAGATTGGACTTCGGGCTTTTGTAGAGTTAAGAGCGGGTCTGAACTTTTTTGCGCAGTTAGGAATTAAAGTTTTTGAAACGTTAAAAGCCAGCTTGAGTTTCTTTGCCCAGTTGGGAATTCAGGCGTTGGATAAATTAAAATCTACACTGGATGCCTTTGTGCAGTTGGGCGTTCAGGCGCTGAATAAATTAACATCTCCTTTGGATGCATTTGCCCAATTAGGCATTCAGGCGCTGGATAAATTAAAGTCCAGTCTGGATGCATTTGCCCAGTTGGGTATTCAGGCTTTGAATGAATTGAAAGCTGGCATTAATTTTTTTGCCCAATTAGGTATTCAGGCGCTGGATAAATTAAAATCCAGTCTGGATGCATTTGCCCAATTGGGTATTCAGGCTTTGAATGAATTAAAAGCTGGCATCAATTTTTTTGCTCAGTTAGGCATTCAGGCGTTGGATAAATTGAAATCCACACTGGATGCCTTTGTGCAGTTGGGTGTTCAGGCGCTGAATAAATTAACCTCGCCTCTGGATGTGTTTGCTCAGTTGGGTATTCAGGCTTTGAATGAATTAAAAGCCGGTATCAATTTTTTTGCCCAATTAGGCATTCAGGCGCTGGATAAATTAAAATCCAGTCTGGATGCATTTGCTCAGTTGGGTATTCAGGCTTTGAATGAATTAAAAGCCGGTATCAATTTTTTTGCCCAATTAGGCATTCAGGCGCTGGATAAATTAAAATCCAGTCTGGATGCATTTGCTCAGTTGGGTATTCAGGCTTTGAATGAATTAAAAGCCGGTATCAATTTTTTTGCCCAATTAGGCATTCAGGCGCTGGATAAATTAAAATCCAGTCTGGATGCATTTGCTCAGTTGGGTATTCAGGCTTTGAATGAATTAAAAGCCGGTATCAATTTTTTTGCCCAATTAGGCATTCAGGCGCTGGATAAATTAAAATCCAGTCTGGATGCATTTGCTCAGTTGGGTATTCAGGCTTTGAATGAATTGAAAGCTGGCATCAATTTTTTTGCTCAGTTAGGCATTCAGGCACTGGATAAATTGAAATCCACACTGGATGCCTTTGTGCAGTTGGGTGTTCAGGCGCTGAATAAATTAACCTCGCCTCTGGATATATTTGCTCAGTTAGGCACTCAGGCGCTGGATAAATTGAAATCCACACTGGATGCCTTTGTGCAGTTGGGTGTTCAGGCGCTGAATAAATTAACCTCGCCTCTGGATATATTTGCTCAGCTAGGCACTCAGGCGTTGGATAAATTGAAATCCACACTGGATGCCTTTGTGCA
>NZ_MUBK01000031.1 GCF_002127545.1 Xenorhabdus beddingii
AACCGGTCTGAAACCCATGCCGGGAAATCAGAGGACGCGGCCACCCAGTCGGCAGCAGCGGCGAGCCGGTCTGAAACCCATGCCGGGAACGCAGAAGAGGCAGCCACCCGGTCGGTAGCCGCGGCGAGCCAGTCTGAAACCCATGCCGGGAAATCAGAGGACGCGGCCACCCAGTCGGCAGCCGCCGCAAACCAGTCTGAAACCCATGCCGGGAAATCAGAGGACGCCGCCACCCAGTCGGCAGCAGCGGCGAACCGGTCTGAAACCCATGCCGGGAACGCAGAAGAGGCAGCCACCCAGTCGGCAGCAGCGGCGAACCAGTCTGAAACCCATGCTGGGAACTCGGAAAACGCCGCCACCCAGTCGGTAGCCGCGGCGAACCGGTCTGAAACCCATGCCGGGAAATCAGAGGACGCGGCCACCCAGTCGGCAGCAGCGGCGAGCCGGTCTGAAACCCATGCCGGGAACGCAGAAGAGGCAGCCACCCAGTCGGCAACAGCGGCGAACCATGCCAAGAATTCAGAGAATGCAGCCGCTAAGTCGGTAACAACGGCTGCAGGTTCAGTCGAAGAAGCAGAAAAACATGCAAATACGGCTGAAAACGCAGCAGATAGGGCTGAGAAAACCGCAACGAAAATGGATAAAAAAATGAATTTGGCGGCTGTACAAGCAAGTGAAAAAGCCGTCAAGGAAGTAAAAGAAAAAACCAAACAGTTAGATAAGAAAATTGAGAACAAAGCTGATGAGCTGTATAGATACGCTCAAAACGTAGACAAAAAAACTGAAAATTACCACGTTCACTCGGAAAAACGCTTTAACGCATTAGAATCAGAAATGCGCCGGAGCGTCCGCCAATTAGATAGCAAAATTAATCGGGTAGAGAAACGTGCCAATGCCGGTATTGCCAGTGTTGCGGCGATGACCAATATTCCTTTCAGTAATATAAATCGCTTTAGTGTCGGTGTTGGCTTGGGGCAATATCGTGATGGCAGTGCCATTGCCCTTGGTGCTCAGGCTAAACTGACTGAAAAGGTGAATGTTAGGGCTTCCACAAGTTGGAATAATTCGGAAGGTGCGGTACTCGGAGCCGGTGTTGCGATTGGTTGGTAATATTGACTGATAGTGAGTGAAAATAAAGACAGGTGCCATTGGTATCTGTCTTTATTACTTTTTACTGAATCAACCCGTTTCTTTTTGATTAAAAATATTCGCGATCTCGCTGTGAAATTTTTGGATGAAGGCCATTTATGGTAATACGTCTAATTGTTAACTGAACAGTGTTATCGGAATAATCTTAAAAACTTTATCCTTAATACCCTTAAAAGCAGAGGATTAGCGGCAATTGGCTTAATTCAATAATAGGTGCTGGTATAGATATAACGTGTAATTATAAAACTGAATCCATAAAAATCTTGCATATTGCCTTATCGTGATATTTACTCTGCTCCTGATTTTTGACATACGATAAACTAACTAATCTTTGTGTGCCTCCTGAAAACTCCTGCTACAGGTCACTCGGCTGTTAATCAATAAACAGGGTAATCGCTCTATTGCCTCTCTGTTTATATAAATAAGCACTAACTTTCGCGTGTCCTCCTCTATTGAGTTGGTTGAGTTGGATTTACTTTAGTTTCTAATTTTACTGAGGCTATTAACCATTTTGGTAAATGAGTTTATCGAAATTTTTATGTAAAGGTAAAAGAATGAAAAATATTTTATTTAAACCGGCTATTCTGGTGGTTTTAATCAATATCGTCTCAGTATGTTATTCTAAAGCCCCAGCTCAAACCCCTGCAAAAATTGCTGATACATCATCGGGAAATTCGACGATTGGGTCAGGCTCCCTGAATGCTTTTGCCACGGGGAGTTCGACGATTGGCAAGAATTCTTGGAAGAGCATTTCCTTAGGGAAGTCGGTGATTAGAGGTAGCTCTCCTAATAGTACTGCTATGGGATGGTCTGAGATTGGCAATAAATCTCGTTCTTCTGCTGCATTGGGCCGCGCGTTTATTGAAGACAATAGTAATTACTCTCTGGCTGTGGGTCATAATGCGAGAGTGAAAACCAACTCAGAATCTTCTATTGCAATAGGAAAGGATGCGATTGTTCATAAGACAAATGGTATAGCCTTGGGTTGGTTTGCTGTTTCTTCCCATGTTAATGCCGTTGCAATCGGAGCAGATTCTAAAACTGACAGAGAAAATAGTATCTCATTTGGTGATAAGAATAATTCTACTTATAACAAACAGCTAACCAATATTGCTGATGGTACACAAGAGCAAGATGCAGCGACTTATGGCCAATTATTGAAGCTTGAAGAAAAACTGAATACTTCAGTGAAGGACGAGGCTGCTCAGTCGGCCTCGAAAGCAGCGGGTTCAGCGACCGCCGCAAACCAGTCAGCAACTTATGCCAAGGATTCAAAGGACGAGGCCGCTAAGTTGGCAATAGCAGCAGAGAGTTCAGCGACAGCGGCGAACCAGTCTGAAATCAATGCCAATGGTTCAAAGGAGGCGGCCGCTCAGTCGGCCACGGAAGCAGCGGGTTCCGCGAAAATAGCGGACCAGTCAGCAACTGATGCCAGGGATTCAAAGGACGAGGCCGCTAAGTCGGTAACATTGGCAGCAGGTTTAGCTGAAGAAGCAGAAAAACATGCAAGTATCGCTGAAAATGCAGCAGGTAGGGCTGAGAAAACCGCAACGAAAATGGATAAAAAAATGAATTTGGCGGCTGTACAAGCAAGTGAAAAAGCCGTCAAGGAAGTAAAAGAAAAAACCAAACAGTTAGATAAGAAAATTGAGAACAAAGCTGATGAGCTGTATAGATACGCTCAAAACGTAGACAAAAAAACTGAAAATTACCACGTTCACTCGGAAAAACGCTTTAACGCATTAGAATCAGAAATGCGCCGGAGCGTCCGCCAATTAGATAGCAAAATTAATCGGGTAGAGAAACGTGCCAATGCCGGTATTGCCAGTGTTGCGGCGATGACCAATATTCCTTTCAGTAATATAAATCGCTTTAGTGTCGGTGTTGGCTTGGGGCAATATCGTGATGGCAGTGCCATTGCCCTTGGTGCTCAGGCTAAACTGACTGAAAAGGTGAATGTTAGGGCTTCCACAAGTTGGAATAATTCGGAAGGTGCGGTACTCGGAGCCGGTGTTGCGATTGGTTGGTAATATTGACTGATCGTGAGTGAAAATAAAAACAGGTGCTGATGGCCCCTGTTTTTTTTCTATCAAGCCGGCGTTTTCACTCATCACTCAGCAACACCTTCAGCAAAATATTTATCCCAAATGCGTTGATAAGTCCCATCGGCTTTTATCTCCGTAATGGCTTTATCGACTGCGGCTTTTAATTCAGTCTCATTTTTGCGAAGCAGTACGGCGGTTTTTGCTGCCTGAGTATCAGCGGCGACAATTTTTACCGGTGCATCCGGGCGATGTTTTTTGTAATCAAGATAAGAAAGTTTATCATTGATTGTCGCATCTGCACGGCCTGAGCTTACCAGTTCTATTTCCTGATTAAACCCATTGGTGCCGATGATGTTTGCGTCATAATGCCGGGCGATCTGGGCAAAATTATTGGTCAGGGTATGCGCCGATCTTTTTCCTTTTAAGTCACTAAAGCTCTTAATATCGTTATTGTCTTTGCGGGTAATCAGTACCGCTTTCGAAATAACATAGGGCAGGGAGAAACTGTATTTTTTCTCGCGCTCTGGTGTAATGGCGATTTGATTCATCACCGCATCGGAACGTCCGGCATCAAGACCGCCAATCAAGCCATCCCATTTTCCTTCAACAAATTCTGGTTTCACTTTCATGTGTAATGCGATTTCACGGCCGATTTCCACATCAAATCCAGTCAGTTTTCCAGAAGCGTCATGGTAACTGAATGGAGCATAAGCCCCTTCTGTTCCAATCCTGAATATGCCTGTGGATTGAATGTTATCAAGAGTGGATTGCGCATAGGTCAGTTGCGTAAAACCCAGTTGGATGATACCCGCCAATAAAATATTCAGTACGATTTTCATTCTATTTCTCCGAGAGGAAATGATTATTCTGCAAATTATTTTCACTATAATTGGAATATCAAATGCTTCATATATAAAATATAGTTATATCATATTGGGAAGTGACCTATGATTTTTCGAAATTAATGGCAATGATAAATAAGAGTTATTATTTATTGGAGGATTTAATTAAATGGGATTTTGTCACAAAATTTTATTAAAGTGATTGCCATGATGTAGGGTAATATAGCCAAAAAATATGGCTGTTCTTTTATCATGAAATATATCGATGACCTCACGATGTTAAATACAACTCTAAATATAGGTGCCAAGTGTTGAATCCATTATTCAGGAAAGGCATGGTTCACTCTTTGCCTGTTTGTATCTCTTTTTTCCTTATTTTTACTTCGATTGGGGCACTTTATCAAAGCCACGGTGTTCCATTAATGGAGACGTTGATCGGGTCATTGTTGATATATGCTGCTCCATTGCAGGTGGCTGCGGTAGGTTATCTGGCTGATGGTGCGATACTTTCCGTTATCATTTTGGCATTGTTGATCAACTTCCGCTTTTTCCTGATGGCAATGGTGATGTCGCAATATTTTCAGGGTATACCAAAGCGAAATATTCTGTTGTCGATGTTGGGATTTAGTGCCAGCACTTATACCGTGACACATTCACATCTCTCTGCGGAAAATATTACAGAGGGTAAATCCCAATTTCATTTTTATCTGGGGGTTGCCGTACCTTGTTTTGTGATCACCTTTTGTGCCACGTTGTTGGGGTATGTTTCGGCAGAGTACCTGAACTATGAATCTCTTTCGCTGTTCTTGGCGATGTTGGTTCCCATTCATTTTGCGTCCCTGACCGCCAAGCGTTCGGGCAAAGATATGTCTGTATTGGCGACGGTTATGGGCGGACTATGCGCCCCATTATTGAATGAAATGGCGATGAAATTAATGGATCTGGCGCTCCCTGTTTTGTGTGGGATGGTGATCGCATTCATTGAGCAAAAAATCAGAAAGGAGAGAACATTATGATGCTGCTGATCGTATTAATGGGAGTCGTCAGTTTCATATTAAGAGCAGCGCCTTTCCTAATGAGAAATAATAAGCTATTCAATGGAAAAAATCTGCTGATTACTTCTCTGGATTATGCCATTTGCTTTATTCTTGGCACGATTATCGTCAATATTTCACTGGGCAATCTCTCTTTAAGTGAATTAATTGAGCAATTTGATGTTAAATATGTCCTTGCGCTGGTAACGGTAGTGTTGGCTTATTTCATCAGTAAATATACAAATTCGATATTAAAAAGTCTGGTGATTTCGTTGGTGTTTTTTATGTCGATACAGTGGCTGTTAAGTTAGACAAGATGTTGCATAAAAAAGCCACTGCAAATGACATTGCAGTGGCTTAACATGAATAAATTTCAGTTAAGAAATATTACAGGGCAGCGATGGTGTCTTTTTGCGCCAGTAATTTCTCTTTTGCGGCATTGTTGATTGCCAGACGTTCGCGCTCTTTCGCAACAACGGCTTCTGGCGCCCGGCTGACAAAGCCTTCGTTAGCCAGTTTGACTTCAATGCTGTTGATCTCTTTATCCAGCTTCTCGATTTCTTTATCCAGACGCGCCAGTTCTGCGTCTTTATCCATCAGACCTGCCATTGGGATCAGTATTTCCGCCCCGTTGATCAGTTTGGTGACCGAAACCGGGGCTTCTTCTCCTGCCGCCAATACGGTAACAGAAGCAAGACGACCCATCGCCTGGATGAAGTTGAGGTTTTCAGCCACGCGGCGTTGTGCATCGCCATTGGCGTCACGCAGCAGAACGTCCAGCGGCTTGCTTGGCGCGATGTTCATTTCGGCACGAATGTTACGTACCGCAATGATCGCTTCCTTGATCCATTCCAAGTCGTTCAGGGCCAGCTCATCCACTTTCGTTTGATCGAATTTAGGGAAAGATTGCTGCATGATGGTATCAGCATCAATGCCTTTGACGACTTTCACGCGCTGCCAGATGGTTTCGGTAATGAATGGAATGATCGGATGCGCCAGACGCAGCAAACCTTCCAAAACTTCAATCAGGGTATGGCGAGCTGCGCGGACTTCCGCTTCTGAACCTTTGTTGATCGCCGGCTTGGACAGTTCCAGATACCAGTCACAAAATTGGTTCCAGGTGAATTCATACAGAATGTTTGCGGCCATGTCGAAACGGTAAGTATCCAGCGCTTCACGATAGGCTTTAACCGTTTGGTTAAACTCGGCCAGGATCCAGCGGTCTGCCAGTGACAGTGACATTTCACCGCCGTTCTGACCGCAATCTTGCCCTTCTGTGTTCATCAGCACGAAACGGCTGGCATTCCACAGTTTGTTACAGAAGTTGCGATAACCTTGCAGGCGCTTCATGTCCCAGTTGATATCACGGCCGGTAGACGCCAGTGCTGCCAGTGTGAAACGCAGGGCGTCAGTACCGTGGGCTTCAATGCCTTCCGGGAACTGTTTTTCAGTACGCTTGCGGATTTTCTCAGCCAGTTGTGGCTGCATCATGTTGCCGGTACGTTTCTCCAGCAGGTTTTCCAGTGAGATGCCGTCAATCATATCCAATGGGTCGATCACGTTCCCTTTGGATTTTGACATTTTCTGACCTTCGTCATCGCGGATCAGGCCCGTCATGTAGACAGTCTTGAAGGGGACTTGTGGCTTGCCGTTTTCATCTTTGATGAAGTGCATGGTCATCATGATCATGCGGGCAATCCAGAAGAAGATAATGTCGAAGCCGCTCACCAACACATTAGTCGGATGGAACGTTTTCAGGGCTTCGGTTTGCTCAGGCCAGCCAAGGGTGGAGAATGTCCACAGGCCAGAGGAGAACCAGGTATCCAGTACGTCTTCATCCTGAGTCAGGGTAATCTCTGCACCCAACTTGTTTTCGCGGCGAACTTCTTCTTCATCCCGGCCAACATAGACGTTGCCTTGTGCGTCATACCACGCCGGAATGCGATGACCCCACCACAATTGACGGGAGATACACCAATCCTGAATATCACGCATCCAGGAGTAGTACATGTTTTCGTACTGTTTGGGGACGAACTGGATATCACCGTTCTCAACCGCTTCAATCGCTACTTTTGCCAGTGGCGCGGTGCGAACGTACCATTGATCGGTCAGCATGGGTTCGATCACGACGCCACCACGATCGCCGTAAGGGACGGTCAGGTCATGAGGCTTGATTTCAACCAGCAGACCTTGCTTTTCGAACTCGGCCACAATCGCTTTACGGGCAGCGAAACGCTCCATGCCACGGTATTGGGCAGGAATGTCGGCTGAATAAAGAGCAGAAACTTCGCCATTAGTGTCGAATACTTCTGCGGCTTCGCGGATATCACCGTCGAAGGTCAGGATATTGATCATTGGCAGGCTGTGGCGCTTACCGACTTCGTAGTCATTGAAATCGTGGGCCGGGGTGATTTTTACGCAACCGGTGCCTTTTTCCATGTCCGCGTGCTCATCGCCAACGATAGGGATGCGGCGGTTCACGAGAGGCAGAAGGATGTCTTTGCCGATCAGATCCTTATAGCGGGGATCTTCGGGGTTCACCGCAACACCGGTATCCCCCAGCATGGTTTCTGGGCGAGTGGTGGCAACAATCAGGTAATCTTTGCCTTCTGCGGTTTTTGCGCCGTCAGCCAGCGGATAGCGCAGGTGCCACATGGAGCCTTTTATTTCACGGTTTTCAACTTCCAGATCAGAAATCGCTGTGCGCAGTTTCGGGTCCCAGTTGACCAGACGCTTGCCACGATAAATCAGATCTTCCTGATACAGGCGGACAAAGGCTTCTTTTACTGCCTTGGACAGACCTTCGTCCATGGTGAAGCGTTCACGCTCCCAATCTACGGAGTTACCCAGACGGCGCATCTGGTTGGAGATATTGCCACCCGATTCCGCTTTCCATTGCCAGATCTTGTCGATAAAGGCTTCACGGCCATAATCATGGCGGGTTTTGCCTTCTTCTGCCGCGATTTTGCGTTCAACAACCATTTGTGTCGCAATACCTGCGTGGTCGGTCCCTGACTGCCACAGCGTGTTTTTACCCTGCATGCGCTGGTAACGCACCATGGTATCCATGATCGTCTGCTGGAATGCGTGCCCCATGTGCAGGCTGCCGGTGACGTTGGGAGGTGGAATGACGATGCAGAAACTGTCACGGCTGGTATCGCCATTCGGCTTGAAATAACCGCTTTTTTCCCAGTGGTTATAAAGGGGTTGCTCTATCTCTGTCGGGTTGTACGTTTTATCGAGAGACGGCTCAGATTGCGTTTGATTAGCGGGTGTCTTTTCCATTGTATCTTGATATTTAATAGGTTGGCGGGGTTGCCATGGTCAAATTAAAGCCGACGCTACGATAGGATTTATATCGTTCGCGCGCTAACTGTTTCAGATTTTCATCAATAGGAACGAAGTCTATCACTTCATGGAAAGCTGTGGCAAAGTCTGCGAATTGCGGAAGCAGTGTCACCAGTACATCGCGGGGAGCATTGCTTCTTTTTTGTGGCCAGCACAATTCCACCGGGGCGCCATAGCGGGGGCCTTCTCCGGCCAGATTGTGTGGTACAAATTGACTTGGCTCCCGTTGCCATAACGCTTCGTCCAGTTTTTCGGCCTGTTGCTGGCTTTCACAAGCAATCAGAACCCGCTTCCCTGCACGCCACTGGTCAGCGGCAAGCTGACATGCCAGCCATTCATGGGGTTGTAAATTGTCCGCAGACGATGATTGTTCCGGAGCCAGCTTTTCCGGTGGTCGCTTTTCCAATAAATAAAAGGTGGCGTTTTTCATAGTCTCTGGGTTACAAGATTACGGAAGCAGTGACGGAAAAGGGTATGCATCTGCAATACCCTTAATCCCAGATATTCCCTTAATGCCTTTGGTCACACGTTTATCAGGCAAAAACCGTTATCAGCCAAAAACCGTTATCAAACAAAATATGCGTAGATAAAATGTGCGGCCGGGAGATTAATCATCAGCATTTAAACCCGAACGATTTAACAGGAATTGTGACAGGAGTGCAACCGGACGACCTGTTGCTCCTTTCGCTTTACCTGAACGCCAGGCTGTACCGGCAACATCCAGGTGTGCCCAGTTGTATTTGGTGGCAAAGCGGGCCAGGAAAGCACCTGCGGTAATCGCCCCGCCTGCACGTCCGCACGAGTTTACCATATCCGCAAAATTGGATTCCAACTGCTCGGTATATTCGTCACCCAACGGCAGGCGCCATGCACGATCTCCTGCCTGCTCTGAAGCATTCAGCAGTTCATGCGCCAATGGATTATGGTTGGACATCAGGCCAGTGTAATGACCGCCCAGCGCAACGACACAAGCACCTGTCAGGGTTGCCACATCAATGACCAATTCCGGCTCAAAACGCTCAACATAAGTCAGGGCATCACACAGTACCAGACGGCCTTCCGCATCCGTGTTCGTCACTTCAACGGTCTGGCCGGACATGGTGGTCAAAATGTCCCCCGGGCGATAAGCGCGTCCGCCCGGCATATTTTCACAGCCAGCCAGAACACCGATGACATTGATGGGCAATTGCAGTTCGGCGACAACACGCATCGCGCCATAAACTGAAGCGGCACCGCACATATCATATTTCATCTCATCCATCCCTTCGGACGGTTTGATCGAGATACCGCCGGAGTCGAAAGTCAGCCCCTTGCCCACCAAGACGATTGGCTTCGCATTGGCGTCTTTGCTGCCTTTATACTCCATAATCGCCATCAAAGATTCATTCTGCGAACCTTGACCGACGGCCAGATAGGAATTCATGCCCAGTTCTTTCATCTGCTCTTCGCCAATGACTTTGGTCGTCAGATTGGCAGCGTTATCGGCGAGCTGACGTGCCTGTGATGCCAGATACGCGGCATTGCAGATGTTGGGTGGCATATTGGCCAAATCTTTCGTTGCCTTGATGCCTGATGCAATGGCAAGACCGTGCTGAATAGCACGTTCACCGCTGGTTAATTCGCGGCGGGTCGGCACATTGAATACCATTTTGCGCAGTGGGCGACGAAGTTCGTTTTTACTGCTCTTTAGTTGATCAAAAACATACAGTGATTCTTTTGCTGTTTCGACCGCCTGACGTACTTTCCAGTAGTTGTTGCGTCCTTTCACATGCAGTTCAGTCAAGAAACAAACTGCTTCCATTGAACCGGTTTCGTTGAGGGTACTGATCGTTTTCTGGATAATTTGCTTATATTGGCGCTCATCCAGTTCACGCTCTTTGCCACAACCCACCAGCAAAATACGTTCAGACAGCACATTAGGAACATGATGCAGCAACAAGGTTTGGCCTACCTTGCCTTCAAGTTCACCACGGCGCAATAAGGCACTGATGTAGCCGTTACTTATTTTGTCAAGTTGCTCTGCGATAGGGGATAGACGGCGAGGTTCAAACACGCCGACAATAATACAGGCACTACGCTGTTTTTCCGGGCTACCGCTCTTTACACTAAACTCCATGCGTTCTCCTGAATCTTGAAGACAAAGGTGGATACAATCGTTAAAATATCACGTCCCGCATTAATTCATCCCAAAGAAAATTAACGGTTATGTTAAGCTAAACACATTATTTTTTGGTACTTAGCTAACGATAAGTATGTTCTAATTGGGAACCAATATATGGGATGCTTTGGTATCATTTTAGCGATGGGGAAGCCAAACTGATTCATATAAATGGTAGATATACGACGAAGTTAGCGACTTTCCTGCAAAAAGACAAGTTTTCACAGGCGTAATAAGCGTGATCATCATTAGATATCTAGTACGGGAAACCCTGAAAAGCCAAATCGCAATACTTTTCATCTTATTGCTGATCTTTTTCTGTCAGAAATTAGTTGAGGTATTGGGTACGGCGGTAGACGGAAATATTCCCGCAAATTTGGTTCTATCGTTGTTAGGTTTAGGTGTGCCAGAGATGGCGCAACTTATTTTACCCCTGAGTTTATTTCTCGGGATATTAATGACGTTCAGTAAACTCTATACCGAAAGTGAAATCACTGTCATGCATGCCTGCGGGTTGGGCAAAGGTGTGTTGGTGAAATCCGCCCTTATTCTGGCCTTGCTGACGTCAATGTTGGCGGCTGCCAATGTTATCTGGGTCACACCGTGGTCTTCTAAATATCAAGCACAAGTATTGGCGGATGCAAAAGCCAACCCCAGTCTGGCGGCGATCATGGAAGGGCAGTTCAAACTTTCCCGCGATGGCAACATGGTGCTTTATATCGGCAACGTGAAGGGCAAGACGTTTGAGAATGTGTTTCTTGCCCAGCTCCGTCCGGCGAATGAGCAACGCCCTTCCGTCGTGATTGCGGATGGCGGTCATATGGAAGAGCGTCCGAATGGTAATCAGGTTGCGGTACTCCACCAGGGGACACGTTATGAAGGCACGGCGCTGTTGCGTGACTTCCGCATCACCGAATTCACCGACTATCAGGCGGTAATTGGGCACCAGAGTGCCGATATCGATGACAGTAAAGTCGAACAAAAATCGATTGAGCAACTTTGGCATGATACTGACGATGATTCCCGGTCGGAGTTCCACTGGCGTTTGACGTTGATTGTTTCGGGACTGATCATGGCATTGATGGTGGTTCCGTTGAGTGCCGTGAACCCGCGTCAGGGGCGGATACTCAGTATGCTGCCCGCCATGTTGCTTTATCTGATTTTCTTCCTGCTGCAAAGTTCCCTGCGTTCCAACGGCGGCAAGGGTAAACTTGACCCTCTGTTCTGGATGTGGCTGGTTAACAGCGCGTATTTTGCCTTGGCCCTGGCGCTTAATCTGTGGGATACCGTACCGATGCGCAAACTGCGTTCACGCTTTAAGAATCAAGGAGCGTCATGATGTTTGGGGTATTGGATAGGTACATTGGCCGGACAATTTTGCACACCATCCTGATGACGTTGTTCATGCTGGTATCGCTTTCGGGCATCATCAAGTTTGTCGATCAGCTACGCAAAGTCGGGCAGGGGGAATATTCTGCTTTCTCTGCGGGTGTTTATACCTTGCTGAGTATTCCGAAAGATATCCAGATTTTTTTCCCAATGGCCGCCCTGCTTGGGGCGTTATTGGGTCTGGGAGCGCTGGCGACGCGCAGTGAGCTGGTGGTGATGCAGGCTTCCGGCTTTACCCGCCTGCAAGTGGCCGGTTCTGTCATGAAAACAGCGATCCCGCTGGTCTTGCTGACGATGGTGATTGGCGAATGGGTTGCCCCACAAGGAGAGCAGCTCGCCCGTAATTACCGTTCCCAAAAAATGTATGGCGGCTCCTTGATGTCCACGACCAAAGGTTTGTGGGCAAAAGATGGCCATGACTTTGTCTATATTCAAAGTGTGGACAAGGATAACTCCCTGAATGGTATCAGCATCTATCACGTCGATGACAACCAAAAGCTGTTATCCATCAAATACGCAGCTTCGGCGGTGTATGATAAGGATAACTATCAATGGAAATTATCTCAGGTTGAAGAGTCTGATTTAACGCAAAATGGGCAAATTACGGGGTCACAACGTCTTTCTGCGGACTGGAAAAGTCGGCTGACACCAGAAAAGCTGGGGGTGGTTTCCCTTGATCCTGATGCGCTCTCCATTCGCGGACTGCATCAATACATCACCTATCTGGAGCAGGGTCAGCAGGATGCCGGACGTTACCAGCTCAATATGTGGAAGAAGATATTTGCACCATTATCGGTTGCGGTGATGATGCTGATGGCGCTCTCCTTTATTTTCGGACCGCTGCGCAGTGTGCCGATGGGATTCAGGATCGTTGTGGGTATCAGCATGGGCTTTATTTTCTATGTCCTGAATGAAATATTCGGCCCACTGAGTTTGGTTTATAGTATGCCACCCATATTGGGGGCGTTGCTGCCCAGCTTGTTGTTCTTCGGAGTGAGTGTTTACTTACTTTTGAACAAGAAATAATCATAACCAACTGATATATAAACAAATTCATCTATCGCTCTCACTTTCAACAGTGGGGGCGATTTTTTTTCATTTTTTATTTCTCTCTTTTTATGTCTGTAGTGGTGACTTTGGGTGACATTTAGTTTACTTCTGTTACTAATTATTTTACATACATATAACGACTTTTTTTCCGGCCATTTTGAACTTGTTGATTGTGATCTGGTTATGAGGGATTTTGTTATGAAATATCTTAAATTTTTTTCAGAAGGGTTTCATATTTTTGAAGATGTGCGCAATGACAACACCAGAGAGAGGCGTTTGAATATATCGGGTCATGGCACAGTAGGGAAACTGGCGACTTTAGATTTAGAATCCAAATTCATCGATCCAGAAAAATTGATAGCTATTTTAAATAGATACTTTAAAGATAACCTGTCTCAATATCGCCATGTTCGTTTGTTATTTTGCCATTCGGCAGACAGGGGTTGGTATGGGGATTCTTTTGCTGCCAGATTTTCTCGATTACTCGCGAATTCTGATCAAGTGATTGTTGAGGCTTATCAGGGAGTAGTTAATGTGGGAGCCACTAATTATAATGAACCAACCCGATCTTTCGAAGACTTTTCACAATTTGATTGGCGTGACTCTATCACTAATGATAGGAATAGTGGGATGAAAAGAGTATTGGCTTCTGATTATGATATAAATTTTATCCATAAGAGTCTGTTTAGGTCGGCAAGCCCACACAATGAAGGAATAAAGACTGCTTTCTGGAACTCGGTAGAGGAGCTTGAAAGCACCTTTGAAACATGTAACCCAGTTCATATCATGGATATTCTCGCTTCACGCATATTCTTTTGTAATGGTCTATCCAGCAGAAATATTAATGACTTTCTTGACAGAATTTCAAAAAAAGAGCAATAACGATACGACTGATATGATGATGCCGGTCATGCTATATTGCAATCAGACTGAGTTTTACACCCGCAAAGCCCAGTCTGTTATTTTCATCCTTAAAAATATACTGCGCTAAATTTGATTATGATTGCGTGCCAACGCTGCGACTAACTCATTCACCCCATTGGTTACACTGCTGAACTTACTTTGTTCCTTGCGCGTCATTACCACAAAAACGCCGATATTTTGTTCCGGGATCATCGCCATATAGGTATTGAATCCACCACCACCGCCGGTTTTCTGGTAAATACCAGGCACATCGCCTTTGGCATCCATATAGACCCAGCCAAGACCGATACCGTCAGCCAGACCTGCAACATCCATTCCCTTGATTGACGTCAAATCGGCGCGCTTAAAATAGATACCCTGTTCACGGCTGGCGGTCTGCTTCCTTAACTGATTGTGGGAAGATAAAAATTGCTGCATCCAGCGCTGCATATCTGCGGGAGTGGAATAAATCCCGCCACTGCCTGCCGCAGCAATGGTATTGACACAAGGGCTGGGCTTAATCCCTGCCAGTAAACGGGCACATTGGGATTTTGTGGGCGTCAACGTCGTATCCTTCATGCGATAAGGCCGGGTAATTTCCTCTTGCAGCAGGCGGGAATATGGCGCCCCTGTTGCTTTAGAAAGGGCATCTGCCAGTAAATCATAGGCCAGATTGGAATACGAAGCTGTGGTGCCGGGCGCGGTCGGTATTCCTGCGGTTTTCAGCCACGTCCAGCGGTTCGATTGAGTCGGCCAAATAAACACGGGACGTCCCCATTTTCCCCCCGGTTGTTCCCGTGGCAACCCGCTGGTATGACTCGCCAGATGATACAGGCGGATTGGCTGACCGGCGTCATAATCGGGTACACGAACACCGTAATAAGTGTATTTCTGTAACGGATCGGTAATCCTGATACGTTTTTTCTGAGCCAATTTGACCATAACCTCGCTGGTCATCAATTTGGTAATCGAAGCAATCCGAACCAGAGAATCCTGCTGTGGTCGAACGCCGCTCCCTGGAGAAGTCTCGCCAAAACTGCGATGTACGACCTGATTATTATCGATCACCACCATCGCCATCCCTAAAGGATGACCTTCATCAAAGATGGTTTGTGAGTACTGATCGACCAGAGCGGTAGCCATTTTCTTGAGATTGTCATTACCTTCAAAAACCTCCCACTTTGCAGGTTGCACATTGGATTGCTGAAATTTGCTCTGGTGTGAATGACCAGAATCCGCACAAGCTGAAATCGCCCATGTCAGGGCGGACACCGCACACAGTTTATATAGCTGTTTTTTCATTTTTGGATTAACCAATCAGGAAGCATTCAAGTGGGGGAATAAAGCCGTTATTTATTTTTCTTAAATATCGCAATAATGGCACCAATAACGATACCCAACAGGATACCTACAAAAATCCAACTGATAATAGTCATGATAATTTACCTCATAGCAGTGTATTGTTTTGAATTATATAAGGAGTTTATAGGTTGTCTATCGGCAGTAAAGAATTGTGCGAGAAGGATGGGTGTTATGTGATGATAAATAAGGTTAAATCCTGAACTTGAGTGGCAAAAACGAGGGATAAATGATTCTTTTTTCGGCACTTGAACAGGATTGAAAGGATAAGTGTTGCGAATGGTCTTCTGACAGGTATAATGACCCCCGTTCTCCGAATACTTCAGTGCCGAAGTGGCGAAATCGGTAGACGCAGTTGATTCAAAATCAACCGCCTTCGGGTGTGCCGGTTCGAGTCCGGCCTTCGGCACCATCTACGCATCCGTAGATGTCTTTTAATGTCTATAAAATCCAAAAAACCTAATAAAATCAATAATCGCACTTCTCGCGATGTCTCGTGGTGTCCATTGCAATCTATGATATATGGGGGCACAATTGGGGGAACATCCGGTTAGGTTAATTGAGGTGCCCCCAAATGAAGCTCAATGCTAGACAGGTAGAGACTGCAAAGCCAAAAGACAAGAAATATAGACTTGCTGATGGTGGCGGCCTGTATTTGGAAATTACCCCAAGCGGTGGTAAGTATTGGCGGTTAAAGTATCGACGCCCCAGAGACAGAAAAGAAGATCGCCTGGCCTTTGGTGTGTGGCCGAGAGTAACCCTTGCAGAAGCTCGTGCCAAACGTGAAGAAGCAAAGAAAGCATTGGCGGACGGAATAGACCCTAAAGATATTCAAAAGGGGGCACATTTAGAAGCTGTGGGGGCATTTACTTTTGAACATATTGCGCGTGAGTGGCACGACAAACAAAAGAACTGGAGTGCGGATCATCGGGCAAGAGTATTACGTAACCTCGATATGTACATTTTCCCACATATAGGAAAGCTCGACATTCGCAAGTTAAAGACCAGCCAGTTACTGGCTCCTGTTAAGGCAGTCGATGACGCAGGTAAGAACGATGTAGCGAAGCGTCTACAGCAGCGAATTACCGCGATCATGCGTTATGCCGTACAGAGTGATATCATCGATAGTAACCCCGCCGCCGATATGTTTGGCGCACTCTCTACCACAAAAGTTACACATCACCCCGCCTTATTGCCCGCTCAATTCCCTGAGTTTCTGGAACGTATTAAATCGTTCAAAGGGCGCAACATCACCAGAATAGCTATTGAATTGGGCTTATTGACCTATGTCCGTGCCAGTGAATTACGTTTTGCTCGTTGGGAAGAATTTGATTTAGAACGGGCAATATGGGAGATACCCGGTCAAAGGGAGAGTATCGACGGCGTGAAATTCTCTCATCGGGGCATGAAGATGAAAACGCCTCATATCGTACCGCTTAGTCGTCAGGTTATTGCTTTGCTGGAGGAACTGAAAGAGTTCAGTGGTGACAATGAGCGCCTTTTCCCCGGAGACAGAGACCCCAGTAAGGTCATGAGTGAAAATACAGTCAATAAAGCGCTTCGTAATATGGGATATGACACTACAAAGGAAGTATGTCACCACGGTTTTAGAACGATGGCGCGCGGTGCAATGGGGGAATCTGGCTTATGGTCGGATGATGTCATAGAGCGCCAGTTAAGCCATACCGAACGGAAGAAGGTTAAAGCAGCTTATTTACACACGTCTCATTATTTGGACGAACGGCGTTTAATGGTGCAGTGGTGGGCTGACTATCTTGATGCTACTCGCACTGGGTTTGTGTCACCTTACGACTTCGCCCAGTCTTCGGGCAGGGGTTAGATTGGGGGAGAATCCCCTTTTCTTAATAAAGATATTTCAAAAACAAAAAACTATTATATATATAACTGTTCATACTGTTCATAAATAATATATATATATAATTTAAAAGGAAAAATTCAATGAATAGTAGTATTCATTACTATTCAATTTACTGTACACATTTATAAGAGGCGGATTTGTCTGGGCTATTATTACCCCTTGCCCGAAACAAGCGGCGGGGGCTAAGGCTGTGTTCTGCCTTAGAGCTAGGCGGAAATTTCCGCTTAGGTCAGTAAGCCAGTCTATATATGTTAATGTTCTGTTCAAAACTGAGCGCATTTTTTAAATGTGAAAAAATTCCCATGAAGCACGCCTCCTTATTACCTCGTTGTCTTATTTATTGGCAAACGCTCCACCAGCCCCTCTATCCCATTTGTCTTGCTGAACTATCTCACCGGTTCCAAGAGCTTAAATTATCATGTTCTAACTGCTGAATTTTTAAACTGTAGTTTTATGTAGTTTTCGGCGAAAAATTATTCTTGTGAGTGCTTGCTTACCTGTGGTGGCTTGGTGTTAAAGGTATTCAAAATATTTCCTATGCTCTAAACTTTATGCCCTTATCTGGGGTAATTTGGTATATTTTATCTACAGAAACTTGCTTATATCTGATGATATTGCAGTTAAAAAATAGCATTCCCCTTATTATTAACGCCATCTCAACGATAGGGGAAACATCGATACCCTCGAACGTAATAAGGCGACGAGATGAGCAACACTAACGCAGAAACTATCCGCGACTTTCTAATCTCACTGGGATTTGAAATCGACAACGCTAACGAGAAAAAATTTAGTGCAATGGTGGCAGGCGTCACGGGCAATGTTCTGAAACTGGGCGCGGCTGTGGAGGGCGCAGCGCTGGCGGTGGTTGGATTCACGGCTCAGGTTGCTAGTGGCTTGGATAAACTCTACTGGCAGGCACAACGCACAGGTGGAGCTGTCGAGCAGATCAAATCACTGGGCTATGCGGTCAGCCAGTCGGGCGGCAGTGTCGAGGGGCTGAACTCATCGCTGGAGGGCGTCGCTAAATTCCTGCGCAGTAATCCCGGTGGCGAGGGCTTCTTACGTAACATGGGTATCCAGACCCGCGATACTAACGGCCAATTGCGGGATACCGCTTCGCTTGTTGCTCTGGTCGGCGAACGGCTGTCAGGAATGCCTACGTACCGGGCAAATCAGTACGCCAGTATTCTAGGCATCGATGAAAATACCCTGATGGCGATGCGCCGGGGAATTGGCGGTTATGCTGCTGATTATCACCGGATAATCAAGACGCTGGGCTATAACCCCGAAGTTGCGGCCAAACATGCCAACGCCTTTATGACCCAAATGTACCAGCTTAAGCTGGTAACAGGTTCAGCGAAAGACAAGATCGGAGGGGAACTTGCCCGTGTATTGACTCCGAGTGTTGAGAAATTCACCAATCTGATCCTGAAGCATTGGCCGACCATTGAAAAAGTCATTATGTCCGTAGTAAAAGCGGTGCTCACGCTGTCTGAGATACTAGGCCAGATGGTTTATCGCGGTGCTCAGGGTATACGGGATTTAATCGGCTGGTGGAAACGGCTGGATGAGGGCAGCCAAAACCTGATTAAAATTTTTGGTCTTGTTGCTGCGGCATGGTGGGCGTTGAATGCGGGGTTCCTAACATCACCTATCGGCATTATTACGGCATTGCTGGCGGCGATGTTCCTGCTATATGACGACTATCAGGGCTGGAAAGAAAGAAAAAATAGTTTTATTGACTGGGGTAAATGGGAAGGCACCATTCAATCCGTCATGAAGGCTCTAAAGGAAATGGGGGAGTGGGTTGGTAGTATTGTGAAATCGATAGGCGGTTGGGAAACTGTCTTTTGGGGCTTTGCGCTATTTCTTGGTGGTAAGTGGTTAACCAGTGTACTAGGGACGTTGGGTAAATTGTCTACAGCGGTGGGGAAAAGTGGCTTAACGAAGTTATTACGCACAGCGGGGTTGTTGGCGTATGCTGAGTATCTATATTCTGACTGGGACAATATAACCGCCAGCGCTCAAGCGTCTTGGAACGCGAACACTCGCGGACTTCAACGCGCCGTAGGCGATGTGGGGCAAGCGTTAGGTATAGAAAACCAGTGGGCGAATCAACATAAAGGCTACCGATTCACGGAAACCACGATAGATATACCAACGGGTGATCCTTACCTCGACCAACTACGGTTAAAAGTAGCGCGAGGTGAAAAGACGTTGGATGAAGTAAATAAAATTCTGGATGAACAATTCGCTCCGAAGAAAAGCCAAAATAACGCGGGTGGAAAAGCATTACTGAATTCAATGTCTAATACCTTTACGTCATTGGAGCAACGTTACGGTTTGCCAGCGGGGTTATTGCATGGTGTTGCTATGACGGAATCAGCGGGGAATCCAAAAGCAATCGGCCCTGAAACAAAATACGGTACGGCAAAGGGGATGTTCCAATTCGTCGATTCCACGGCTAAAGGTTATGGACTGACAGGTAATGATGTTTTTGACCCGCATAAATCGGCGGAAGCGGCAGCGAAGATGCTGAGTAGTTTGTTGAAAACACATGGCGGTGATTTAGATAAAGCGCTTGCTTCGTATAACTGGGGCATTGGAAACGTGCAAAAGCTCGGTATGGACAGAATGCCCGCAGAGACCCGCAATTATATCCCCAAGGTCAGGAACAACATGGTGAGTAGGACAGCGTTAGCTAAAAACAGCGGATGGAACTTTGATCCGAAGATGTTTGATAACGCTGAAAAGAACATCAACAAAATGCTGAGCTATACCGGGCACTCACCGGAATTGCTGAAAACGCTAGCCAGTACGACACAAAACCAAACGACGATTGCGCCGAATTACAACATCACGGTTAATGGTGTTGAATCACCTCATGAGGCGGCGGCACTGACGGGTGAAACAGTCCAGCGTAATAACGCAATATTGGTGCGCAGCCTACAAACCAAGGTGCATTAACCTCAACCAGCCGGAGCAATCCGGCGTTCTTTTGTGATTTTTCTTTCCACCAGCAGAACGGTTAGCAACGATGGTCAATTTCTTGACCATGACCAAAAGCAAACAGTTATCCGTAAAGCAAATATGCTTTACTAACAATATCAGCTAGATAATCCTCTTATGCCGGGGAAACTACCGATATCCCGGCAGTTAAAAGCGAGGGGCTTTTGATTCTAACGAACCGTTATAATTAAACTAAATCAGCAAGTTATATTGATGGTTGAAAAGCCAATCATCATTACTACCACGTATAACTAATTGATTATATTAGTACCCCAAATTTGGGGTACGGTTGGTTAACCCTTTGATTATATTAATGACGCAAATCTGCGGGATGTTAGTTAACCCTTTGTTTTCCCTCATGACTCAAATTTGAGTCCTCTATTGCCCGTTCACTAACCAGATAAGCACTTCCCCGGTAACCTATTGAGAAGGCTTAATTCTAGCGAATCGCTAGAATTGAAAAGCCCTTTGAAAATCAGGGTAGTCCAAATGTGGTTTACGGATAGACTTTTCCTCAAATGGAGTAAAAGCCCTTTCAAATCAGCATAGTCCAAAGGTGGGCGGTCTATTTCTTCTACTCCTTACCGATGCTAAGATGTACTAGTTATCTGGTACAACCAAGGCGGATAAAAAATCATGCACAGAGATATGCAGAAAATACTATTGCATTGGGGCGGGTGGGTAGTGCAAGGCAGAGTTAACATTGGTTGGAAGTCGGTATCTGCTGGGTTTAAAGACGCGGTGACTTATACCGGTAACAACAAGCTGTCGTGCAATGACGAGGACGGCATGATCATAGATAGCTGTGTCGCCAAGCTGCGTAATGTCGGTATGACTCAGGAGTGTGATTTTATCGAGCACCACTACGTTAGCGGCATGTCTAAACGCGCCATTGGTCGCAAGTTCAAGCTCAGTGAAAGCGAAGTCAGAAAGCGAATGCTGGTGGCTGAAAGTTTTATTCTCGGGTGCCTGGAGGTTTTAGACGAACCTTTAGAAATAGACCTCATCTATGGCTTCCACGGTAACCGGGCGGATTTGTCCAGTTCAGCATTGAGCGCCCTGTAGTAAAAAGCCTATCCATTGCCCGACTACCTGCGCGAACGGCTCCACTAGCAAGCCATTTGTGCGTCAGAATTACTGACTCGCAAATTTGTCCAGTTAAGGCTATTTGCGAGTAACTAATAGTTACGCACAAACGGCTACCGCCAAATATGGCAGTAGGGTTAAGGCAGAATTCCCACTTAGAATATGGAAGAATGTGTGGGTATTCTTAATTACGTTCTATGAGATATAGCGATCGGTTGCTGGTTTTATTTTTTTGCCAAAGTCTTCAATGTAATCCTCATAGATGAAGACACTACTGTTGGCAAATATAAAATAAGAATTTCTTTCCCCGTTCTTAATAATACTCATTATAAAGCCACGTTCATCGCTACGATCCCAATATTCAGTTTCACCCGGACTAAGACTATTAAAATCTGTATCACCCCTTTTCCCCCATTTGTTCACACTAACAGAAATAGTTCTATTTGAACGATTTGTTATTTGCATGAAATCCTCTCTTTTTTAATTATTTAATGTATTGAAAATATCAACATTTATGTTGAAGGCTATATGCAATCACATTCTATAGAAGCGACTTTTATTATCATTTTTTGCCCAATTAATACAACAATAATGAAACTCAGTGGTCTGATCGTGTTAGCTGTTGTAATAAGAAGTCTTACCAAGTGCCACCAGCCCGCAAGGGCAAAGCTCAGGTATTACGGGCAATACAAAGCCCTATAATGGGCTTAGCTCGCAAGGTCGCGGAAAACTTTTACCCGACCTGATAGCCCATTGATAAAGGTCAAATACCCCGAAACGAAGAGTTTGAGCCGATATGGGAATTCCCATATCGCCCGGCTTCCTCCAATGGAGGATTCCGAAAATATTAAAGAGTTAGGTTTAATTCCGGCGTTTTACCGGAATCGATCTAATATAGTCACACTGCAAATATGCAGTCTGGTCTAAAAATATTCCTCCTGAAATTGAAGAAGGGAGCTTAAGAACGGCAAAGAAATATATGCGCAGATATCGTATACCGGCTTAAGTTATTGGATGAAATGGAGAAGAAAGGTGAAATCGAGATCTAATAAAAGCAAAACCCCAACGGCTGCAACCATCGGGGCTTCTAAAACGTCAGTAACACTTGAAGAAACTAACGCACCAACCACTAACCAAGAGATTGATAGCATGAGTATAACAACTAAAGCATTACCTGTCATTGCTGGTGTAGAAATCACTACGGATTCAGAAGGTCGTTTTAACCTGAATGCCTTACATAAAGCGAGTGGTGCAGGAGAGAGTAAAAAACCTAGCCAATGGTTAGGGGTTAATCAGCGGTAGAAACTCAACTTCCTCAAATTGAGGTTTCTGAGAATATCAAAGGGTTAGGCGTATCTTTCTGTGTGCCGTTCTGAACAAAGCTGCATATTTACATCTTGCCTGTAAATCCACCAGCAAAGTGATTCCGTCTATCCAACGAAATTAAGCCAGTTAGACACTCTGCGGCAACACTTCCACCATTGGTGGAAATCAATAACAATCAATAAATTATATAGATGGACTGCCTATAACACCTTGATTAGGCTTAATTGCTCCATTTCGGAGTAACCAGACTTTGGACAAAAACCACCAGCTATAGCACAATGTTATCCGATGGGGCTATCTTGACGGAGAGAAAAGCGGTACGCCTTACCGCCTGCCTCATCACCTCCATTGTTAAGGCACAACGTTATAAGGCGGACGTGATGAAAGAGCCAAAACCGCTGGCATGTGTGTTTGAAAATCCCCCCATGAGCGTAGCATTAGACATACTCAATGCAACTGATCCTCCCTTTAAAATTGAACCCAGACATATTACTGGTTGGTTTAAAGAGGGGCGTATAGGTATGTATCATCTTATAGATGATATACGGGAACTATGGTTTAAAGAAAAGCTTGGGTATTTATTCGGGGTACTGTTGGGAGAAGCTGAGAACTATAAATATTTAGCTACACGCTTTTGCCATTCAGATTGGGTTACAACTATCCAGAGCGGTATTAATTTAACCACCGGAGAAATAAACGAACAAAAGATCGGGGAAGAAAGCAAATGCCGTAGTTATGAGCAATACGCGATTAACAATGCTGAAGAGCTTTATACTGACGATAAGCAAAAGAACACCAATAAGAAAACGGGCACAGCATCTCATAAAACCCCAGCGGAGGAATATACCGCTTATGAAGATTTTCCTATGCCAGAACCTGTTATCCCTCGCTTTGAATTAGAGAAAATATACTCGCTTATCCACAATACCCCCATATCTAAAAATAGCACGAAACCAACAGGTGAAACCGTATCCATCAAGACTTTTAATACTCTCGCCCGGTTTACAAAGGCGGTACTTCATGCATCTTACGACTCTGATACCGCTGAATACCCCCGCCGAGCAATGGATAACCCCAACAGTGCAATATGCCAAGCTTTTAAAAATGCAGGTGTAGCACATTTGGACGGGAGAAAAATACAAGATTACTTCAATGAAGTTGCCTGTGAGATAACGCCCCATCTTGAAAACGTGGATATCAAAATGGTGCGTAATAAATAACCACTTAATCCTCACCTAGTTGGAATATTGGAATATTCCCGGAACATTCGAATATTCCAAAATCAAAAGTATTAGTCTTCCTCTCGTACCGATTAATAACAACCGAGGAAGACTATTATTTATGCAACACTCTCTTATCAGATTACCCGAAGTTTGCCGCCGTACTGGTTTAGGTAAGTCCACGGTGTACAAATATATCGCCGAAGGTAAATTCCCCAAGCAAATAAAGACCGGCGCACGTGCTTCCGCATTCGTCGAAAGTGAAATTGATGCGTGGATCAGCCGACGCATTATTGCCTCACGCTTGGGAACGAACAATGGCTAAGCCGCATCATACTGATACTTTGCCGGTATCCCCTGCCCGGCAACTTACACCTTTGCTGGTGGGTATACGGGCATGTCTATTACCCCCAGCCGAATTAATGTTGTCGCTGTACCCTACCAAATAACGGAGTCATAAACATGGAACATTTAAAAAGTGGCTTAAGTGCCACCGGACAAACTCGCTCTAAATTCAGGATGGGCGATATTACCGCTACGACATTAGACCATATTAATAAATGTGTTATGCCAAAGGGTCTACAAGGCGGTTTTGTTTATGTTGCTAAATCGAATATTGGATTAGTGAAAGTAGGTAAAACAAGGAATGTCCCCGCACGTATAAAGCAGCTATCCAGCGGTAGCGGGGTGGCCATAACCGATGTTTTTTGTACCTCAGTAGAACAAAAATACAGTGAAATAGAATCCCGCTCACATTGCCTGTTATCAGCGTATAGCTGCGCTGGGGAATGGTTTTCAGCGGATTTTGAAGTAGTCAAACAGGTTGTGCAGCAAGTAGCTAATGAGTTACACGCAAAGCCGATATCTCGTGTTAAACACAATCCATACCATGTTTATTTATGGATATGCGCTAATGTGGAGCAGGAGAAACTTGAGTCCGTTTTGCTCGATATTCTATCTGATGAAAGCAAAAACTTTTTGTGTAGTTTAGGCGCTGGAGTTCCTGCTTATATAGCGAGTTACATTCATGCTTATGGTGCTGTTATTTTACTGAATAACAGTGCTGCTCATGAGATTTACCCTAATGGCTATAGAAATGCTGAGTTATCGGTAATCGAAGCTGAATGGAAGCAGGTAGGAAGTGAAGGAGAGGTAGAAGAAAGCGATTTAACGGATCACATACTGGATATTAGCAATATATCGGAATTAAATTCTCAAGCGGAATCATGGCGTAATCAGTCAGTTTCAAAGTATTTTTCTCATTTTCTTAATATTGAAAAACTGGCGTTAGCACAGCGCATGGAGGCGAACGCATGAACGTGAAGTTTTTTGAATCGATAAAAGCGCGCTGTCACCGAAATAGTGATCCTTGTCTCTTTACTTTGTTATCCAACATTGGCTATAGTGATTCCGCGCCAGCAAAATCTGGTGTCAGGATTGAGACCCTGAATAAGAACTACACGGCGACACATGACGCGCCAAGCGTCTTTTTTTGTGTCCTAGCATCACAGCACCTACCATTTAAGGCGGAATTCGCCTATATGTATTCAATGGTGCCGCTAGCGGGGCTACCGAAAGGTAGGCTGGTTTCCGTGTACGCCAGTAGTCTCAACCCTGTTAGCGTCACCGCCCTTTCAGAGATTGAGACCTCCGGTGGTGACTTCGTAAAAGTTCACACGGAGATCGCAACTATGGCGACTATCCCTACCCCCACTCATTTCAAATTTGTGTTTCTGAGCATCAAACGTGCAGATTTAGCCGCTACCCCCAGCCGTATAGAGGCTATTGCCTCCGACGAGCAGTGTGCCCGTTCTGTCCTTTCCCGTGATTTCGTCCTGCTCTTTGCTGGTCGCCTGCCAGTACAGGAGGTGCGCCATGTCTGATCGTTCATTAGCAACTCTCTATGCGCAACCCGCCGATGTGTTAGAGCCTGTTTCGGCATTTCTTAAGGCCGTGGAGTACCTGCGCTTAGATCCCGAAGCAAGGGATATAGAGGCCGATTTGCTGGCTTATGCGCAACAACTCTTACAACTGCATACCGATAATGCCAAAAGCGCTAACTGGACGGCTGAGGCTGAACCTCGCGTTAACCATGCTAATGCTAATGAGGTGCAATATGTTTGATAAATACCGTTCTGTCACTGAAAACGGCATTGTGACGCTTTACTACAAGCCAGAAGAAAGGGGTGAAGAAGAGATCGTTATTTCCCTGCCCGCAACCTCCATTGTAGACCGAGCCGATAGAGGCGATTGGGACGAGCAAAACGCTTTAGCTTTTCAGCTACTCATGGCGTGGCTGAAAACGCTTCCCACTGGGCAACCTATAGATGATATTCGCTTCTTCCGTTGGATAGTGGCGCATGTATGGGTTAAAGAGCAAAAGGAAAAGCATCACGGTAAAGCGATCTTCAAGCTGGAAAATTCCTCGGTTGTCTTCCCGCTTTTCTTATCCACTGAGCGTTCAGCACTGGCGAATAACATTGAAGGGGCGCTGATTGCGCGATTTGGTCATGAGCAAGGGATAAAAAACGCCGTTATTTTCTACCAGCAAATGCTGGTGGGTTCCCCTGGTCAAGGGTTGTCACTGTCTGACTTTGGTAAACACGTACTTACTGAGCTACATCGTGGCTTTATTGAAGAGGGCATACCTCAAATGGCGTTCAATAAGCCGGAGGTTTTTCACTGATGAACAAATTTATCACTCAATCCACCGGCTTTAAGGCTGAAACAATTAATGGTTGTAATACTCGGCAGAACGGCAATACAGGGGGAGCTGACCATGCGTAAATCTAAAGAAACAAATAAACCACTGAATAAAAAGTTAAAAGACTTTTCCGATTCAATAGCGGCCAACGCCGCACATTTGCCCCCAATGGCAAGATCCGATTTGGCATGGTTCGCCAAGAATACCCGTTGTCGTTATTACCTGCGCGATACGTTCCCCGGTGAGTATAACCCCGAAGAAATATCTGGAGCGCATCACTGGTATACGCTGGTCAACCTGCGAATTGACCAAAATCCCCTGATGTATACCTCCAGCGATGGCGGTAAAACAGGCCGTTCGGCACACATGGTACAGGTAGGGCATATTCCTATCACTTTCTCGCCTGCTGATAGTGATTTTATTGCTTCGCTCTTTGCAGACCAGACCACAAAAAAGAACCAAACAATCTTGAGCTTACTGTGGGCTGACGGGCTGGAAAAAATGGGCGTACAAGATAAGTGGGGAGTTGAACAATAATGGCAGTACAATTTTTATTAGCGCGGGGTAATACCAATGCCCCCGCACTTGTGGCAAAAAGTAGCTTTTTAGAGTTCAGTCAGGTCATTTTATCTAAACGGGCAGAAATAGCCATAGTGCCCGGCATGAATGGCAAAGCGCGTAACGAAGAGAAGAAAAAGCTGTTCTGGTTCGCTCCACCAACCAAGCAAAAGGGGATGCCTCGCAGAGTGGGTAACATGGCGGCTTGTGCTTTTGGCTGTGCTGATATCGATGAAAGCACCCCCAATGCAGCAGCGGCGCTAATGTCAGTATTAACGCGGTATTCAATGCTGATGTACCACACAGCCAGCAGCACCCCAGAGAACCCCCGCATTCGCTTGGTGTGTGAGTATTCCCGCTTGGTTGAACCGGATGAACGCCGGGCAATAGGTACGGCGTTTGAAAGCGCACTGATGCGGGAAGCCGGTTTTACTTTTGAGGGTATCAAAGGAGAAAAAGCTCGTTGGGCTAAAGAGGCTGATTATCTTGTCTTTGACCGGAGCGTATACGGCGCACAAAGTTATCTGTATTGCCCTCATATTGGAGCAGAAAGCAACATTTATCAGGGCGAGGTTATTGATGTTGATCTCTTACCTTTGCCCGTTGCAGAACCTCAAAGCGATACGGCCACCAGCAAAAAAGTATCTCAACAAGCTGATGAGGTTGATTTTAGCGAGCTAGAACTTATCGACGAACATATTATATCTGATTTACGTAGTGCCTTATGGCACCCTGAGATGTTGAAACAGGCATATGATAATAAAGCATGGTCAAATAACGGCTATCGTCTCGCGTCGCTGAAAGGAACGGAACACGAAGACGAAGCTCGACAGTTATTTATTGATTGGTCTGTCACGGCTCAAGACGCTTATCCCGATGAAGATCTTCATGTTGTGGCCGCGCATAAATGGGATAACTATCTGCATGCCAATAACTCCAGTTATCGCGGTATTTTCAGTGAGGCACAAAAGCTTGGCTGGAAAAATCCCGGTGCTTTGCGTATTAAGGCTCAGGGTATCGGAGATATGGCAGCGAGTACACGGGGTGAATTGCTGGCGGAGCATTATGGCCTTATTCGGATGAAATCCGAAGATAGTGTATTCGCGTACTATTATAACGGGCAGGTGTGGGAATATGTGCCTGATGCGGCCTTAGAACGCCAGATGGCGAAGATGTTCACTGAAAACAACGCGACATTCAGCCCACGTGCGGTATCCAGTGCCATTGGTGCAATGAAATTGCAGATCCCCATTATGGGCGAGGCTTCACGCTATTTGATTGGTTTTGCCAACGGTGTTTACGACCTTGAAACTCAGGCATTCAGGGGACATACACCTGACGATTGGATCACCAATCATAATGGCGTGGAATTTACCGATCCTCTTCCGGGTGAAAACTTCAAAGACCATGCACCGAACTTCTATAAATGGCTTTCACAGAGTGCCGGTGATAATGCTCAGTTTATGAAGCGTATCAAAGCTGCGCTATTTATGGTGCTGGCTAATCGCTACGATTGGCAGCTTTTCCTTGAGGTTACCGGACTGGGGGGAAGCGGGAAAAGCGTCTTTACAGGTATTGCGACTTTATTAGCGGGAAGCCATAACGCCGCAAGCGGAAGCGTCAAAGATCTGGATGCCCCCCGCGAACGGGATTCGTTTGTAGGAAAGAGCTTGATTATCTTGCCAGACCAGCCCCGTTACGTAGGCGACGGCTCTGGCATTAAAGCGATTACTGGGGGCGACTCAGTGAAAGTAGATCCGAAGCATATCAGGCCATTTGAAACTGTCATTCAGGCGGTGATTATGGCAACAAACAATGAACCCATGCACTTTACTGAACGTCAGGGCGGAATAGCCAGACGGCGTGTCATTTTCCCATTCAATAATCAGGTGAAAGAAAATGAACAAGACCCGAAGCTATTAGAGAAGATAAAAGCTGAATTGCCAGTTATTGTACGCTGTTTGCTGGTGGACTTTGCTAAACCAGAACGGGCAAAAAAGCTTTTGATTGAACAGCGACAATCACCGGAAGCATTGCGGGTGAAGAATACCAGCGACCCGCTGTATGGTTTCTGTAGTTATCTGAAAGCGTTAATCGATGCGACCGGAATGTATATGGGCGTCAATAAACCGCCGTTCTTCCCAGACAAGTATCTTTACCATGCGTATATATCCTATATGGAGGCTCACGGTCACAAGAACTTGCTGAACTTAACCCGTTTCGGGGCACAGCTACCGGAAATTCTTAAAGAGGTAGGGATAAACCTACAGAAAGTTAGAAAGATTTCAGGGTATCAATACAATGTCGTGCTTACCAATGAAGCTAAAGATTGGCTTGAGGTGTACTTTGATAAAGAAGATTTAAGTATCCTTGGTTAGCGTAGTGAGTAGTACGTTTTACCAACGACATAAAAGCCTCTAAGTTAGAGGCTTTTTGTTCATTTAGTAGTCTTTTTATGTACGGTATGTAGGGTATGTATAGCCACCCGTACATGATATTAATAGCTGTATTTCAATTAGTTATATCATATTTTGGCGTTTTGTAGAGTATGTACAGTTAAGACAAAGTTAGCTGGTTTTCCGGTATATTTTTTAATTCCACCAGCGACATATATAATTAAAATTAACTTATTTTCTAATGAAATAAAAAATATAACTATTGTTTAAGTTGCAGTTAAAAATGTGTTACTGGAGTTGTATATCAATGCTCAACATAGTTAATCTTTTTTCGACGATAAAAAGGGCAAAAATGCACGTGGGGGAACAAATGGGGGAACGGAAAATAAATAAAATTTATTTTACTTTTAATATCAGTAAATTATGTTGATGTTCGAGTCCGGCCTTCGCACCATCTAAATTAAGACGCTAATCAAAAGAAGCGTCTTTTTTTATGTCTGAAATTCACGTTTTGCAAAGCTTTTCATAAAATTCTAGTCAGCGACAACGCCATTTTAAGTTTACTCACTCAACGTGCTGTATGAGCATAGATGCGGTGATCTACAACCAAATTGAGTCCCTATTTTTACATGTGAAAAACTGATCGCCTTATTACTGTAAGTGATTTTTGCTTCCATACGGATAACAATAAGTGTGTCTATGATGACTGGGGTATGTGATGAAACTTTCGGATTTAGGAAATAGAATTTGTATTATGGGGCCTTCGAACAGCGGTAAATCTACGCTTGCGAATGCAATCTCAAGAAAATGTAACCTGAAAGCGACTCATCTGGATCAGCTTTTTCATTTACCAAATACAAACTGGCAAGAACGTCCGGTAGATGAGTTTATTTTATTGCATGACATGGCAATAAAAGAGGAGAGCTGGATCATAGATGGAAACTATAGAAAATATCTATCACAGCGTCTGTCCAGAGCGACAGGGGTCATTTTATTAGATATCTCAACACCCGCAAGCCTGCTACGCTATGTCAATAGAACGCTATTCCAACGTAACCGTTGCGGTGCTCTGGAAGGGAGTAAAGACAGCATCACATGGAAAATGATCCATCATATTTCTGTTGTCACCCCCAAAAGCCGAAAACGTTACGCGGAAAAGTTCGAACAATTAACCCTGCCCAAGATCAAGCTCACATCGATTAAACAAATTAAGCAACAATTTGATGAATGGGAGCTTATGCGGTAGCTATTACAGGTAATAGATCTCAAATATATCATCTGTTATAAGTTTATTTTAGAAATTTAGGTATTTTAAACAATCCCAGTTAAAAATGAATTTAAGATATTTTTTATGTAAAAAACTTACAGTTATCTTCTGGAGTTTAGGGTGATTGGGAATAACACAAAATAAAAAGGACAATTATGGCATCAGAATATTTTTTATTACGCCAAATTGAGCAGATAATTACTGCGTCTCATTTAGCTGAGTATAACTGGCTCAAAGCCAACAAAGAAGATAAGGTAGCTCGATTAAAATGGTTAACTCGACACCATGACGGCCAAATTAGACAAAGAGCCGTTTTGTGTCTTGGAGCTATGCGTGAAAGTTCAGCATTACCTGAATTTATTGAACGGGCGAATGATTGGGCTGAACCTATAAGGCGGTCAGCCCGTCAATGTATCAGGAAATTTTTGCTCTCTGAGTATGTTGATAATCTAGTAAAAGTTTTACCTGCATTTTGGAAGTTACTGGATTGCCAGCGTGATCAACATCAGAAATTGGTGGATGATATTTTGGAATTTCTGGCAAAACCAGAGAATCGTAGTGCGTTGTTTAACGGCTTGCAATCAAGTGATAAATCTGTAGCGCGTTGTTCTCTGCATGTATTGAATGAACGTGAATTATTTCCACCGATGGAAGTTTTGAGACGTGCTATAGAGCATACCGATCCTATGGTTAGGTTAAGGTCAGTACGGTATCAACTAAATAAATCCGATCTTACTGATATGGAAATTTTCCAGCGTTTTCTGAAAGATCCATTTGTACCTATTAAGCAAGCCACGTTGCAGTATGCTATTGATTATTCCATTGATATTCCTCATTCAACGTTAGTATTACTGTCATTTGACAGCAACGCATTGGTTCGACAGAGGACTCTAAGACTGTTGGCAGCTAGGAATATTGATCCAACAAATATCTATCTTGAGGCTTTGCAAAGCCCTAAGGCTACAGCCCCGAAAAAACGGGTTGCTTTATTAGGATTGGATGAACTGAAACATCCAGATGTAGTTGATTGGGCTACTCTCTGTTTGGATCGTCGCCATCCGGGGATCTATATGGGGGCATTACAGGTTTTGATGCAGCACTGCGGAAATACGGTACAGAGCATTTTACTTGAGGCTTTTACTCATCCATCTGCCAAAGTAGGGAAATTCGCTTTGAAATTACGGGATAGGCATAAGGTATTTCTTACTCTAACTGATGTACAGTACTGTATGAATAACACTCAATCAATAAAAGGGTGGAGATTGTGTTTTTCTCTGGCGAGTAGATTAAATAAATGGGATTGGTTGATATTTCTTTTTTCCAATATTAAACAGGATAATGGCCAATTATCTAATGAATATCTAGAATATTGGATTAATCAATTTAACTGTTCAGGAATAGAGCCCTCGGAGAAACAAAAGACGAGGCTACTTTTTTTATGGAATGATATTTACCATTTTATCAACCGTTCTAAACGAGAAATGAAGTGTTTTCTATCGTTATTATAGGATGTGGATATATAATCAGGGTAATATATTATTTTTTATGGAATTTTTAATCATTAAAACAATCTGATCACTACATTTCCATAAAAAAGTGATTTTAGTAATGAATGTTTTTAATTGTATCAGCTAGGGAGAAAGGAATATGGCTTTCGCGTTTTGACGGTGGCAAGGTGGCTGTTATACTGAAAAAGTTCGTTAATTCGGCGATGAAGTTTTTTTAACTTAAAGAGTATCAACGGTACTTAGGCACGTTAGGCAGTGTTTTCCATCGTCTTTCGTAGCTAACTTCAGGGTGGGGAAGTTTCACTCTTATTTTTTGCCAGAGAGGATGACTTGTTGATACCAGCGGCGGTTTCCCGTGAAGCAGGACTCAGTTCATCGACTGTAGTACTAATACTCTGTCACGTCCTTGGCCGAAAGGCGGATGAATTATCGCAAATTACCTCGGAATATATCGTGGGGTATTCTGTCTAGTCCTGATATACGTTGACACTTATTTTACTCATCACCGCCTGATGATGTACGTCATCGGGCGTTTGATATTTTAGGGCTAAGTGGGGTCGGTA
>NZ_MUBK01000032.1 GCF_002127545.1 Xenorhabdus beddingii
CTGAAGGGAAACCGGTAAGACGGCAGGTAAGGTTGGGCTGGAATGTGAGCGTCTTTTGTTACTGTCGGTGATCCAGTCCCGAAAGGAGGCCAGGGTCAGTTGATGCTGTTCACAATACTGTTTGCGGGTTAGCGTCGTCTGGCGCCATTGGGTCACATGTTGCTGTTTTTGTTCCGGGGTGTATCGGTTACGGCGCATGGTTCAATCTCCAAAGGAAAGATAAATCAGCCGTAGCGTGCACGCGCCTGATGGCAGGGACAAGGTGAGTTCACCGGACGCTTACGCCCGAAGGGTTGTATCAGCATTTTTATCTGACGCCCATCAGGCAACATTATTGCGGGAACTGGAAGGTGAACTGGGGGATGGATATTTCTGTGTAATCCATAACTTCATGTAAAAAAAAGAGGGCAAAACATCATCTGGATTGCCCTGTTTGTGCCATTGGAGTTAAGGATGGTTTGGAGGTGGAGACACAAAACGAAAAAACAAGGAGGTTTGTTCTTGGATCAATTCTAACATTCACCCAATTTGACATCAAAATCAATTACTGAAATCGTTATTTTCAATAAGAATATAGGTGACCACAAAAATGTGCTCACCTATATTCTTATATGAGCCCTTTAATATACCAACTTATGCAAAGCAGGAATACTTATTCGTTAAAATAATCTTAACGGCTCTAATTTCCCACTTGCCTGTTAAGTTATTGATAAACTTCAACAAACAAGCTCTAAAATATGGTGCCCGGACTCGGAATCGAACCAAGGACACGGGGATTTTCAATCCCCTGCTCTACCGACTGAGCTATCCGGGCTAACGGGGCGCATTAAACCGTATTCAGATAAATCCGTCAAACACTTTCTGCGGAAAAATCATTAAAATTGATTGTTCGCTGTATTTTTATACCAATTTGGTCTAGTTATTCGGCTTTGATAGCTTTTCATTAGCTTAATGCCCCATTTTTTCGGCATTTTGCGATGGTGAGAATATCTTGAACCAGCAATTTTGCAGTCAGTACATCTTCAAGATCTCTTTTTACGAGCAGCTTACTGAGACATCCTTCAAGGATAAGTTCCATCTGTTTGGCGACTTGCCGTATGTCGTCAATATCAAGTTGCTGTAATAACTCGGTTGTATAATGGAAGGAGTTTTGTTTTTGTAAGTCTGCCAGTTGGTGGATTGGATGATCAGTTTCAGGAAAGGTGCTGCAAGCAGCAATAAACAGGCAGCCCGGATAACGCTGTGCCTGAACTTTTTCCTTGAGGGCATCATAGCGTGCCAGTAACTTCTGTTCAGGACTCAAATCTTCGTCCAGTAGGATTTGGCGTTGCCAGATTTCAATCTGCTGGCTGTGGTAGCGCAGGCAGTCGTAGAGCAGAGCTTCACGATCAGGCCAAAAATGTTTTATATGGTCAATATCAATATTCAGGGGCGTTAAAAGTGTCTCCAGTGTTGCTGATAGGCCATATTGCTCCAATAAGTTCAGGGCATGACTAAGCACATATTCACGTTGCACAATGGCTCTCCTTCCAGATTATTTTTGTTGTCTTAGATGTTGTATATGCTGCTTAAAACGCTCTGCATTCATGAATCCATTAATTCGTGAATCAATGGGTTCCTTTCCTTGCATGTCAAAGAACAAGATAGTGGGCAGCCCTATTACCTGCAATTTGTGTAGTAATTCTTTCTGTTTTGGCCCGTTATCGGTGACATTCGCCTGTAACAAGCGGAATTGACTCAATTGTGCCTGTACTTGTGGATCGCTGAAAGTATATTTTTCAAACTCTTTGCAGGCTGTACACCAGTCAGCATACAAGTCCAACATAATTGGCTGATGGCGATTTTCAGTTAAAATTTGACTCAATTCCTGCCAGTCACTGATTTGTTGGAATTTGATGGCTGTTTTTTGCTGCTCGGCCGTAGGGGTTCCCCACATCCAATCTTGCAAAGGACGTGAAGCGATAAGGGCCAGAGCCAGTAGGAGGATTTGTAAGGTACGCAGCCAGCCGTTTTTGCTGTTTAATGTTAATGCGAAAGCCCAGATAAGGAAGGAGATTGCCAATAAGCTCCACAATCTGGTGCCCCAGCTATCACCCAATACTCGTTCCAGCAAGAATACTGGCAGAGCGAGGATAATGAATCCGAAGGCTTCTTTAACGTATTGCATCCACGGCCCGCTGCGGGGCAGGAGCTTGTGACCGAATAAGGTGACCGCAATAAGTGGTAAGCCCATGCCCAATGCATAAAGGTAAAGGGTCAGGCCACCCACCAGCGTATTTCCGCTTTGGGCTATATAGAGCAAAATGGCGCTGAGAGGAGCGGTCGTGCAGGGGGAGGCAATCAGTCCCGCTAAGGCTCCCATAAAAAACACGCCAATATAAGAACCGCTTTGCTGTTTGTTGCTCCAATCCACCAAACGGGTTTGGACTGAGGAGGGAAGCTGCAAGGTGTATAGCCCAAACATGGATAAGGCGAGCAAGATGAATAATACGGATAGCCCGATCAAAATGTAAGGATTTTGCAGGGCGACCTGAAATTGCAAGCCCGCCGCCGCGACAATTAATCCCAGCACAGTATAAGTGAGCGCCATTCCCTGAACGTAACTCATGGCGAGCCAAAATATTCGTTTCAGGCTTTCGGGGCGTTTCTGACCGAGAATGATGCTGGAAATCAGCGGATACATGGGCAATATGCAGGGGGTAAAAGCAATGCCGATACCAATCAACAACGCCCATAGGGGAGAAAATGGAACGTCATGGGTTGTGGTTTGAGCGTCTTCCTTTTGCGATAACTCTTTTGTGGGTGACGTTTTTGTGGCTGATGCTGCGGTTTCCTTCTTTGGTAAGGCTGAAGCCACCACTGCTTGTAAGGGGACGTCCAAGGTTTCAGGGGGATAACAATAGCCCGCTTCTGCACATCCCTGATAAGTGACCTGGAGAAAGGCATCATGGGTGGCCGATAGAATAGGGATATCTATGCGCGCTGATTGAAAATAAACGTCGCTCTTACCAAAGAATTCATCCTCGTGATCTACGCTCTTGGCATATACCATTTCCCCTAATGAGGCTTGTTTGGGAATAATGCTGAATTGTTTTCGATAGAGATAGTAACCGGGTTTGATATCCCAGTTCAAAGTGAGTTTATTTCCTTGTTGCTGAAAATCAAACATGAATGCCCGATCAGCAGGAAGATAAAGACTTTCCCCTGATTGCTCAAACAGTGCGCTCGCTTTGTTGGGAGACAGAACGATGCCGCTGAACAGTAGAAACAACATGAGAATACGTTTCATCATAAGATAATCTTTAACCTGCCTGTATCGTGGGTTTGATTGGTGAAATTGATTGAGTCTGTACTATAACCGATGATGCCGATGGCAGAAAGTTACTTGATTAATATTAATACAATACGGTTTTTGGGCAGGGAAAGTTTTGGACAGGGAAAGATTTTGGCGATGAAAAGATGTCAGGGGCGTTGTTAGCCCCTGAAATAACGTTTTTACTTGTTTGAGATGATGAAACTACAAGATCAAACCACCAAACAGAAAACCGAATGTGACCGCCAAAATCACCGCAATGGTGCCCGGAATAAAGAACGGGTGATTGAAGACAAAACGCCCGATACGAGTCGTGCCGGTATCATCCATCTGTACGGCTGCAACTAATGTTGGATAAGTTGGCAGGATAAACAGACCCGACACCGCAGAGAAAGATGCGATGGCTGTTAATGGCGTGACATGCAGTGCCAGAGCCATTGGCATCAGGGCTTTTGCTGTTGCGGCTTGTGAATAAAGCAAAGCCGAACAAAAGAAGAAAATGACCGCCAGCAGCCACGGTTGAGCATGAATCAAACTCCCGGCCGTTTCCTTGATCCAAGCAAGATTGGCCTGTACAAAAGTATCTCCCAGCCATGCCACCCCCAAGATACAGATACACGCACTCATACCTGCCTTAAACGTGCTTGAGTTCAGGATGGCATCAGTATCGACGGAGCAAACAATCGTGGTGAGGGTAGCGACACTGAGCATGATGATCAAAATCGCATTGGTGGTGTTCATCAGCGGTTTTTCAACGAGGCCGACTCCCGGACTATTGATAATCGCATAAATGACAACACCAACAACCCCCAGCAGGAACAACAGAACAGCGTGTTTTGCTTTGGGTCTGATTTGAATCTGACTGGCACCACGCATTTCTATCAAGCCATCTTCAAGGCGTTTTTGGTAAACCGGGTCATTCGATAACCTGGAATCAAAAAGCCATGAAATAATGAATGACATCAGGATGATGGCGAGAAATGTTGAAGGCAATACTACCATTAACAGATGGATATAACTGATGCCCTGTCCTTCCATAATGGATGCCATATAGACAACAGCCGCAGAAATGGGCGAGGCGGTGATGCCAATCTGGGCTGCGACAACCGCTGTGGAGAGTGGGCGGCAGGGTTTTATGCCCTGCTCTTTGGCGACTTCTGTAATCACAGGCAATGTTGCCAGTGAGATGTTCCCTGTACCTGCAAATAACGTCAGAAAATAAGTGACGATCGGTGCCAGGATGGTGATGTATTTGGGATTCCTGCGCAGTAATTTTTCAGTCTGCTGAACGAGATAATCCAGTCCTCCTGCCACTTGCATAGCGGATATCGCAGCAATGACGGCCATGATAATTGAGATAACATCAAATGGAATACTGCCTGGTTTAACCCCGATGGCGGCCAGAATCAGAACACCAATCCCGCCCGCGAAACCAATGCCTATTCCTCCTAATCTTGCCCCCAGAAAGATGGCCAGCAGAACAATAACCAATTCTACGGCTAACATGTTAAATACTCCTACTTTTATTTGATTTTATGAAAATCTATGGTTAATGATTTGTGTTTGCAGAAAATTAAAAAGGCACGCTCCCGGTTGGAATAGCGTGCCTTATAATTAAGACGAACTTGTTATTATAAACATTTAATTAGTCATCAAAACGTTTTGCTTTATAAGTTGGATGTTTTAGGTTCTCAACGGAGAAAATATCATCTAATTCAGCTTCGGTCAGCAAACCGCGCTCAAGCACGACTTCACGAACACTTTTACCGGTTTCAGCACAGATCTTGCCCACGATATCGCCATTGTGGTGACCAATGAATGGGTTCAGGTAAGTGACGATACCGATAGAGTTGAATACGAAACTTTCGCATACGGCTTTATTGGCGGTAATACCATCGACACATTTCTCAACCAGATTGCGGCATGCATTGCTCAGGATGGACATCGATTCAAACATTGCCTGACCAATCGCGGGTTCCATGACGTTAAGCTGCAACTGGCCCGCTTCTGCTGCCATAGTAATGCAGATATCGTTACCAATAACTTTAAAGCACACTTGGTTAACGACTTCTGGCACCACGGGGTTAACTTTCGCTGGCATGATGGAAGAACCGGCCTGCAATTCTGGCAGGTTGATCTCATTCAGTCCAGCGCGAGGGCCGGAAGAGAGCAGACGCAAGTCGTTACAAATCTTGGACATCTTAACCGCCAGGCGTTTCAAGGCACTGTGCACCATAACGTAAGCGCCGCAGTCGGAAGTCGCTTCGATCAAATCTTCTGCTGGCTGGCAAGGTAATCCTGTGACTTCGGCCAATTTTTCAACGACCAGTTTTTGGTAACCTGGCGCAGTGTTCAAACCCGTGCCGATTGCCGTCGCGCCGAGGTTCACTTCCAGCAACAGCTCTGCTGTGCGGGAGATGTTTTTGATCTCTTCTTTCAACAAAATGGAGAAAGCACGGAATTCCTGACCCAGCGTCATTGGAACCGCGTCTTGTAGCTGGGTACGTCCCATTTTCAGGATATCGTCGAATTCAGCGCCTTTTCGGTCGAACCCGGCTTTCAGTAACTCAATGGAATCAATGAGTTGCATCAATGAGTTATAGACAGCAATGCGGAATCCAGTAGGATAAGCATCGTTGGTTGACTGGCTTCTATTCAGGTGATCATTGGGGTTCAGGTACTCATATTCGCCTTTTTGATGACCCATCAATTCCAGACCGATATTTGCCAGTACCTCATTGGTATTCATATTCAAAGAAGTACCTGCGCCACCTTGAAAAACATCAACAGGGAATTGATCCATGCACTTGCCGGTGTTGAGGAGTTCATCACAGGCTTTAACAATAATGTCCGCTACTTTTCCTGAAATAGTATGAAGCTCTTTGTTTGCCAGTGCCGCTGCTTTTTTCACCATTACCATACCACGAATGAATTCCGGGACATCGTTGATGGTACGGTCACTGATATAAAAATTTTCAATCGCACGTAGAGTGTGAATACCGTAGTAGGCTTCAGCAGGAACTTCTCGTTTACCTAATAGGTCTTCTTCGATACGAATGTTGTTTGACATGAGAACCTTCTTAAATTGGATACGTTTTTTACTGTTCTATTACGTGTTTGTTTAAAATAATGTTGCCGACGACAATTGCCTTGATATTAATCACTTATCATGGAATTGTCTGCGCGATCATATGTGGATTTATGATAAATGCCTTGAACCTGGATCACTTTATAGTGCTATTTTATTAATGAAATCACATATGTGTGATTGAGGTCACGATTACAGAGATGGAAAGTCAAGTCTCTGAAGTATTGAAAACAGTGACTATTACCCCCACATTATGTGATCTAATGTCGTATTGTGTGTTTTGCCCTGTATGCCTGACACAATATGAACGATAAATCGCATGAACGATAAATAAATAATGAAAGGAGAACCACGTGCGCTGGCTCCCACTTGTTCTTATATGCCTGCTGGTTTACATCGAGTCTGTCCTGTTTGTTCGGATTGCCTCTGAAGTCGGAGTTTTGCTGACTCTATTGCTGGTTGTTCTTACCTCTTGTCTTGGTGTGTCCCTTGTGCGTAATCAGGGCATCAAGAATTTCATGTCCATGCAGCAAAAAATAGCCGCAGGTGAAAGTCCTGCCGAAGAAGCGGTCAAAAGTGTTTCTCTGGTCATTGCGGGTTTTTTGCTGATATTACCCGGTTTTTTCACCGATTTTCTTGGGTTACTGTTGTTACTCTCCCCGGTACAGAAGCGCCTGACAGCCAAGTTATTGTCCCACATCACTTTTTACCGTCCCAATAACTTTCATGGCCCGAATCATCAGGACGGACAAACTTTTGAGGGAGAGTATGAGCGCAGGCAGGATGACGCTTCCGATAAATTGGGGAGTCAGAAACCAGGTGATCAGAATAATCACGATGGGCATGGCAGTGGGCAGGATAAAAGATAATCGAGTTTACTGGGTTGAAATTTCAGTCGGTAAGAAAAAAGTAAAATATTTTTTGTCGCTTGCCCTTGAAGTACTGATCTTAAGCCCCAACTTGTAGCTTCATGGTACTGGTTCTGTTGGGTTCTGGTATCAATCCTCTTACCTAATATGGACTTTATTTATAGGAGATCTCTCAATGAAAATTCGTCCATTACATGACCGCGTTATCGTCAAGCGTACCGAAGTTGAATCAAAATCCGCTGGCGGGATTGTTCTGACTGGCTCTGCTGCGGGCAAATCTACCCGTGGGGAAATTCTGGCCGTTGGCAATGGTCGCATCCTTGAAAACGGGGAAGTGAAGGCGCTGGATGTAAAAGTGGGTGATACCGTCATTTTTAATGAAGGTTACGGCGTTAAAACAGAAAAGATCGATAACGAAGAAGTGTTGATCATGTCTGAAAGCGACATTCTGGCAATTGTTGAAGCGTAATTGAATATCTTACGCTCAGATCTTCTTAATTGAACGAATTTAAAGGAAAGATACAATGGCAGCTAAAGACGTAAAATTTGGTAATGATGCTCGCAGCAAAATGTTACGTGGTGTGAATGTACTGTCTGATGCAGTTAAAGTCACTCTGGGGCCTAAAGGCCGTAACGTAGTTTTGGATAAATCTTTCGGTGCACCTGTTATCACTAAAGACGGTGTCTCTGTAGCACGTGAAATCGAATTGGAAGACAAATTCGAGAACATGGGCGCACAGATGGTTAAAGAAGTCGCCTCTAAAGCCAATGATGCGGCGGGCGATGGTACGACTACTGCAACAGTTCTGGCTCAAGCTATTGTCACCGAAGGTCTGAAAGCTGTTGCTGCTGGCATGAACCCAATGGATCTGAAACGCGGCATCGATAAAGCGGTTATTTCTGCCGTGGAAGAACTGAAAAAACTGTCCGTACCTTGCTCTGATTCCACTGCCATTGCGCAGGTTGGTACAATCTCTGCAAACTCCGACGAAACGGTAGGTAAACTGATCGCAGAAGCGATGGACAAAGTCGGTAAAGAAGGTGTAATCACCGTTGAAGAAGGTACTGGCCTGGAAGACGAACTGGATGTTGTTGAAGGTATGCAGTTCGACCGTGGTTACCTGTCCCCTTATTTCATCAACAAACCAGAATCAGGTTCTGTTGAGCTGGAAAACCCATACATCCTGCTGGTTGACAAGAAAATCTCTAACATCCGTGAACTGTTGCCAGTTCTGGAAGGCGTAGCCAAGGCAAGCAAGCCGTTGGTTATCATCGCTGAAGATGTTGAAGGTGAAGCGTTGGCCACTCTGGTTGTTAACAACATGCGTGGTATCGTGAAAGTGGCTGCGGTCAAAGCACCGGGCTTCGGTGATCGCCGTAAAGCCATGCTGCAAGATATCGCTACCCTGACTAATGGTACAGTTATCTCTGAAGAGATTGGTCTGGAGCTGGAAAAAGCGACTCTGGAAGATCTGGGTCAGGCAAAACGTATTGTTATCAATAAAGACACCACTATTATCATTGATGGCGTTGGTGAAGAAGGTGCAATCGCTGCACGTGTTACTCAAATCCGTCAGCAAATCGAAGAATCCACTTCTGACTACGACCGTGAAAAACTGCAAGAGCGTGTCGCTAAACTGGCAGGCGGTGTTGCTGTTATCAAAGTTGGCGCAGCAACTGAAGTTGAAATGAAAGAAAAACGCGCTCGCGTTGACGATGCACTGCATGCAACGCGTGCGGCTGTGGAAGAAGGTGTTGTTGCCGGTGGTGGTGTTGCACTGGTACGTGTTGCCGCGGCTATCACTGAGCTGACTGGTGACAACGAAGATCAGAACGTGGGTATCCGTGTTGCACTGCGTGCAATGGAAGCGCCAATGCGTCAGATCGTAGACAACGCAGGTGAAGAACCTTCTGTTGTTGTCAACAACGTGAAAGCAGGTAAAGACAACTACGGTTATAACGCAGCAACTGAACAGTACGGCGATATGATCGACATGGGTATCCTGGACCCAACTAAAGTCACTCGTTCTGCACTGCAGTTCGCAGCTTCTATCGCGGGTCTGATGATCACCACCGAAGCCATGGTGACTGAACTGCCTAAAGATGACAAAGCTGACTTAGGTGCTGCTGGTGGCATGGGCGGTATGGGTGGAATGGGCGGCATGATGTAGTGCGACGAGAGTCGCGTAGGTAGCTAACCTAGCGGGCTACGTCCATAGTGAGTACTAACTTTTATAGTAGTGGTCGCTAACCAACCCGCCGAAATAGCATTTGATAAAACCCGATATTCGGGCTTGTTTCCAGGCCCGAATATCGGTCTCCGTATGGAGTCCGATTTCAGGTATGGGCGCAAGTCTATATCCCCGCGAAAGCGAATGATACACGTTGAAGCAACTTCCTCAGGCTGTTGTGATGTAACGGGAATATCCTTTTCTATCAAAACATAAGCACCTACCGGTGTGAAGCTGTGCTAATGATTGTCTGACTGTGCCTGTTATTTTAAGTACAGAAGCAGACCTGTTATGCAACTAACAGTAGCCTAGGGACAGTGCGTCATCAGTAATGGTGGGGTGCCAAGCGTCCTGACAATGTACTCCCTGAATTTCAGGTATCGTCTCTCCGTGAGGTGGGCAATAGATTTCACTAGTAGCAGGTGGATGAGAGGCTAGGCTGGATCATAAGGTTAATGTTAAGTGAACTGCTAAAAAGCACCGTCAGCCGCAAGCAGCATAAGCTACTGATATGCTGTGACCAAAAGGTACAAGGTCGGCTATTCCTCTTACATCTGGGAATACGTTGCCATCAGACCTTCGGTGTATTGGCAGAGCCTAAGTGATCCGTGTCATTAGCATGGAACTCGGTAAGCCCGTATTTTTGCCCTTGTGGCAGGTAAGTCGTAAGACGAGCTGTTAAAAGTGCGGGTAAAGGAGGTCGGAGAAAGCGAATGCCATTCTGTAATGGAGTGGATAAGGGGTTAAAGGTTCCTCTACTGGAAACGGGGCAGACTTCCGACTGGTCTTTAATCGTGTGAAGGCTTGTAAAGCGTTCTAAGGTACATAAGAAACTAGGTGAAGTGGGTTACCACTCACTTACCCCCTGCGGGAGCAGATAATTCTCCCGTATGGGGGAAATTTATCTGCCTCTCATCAGGGATTCTTTTCCTAAGATACTGAGGAGAGTGGCAAGATGAGTACTGAAACTAACGTACCTGCATTCTCCAACCAAGCGCAAAGCTGGCATACCATTAATTGGTATCGAGTAACGCGGCAGGTTAGAGAGCTACAGGTTCGAATCGCGAAGGCGACGAAAGAGCGGCGTTGGCGTAAGGTGAAAACCTTACAACGAATGCTGACTCGCTCGTTTGCAGCCAAGGCATTGGCAGTCAGACGAGTCACTGAAAACCGAGGCAAGAAAACGGCTGGTGTTGATGGGGAGTTGTGGAACACGCCTGAAACAAAATGGCGGGCAATAGATCGACTGAAGCGGACAGGTTATAAGCCTAAACCATTACGTCGAGTTTATATTCCTAAAGCCAATGGTAAGTTACGCCCTCTGGGCATACCTACCATGCTGGATCGAGCAATGCAGGCGCTCTACTTATTGGCTCTTGAGCCAGTGGCAGAGACAACTGCAGACCGAAATAGCTATGGTTTCCGTCCTATGCGCTCTACGGCAGATGCGATTGAGCAATGTTTTGTTAATCTCAGTCGAAAAACATCTTCTGAATGGGTCATGGAAGGTGATATCAAGGGGTGTTTTGACAACATTGACCATGAATGGTTACTTGCCAATATTCCATTGGACAAACAAGTACTCAGAAAATGGTTAAGATCGGGATTCATAGAGTCTAATCGTCTGTTTCCGACCGAGGCAGGAACCCCACAAGGGGGAATTATCTCACCAGTGCTGGCTAATATGGCATTGGATGGGCTGGAAAAGGTACTCGAAACCCATTTTGGGAAAAAGAATACTAAAGCCAGTTATAAGACCAAAGTCAATTATGTTCGTTATGCAGATGATTTCATTATTACGGGGATCTCGAAAGAGCTACTTGAAAATGAAGTCAAACCTTTAGTTGAAGCCTTTATGGCGGAGCGAGGGCTGCAATTGTCACTAGAAAAAACGGTGATAACGCATATTGCAGATGGGTTCGATTTTTTGGGGCAAAACTTACGTAAGTATCGGGGCAAGATGTTAATCAAGCCGAGTAAGAAAAACTTGCGAAATCATCTTCAGAAACTTCGAGGCATAGTCAGAAGTAATTTGATGGTCAGACAGGATGTATTGATCCGGTTGCTCAATCCGGTTTTACGTGGCTGGGCAAATTATCATCGCCATGTTGTGGCTAAAGAAACATTTGGCTATGTGGACTATCGTGTCTGGAGGCTCCTTTGGCGTTGGTGCTGTCGTAAGCATCAAAACCGCAATAAACACTGGGTGAAAGATAAATATTTTCACGCAGTTGGCGGCGAACAATGGGTATTCCAGTGTGTTGATACTCAGGGCAAGTTAGCTCGATTGCTCAGGAGTAAAGATATCCCGATTAAGCGGCATATCAAGATAAAATCGGAGGTTAATCTCTACGATCGCAATGATGAGTTATATTTCGAACAGCGCCAGATTAAGCACTGGAAGGAAAACAAACTCTATCTCGGAAAATTGCGGACGATCTGGGAACGCCAACGATATCGATGTTCAATCTGCGGACAAATGTTTAATAATGATGAAGATTGGGATATCCATCACATCATTCGAAGAACAGATGGTGGCGGAGATGAAATTGATAACTTGGTAATGTTGCATCCTAATTGTCACAGGCTGTTGCACAATAAATGTTCTTATAATACTTGAATTTTACCCTAGCCATGCAGATATGAATAAATGCTTACCTGTATTTGTTGATGTTTAGGAAAAGCACTAATTTATTAAATCTGATATAGGAAATAAAAGAAATGAAAGTTAAGAACATAAATGGCACAAGCGACAATTCTTGCAAATGTGAGGGTGGATGGTTAGGTCACTGGGAGAAGATCAATGGCTATCAAGCTGGCATTTGTAGTGTTAAAGGTTGTGATGAATTAGCTACGGTTGGAGCCCATGTGAAAAAGGCAGAAGGAAGTGACAAGGGCTGGTATATCGTACCGCTTTGCTATGGTCACAATAATGCAGAAGATAAAGCTGTACTTGAATTATATCCTGAGGTTGATTTAGCTTCCGCGAATGTCTCTGAAACATGTGGTAAAGTAAATAATTGTTGCCGGCCTAAACAGTAGTGAAGGCTTATAAAGGCTTGAGCCGTATGCAGGGAAACTTGCACGTACGGTTCTTAGGGGGCGGTGGTGCAGTAATGTACTGCTGCTACCCGACGTGCTGTTCACCCTATGATGGAATTTCCATCCGATAGGATAAAACTCTTTGAAGGCGAGCAGGGAAACCTGCTCGCCTTTTTATTTTTTTGTCTTAATGGAAGACAGAAGGGTATATTTATCACCACGGTAAAGTTCCTATAATCCATGAGGGAAGTTATGCGAATCAAAATTTGGCTTGGTGCGTCAGTATTATTATTGGCAGGGTGTACTGCAAATCATCAATTAACCTCTGCAGGTGCCAGTGTGCATTTTGTGGAGACTCAGCCTGGCAGTGAGTGCCAACGGTTAGGTGAGGTTACCGGTACTCAAAGCAATTGGCTCAATGGTGTCAGTAGTGAGAGTAGTTCCATGCGCAGTGCCGCCAATGACTTACGCAATAAAGCGGCGGAAATAGGTGGAAATGTTATCTCTGGTGTCAACAGTCCATCGGAGAATCTGCTGGGTAGTTTTGTGCCTCTTGATAGCAAAATGGTGGGTCAAGTCTATAAGTGCCCTTAGGTACTAATGAAAAAAAGTAGAAGATAGGCTTGGGCAATGCTCAGAAAAAACGTTTCGAAAGAGCGGAAGTTGCATATACGTTTGGCTTCTGTGCGCTGCCCATTCCAGAAGATCTTTAATGATCACGTTCACCAACTCGGTGATGGACGGAGGTGGCAAGTCACGCTAGTTTTATCCCAGCCCTAAATCCAGAGGCGTTTTGCTGGGTTCTCCACCAATCTCTCTGGCCAGACAAGGTATTAAATAGCCGGATACTTTCGACAATAATTCCCGCATGATGGCTTTCGCCTCCTCATCCTCCACGAGAAAATGGGCAGCGCCTTGAACTCTATCCAGAACGTGGATGTAGTAAGGCAAAATACCTGCGTCGAACAGGGCATTGCTCAAATCCGCTAAGGTATCGGCATTATCATTGATGTCACGCAGCATCACACTTTGATTCAGCAGCGTCACGCCCGCCTGTTTTAGCCGCATCATGCTTTCCCGCAAGGCATCATCAATTTCATTGGCATGGTTGATATGGGTCACCATAACCACTTGCAAATGGGATTGAGCTAAACGATTACACAGCGAAAGCGTGATTCTTTCAGGGATCACCACCGGCAAACGGGTATGGATACGTAACCGTTTAATGTGTGGAATGGATTCAATGCGACTGATTAACCAGTCCAGTTCATGATCCTTAGCCATGAGGGGATCACCACCGGAGAAAATAATTTCGTCAAGCTCAGGGTGTTGTTCAATATAGTCCAGGGCAAGCTGCCAGTTGTTTTTGTTACCTTTGTTATCCTCATACGGGAAATGACGACGGAAGCAATAACGACAATTAACCGCGCATCCCCCTTTGACCAATAGCAAAGCCCGATTGCGATATTTATGCAATAGACCGGGAACGACACTGCGTTGTTCATCTAATGGATCGGTGGAAAAACCAGAAGGCGTAGCAAACTCTTCCCGTGAGGTCAGGACTTGCAATAGCAGAGGATCACGCGGATCGCCCTTTTTCATTCGTGTAACAAACGCTCTTGGCACACGCAGAGGAAACAAACGCTTTGCCTTATTACCTTCTTTCAGCATGGCATGCGTGTTTAAAGACAATAGTTGCAACAATTCATTGGGATCAGTAATAACATCCGCAAGTTGTTGTAGCCAGACTTCTCTGACGGGGTGTATATGGGTTATAATGTGTGCCATTTTTTGGCTAAGCCATTTTGTTAAAAATTAGAGGATCTCCATGGCTACTTATAGTACCAATGAATTCCGTTCAGGTCTTAAAATCATGTTAGATGGCGAGCCGTGCGCTATTCTTGACAGTGAATTTGTTAAACCAGGTAAAGGGCAGGCGTTTGCCCGTGTTCGTATTCGTAAGCTGATTTCTGGCAAATTGCTGGAAAAAACTTTTAAATCAACAGATTCTGTTGAAAGTGCAGATGTCATGGATATGAACCTGACTTATTTGTACAACGACGGTGAATTCTGGCATTTCATGAACAACGAAACTTTCGAGCAGTTGGCTGCGGATGCGAAAGCCGTTGGTGACAATGCAAAATGGCTGATCGATCAGGCAGAATGTATTCTGACTCTGTGGGATGGCCGCCCTATCGCTGTAACGCCACCGAACTTCGTTGAACTGGAAATCGTTGAAACCGATCCTGGTCTGAAAGGTGATACCGCCGGTACGGGTGGTAAACCCGCAACCCTGAGTACGGGTGCGGTGGTAAAAGTTCCTCTGTTTGTACAGATCGGTGAAGTCATTAAAGTCGATACCCGTTCTAACGAATACGTTTCTCGCGTGAAATAATCGCGTTCGCTATTCTAGAAAAACCGTGGCCTCTTCGTCCAGAGGCTGCGGTTTTTTTTGTTTTGACCAATCGGCCGTTATGATTGCTGCTATCTGATCGGGTAGCTATAATCCGGTTTCATTTCTTATCGTTATCCGGGACGGCCCGGATAAACGTCATCTCATTGGGGACGACCCCACTTATCATCAGATAAAGGGAAGATATGTCTTGGTTGATCCTTCTTATTGCGGGCTTGCTGGAAGTGGTGTGGGCTGTGGGCCTGAAATATACGCAGGGTTTTTCACGTTTGATGCCGAGTTTAATGACGATCAGTGCGATGGTTGTCAGTATGGGTCTTTTGGCTTATGCCATGAAAAATCTGCCCGTAGGAACCGCGTATGCCGTGTGGACGGGCATTGGTGCCGTGGGAACGGCCATTTTTGGCATTATGGTACTGGGGGAATCGGCGAGTTTTGCCAGGGTTTTGAGCCTTGTTTTGATTGTCGCCGGTATTGTTGGTTTAAAGCTAGCGAGTTGATGGCTCGTCATTGATGGTTAATAAATAACCCAGCACTGGGCTGGGTTCTAATTGATTAGCTTCTTTCATAGCGCGAAGGCCATATTTCTTCTGGCGTGCGCTCCAATGCTGCCGCGATAAGGCGTTCGCCTTTCGGCCAATGTCGTTGTAACGCGTTGGCAAGGGTCGATGATGCAAGCCCTGCTTCCCGTGATACTTCTGACAATGTTGTTCCGCGCTTTTTCAATTCAGCGATGATATCAGCGGAATGCCAGTCTTTTTTTTCCATCCTCAAACTCTCCAATTATCTCTTGTTTTTTCAATTAAAAAGTAAGTTATTAACCAGTAGACTATAAGTCACATATCATAGCATAACTCAAATTGAAACGTGACTCATAGTCCGTGGTCGGATAAGTAACACGAATCGATACTTATCGGATGAAAACATCGAACAGCATCAGATCCCTTTTTGGGCAAAGAGTTAGATATCTCAGGAAAGAAGCAGGGATGTCGCAGGAGGCTTTCGCCGATAAATGTGGATTGGATCGAACTTATGTCAGCGGCATTGAACGCGGCGTCAGAAATCCGACTTTAGAAATTATTTATGTGATTGCTAATGGATTACAGATTGAACTGAACTCTCTGTTTGATTTTAAAACAAAGTTTCCTCCCCATTAAAGCCGATTATCAATACCATTTCTCAATGACTTCTCAGCAATAAAAGCCATTCTTTTTTTCCTTCATCACTCAATTTTTTGACGCCATTTGAATGATGAAGGAGATATTCATTTTTTCTCAATGAAATTTCAACATGGCAGGACACTTCCTTACCTCCGCAGTGCGGGGTTGTCATATATAATGGAAGGCGCTGTTGGGAAAATTTAGTGAGTGAATAAACGTGGACTAGATTCCAATTGGAAACGAGATGATGTTATTGATCCCTGAGCTTGCTATTGGGGCGGCTGTTGGCCTGATCATCAGTACGACGGGTGTGGGTGGCGGTGTGATAATCCTGCCGATCCTGACTTATTTTTTTGGATTGGATGCATTGGCCGCTGTCGCAACGGCAAATTTTCTTTCAATGCTGATGAAAATGTCATCTTCTTATATGCATTTTCGCATGGGAAATATTCCCCTCCGCCGATCTTTGATGATTCTGTTAATCATGATACCCAGCACGGTGTTGGCCAGTTATGGTGTCACGCTGTTAAGTCACTTGAGCCACCATCAGGTACAAATTGAATGGGGAATCAATGTGTTGGTTGTCTTGGCTATCTTATTTTCCCTGTATCTTTTTTACCGCCGAATACGTCAAACACAGTTACAGGTGGATGACACATATCCTCCATCGGGGCTGATTAAATCGCTTTTATTGCCCGGCACAGGCGCCGGATTGGTATTGGGAGCGACGGGAGTGGGGGGTGGAATCGTGGTGTTGCCATTGCTGCTGCGTTATGCCCGGATGAATATAAAACAGGCCATTGGCGTATCTCTTTTTGTCACCATGATGCTATCGGGTTCATCTGCTTTGGCGTATGCACAGGGCGGGTATACCCATTGGAAACTGGCGCTGGTACTGTTTGTGGGGTCTTTGCTGTCTATGCCCTTTGCCAACTATTTGATGAAGCGCGTGCCTGACCGTATTTTGCAATATGCCACACTGTTCTTGATCTTATGCAGTGCCGTTTTGATGGGGATCAGATTAGTGGGATGGGACTTCTTTTAGCCACTGAATCAGGGAATGCTTTCAGTGGCTAAAAGATAATTGGGCGTAATCATGAAGCGACTCTGCGGGATCTGTCATTTTTTAGGTTTGTGCACCTTGAACTCAATAGACGGTGGAATCAATAGACGGTTTCGCCGATATTTTTCAGGGCATCAATCACGAGCTGCCAGAATTTGGCTTGATCCAATTTGACGGCAACTTGCGTGTGGCAATCTTCCGGTGGCGGAAAGCGGAAATCTGCAACGGTCATACCGGTTGTTAAGGTGCCTGCTAGTTCAATATTAACGGGGACTTTTTGGGTCGTCATGACCGTAGGATCGATCACATAGGCCACCGCACAGGGATCATGTACCGGAGGATAGCCAAATCCCTGATGCTCACGATACCTATCGCCATAAAATTTCAGTGCATCTAAAACGAATTGAGAAGAGCGCGTTTTAATCCGGGCGATCTCCCCGATAACGTCAGGTGTTGCCTGGGCTTGATGAGTGAGATCCAAACCGACCATTGTCAGGGGCCATTTTTCATTAAAAACAATGTGTGCAGCTTCCGGGTCGATCAAAATATTAAATTCAGCAACCGCACTTCTGTTCCCTTTGTGATAGCCACCTCCCATGAGTACCACTTCTTTCACCCGTTCCACGATCTGCGGAGCTTTACGTGCCGCCATAGCGATATTCGTCAGCCCGGCAGTCGGAACCAAGGTCACACTCTTAGGGGGATTTTCCATAATCACATCAATGAGTAAATCCACGGCATGACGGGCATCCAGCCTCATGGCGGGTTCAGGCAAGCTAGGGCCATCCAGACCCGTTTCGCCATGAATGTCCGGCGCATTCTTGATTTCCCGAACCAGTGGACGGTGGCATCCTGCGGCGAAAGGAACATCGCGAATATTGGCAATGCGGGCAACGCAAAGCGCATTGTGGGTGACTTTACTCAAAGTTTGGTTGCCAACGACGGTCGTCACAGCCAACAGCTCAATATTCGGGTTTCCGTGGGCAAGCAGGAGAGCAATCGCATCATCATGCCCAGGGTCGCAATCAAGGATAATTTTCTTGGGTAACATATGTTTTCCTTTTAGACCTTTCATCTTTCAATTGGCGGTTTTATGACAGCCAGACATTTATTGGATACATCTGCAAATATCCCTTGCCAGAATAATTCAGGATCCGAAGAAATACCCCTTCGGTTTATCACAAAACGAAAACATAAAGATCATGATTCTTTAATTAATATTTAAATAATTGTGACTCCATTAACATGGTAGCAACAAATGGTTTGAGCATTTTAAGCGCATATGATTCATATATACCCAGTCAGGAAATGCATCAGCAGCTATTCGGTATCACTTTATTAACTTGTTAATATTTTTGGCAGATGCTCACGGGGTATAACATGAATAATAAACTTGATTCATTAACATACTATGCGGCAACTAAAAAATATGATCTCCACTTTCCCATGCTGACAGAAGATCTGGATGTTGACGTTGTTATCATTGGTGGAGGGTTCTCTGGTATTAATACGGCATTGGAACTCGCTGAAAAAGGGATCACCAACATTGCTATCTTGGAAGGCCGGACTTTGGGATACGGGGGCACCGGTCGCAATGGTGGGCAGGTCATGGCAGGTATTGGTCATGACCTGGATAAGATTAAACGCCATATTGGTGAAGAAGGTCTGAAAACCATATTTAAAATCAGCAACTTGGGGGCTGGAATTATTCGTGACCGAATTGCCAAATATGATATTCAGGCAGATTTTTGTCGAGGTTATGCTTATCTTGGCTGGAACTCACGGCATGATAAAACGCTACATGGCTGGTTGAAAGAGTTTCGTGCTGCTTCCCCGGGTGAAGACATTGAGCTTTATACTGGTGCTGATGTTAAAAAAGTCATTGGTTCAGACCGCTATACCAGTGCACTGAAACATATGGGAGCCGGGCATGTTCATTCACTCAATTTGTTGTTGGGAGAAGCCAAGGCTGCCACAGAATATGGCGTCAAGATTTTTGAAAACAGTCAGGTTTTGCATGTCGAATATGGCTCAAGGGTCACAGTGCGTACAGCAACAGGTTCAGTTCGTGCCAGCAAGCTGCTGTGGGCATGTAATGGCTTTTTGGATAAAGAACTTGAATCCACGATCTACAGAAAAACCATCAATACTTATGCTTTCCAACTGATGACAGAAGCGCTGCCGGAAGCGTTGATTGACAGAATAAGCCCGATTCGTGGGGCATACAGCGATATTAGCCCTGTCATTGATTACTATCGTGTCACCAAAGAAAACCGTTTGTTATACGGCAGTGCGACACATTTTATTGAATATATGCCTTCTGATTTAAAAGCGTGGAACCGTAATCTCATGCTGAAAACCTTCCCTTACCTGAAAGACGTAAAAATAGAACTGGCATGGGGTGGGCCATTATGTTGCAGCGCTAATTTATTCCCGCAAATAGGTTCCCTGCCTAAATATAATAATGTGTTCTATGTGCAGGGCTATTCAGGCTTTGGTGTCACGCCAAGTCACATTATCTGCAAGATCCTGGCTGAGGGAATGAGTGAAGGCTCTGATCGTTATTCGCTCCTGAGTTCTATTCCACATCTCAATATCATCGGGAAAGACAGCCTGAGGAATATCATGCTTTCTGGCGGCAAAATTTGGCACCAAACTTCGGGTTATTGGAAAGGCCGTCGTTAGTCTGATCGCGGTTTAGCGTTTTTCTCCGCTATTTTCCTGAATAATAATTTCGTGACGAATAATTTTGTAACTAATAATTGTTAAAAGGTGAAGACCATGATTAAGCCATTATTGTTAGATAACGCACTTCCTGAACTCATGCCCATTGGCAGTGTCACCCATCTTGGTTCGGTTGTCGTGGAGGGAGATCCGCAGGCGAGCGGGGCGATGATCCACGGAGCACCATCGGATAACCTGACCTGCGGTATTTTTGCCTGCACCCAGGGAAAATTTAAAATGACCTATCCCTTTGATGAAATGTCAACGGTGCATGAAGGGTCAGTGAAACTGACTGACGTCAAAACAGGGGAGGTGGTTGAGTATCATAAAGGGGACTCGTGGTTCGCGACAAAAGGGACTGAGGTGTTGTGGGAAATCACCAGCGAGCGTTTCGTCAAACATTATATGGCTTGTATCAACGGGCAATTATCTGACTAGAGCCAGACAAAGGAAAAGAAAATGAGTGAAATTAATGTGCTGGAGTCTGTGACCGCTTTTCTGCAACGTTCTCACGGTCATTATATTAATGGCGTCTCTATTCTTGGTCAGGAAAATGAAACTTTCTCTATCGTTAACCCTGCTTCTGGTGAAACGATAGCCACAGTCAATCAGGGAGGAGAGGCCGAAGTTAATCAGGCAATGCAGGCGGCGTCGGCCGCTTTTCACGGCGTATGGGCAGAAACTTCACCCATGGAGCGGGGCAATTGTCTGAATCGCCTGGCGGATTTATTGCTCAAACATAGTGAAGAATTGGCTCAATTGGAAAGTTTATGTTCCGGTAAACCTATTCAACTCTCCCGCATGTTGGATGTGGGCGCCTCTGCCGATTATTTGCGTTATTTTGCCGGATGGTCGAGCAAAATCAGTGGAGAAACACTGAATGTTTCATTGCCATCACTTAAGGGAGAAAAATATACCGCGTTTACCCGCCGTGAACCGATAGGGGTTGTGGCGGGCATTATTCCGTGGAACTTCTCCATTATGATTGCGATCTGGAAATTGGGAGCGGCGTTAGCCAGTGGTTGTACGATTGTGCTGAAACCCAGTGAATATACTCCCTTAACCCTGTTGCGTGTGGCAGAACTGACAAAAGAAGCAGGGTTCCCAGAGGGAGTCATCAATGTGGTCAACGGATCAGGTGCTCGCATTGGATCTTCCCTGATCGCTCATCCCCTGTGTGCCAAAGTCACTTTTACCGGTTCCGTTCCAACCGGCATGATCGTTGGGAAATCGGCTCTGGAGCAGGGGCTGAAACGTACCACACTCGAGCTTGGTGGCAAAAACGCTGCGGTTTTCCTGCCAGATATGACCGTTGAAAAAATCGTTGATGGCATACTGGAAGCGGGGTACGTATATCAGGGGCAAATCTGTGCGGCGGCGGAACGTTTTTATATTCCCTCCGTTCATATGAACGCCGTCTTAGCATTACTGTCTGAACGTTTGTCTGCAATGAAAATAGGCTCTCCCCTTGATGAATCAACGGTAATGGGACCCTTGGCAAACAAGGAACACTTCAAAAAAATCCTCTCCTTGTTTGAGAAAGCGCGCCAAGAAAACTGTGACATTGTTTACGGCGGCCATGCTCTGGAGGGGCCGGGATTTTTTGTCGCGCCAACGATCATCAGAGCCAATAGTGTTGAAGACACCCTCATGAAAGAGGAGACATTCGGACCGGTGGGGACTTTCCTCAGTTACGACAATGAGGACGAGTTAATTGCCATGATTAATGCAACCCCATTTGGCTTATCTGCCAGTTTATGGACGAACGATTTGAGCAAGGCGATGCGGATGACGCCTCGCATTGAAGCGGGAATGCTGTGGATCAATATGCATACGTTCTTAGATCCTGCGGTTCCGTTTGGTGGCGTGAAATCTTCAGGGATGGGGCGTGAGTTTGGCAGTGCATTCATTGAGCATTATACGGAATTGAAGTCGGTCATAATGCGCTATTGATAATATACCGATTGATTATATTAACAGAGTGCCGCTGATTTGGGTTGTTGTGGCACTCAGTTTCATTTTTTGCGTTTGAAACGTTTCCTGTCATAAGAATGTCGTCATAGCTTCAAATAACTGTCATATGACAGATCTATTATCCGAGTCACTCATGGGATGATTTCTCATCTTATTTATTTGACTGCAAGGAAAACCCTATGTCGCATGATTATGAAAAAAAGCTGCTTGCTACTGCTGTCGCCGTATTGCTGTCAGGAGCCATTGCGCCCGCATGGGCTGCCAGCGATTCAAATCACATGATGGCACCACAACGTGCAGCACAAGGCGATATCACCCAATTTGGTGGCGCACGGCGTTTGGTGCAAGATCAAACTGAGGCACTTAAGGCCGCATTGAGCAGCCGTAAAGCTAAGAATGTGATTCTGTTTATCGGCGATGGGATGGGGGATTCTGAGATTACGCTTGCCCGTAATTATGCAGAAGGCGCAGGTGGTGTCTTTAAAGGAATCGATGCCTTGCCATTTACCGGACAATATACTCACTACTCGCTGGATAAGAAAACGCAAAAACCCAACTATGTTACGGATTCAGCGGCGTCTGCCACGGCTTGGGCAACGGGCGTGAAGACCTACAATGGTGCGTTGGGCATTGATGTTTTTGGCAAGGCTCACCAATCCCTTTTAGCATTGGCGAAAAAAAACGGTAAGGCAACGGGAAATGTAACTACGGCTGAAATTCAGGATGCAACGCCAGCGGCTTTGTATGCCCACGTTACGAACCGTAAATGCTATGGCCCGGCAGAAACATCGGAAAAATGCGCCACGGATTCCTTAGAAAATGGAGGCAAAGGCTCCATAACAGAACAATTACTGGTAGCGCGTGCTGATGTGACTTTGGGTGGTGGTGCAAAATCGTTTACCCAGCAATCGGTTTTTGGCAGCAATCAAGGAAAAACATTGCAACAACAGGCATTGGAGCAGGGATATCAATGGGTCACTGATGCAAAATCGTTAGCTGCCGTCAAAAATGCCAATCAACAAAAGCCTCTGTTAGGCTTGTTCCATGACGGAAATATGGATGTCGCCTGGGAAGGGCCGAAAGCGATTTATCACGGTAATATCAATGAAAAACCGGTGAAGTGCGAGGTGAATGCTAAATTAGATCCTAACGCACCGACTTTGGAACAAATGACAGAAAAGGCGATTGATTTACTGAAAGAGAATAAAAATGGCTTTTTCCTGCAAGTCGAAAGCGCCTCAATTGATAAACAGGATCACAATGCTAATCCTTGTGCACAGATTGGCGAAACCGTCGCTTTGGATAAGGCTGTGCAAGTGGGTCTCAAGTTTGCGAAAGAGCATGGTGATACTTTAGTGATTGTGACGGCGGATCATGCACATTCCAGCCAGATCATTGAGCCTGATGTCAAATCACCCGGTTTGACACGTTCCCTGATCACGAAAGATGGGGCCGTTATGACCGTCAACTATGGTAATTCAGAGGGGGATAGCCAAGAACACACTGGCGCCCAGCTACGGGTTGCCGCTTATGGCCCACATGCCGCCAATGTTGTGGGGCTGACCGATCAGACGGATCTGTTCTTTACCATCCGCGATGCCATGAATTTGAAATAATAATAGATACTCACCTGATTTATAAAATAACTCTCTGATCAACAATGCGGGATAAGGATTTCCCGCATTTATTGCTGTTATTCATTTCCAGCCTGTGATTAAATCCTCACTAAAATATGATATTGGTAATCATTATCATTTGAGGTGGTAACTTATCATGATGAGTTCAAAGCGGAATTTAAAGCGGGTCTTTTGGCAGAGCATTACGGGATTTTGGGGAATGCTGCTCTTCAGCCTGATTGTATCAGCATCAGTTGTGTCAGCATTGATAATATCAGGTGCGGGAATAGCGCAATTTAAATTTAGTATTCAGGGCACTATGCTTTTGACGCTGTTACTGTTGTCACATCATCGTGCACGCCATTTCCTGTTGATCCCTGCGGGTATTACCGTTATGTGTAGTTTACTGAGTGGCTTTCATTATTTTGGCTATTTTTGAAATACACCAATACTCAGTAAAAGGCTTGGGCAGTGAAAGTCAGGATAGAGAGCAGAAAAAGAAATAAGAAATAAGAAATAAGAAGGAAGGAAGGATAAATAAAGATAAGGAAAATGAACAGTGGTGCGAAGGGGGGGACTTGAACCCCCACGTCCGTAAGGACACTAACACCTGAAGCTAGCGCGTCTACCAATTCCGCCACCCTCGCAGGTACTGCCATTTATTCTATTTGTTTAACCGATAGTCATCTGATTTGGTGCGAAGGGGGGGACTTGAACCCCCACGTCCGTAAGAACACTAACACCTGAAGCTAGCGCGTCTACCAATTCCGCCACCCTCGCATATTCAGACACTATTCTTTATTTAAATGAAAACTTAAACAAATAGCATGGAGGCGCATTCTAGTGATTTTATGGCTGGCGTCAATCATTATTTAGCGAGCAAACGTGTGGTTGGTGCAAAAAACAGCATGTTGAAGTTTTGGTGGAACTGTTTTGCTGAAATTGCCTGCTCGTTAAACCGGAGCAGGCAAAACAGGGAGCATGTTAACTGCTTAAGTTATTTCTTGGTTGCTTGATACACTTTGAATTTGCCTGTTTGCGCAAGCACTTCATGTCGACCAAAAGTACTATCCAACAGAGCGGGATAAGGTAAGAAAGCGTTTGCAACAATGCGCAATTTACCCCCGGATTTTAGATAGCTCGGTGCCATACGGATCATATCGTCGGCTGCTTTCAGGTTAGTCTTCAGGCCATCATGGAAAGGTGGATTGGAAATAATCCAGTCGAATTTCTCTTCAATGGCGGAATAGACATTGCTGGTAACAACATTGCCTTCCAATTTATTGGCTTTCAGCGTCGCTTTACTGGATGTGATTGCGGCAGCATTGACATCGCTCAAGGTCAGAGTCACAGCCGGGTTTTTCTGACCCAGTACGGTTGCCAATACGCCTGAGCCACAGGCGATATCCAACAGTCTGCCGGAGATAGGGGCATCAAAAGTCGAAAGCAGCAGACGGCTGCCGACATCCAAATCGTCTTGGCTGAACACACCAGGGAGTGTATTGACGATGACATCTCCCACTTGATAACTGTTCCACCAGTTGTTTTGATCAAACTGAACCTGATCCTTTAATTGACCATAAAACAGGCTGCAACGACGGGCCGTATCAATTTTGTGGAAGGTAGCGATGCCTTCCATCAATTTATCAACACTACGTACACCGCTGCGGTTTTCACCCACAATAAAGATATCAGTGCCGGGAGAGAGAACTGAAAACAGATTGCGTAGTTGAAAGCGCGCTTCGTGCTTGCTTTTTGGCCAATAATAAATCAGCGTATCACATCCCTTGGTAAATGTGCTGTCTGCGACAAGGCCAAAATAGGCGTTGTCACCGAGTTGGCGGATCAGGGATTGCCAATGGTGGTACTGACTCGTATGCACCCGTACACTTGCAGCTTCGATTTCCGTTGCAAGATTGTCCTGAAGGTCACCGGCAAAGAGCAGGTGACGGCAGCGGAATTGCTCATGATGGCGCAGGATAACTTCGCTGGCCGGGGTTAATACTGACATCTATGAATAGCTCCTTATAACTCTTTTATCCAATATAAATATCAGTGGGCGGAACTGAAATGCCATGCTGGTTGGCGTAGAGATAAGCCCTCTGATAGTATATTACCTGTTATTTTTTATGGCAGATGGAATAAAACACGATGACGAAGCGTGACAGATTACTCTCCCAGTTGGGGATTACTCAATGGGTTTTGCGTAGCCCGATGGCCTTGCAAGGTGAATTATCTGTCCTCATCCCTGATTCAACCCGTCTATTGATCATTACTCCTGATCATATTGACTTAAGTCATTCATTGTTTGCTGATATTTTTGCAGCCATGGGGATTGATGCCTCATCGGTATATTGCATTACGACAAAAGATGTCGAGCTACTTTCGGGATCAATCCACTGCCCATACTGGCTGTTGGGGGTTGATATTACCTTATCAATACAAGGGATTTCTTTGAGAAGCCCGGCATTAAATGACTTATCTCTTGATGGAAATGCAAAACGCGCTCTTTGGCAACAAATTTACCATTATGAAGAATATTTCTCTATTAACTCCCGTTGATCTTCCGACAACATTCCAAATAGAACAGGTCAGTCATGCCTTTCCCTGGAGTGAAAAAACATTTTACTCCAACCAGGGAGAGCGCTACCTCAACTATAAGATCACGTTGAATGACCAGATTATCGGTTTTGCGATCACACACTATGTTATGGATGAAGCCACGCTATTTAATATCGCCATTCATCCTGAATATCAATCAAGGGGATATGGCAGGGCATTGTTGAATTATCTCATTGATATCTTGCCTGAAAAGCAGATAAACACGCTGTGGCTTGAAGTACGGCGTTCCAATCAATCTGCTATCCGGTTATATGAAGATCTGGGTTTCAATGAAGTTTCCGTCCGTAAGAATTATTACCCGACTGCAACGGGAAAGGAAGATGCCATTATGATGGCGTTGCCGTTGTTTGGTGGGGTCTAATAGACATTTATTAATTTATTTTGATTGATTTATATTCTTTTTTTGGTCAAAATTTGATTGATGATGTCAGAAAATCTATGACTTTTTCTGTCTAATAGGCTTCTGTTACAGGGGAGAAGTTATGACAATTTCACAATCGATAAGGCAACGTATTCGTAACTATGGGTCAGGAGAATTATTCACGAATGAATCTTTTCTGGCTTTTGGTTCACGTGCGGCAGTTGATAAGGCACTTTCACGTTTGGTTGAAAAGAAAGAAATTGAACGTGTTACACGGGGTATCTTTATTAGACCTAAAGTGAGCCAATTTGTTGGAAAAGTGCCCCCAGATGTCACAAAAGTTGTGGAATTGATTACGAGCCATAATGGAGAAGCCATTCAAATACATGGCGCTGAAGCGGCTCGTAGATTTAAGTTAAGTACTCAAATGCCAACGACTCTGGTTTATTATACCAGTGGTTCATCAAGGCAGATAACGATTGGAAATCGTAAGGTAAAACTGATTCACACTTCCAGCCAGCGTAAGCTCCAATATGCAGGTACGAAAGTGGGTATGGCTATATCGGCATTATGGTATTTAGGTAAAGAGGCTGTCACGCCTACGATTGTAGAACAAATTCGTAATTTAATGAGTGAAGAAGAATTTTGTTTACTGAAAAATTGTAAGTTACCTGCGTGGCTGTCATCAGCGATCACTAATGAGACGACCCATGACTGATTCTTATTTTGCGGTAATGCCTGATGAGCAGCGGGCTATTCTGGGATATGCAGCGGATAGGTTAGGGCGTTCTGAGAATGTCTTAGAAAAAGATATTTGGGTTTGCTGGGTATTAAAAACACTCTTTAGCCTACCAGACGCGCCCCCTATGGCTTTTAAGGGCGGAACTTCGTTGTCAAAAGTTTTTAATATTATTAATCGATTTTCTGAGGATATTGATATCACTCTGGATTATCGATATTTCACGAATGATTTTGATCCTTTCTCTGGCAATCATAGTAAAAGCAAACTAAAAAAGCTGAGTGAGCATCTCAAACAACAAGTGTATCAGTACGCAAATGAGGTTGTGGTTCCTCATATTAAATCTGAATTAAATAATCTTCCATCGCCTGAATTACATACAATTCGCATTGATGAGTCCGGTGAAAAAATTTGGGTGAGCTATCCATCTGTTACAGAAGAAGCCGACGGGTATTTAAAAAGTGAAGTTCTGATCGAATTAGGGGGACGAAATATTATCGACCCGAATGAACTTCATAGGGTTAAGCCTTATGTATCGGATCTGGTTCCCGAACTTGAATTTCCTATAGGCCAAATTGTTGTTTTGTCACCAGAGCGCACTTTTTGGGAAAAAGCGACGTTGATCCATGTTGAGTGTCGTCGTGGGCTTAGAGAAAGTGCCGCTCGTCTTTCAAGACACTGGTACGATTTAGTGATGTTAGCTCGACATGAAATAGGTCATCGGGCAATGTCTGATCGAGGGCTTCTTGAGGATGTCGTCAGGCATAAGGCTGTCTTTTTTAATGCACGTTATGCAGGATATGAGGAATGTTTGGCCGGGCGATTAGTGTTGTTGCCAAATAACGAAGTATTGCCAGCACTTAAAGCTGATTATCAAAATATGATCTCTGCTGAGATGATATACGGTATGGCTCCCTCTTTTGACGAACTCATTGAGACGATTAAACAAATTGAACATGGAATTAATTTATGGGATTGATTTAATTTTTTCTGGGTTTGGCTCTGCTGAGAGCGATAATCATTGGTTGTTTATAAATCCAAGTTCAGCCAAAATAAGCACCAATCACGATTAACACGACGGATTTGAAAGCGAAGAGCCATCAGGGGGCGCTTCTCAAATGATATCAATCCGTGTACAAACTAGAAGATCCCAATTGATGTCAAATTCCCCATTTCTGCAGGAAGTCGCGAAACGGCGCACATTTGCAATAATTTCCCACCCCAATCATTGATCTGGTTTTATCTATTTTTAACTATTTGCATCTGCATTCACTTATTTTCATGATTTCCTCTTAATCTCAAGAATGCTAGTAAGATTTGCTTGATTTATGCTCTTATTATTTTCAAGTTAATCTAACTAGCTTCAAGTGTTGTACATAATTTTATGTACAGAGTTTTGTACATAATGTTATAACGATCTCCTGTCACATAAAAATATGTACAAGGTGGGTTATGGCGCTGTCCGATACATGGCTTAGATCTGCAGTAGGAAAAGAAAGAGATACGCAAATAGTTAAATCAGATAGAGATGGTCTGTCCGTCAGAATCACCCCTAAAGGCAAGGTTATTTTCCAGTTTCGCTATCAATGGAACGGCAAAGGGGAGAGGGTTGATATTGGCACATATCCAGCAACATCTCTTAAGGATGCTAGAGATGAAGTGATTAGGCTGAAGGGTGAAATTGAATCTAATCGTAACCCAAGGTTTGTAAAAAAGCAGCAGAAAACAGCCGCTTTCACCGAAGAAACAAATGAGGGACTCATCAGGAAATGGCATGAGGCATATTGCGTAAAAAACAAAAAAGATGCAGTGGGGATACTCCGATCTTTTGAGCTACATGTTTTCCCCAAAATAGGAAATAGGCCACACAGTTTAACCACATTACATGATTGGTTAGAGCTATTGGAAGGGCTAGCCGCACACTCTGAATCAATAGCTGACAGAGTTCTCATAAATACAAAGCAAGCTCACAAATGGGGAGTAAAGAGGCAATTGATACTCGGTGAACCTCTGATGCAAATGACAGGGAAGGATCTGGGGGTTAATAAGCGAGAAGGAACTAGGGTGCTGGAAGATGGAGAAATAAAAATTCTGTTTCATGCCCTAGAAAAATCAAGAGCATCATTAAAATATGAACTACTTGTTAAGCTACTGCTACTTTTCGCGTGCAGATTGGGTGAGCTGCTTAGTGCTGAAATTAGTCATTTTGATCTTGATAACAAGCTATGGACCATTCCACCAGAATGCCACAAAACTGGCTCTTCTACAGGCAGGCCGCTAATTCGCCCAATCATCCCTCAAGCAGAAGAGATGATTAGGCATCTGATGGATATGAGCAAGGGATCAAAATATTTAATAACAAAAGATAAAAGTAAAGAAAGGATAAGAGGAAGCTCATTAAGTTCTTTACCATATAATTTAATGCGATTTGCATGGAAGAAGTTAGACTATCAATTCCCGCATTGGTCTCTCCATGACCTGAGAAGAACCGCCAGAACGAATTTTTCTGCCCTTACTGAGCCTCATGTTGCCGAAATTATGTTGGGCCACAATTTGCCGGGTGTTTGGCAGGTTTACGATAAGAGCCACTATATAGATGAACAAAGAAAAGCCTATGGCTTGTGGTGGGCAAAGGTTGAAACGGTAGTATATGGTGATGGTAAGGTGACTTTGTTAGTCACCGGATAGACCTGCGAACTTCATGATCTTGTCTTTAGCCCATAGGTTGGGACAAGATCTTACATCGGGGTCTGGGAAGTTTGGTTTGTATTTTTTCCCAGTCTTACCGTTAACGCTGTTCCATCTTTGAATGGTAGATTTAGATCTACCAAAAAGGGCAGCAATTTCTTCTGTATCCATAAATCTATTCATTACTCATCTCCTTATCAATCATATCTACGTAGTATCGCAGCCACATCACAGGCTCGAACTTACTCTTTTGATGTGGCGACATGGCTGTTTCAAATCGGGGTAGGTGTTTGCTGAGTATTTCGGCGGTCTGCTGATCGGTGCGCTTCTTGTGTTTCTTGAGTTCGTTGCGGCATTCCCTTGCCACCGTCCTCCTTGCGTTCTCGTATGATTGGTTATTCATCGGTGATGATAGTTTTTATGTCCGATTCGGGAAACTCCATTATTTCCAGACCAGAGACTACGCAGTCTGTTATAAAATCAGATAGCATTTGGTCAGAGACTTTTTTGCCGGGATTGGAATGTTTTTCTGCTGCGGTTCTGGATATTTCAATGGTGATTTTTGGTGTGCTCATGCTATTTTCCTCATTTGTTCGTTTCTGATATTAATTAAATGATTTCAGTTAACCTTCATTCCATGCTTGAGATCTAGTTTTCATTCCGTTTTTCTTTGCAGTACGCTGTATTTTCTTTAGTTCAGCTTGAGCCTGTTCTAGCGTAATTTCCCCACGCTTAACTCTACTCATTAGTGCCATGCGAACCTCCGTAGAATCAGCGATATTGCCATCGCTTTCACATTTTTTAATGTGTGCTCGTTTATCCAGCGCAGCATCAAATCTAGTTCTTCTCATATTTAACTCCGTTAATAAATTCGATATTGTTTATGGGTGATTCATTGCCATATAAATGCCAGCCATCGACTGTCTCACGGGCAAATAATTCAATGCGGGGTACATTGCCGTATAATTGCTCTAACCGATGATGAACCTCTCGCGGCTTTTGCGAGTGCTCACCCAGACAGGAATAAACAACTTGTTTCACACTGGCGCTCTGGCGTGGCAGTCCGTTACCCCTGATAGCGATCAGTACGTCCTCTGTGTTACTGCGGGTGTAATTGCCGCCGTTCATCCGTGTTTCGGTATTGAGCAGTTCCATGAAATCCCAGCTATCGAGAATTCGCTCCTCCTGAATGGCTCTGTCTATGCGTTCCATCGCTAATTTGTTCAATTTCACCCATGTAAACAGTTTCATGGTTTTGACCGTGAATCCCCATGCCTCAGCCAGCCGAATCGCCTCCAATGCAAAATTGCCCGTGTACCACATGGCGAGAACGGAGTTTTCAGCGGCTATTTTTTCTATGGGTAATCGGGTGAGGGAATAAAAATCGGTGGTGGTGTAGTGGTTATTGGCTGCTCCGTTGCTGGCTGAGTTATTATATTGCCATGGGGGATCAGCTAATATCAGGTTGTATTTTCGTTCCATCTCTCCGCCTGTTCCGCTCATAATCCTCCCCGCACTCCCGACTACAAAATGCCCCGTGTGTTGCTGGCTCAGTTTCACACCACCTACATTTACCGTTGATACTGGTTAGTACTGGTTGCCGGTTCTGGAGGGCATGAGATACCATTAGCTCAACGGTATCGTTAGCTGCATCG
>NZ_MUBK01000033.1 GCF_002127545.1 Xenorhabdus beddingii
GCTCGATGTGAAAGGAAACATGTCATGGCTCATACAGGCAGACGGCGATAACCCGGCGCAAATAAAAATGCCGCCAATCCGTGTGCGTTGGGTACGCGGTGAGAACGGAGAAGCAGCATGGGTTATTGATATTCCTTTAGCCACTCAAGGGAATGGGCAAAGAAATATTGATTTTAGTTTCAGAGAGGTACTAATTGTTCAGAATTATTCGCTTGTTATTTGTTGCAAAGGGGTTTATGTATTGTTGCAAATAGGTTGTTTTTTGGAGGTGGTTATGCCTGCTCAAACTCAAATAACTGAAATATTGAAGAAGCGGTTTGAGGCACTAGTAAATCTTCGTGATGAAAACGGCTCTAAAGTATTATTAGAAGGTAATAACAACGGAGTCCCTACACTATTTATCCGAGTTGCAAGGCTGAGTATTCTTTATCAAGCATTGGATATAAATCCAAAAGAAAAAAAAGCATCAATAGAAATGGCGATAATACGAAAATTACGCGCACTTGGCTTTGAAAATGTTCTTTCAACTGAATCTATCTGGCTTCAATCAAATAAAATCACTCAAATAAAGCTTGCCAAAACACGCGGAGAGAAACACGGCGGTAAATACGGAACAGAGCGGATTCTTGTTGGTCATGGCGATTGCCCTATAACGATAGATTCATATAGAGAACTTATACTAGATAAACTTCAAGTTGCACTATGGAGTAAACCTCCACAAGACATGAGTCCTATTGCAGAAATATTAGCAAAAGAGCTAACCCTAAGAAATCAACTGAAAGCTCATTGGACATCTCACTCTTTCCCGATTGAGGGGCCTCAATTTCTTCGCTCGTATCATGCACTTGAAATCCATAGCTCCAACCTTCCTAATTTGAATCCACAGCCTCCAGCTTCTCATCGCCTACTTCCCCAAACACAGTCTCTTATGGATGAACTCAATGAATTCATGATATTCAATGTTCATCCTTCGGGGCAGCAGCAACAAATGCAACAAGCAAGGCTACTGAGTCACAATCAACACTTTCAACGACCGGCTGGGCAATCTGCATCTGGAAGTCAACCCGGCTCTTCTGGGTTCAACCCACAATTTCAACCATCGAATGTATCGACAGGAGATCAACCGGGCACTTCAGGTCTTTCCCGTACTCAAGCTGGCAGCCCAATAAGGCATCAGGGACAACAGCAACACACACAACCAGCCCAAGTCAGCGGAGCCACTAGCTTCCAGAGAACAACTCATCCTCGCCCTGCTCCTTATTTTCCTGCACAACCCCATGTGGACCGATACCCGCAATATTATCCAACTTACCAAGAAGACGATGGTTACCTCCACGTCTACGATCCCAAAACAGGGCGTTTCCCTAAGAGGTCTTAGAGTAAGTGATGAGCCTCAGCCTCTGAGTCCTAGGGGCTCACCCACACTGCGTCCTAACATACTCCTGCAACCCTGGAATTATTTGCTCTGAGGTTGCAGACAGGTCTATGTCAGAATGTTGTTGGTTGAGCCACCGCACGAACCCAGCACATAATTCCCTTTTGCAAATCAGTACGACCCTCGTTTAACCAACGCATATCAATTTGATGATTTCCCGTTTGCACGTTCGTGGTTGCCAGATAATCATAAAGTCGACCCAGTTCTTCCCCTAGCGCCTTAACTTTATTCATACAATCAATTTCGTCTTGGGTTAATTCACGATAGCCGTTGATTTTACGATGTTGGTTTTCCATTGTTTCCTCTGCATTCAGCCTTAACATATTCTTGCAAATATCTTAATTTTGCCCGGTCGTTGATGATACCTTCTCGGATATCGAGAACAGTTGATCCAGTTTCTCCAGTGAGTTCGACGGTGGTTGCATCGCCCACGCTGCCGGAGGTAACGGTTTCAGGCACGGGACAGGTGGCCTTGATGCGCAGCTTGCGACGACCAGCGGCAACATCAGCCCGAAGAGTGTCAATTTCAGATTTGGCATTGGCGAGTACCTGTAGATGTTTTGCATCCATCTCATGCAGCATTTCAATGTGCGTGTTCTGATAGTTGATGGTGTCGATCAGTTGCTGGATTTCGATCGTTTGGCCGTCATTGATGCTGATCTGCTTCTTGTATCCAGCGCGATATAATAATGCTGCGGCTGAGGCAATAATCAGGGTGATAACAGTCGCGTAGATGAAATTGAACTTCATTCATCCAGCCCCAGCACGTTAACTCTGATTCTTGAGCGCGTCGCTCTACCTGACCGTAACAGCCGTTCACCTGAACTCTGATCTGGCGGCAGTCTCTGCCTCCGTCAAATATCCAACGTTTGATTTCGGCACAGGCTCCAGTTTCGTCCCCTGCGTTGCATTTCCGGTAGAACGTAGAAGAAAAACATTTTCCGGGACCAATGTTGTACGGGCAGAAACTGGCAATATCTGCGGCCTGCACGTCAGTCAATGGCTTGTTCTGCTTCTTTGACGTTGAGGTTTTGGCACTGGTTAGGTGTCAATTTCATCCCCTGGCGAACAGGGGAGACGAAGTGAGCGATTTTGAGGATCCTTCAGAAAAAAACAGTGCGTTGGGTGCGCCGGTCTGTTTTCATCACTGTACCTGAAAAGGATTTCTATATAACCCATAGGTGCATAAACTGGTAGATTGAGGGCAGTTGCTATCTCTCTCGGGTGGGTCTTTTCCCCTATTCGATCTATGGCTAGAAAAATGCAGTTAAAAGTGTGAATTCTTGTCCACGGAAGTAATGTGAACACCAAGGTGGCACAAGGAAAAATCAGTATTATTAATGCCTCGAAGCTGCTCAGTAAATCCCGTCGGACGATAGAACGTAAATAAATTTTTCATCCAATAGCAAAAACTTAATACCATTAACTTATATTTTTAGTTATAGTTAATTGAATTGTAAATAATAAAATTTAACTTGATAAATCCTACATGAAAATAGCTATATTACGACGAAATGGGCTTGGTGATCTTATCTGTACCCAGCCATTAATAAAATTTTTACAGAAGGAATATCCAAACTCAGAAATTAATCTATTTATTGATTCAGGTAATACTGAACTGGCTAATTATTTATTCCCTGACATAAATATAATCCTTATCCCCAAAGGAAATAAATACGTATCCATTTTTAAAACCGTGTTAAAATCCCGTCGAGAGAAATTTGATATTGCGATCTCAGCTAAACCAACCCCGATGAAACTGAATAATCTCTTTTTATGGCTGCTCGGTGCTAAAAATCGTTATGCTGTTGTTACAGATAAACACTGGCACTCTAAATTAATCAACCACCCGATGAAGCCAGATCAAGTCATGGGTTATCATCAATCACTAAAAGTATTACGTACATTCTCACCAAACGAGAAAAATCTATCTTCTGATCTGCTTCCGCACATTAGAATGAAAAATAATAGCCAGATTACTGAACATCCCTTTCCTGTGATTTTATTTTCTGTTTCTAACAATAGAAAAAGTAGCCTGCTCAATAATGAGCGCCTTGCTTTAATTTCACATGAAATATGCATTTACTATCCAGGGGCAAAATTTATTATTTCTTCACTTAACAAAAATATTTCTTTAGCTGAGGATCTAAAAGCACGCATTGGCGAAAATAGTGACATTGTCATCTCTGATTCTCTACATTCTTTTTTATCTTTATTAAATAGCATGACATTAATTATTGTAGGTGATGGAGGCATTTGTCATTTAGCGGCTGCGTTACAGAAAAAACTTGTTGCCCTTTATGGTGTGACAAAACCTGAGAACTGGGCTCCACTGGCAACTAAGGATAGATGTATCACTTTATATGATCCAGAAAATGTCAATAATATTGATCTGGATAGAATCTACTCTGCTATTTTTTCTTTACTTGAAAAATGAGATAGCTCCATCAGAATATAATAAACATAGTTATAATTCATGATAAAAATCAACTCCTTTTGAAGTCAAAAATAATAGTTCAATAATTTCAAATAAATATAAACAAAATAAATTTATCTTGAAGAAAAATATCATTTGGTAACATAATCTCTTTTTAAAGAGATCCTCTTTCCATCGGGAAATGAGCTTTTGAGGATAAGGTAATTTTACCTGAGTGTATGTCTTAAACATCAGATAGTGACATCGGGTATGAGTCAAACATTAACTTCTCAATCTGAACGACGGGATAATCCCTGTATAAGCTGTGGTGCTTGTTGTGCTTATTTTCGCGTTTCATTTTACTGGGCAGAAGCCGAAGATGGTGGCGGTACAGTGCCCATCTCTATGACGGAAAAATTAAACGATTTCATGCGGTGCATGAAAGGCACAAATGAACTTCAACCACGATGTATCAATTTGTGCGGTGAAATAGGTCAATCAGTTTCCTGTTCTATTTATGATAAAAGACCTTCCCCGTGTAGAGAATTTACTCAAACTTGGGAAACTGGCGATTATAATGAAAGCTGTGATCGTGCCAGGGCTGCTTACGGTCTTCCTCCCCTGCCGAAACCTCAGACATAGCGGATTATTATGGTCAACAAAAAAGCAACTGATTGATGAGAAATACGATTGGGAAAAGAGTGTTAGATAAGAATTTAGCGGGAAACAAAACTTGAGATGAAGTGGTGGGCGATACCAGATTCGAACTGATGACCCCCTCCTTGTAAGGGAGATGCTCTACCAACTGAGCTAATCGCCCACTTCATACTTTCATACCTAAATGGTGGGTCGTGCAGGATTCGAACCTGCGACCAATTGATTAAAAGTCAACTGCTCTACCGACTGAGCTAACGACCCAACTAGGTAATTCTGTTTTTGATATCTAAATGGTGGGTCGTGCAGGATTCGAACCTGCGACCAATTGATTAAAAGTCAACTGCTCTACCGACTGAGCTAACGACCCAATTAGATAATTCTGGTTTTGATATTTGAATGGTGGGTCGTGCAGGATTCGAACCTGCGACCAATTGATTAAAAGTCAACTGCTCTACCGACTGAGCTAACGACCCATTCTGAATATCAATGTGATATTGCGAAGCAATCTAATGAAGTGGTGGGCGATACCAGATTCGAACTGATGACCCCCTCCTTGTAAGGGAGATGCTCTACCAACTGAGCTAATCGCCCACTTCATGAAAATCACGACTCATGATGACTATAATGACATCTATACCACTGATTTATGATTGGTGGGCGATACCAGATTCGAACTGATGACCCCCTCCTTGTAAGGGAGATGCTCTACCAACTGAGCTAATCGCCCAATCATAAAATCATTTTTATCACGACGAGAAATATGGTGGGCGATACCAGATTCGAACTGATGACCCCCTCCTTGTAAGGGAGATGCTCTACCAACTGAGCTAATCGCCCCGTCGTGATGGAGTCGCATTATAGGGATAGTTCAGGGTGAGTCAACGGTTTTTATTGCTAAAACATTCGTTCGTCGTAAAATTAAACAGAACGAAACAATTATAATCACTTAAGGTTATCATTTAGGCGATGCCTTTTAGCTTTTCTCAATAACCTACCGTAAACGCCATTGAGGAATTGAAGTGCAGTGATAAAATAACCCCCACTATTGTTACTTCAATCATCCAAAACGCTCTCCAAAAAAGAGAAACGTAATTAAGGCAATTCCCGATGAGTAAAATGAAAACCCGTTTTGCACCAAGTCCTACAGGCTATCTCCATGTTGGTGGTGCGCGTACTGCTCTTTATTCCTGGCTATACAGCCGTCACAATAAAGGCGAGTTTGTTCTTCGCATTGAAGATACCGATCTGGAGCGCTCCACTCAAGAAGCCATTGACGCAATTATGGACGGGATGAACTGGTTAAATCTGAATTGGGATGAAGGCCCTTATTATCAGACCAAACGTTTCGACCGTTATAATCAAGTGATTGATGACATGCTGGAGAAAAATACCGCTTACCGCTGCTATTGTTCTAAAGAGCGTTTGGAGCAATTACGTGAAACTCAGATGGCAAACGGTGAAAAACCACGTTATGACGGCCGTTGCCGTGATAGTGAATGCCAACACCATGATGAACTGCATCACGATGAACCTCATGTTGTTCGTTTCCGCAACCCGCAGGAAGGTTCCGTCATTTTCAATGACAGCATCCGTGGTTCGATTGAATTCAGCAATCAGGAACTGGATGATTTGATCATTCGCCGTACCGACGGCTCACCAACTTATAACTTCTGTGTTGTGATCGATGACTGGGATATGGAAATCACCCATGTTATTCGTGGAGAAGACCACATCAACAATACGCCACGTCAGATTAATATCCTGAAAGCTCTCGGTGCACCGGTTCCTGAATATGCCCACGTTTCGATGATCCTGGGTGACGATGGCAAAAAATTGTCCAAACGTCACGGTGCCGTCAGCGTAATGCAGTACCGCGATGATGGTTATCTGCCAGAAGCACTGTTGAATTATCTGGTTCGTCTGGGCTGGTCACATGGTGATCAGGAAATTTTCAGCGTTGAAGAAATGACTGAGCTGTTTAGCCTTGATGCTATCAGCAAATCAGCCAGTGCCTTCAATACTGAAAAGTTGCAATGGTTGAACCATCATTACATCAATACCCTGCCGGCTGAAAAAGTGGCAGTGCATTTAGCCTGGCATATTGAACAGCAAGGTATTGATACTCGTACTGGTCCGGAACTGGTTGATTTGATTAAATTGCTGGGTGAACGCTGCAAGACGCTGAAAGAGATGGCTGGCTCCTGCCGTTACTTCTATGAAGAATTTGCTGAGTTTGATGCAGATGCAGCGAAAAAACACTTGCGCCCTGTTGCTCGTCAACCATTGGAAGTGGCTCGTGCAAAACTGGCAGCCATTACCGAATGGACACCCGAAAATATCCATCACGCCATTCAGGCAACGGCTGATGAATTGGAAGTTGGTATGGGTAAAGTGGGAATGCCACTGCGTGTTGCCGTAACAGGTGCAGGCCAATCACCCAGTGTTGATGTGACCATTTATGCCATCAATCAAGCGCGTTCTCTGTCTCGTATTGATCAGGCTCTGGCTTATATCGCCCAGCGTGAGGCGCAATAAGTCGTCGTTTAGCTGACGTAGATAACGTTACGTAGATATGACGTGAACAATAAAGGTACTCAATTTAATTGCAGTGCCTTTATTTTTTGCTATCAAAATGGGTCATTGGTGGCTTTTTCAGCGCTTACACCGGGAATATTAATGAATCCATTGACAGAATTCTCTGGGTCTCATATGATTCGCCCCGTTCCACAGGATTTTGATTTGGGGCTATAGCTCAGCTGGGAGAGCGCTTGCATGGCATGCAAGAGGTCAGCGGTTCGATCCCGCTTAGCTCCACCAAATACTTACTCTTTCATCTTGAACAGTAAGATTTGGAATTCAAAACCTGAACCACATTTGTGGGGCTATAGCTCAGCTGGGAGAGCGCTTGCATGGCATGCAAGAGGTCAGCGGTTCGATCCCGCTTAGCTCCACCAAAATTCTAAATCCCTGAAGACGCAAGTTTTCAGGGATTTTTCTTATCTGTCTGTACTTACCATCTCCGTACCACCATGCCTGTAGCTACCCTATCCGCACTCATCAATCGCGTAAAAAGCACCAGTGGTAATCAGGTAAGATATTAATTCGACTCAACAAGTGATAAAGAAACTCATATCACTCAAGCAACAATAACGGGGACAAAAACTTTCACAGAAAAAGGTGAGCGTTTCTTTAACTATTAGGTTTTTTCAATGGCTTTACCAGCGAATCCAAACCTTCAATTTTTATCGCAAGGGTCATTGCCATCAATTCACCCAGTTCTCCCTGCGGGAACTCTCCCTTACGGGAAAACCACAATAAATACTCTTCCGGCAAATCAATCAGCATCCGCCCCTTATATTTACCAAATGGCATGGCGGTGTTGGCTATCTCCAGCAAATTTTCTTTGTTCATTATGTCAGCCCCGTTAGTTTGTCATGAAAAATGCTCTATAAAAAAGTGGCATCTGCCAAGACGCCACTTTCGGTTGTTCTTATCAAATCCAACAATGGAATAAATCAGAGACTCAAAATCAGTCCAGTAATTGCTGCGGACAGGAAACTCACCAACGTTGACCCGAACAGCAGTTTCAGGCCAAAACGTGCCACTGTATTCCCCTGTTTTTCATTGAGTCCTTTAATGGCACCGGCAACAATCCCAATGGATGAGAAGTTAGCAAAGGAAACCAAAAATACGGACAGAATACCTTTTGAACGCTCACTCAATTGGGCTGCAATTTCTTGCAGGCTCTGCATCGCCACAAATTCGTTGGAAACCAGCTTAGTCGCCATGATACTGCCCACTTTCAATGCTTCATCGCTTGGGATACCAATGATCCATGCCAACGGATAGAACACATACCCCAAACACTCTTGGAAAGTAATACCAAATATCAGATGGAAAACAGCGTTGATACCCGCAATCAAGGCAATAAAGCCAATCAGCATCGCAGAGACAATCAAAGCAACTTTGAAGCCCGCCAGAATATATTCACCCAGCATCTCAAAGAAACTTTGCCCCTCGTGGAGGTTGCTCATGTGAATTTCTTCTTCACTCTCAACAGAATAAGGGTTGATGAGCGACAGGATAATAAAGGTACTGAACATATTGAGCACCAGCGCCGCCACAACGTATTTTGCATCCAGCATTGTCATGTAAGCACCTACGATAGACATTGATACCGTAGACATTGCCGTTGCTGCCATCGTATACATCCGACGCTCAGACATTTTGCCCAACACATCTTTGTAAGCAATGAAGTTCTCTGATTGTCCCAGAATCAACGAACTCACCGCATTAAAAGATTCCAGTTTGCCCATGCCATTGATTTTAGACAGTACTGAGCCTATCGCACGAATGATAATGGGCAATATTTTGAAGTGTTGCAAAATACCGATCAGGGCAGAGATGAAAATGATAGGGCACAATACATTCAGGAAGAAAAACGCTAACTTCGCGTCCATCATGCCACCAAAAACAAAGCTGGTGCCTTTTGCTGCATAGGACAGTAAATGGACAAATAAATTGTCAAATCCCTTAACTATTCCCAAGCCAGCGTCAGAATTCAGGAAGAACCATGCCAGAAAGAGTTCGATTATAATCAACTGAATAATATAGCGAAACCGAATATCCTTTCGACTATTACTCGCGAAAATCGCCAGGCCACCAATCACGGCCAATGCGAGGAAAAAATGAAAAATATGGGACATAAAATGAACTCCGAATACCATGCTGAGCAAATTTATAACTGTACTATTATGTAACGTATAATAGTAAATTTTGATGATTATCACACTAATTTACTATCTAAGCGGCGACAAAATTCTATTTAGCCAACCCGATCACACTTTCCCGGTCATGCTTTTAAGTGGAGCACGTATTATTCAGCCAATAAACGGAGCATTTCCTCTTCATCAATAACAGGAATGCCCAATTCATTGGCTTTCGCTAATTTAGAACCCGCCGCTTCACCTGCAATAACCAGCTCGGTTTTCTTCGAAACACTTCCTGTTACTTTTGCACCTAAGGCTATCAACTTATCTTTGGCTTCATCTCTGGAGAGACGGCTTAATGAACCCGTCAATACAACGGTTTTACCGGCAAATGGACTGTCAATTTCAGCAGAATCCGGGCGTTCGGCAGATTCCCAATGGATGCCACTATTGTTGACCAAATCGTCAATCACCTCTTGATTGTGCGGTTCATTGAAGAAATTCACCACGTGGCTGGCAACAATCCCTCCGACATCCTGCACCGCAATCAGTGCTTCAATATCTGCGGCACGCAGTTTTTCCAGTGTGCCAAAATGAGAAACCAGATTGGCTGCAGTCGCTTCACCAACTTCACGAATGCCCAAGGAATAGATAAAACGAGCAAAGGTCGTCTTCTTGGCTTTTTCCAAGGCATTAATAACATTTTGCGCAGACTTAGGCCCCATGCGCTCAAGCCCCGTCAATATTCCGGCCGTCAGGCGAAAAAGATCGGCGGGAGTTTTGACATACTCCTTATCGACGAGCTGCTCAATGATTTTTTCACCCATGCCATCAACATCCATGGCTCGACGGGAAACGAAATGTTTCAACGCTTCTTTGCGTTGCGCTCCACAGAACAATCCCCCGGTACAACGCGCCACGGCCTCCCCTTCGACACGCTCAATATCTGAACCACAAACCGGACAATGTTCGGGAAAGATCACGGCCTGACTGTCCGTCGGTCTGCTCTGATGAACAACACCCACGACTTGTGGAATAACATCTCCTGCCCGGCGGATCACCACCGTATCGCCAATACGCAGACCCAAACGCTCTATTTCATCCGCATTGTGCAGTGTGGCATTACTGACTGTCACACCCGCCACTAACACCGGTTCCAAACGTGCAACCGGTGTAATCGCACCGGTACGCCCTACTTGAAACTCAACATCACGCACGAGGGTCATCTGTTCTTGGGCCGGAAATTTGAAAGCGGTCGCCCAACGCGGTGCTCTGGCAACAAATCCCAGGGTTTCCTGCAATTCAAGGGCATCAACTTTCACGACAACGCCATCAATATCAAAACCCAGAGCCGGACGCTGACTTTCAATGCTATGGTAAAAATCCATCACTTGTTGAGTGCCCTGACACAATGTGATTTTGTCACTGACAGGCAATCCCCACTGTTTGAACTGCATCAAACGTTCATAGTGGCTTGCCGGCAATTCCCCACCTTCCAGAACCCCGACACCATAACAATAGAAAGTGAGTGGACGTTTGGCCGTAATGCGTGGATCAAGCTGGCGCAAAGATCCCGCCGCCGCATTGCGGGGATTAGCGAATACTTTATTACCTGTGCGACGGGCTTCTGCGTTAAGATTTTCGAACCCGGCCTGTTTCATGAACACTTCACCACGAATTTCAACACGGGCAGGAATATGATCTCCGGTCAGGCGCAAGGGAATGGCATGAATGGTACGCACATTGGCAGTGATGTTCTCTCCCGTGGTTCCATCTCCACGAGTCGCGGCCTGTACCAATTCCCCATTTTCATAGAGTAAGCTGACAGCCAGACCATCAAGTTTCAGCTCGCAGCAAAAGACCAAATCCCGGCTGTTTTTCAGACGATCACGAACACGCTTGTCAAACGCCAGATAACTCTCTTCATCAAATACGTTATCCAAAGACAGCATTGGGATCTCATGGCGCACCTGCTCAAACGCAGTTAACGGGGCGGCACCAACACGTTGTGTGGGAGAATCAGCGGTAATCAGCTCGGGATGCTGCTCCTCCAAGGCTTTTAATTCCCGCATCAGACGATCATATTCGGCATCAGGGATCTCTGGCGCATCCATAACATGGTACAAATGTTCATGATGACGCAATGTTGTTCTTAGTTTGTTGATTTTTTGGGTAATATTTTTCATGACTTCTCACCAGAGATGAAAAACCCCCGCATAGCGGGGGTCTGATACTAATAAAGAGGGGTTTATTCACCGACATTAAGCGTATTGCGGATACGTGACTTATAAAGTTCTATCATCTGTGGTGTCAGCATCTTGCGTTCACCATCCAGCACTACGCCTCCCACATCGGCGGCTATGCGTTGCGCTGCCTGCAACATCAACTTAAAATTCTGATTGGAATCACCATATGAAGGCACAAGCATAAATATGGAGACACCGGGAGTCGTAAAATCGGCCATTCGATCAGGGTCAAACGAACCGGGTTTTACCATATTGGCCAAACTGAACAATACCGCACCGCTGCCTGACGGATTCAAGTGACGATGAAAGATATTCATGTCACCGAAGCGGAAACCTGCCTGCAAAATGCTTTGAAATAACACTTCACCATTCAGTTCCTGCCCATGATGAGCGGCAACATGCAGCACCAGCACGGTCTCTCTTTTGGCTTGCCCGGATTCAGCCGACGCTTCATTTTTTGCTGCTTGTGGCTGTTCAACCGGCTCTTCTCCGACAATCCCAGCGGCCGACCCTGCGGCTGCAGTGCCTTGCTGTTCAACCGGATCGAACAACCCAAGCTGAGGCTCTTCCAGTTGCTCACCGGCAACCTTAACTTCTGCTGCTGACGTGTCAGACTGACGCCCTGCAAGTAAAGGATCAGAGCCATCATCAGGCATGGCCATTGATGACTCCGGCACACGACGTTCGATAACAGGCTCCGCACGATGTTCAGTATGCGGTTTTACCGGCTCCTGAGCATGTGATTTTGGCATATTATCAAGCAGTTCGTCGCCATCATTATCCCCCAGCTCTTCCTGTCGCTCCTGTTTATGACGTTTAACTGGGCGATCACGAAAGAGTGATGAACGCTCTTTACGGCTGGTCCACAACCCATGTAATAGCAAAGCTATTATGGCTATCGCACCAACAACGATTAATATCAGACGCAAATCCTGCATCATTGCTATCTCTGTTGTTTAAATTAATTGCCACTACGGCGGAATATTCTTTAGATAAGAGTATTTGTCAAATAAGACAAGTGCAAGTCTCTACCTACTTTTCTTACCATAAAGAGAGATATCCGCTGTTTTTTCGGATGTTTTTTACACACAAAAGGACTGGTCAGTCGAAAATCCTGCCTATATCATACCGTCTCAATCATCTAGGAGAGAATAAGAAAATATGACGAATTCAACAAAATTGCCAAAACATCTCGGGGGAATTCATTATATTGCGCAAGGCTGGCGGCTGATAACCCGCTCTGGCATTAAGAGATTCGTTTTATTACCCTTATTGGCCAATATCTTATTGCTGGGGGGTTCATTTTGGTGGCTATATCAGAAGCTGGATAGCTGGATACAATGGACTCTCGATAAAATACCAAACTGGATGCAGTGGTTAAGTTTTTTGATCTGGCCGCTGGCAGTTATTTCTATCTTATTGATATTTACTTATTTCTTTAGCACCTTGGCTAATTTTATCGCTTCACCGTTCAATGGCTTGCTGGCCGAAAAACTGGAAGCCGACCTGACAGGCATACCGGCACCGGATACTGGCATTATCGGCTTACTCAAAGACACTCCCCGCATTTTAAAGCGTGAATTGGTGAAAATTCTTTACTATATTCCGCGCGCGCTGGTTCTATTGTTGCTTTATTTTATCCCCGGGATCGGCCAAACCATCGCGCCCGTCCTTTGGTTTATTTTCAGCGCGTGGATGCTGTTGATCCAATACTGTGATTATCCGTTTGATAATCATAAAGTCAGTTTTTCCGCCATGCGCAGCACGTTGCGACAAGACAAAATTGACAACCTGCAATTTGGTGCTGCGGTAAGCATACTGACCATGATCCCTATCGTGAATTTGTTTATTATGCCCGTCGCGGTCTGTGGCGCTACGGCTATGTGGGTTGATCGTTATCGCGCCCAACACGCCCTGAATCACAGACCACCAAACTAAGATGATTTAACCCTGCCTCTACTTGCAACGACTCACTCTTACGGCAAATACCCTGACACATGGCGAATATGTCAGGGTTACCCTGCCATCATTTTCATCGTTGCCTTGTCTTCCGCAGAATTAACTCTTTTTAGCCTAAAAATGATACACAATCATACCCAGCATAAATAACCTAAACAATATAAAATGGTCATCTAATATTCTTTTATATAATAAGGATAGATTGAAACTTTATTTCCATAAACGGGATGTTAGCGTATGGTTAATCAGTATTTGACGGTATTTTAAGGGCAATCGAACAATGAGCAAAATTTATGAAGACAATTCGTTAACTATTGGCCACACTCCGCTGGTACGCTTAAAAAATTTCGCTGATGGCCGCATCTTAGCGAAGGTAGAATCCCGTAATCCCAGCTTCAGTGTAAAATGCCGCATTGGTGCCAATATGATTTGGGATGCAGAAAAACGCGGCATCTTAACCAAAGATAAAGAACTTATTGAACCGACCAGTGGCAATACCGGGATTGCACTTGCTTATGTTGCAGCGGCTCGTGGTTATAAACTGACATTAACCATGCCGGAAACCATGAGTCTTGAGCGCCGTAAGTTGCTGAAAGTACTGGGCGCCAATCTGGTGCTGACTGAAGGTGCGAAAGGCATGAAAGGTGCCATTGAAAAAGCCAACGAAATCCATGACAGCGATCCCGGCCGTTATGTTCTCCTGCAACAATTCAGCAATCCCGCCAACCCTGAGATCCACGAAAAAACCACCGGCCCTGAAATTTGGGAAGATACCGACGGCAATGTGGATGTTTTCGTTGCGGGTGTCGGAACCGGCGGTACTATCACCGGCGTTGCCCGATACTTAAAAAATACGCGTGGCAAACCGGTGACTATCGTGGCAGTGGAACCGGAAGATTCACCTGTTATCAGTCAAAAATTGGCCGGCGAAGAACTTAAACCAGGCCCCCATAAAATTCAGGGGATCGGCGCGGGTTTCATTCCTGATAACTTAGATTTAACATTAGTTGACCGTGTGTTTAAAATCAGCAATGAAGATGCAATTCAAATAGCGCGCGAAGTGACTGAAAAAGAAGGAATTCTTGCCGGAATTTCTTCAGGTGCTGCGGTTGCGGCGGCGCTCCGGTTATCGCAAGAAGATGAATACAAAGACAAAAATATTGTGGTGATTTTACCTTCTTCCGCTGAACGTTATCTCAGTACGGCACTGTTTGCCGATTTACCCGGTGATTGAAAATCACTCAGTCGTATTTTCCATTATATTGACAAAAAGGCACCTTGAGGGTGCTTTTTTGTGCATCAGATCAAAGTTTAAAACTTTCCTAGATGATTTATTTAAGTAGCTTTAGTATTTAACCAGTAATTATTTTGATGCACGAAATTAATCGCCGAAAAAGCACCGAAGAGGTTATTCCATTCAGCTATGACGCGACTGGCGTGTATTAACACCAACTCAACAATTGAATGCATCAAGTGTGTTAATTTTTTGATAATGATTTAATACAGTTCAACAAATTTCAAGTTGTATGCAACTGAATCACAGCTTGAAGGGTGAAGGGAAGGTTCTTTATTTCATTATCAATTTAACGGTTGTACAAGCCAAAGCGGATTCAATTACACTAACTTTAGAATTCTCTTGGCTGTTCAACACATATTTAAGTTATTGAGGAAATACTATGTTCCAGCAAGAAGTTACTATTACTGCACCAAACGGCCTCCATACTCGTCCTGCTGCACAGTTCGTCAAAGAAGCAAAAGGCTTTTCTTCTGACATTACCCTGACTTCTGGAGGCAAGTCTGCCAGCGCGAAAAGCCTGTTTAAACTACAAACGCTGGGATTGACTCAAGGTACAGTCGTAACCATTGCTGCTGAAGGCGAAGATGCACAACAGGCTGTTGAGCATTTAGTTAAGCTGATGGGTGAATTGGAATAATCATCCGCTTATCAAACCCATTTATTTCATGCAGTCAATCCCCGGATCAATAGAATCCGGGGATATTCAGAGCCTCCCCCCTGAAGGCTTAATGAAAGGTAATCATCCGCAGTAAGGTCATATAGTATGATTTCAGGCATCTTAGTATCACCAGGCATTGCTTTCGGTAAGGCATTATTGCTGAAAGAAGACCCTATCACTATCAATCATAAAAAAATTATTCCTGAACAGGTCGAACAAGAAATTTCCCGCTTTAAACAAGGCCGCGACAAATCTTCCGCACAGTTAGAAATCATTAGACAAACAGCCGAAAAAAACTTGGGTGCAGAAAAGGCGGAAATCTTCGAAGGCCATATTATGTTGCTGGAAGATGAAGAGTTAGAGCAGGAAATTGTGACTCTTATCAAGAAAAATCTGGCAACCGCAGATGCGGCCGTTGATTCCGTCATTGAAGATCAGGCCAAGGCTCTGGAAGAACTGGATGATGAATATTTGAAAGAACGTGCCGCCGATGTTCGCGATATCGGTAAGCGCTTGCTGAAAAATATTCTGGATATGCCCATTATCGATTTAGGCTCGATTGACGAAGAGGTCATTCTGGTCGCCAGTGATCTGACACCATCGGAAACCGCGCAGCTCAATCTGGAGAAAGTGCTGGGGTTCATTACCGATTTGGGAGGGCGTACTTCCCACACGTCCATCATGGCCCGCTCTTTGGAATTACCGGCCATTGTTGGTACGAGCAAGGCGACCAAACAGATCAAAAACGGCAGTTACCTGATCCTTGATGCGGTCAACAACCAAATTTACGTGGACCCATCTGATACCGAAATCGAGCAACTGAAAACAGCGAAAAGTGAATATCTGGCAGAAAAAACCGAGCTGGCAAAGCTGAAAGATTTACCTGCCATCACGCTGGATGGGCATCAGGTCGAAGTTTGTGCCAACATTGGGACCGTTCGTGATGTCAAGGGAGCCGAGCGCAATGGGGCTGAAGGTATCGGTTTATACCGTACCGAATTCCTGTTTATGGATCGCGATACCCTGCCAACTGAAAACGAGCAATTTGAAGCCTATAAAGCCGTTGCGGAAGCCGTTGGCAACCAATCCATCGTTATTCGCACAATGGATATCGGTGGTGATAAAGACCTGCCTTACATGAATCTGCCAAAAGAAGAAAACCCATTCCTTGGCTGGCGTGCAATTCGCATTTGCCTTGATCGTAAAGAGATCTTACATTCTCAATTACGTGCTATTCTGAGAGCTTCTGCATTTGGTAAACTTCGCATTATGTTCCCGATGATCATTTCAGTCGAAGAGATACGGGAATTGAAGGCTGAATTAGCGTTGCTCAAAGAACAATTACGCAATGAAAATAAGGCATTTGATGAATCGATTGAAGTTGGCGTTATGGTGGAAACACCGGCTGCTGCAACCATTGCTCATCATCTTGCGAAAGAAGTTGACTTTTTTAGTATTGGGACAAACGATCTAACTCAGTATACTCTTGCGGTAGACCGTGGTAATGAGCTGATTTCTCATCTTTACAACCCAATGTCACCTGCAGTGTTGAACCTCATCAAGCAAGTTATTGATGCCTCACACGCAGCAGGTAAATGGACTGGCATGTGTGGAGAACTTGCCGGTGATGAGCGTGCCACACTGTTGCTTTTGGGCATGGGATTGGATGAGTTCAGCATGAGTGCTATATCAATTCCAGGTATTAAAAAGCTCATCCGTAATACCCATTACGATGATGCTAAGGCACTGGCAGAACAGGCTTTAACTCAGCCAACAGCGCAGGAATTGATGGACTTGGTTGATACTTTTACCAGAGAAAAAACACTCTGCTAAATGTATTATACCCAAAATAATTCGAGTTGCATCGCGGCGGCAAGGGAGCTCATCCCCGAGAGCATAGCTAACTATGTGACCGGGGTGAGTGAGCATAGCCAACAAAGAGGCAGCTTGAAGTATGACGGGTATAGCCAGCACACGGTCCCATTAAAACAATTAGGAGAAGATTCATGGGTCTGCTTGATAAATTGAAATCTCTGGTTTCAGACGATAAAAAAAACAGCGGCAGTATTGAAATTATCGCCCCGTTATCGGGTGAAATAGTCAATATCGAAGATGTTCCGGATGTTGTTTTTGCCGAGAAAATCGTGGGGGATGGCATCGCCATTAAACCGGCCGGCAATAAGATTGTTGCTCCTGTTGATGGCACCATTGGTAAGATCTTCGAAACTAACCATGCTTTTTCTATCGAATCCGATAGCGGCATTGAGCTATTCGTCCATTTTGGTATTGATACCGTTGAACTGAAAGGCGAAGGTTTTAAGCGCATTGCTGAGGAAGGCCAGCGAGTACAGAAAGGCGATTTGGTTCTAGAGTTTGATTTGGCATTTCTGGAAGAAAGAGCTAAATCAACCTTAACTCCTGTTGTTATTTCCAACATGGACGAAATTAAAGAGTTATCTAAGGTCAGTGGATCCGTTGTCGTCGGTGAATCTGTCATCATGCGCATCAAAAAGTAACCGACCATCTTAGTTTGTGGATGGTTCATAAATCGCCACTGTTTTATCAGGTATTTTTACTTATACCCAAAATAATTCGAGTTGCATCGCGGCGGCAAGGGAGCTCATCCCCGGGAGCATAGCTAACTATGTGACCGGGGTGAGTGAGCGTAGCCAACAAAGAGGCAGCTTGAAGTATGACGGGTATATTTGATCTGATAACACAGAGGCGATTTTTTATGCAATCACTGCACTCCTCCCGATAAAAAACGCTTAATTAAACACCCCAGTCGATAAATACCTATCACCGCGATCGCAAATAATGGCCACAATAACGGCACCCGGATTTTCAGCCGCAATACGTAGCGCCCCGGAAACCGCCCCACCAGAGCTGACACCACAGAAAATCCCTTCTTGCTGCGCCAATAACCGCATGGTCGTTTCAGCTTCCACTTGGGTGATATCCAACGTCTGATCCACCAGCTCTTTCTGATAAATACCCGGCATATAAACCGAAGACCAACGACGAATGCCGGGAATATGGCTATTTTCCGCAGGTTGTAACCCCGTGATTTGCACCTTATTTGATTGAGATTTCAGATAACGACTCACACCGGTAATCGTGCCGGTTGTTCCCATACTGGAAACGAAATGTGTAATCCGGCCTTGCGTTTGCTGCCAAATTTCCGGGCCAGTCGTTTTAAAATGTGCCAGTGAATTATCCGTATTATTAAATTGGTCGAGAACCTTTCCCGCTCCATTTTTCTCCATTTCTTGGGCCAGATCTCGCGCACCTTCCATGCCCAACTCTTTACTGACCAAAATTAATTCAGCACCATAAGCCTGCATTGATGCCTGGCGCTCAAGGCTCATATTTTCAGGCATCAGTAATTTTAACCGATATCCTTTGACGGCTGCGATCATAGCCAACGCAATGCCAGTATTCCCGCTGGTTGCCTCAATTAAAACATCGCCGGGGGTGATTTCTCCCCGCAATTCTGCCTGCCGGATCATTGAAAGCGCTGCCCTGTCTTTTACCGAGCCGGCTGGATTATTACCTTCCAGCTTTACCCAAATTTCCGCATTAATACCTTCTGTGAGCCGCTGTAATTTTACCAACGGTGTATTACCTATAAAATCTTCCAAACTTGCCACAGCATTACCTAATTCAGATGAAAATGGATAACCAAATAATCATATTCAGAAAACGGTAGCAAGATATTAAGCAAAAAATCCCTGTTTCCTTTGATCAGGGGAAACAGGGATGAATATAGAAATCGGTCAAGTCAGGCAGATTCGGCTAATCTTAAAACTTTCAGTGGCAAATCCCCTGTATATAAGCGAGCGCCTGTTCCACCAATAAAATAATAATCCCCTCTGGCCGGAATAGAGGAATTATCCTGCCAAACAACAGTAAGCAATTCATCGCCCCATCCTATCGGTTGCACAGATAAGAGAGAAAAATGCCCATGCGGACTCGCTTCCACGATTTGAATTGGCAAGGGACAAGAAGCGGTCGGCTGTTTACTGAGCGTCATATCCCACGGGCGGAAAAAAACATCAACATTTCCTTGATGCAAGGGCGTAATATTTAATGGGAAAATTTTCCCACCCACCCAGAGCTGTGAACCCTTAATTTCACCGCGTAATTTATTGATTTCCCCCATGAACTCAAGGACAAAACGGCTCTCTGGTTCACGCCACACCTGTTGCGGTGTTCCAACCTGTTCAATCTGCCCGTGGTTCATGAGCACCACCCTATCCGCCACCTCCATCGCCTCTTCCTGATCATGAGTGACAAATACGCTGGTAAATTTCAATTCTTCATGAAGCTGACGCAGCCAACGACGCAATTCCGTGCGTACCTGTGCATCCAAGGCACCAAATGGCTCATCCAACAAAAGGATCTGGGGTTCTACCGCCAGTGCCCTTGCCAGCGCGACCCGTTGTTTTTGCCCACCAGAAAGCTGTGATGGATAACGGTCAGCCAAATGGGATAATTGCACCATATCGAGCAGTGCCATCACCTTACTACGCAGTGACTCACGACTGGGACGCTGACGGCGGGGAAGCGCAGTCAGGCCAAAAGCCACGTTATCGAAGACTGTCATATGGCGAAACAGGGCATAGTGTTGAAATACAAACCCAACCTGCCGATCTTTCGCATGTACCCGACTGACATCCTGACCATGAAATTTCAGTTGACCGGCATTCTGCTGTTCAAGCCCCGCAATAATCCGCAACAATGTCGTTTTACCCGAACCTGACGGCCCAAGCAGGGCAATCATTTCACCCGATTCAATATCCAGTGAAATTTCATTCAGTATCTGAGCACGACCAAAAGATTTACTGATTTTGCTGATTTCAATACTCATATCCTGTTCCCATCCCCTTGCTGACGGCTTAAACGCCATTGCAGCGCACTTTTGACAATCAGAGTCACAATTGCCATCACTGCCAATAAAGCGGCGGCCGTAAATGCACCCACGGTGTTGTAGTCCTGATACAGAAGTTCAACCTGCAAAGGTAGCGTATAGGTTTCCCCCCGGATCGCACCCGATACTACGGACACCGCGCCAAATTCGCCTATCGCCCGCGCATTGGTCAAAACAACACCATACAACAAGGCCCAACGAATATTCGGCAATGTCACACGCCAGAACATCGTCCAGCCAGAAGCGCCTAACAATATGGCGGCCTCATCTTCCTGAGTGCCCTGGCTCAACATCATCGGCACCAATTCACGCACCACAAACGGACATGTTACGAATACCGTGACCAATACCATTCCAGGCCATGAAAACATCAATTGAATGTCATAATCCGCCAACCCACTTCCCAGCCAACCATTGGCACCATAAAACAGGAGATAAAGCAGCCCGGCGACAACCGGTGAAACGGCAAACGGAATATCAATTAACGTCAGCAATAGTTGTCTGCCGGGGAATTGGAAACGTGTCACCAACCATGCCGTCATGACACCAAAAACCACATTAATGGGCACCGTGATAAGCGCAATCATCACTGTTAACCCAATAGCGTGCAGCATATCGGAGTCGAGAAGGTTCTGGAGAACGATATCCAGCCCTTCGGAAAAGGCAGTCAAAAAAATCCAGGCTATCGGTATCACCAACAATAGAACCGAAAAAAAGAGGCCGGAGCCAATCAGTAACCATTTTCCCCAATTGATCGGGGAACGCTGCGCCACGGTATATGCAGAAAATTCCGTCATTAACGTCCTCCTATCCGTTTTCCAAAGCGGCTTTGCAATATATTGACACTAAACAAGAGGAGTAATGACGCGGCAAGGATGACCGAAGCAATTGCGCTGGCAGCCGGATAGTCAAATTCTTGCAGACGAACAAAGATCATCAGGGAGGCAACCTCCGTTTGCCAGGCAATGTTGCCTGCAATGAAAATGACGGCCCCAAACTCCCCCAGGCTGCGGGTAAAAGAGAGCACTGTTCCGGCAATCAATGCGGGTGAAACCTCCGGCAAAATAACCCGCCGGAACGTTTGCCAACGGCTTGCTCCCAAAGTCTGTGCCGCTTCTTCATATTCAGAGCCGAGTTCTTCAAGAACCGGCTGTACTGTGCGAACAACGAAAGGCAGGCTGGTAAATGCCATTGCCACCGCAATACCCAGCCAAGTATTGGCGACTTTAATATCAAAGTCACTTAACCAGGCACCATACCATCCGGTTGCAGAGAACAGCGTCGCTAAGGTTAACCCTGCCACTGCCGTTGGCAAGGCAAACGGCAAATCCATCAAACCATCAAGTAAACTGCGCCCCGGAAATTGATAGCGCGTTAATATCCATGCCATCAACATGCCAAACACCATATTGAATAGACTGGCAACCAAAGCTGCCAACAGTGTTACCTTATAAGCAGCAACAACCTGTGGGTTAGCAATCACCTGCCAGTATTGGCCCCATGTCATGCTGGATAACTGCATCACCAAGGCACTTAATGGCAATAATAAGATAAGGCAGGTATAAAACAGGCTGCTGCCCAAACTCAGCCCAAATCCGGGCAAGACACGTTTGCTGGCCCCCCACATTATTTACGTCCTTCCATCAATAATTGCTCAAACATCCCACCTGCGTTGAAATGCGTTTTCATCACTTGAGGCCAGCTACCGAACTGCGCTTCCAGCCGAAACAACTGGGTTGCCGGAAAACGGGACTGCTGCGCTGCCATGACCTCTTTATCAACCACACGATAATTGAAACTGACGATGATCTGCTGTGCTGCGGGGCTATACAGATAATTTAAATACGCTTTGGCTGCCGCTTCCGTACCGTTTTTCTGGACATTTTTATCTACCCAGGCCACGGGGAATTCAGCCAGGATATTGACTGGAGGCACGATCACCTGATAATGGTCTTCACCGTATTGTTTACGGATGTTATTGATCTCAGACTCAAAGCTAATCAAAACATCCCCCAGCCCCCGATCGATAAAGGACGTCGTTGCGCCACGCCCTCCCGTATCAAACACCTCTACATTTTGCAAAAGACGCAACATCTGTTGACGCACTTTCTCTGGTTCCTGCGGATTTTGTTGTTGAAAGGCTCCCCATGCCGCCAAATAGGTATAACGCCCATTGCCTGAGGTTCTTGGGTTTGGGAAAATCAATTTCACGTCCTTACGCACCAGATCATCCCAATTCCGGATCTGTTTGGGATTATTTTTGCGTACCAAAAAAGCCATTGTGGAATAATAGGGAGCGCTGTTATTCGGCAAACGCTGTTGCCAATTGGCGGGGATGAAATTGCCACGATCATGCAGAACCTGAATATCCGTGACTTGATTATAAGTGACGACATCCGCACGCAACCCATGCAAAATCGCCAGTGCCTGTTTAGATGAACCCCCATGGGATTGTTTAATCGTCAATTTATCCTGTGGGTGCTGCTCATTCCACTGTTTCTCAAATGCCGGATTCAAGCTGGAAAATAGTTCTCGCCCAATGTCATAAGAACTATTCAGCAATTCGACAGCCAAGGCGTTGGTGCTATAAGCGTTGAGGCTGAACCAAAGTGATAGGGCAGCCAATCCGCTTAATAATTTCATTTTTATTGCCACTCTCTTCATCCAGCACCTTACCCATCACGCATTCAGACAATAATTTGTTCGATATCCAATAGATTTCAAGTCGCAGAACAACGGCAGGGAAGCCACTGAGGTGAGTGTGCGTAGTCAACAAAGCAGCAACTTGAAAGATGAAAGGTATACTGTATCCAGAATCTTTATAACAGGATAGTTTATTACCCACTGTTTTATATATCGAATTTTTATGAGCAATGATGAAACGCGATAAGATGCAGGGTATTAACCCGATCCGGGTTAGCCATCCCCGGAATTGGCAACGACAGTGATGAGCTGGAATGTCACGGTGCAACGGGGATACGGCTTATCACTCTGTGCACCGCGATTCAATCTTACAGCGCCTGCAATTGTGTCAATGAAGGGGCGAAATAGTAGCTTCCGGTCACAGGTTTGCTCATACGCAAGAGATCATCATGCTTACCATCCCGCTCACCAAACATACTCAATAACTGCTGTTCAATGTTATGCAGGCAATAACAGTAAGCAATAAAAAATAAACCCTGCTTACCACTCGCTGTACCGTATGGCAAACTTCGGCGTAAAATCGCCAGCTCTTCGCCATTCTCCTCAATGACAACGCGAGAAACGTGGGAGGTTTGATTACGGACATGCTCTTCCAGTTCGATGCTGTCTTTTTTTGTACGCCCAATCATCTTTTCCTGTTCTTCGTCAGAAAAACGGTGCCATTTATTCAGGTTATGCTCATAACGTTGCACGACGACGTAGCTACCGCCCTGATCACGGCCTTCTTGGATCAGCGCGACCTCTGCGCATTCACTGCCCTTAGGGTTTTCAGTACCGTCAATAAAACCACTGAGATCCCGCTCTTCAATCCAACGAAAGCCGTGAGTTTCTTCGATAACTTCAATAGCGCTGCCAAAGGCAGACAAGGCAGCTTGTGCCATAGAAAAATTAATATCATGACGCAATGATTGGATATGGATCAGCATGTCACGCTGTGTTGCCGGTGCCAGCCCCTTGCCGAGTGGCTGAAACGGTTTAAGCTCTGGAGCACTATTTATATTAGAGAGCGAATTTATATCAGATAGGGATTTTATATCAGACAAGGATCGCCATGCTTCAGGGCCAAATGCAATGACAGCACCTAATTTGTCATCCGGAAACTGCATTTGCAGCTCAGATAATGCCTGACAAAATACTTTACAGCCCCGGCGCACTGCTTCCAATTCAGTGGGTTGGATCATGGCTTCAATAAAAATACCAAAACGGCTATGTTCCAGCAAAATACCACTCTGTGCATGAGTCATGTTTTTTTCCTTTTACTAAAATGGATTAAAAATGAACGTTGCTCTCTGCAATAAAATATTCTTCTATCATACAGGTGGAAAAAAAGAGAGTTTTACTCCGACAGTCAACTCTCTTTGAGATTTTATCAGGATTTCCAGATAATACGTGAAATTTTCCAATTTTTGAGAATATCATCAGAAGGCATTAATCCCTCAGGACCGTTCCAAATCCCGGTGAAAACATAGCTGACATGCTGACTTTGTGGGGCGCTACAGACAACCGTGGGCTGCATCGTAAAATCATTGGATCTCTGACATGCCCCAAATGCTTTATCATACAGCTCGGAAAAAGGCATTCCTATTTTCGCTCCCCAAGCGGTTTTAATGCCCTCATCCAATACATCAATGCGATTAACCTTACCATTAGCCAGACCATAGAATGCGAGTTCCACTTGATCATCTTTCATTCCTTGAATCACGCTGCTCAACTTACCATTCTGCATTTCCATGCCACTACGCAAGCGATATTTACCTTTCAGGCGTTGTTCAATCGCCGCCAGAGTCATATCTGTCTGATTATTGATTTCTCCGACACCTTGGTCAGAAACGCTCAGGGAACTGGAAAACCAGTGCAAAGGCGATAATGAAGCCCATGAAAACCCCGGTGTCCCGGCACAAGCAGTTAACAAAAATGAACATCCAACCAAACTACTGACTGCCGTCACCCGTTGTTTAGACAACAAACCGAATACAAAAAATTTATCCATTACTATTTCTTACCTTAATTTCTTATGGGAAATAACTTGATATCTATCAGACCACATTCTTCAAAAAACATTCAGTTATGGATATTAATTTGATGTTAATAAAATATAAATAATGTGACATTGCATATTTGTTTAAAGAACAATCAGTATCATAACATTTCATTTCTAAAATACATTCAGGAGACAATGATGGATCTACCTACAGAACAGCCCATTAATTATCAGTTAATCTCTAGTTTTAATGTGTTAGAAGGAAAATCCACATCCTCCATCCCTGAACATTATTATTTATTTAAAGATGAAAATGGGGATATCCAGGTTAAAGTCATCTCCGATATAGATAATGAACAACCCGTCATGGCAAAAGATCTTCTTGTGATGGAAAACAACTATGTAAGGCTCTGGACTCGTTCCATAAACACCATGTTAAATAAAATAATGGCTGAATAATATAATCGGGTTCAGCCACCTATGCTCTTTTTATTTAACGATATTTAATCAATAATCAGACGTTTGTTAAAAATGGCACTTTCCTGCCCCAAATAATCATATTCCATCTTTTCACACATGCAAATCGTTGCATCATTTTCTTCTGGAACCATGATCAAGATACTTGGGCAGCCCCTTGCCAATAATTTCTTTTCCAAACGGGAAATCAGGGCATTGGCAATTCCCCTGCCCCTGAATTCAGGATGAACGCCCAAATAATAAGCATGGCCCCGGTGTCCATCATAGCCACCCATAACCGTACCAACCACTTCCCCAGCAACTTCAGCAACCAAAAACAAATCAGCATCATGGGTTAGCTTACGTTCAATATCTACTTCTGGATCACCACCAGAATGAATCAAATCACAGCGTTCCCAAAGTGTGATGACGGCTTCAAAGTCGTCTTGCCGAAATACCCGAATTTCCATAGTAAGTAAGCCTATTTAATAAGCAGTTGAATCAACATTAATTATCACTTCTTTTATTTTGGAATCAATATGAAAATGCGTTTACTGATACTAACAGGTATACTGCCAATATTCATAAACCAACCAAAATGAAAGCAGAAATGAATATACCTAATATATATTAGTTTAATGTTTTGATGTTTGTCCATGATTATAATTTTTATATTAAAATCAGACAATTAATTATTTCCCTACCTGTGCATTGTTCCAGTGCTTATTGACGTTTTCCCACTCTTGCAGCACACTGCGTATAAACATTTGTATAAATATCTTAGGTGATCATGGCTGCCGAACTAAACAAGCTCAGTGACAAAAAACTTAAAACCCTACACGGAAAAGAAAGGAACAATATTGAGTTTTTTGCCGATGGTGCTGGATTGAGTGCAAAAGCATCTAAAGTTGGTGGTATTAGTTGGGTCTTTACCTACCGACTTGATGGCAAGAAATTAAACCGCCTTACCCTTGGGCGCTATCCTGATATGCCCCTCAAACAAGCTCGTGAAACACGGGATAAATGCCGTAACTGGTTGGCATCCGGTAAAGATCCAAAGCTCCAATTTAACTTAACGATGCAAGAATCATTAAAACCAGTCACTGTAAAAGACGCTATCGAATATTGGATAGAACACTATGGCAGAGAAAACCGAGTCAATATTGATAGCCTCATTCGTCAATTAGAAAAACATATTTATCCCTATATTGGTGAAATGGCATTGTCTGACTGTGAAATAATATATTGGCTGCAATGCTTTGACAGAATGAAAAAGGAAGCTCCAGTGGCTTCTGGTGGTATTCTTCAATTGTGCAAACAAGCCCTGAAATTTTGCCGGGTAAGAAGGTATGCAATAAGCCATGTATTGGATGATTTAACTATTCAGGATGTTGGGAAAAAACAGAAAAAAGGTCAGCGGTATTTAGAAGATGATGAACTTGGGCAATTATGGGAGTCCATAAACGCAGGTGTCTATCTACCTTATTATAATAATTTATTGAAAGTTTTGGTTGTTTTTGGTTGTCGGACACGAGAGATCAGATTATCGAAATGTTCAGAATGGAATTTTAATTCCATGCTATGGACTGTCCCAAAAGAAAATAGCAAGACAGGTGAAAGAATTATTCGCCCTATACCGGAATGTATGAAGTCGTTCTTAGAAAGACTTATTTATCAAAATCATAAAAGTGATTACCTATTAGGCGAGTTAAAAAGCACCGAAACAGTATCAGAGTATGGAACTAAGATATGGAAAAAATTAGGTTATGCGGATAAATGGTCGCTACATGATTTAAGACGAACTTTTTCCACAAATTTAAATGATATGGGAATAGCTCCACATATTGTTGACCAGCTTTTAGGCCATATCTTACCGGGTGTCATGGCTATCTACAACAAGAGCCAATACCTACCAGAGAAACTAGACGCTTTAAACAAGTGGTGTGAGCGGCTAGATGTATTGACGGGTCATTATGAGAATGTGGTTATATTAAAGGCAGCTCAATAGTGGGAATTAATGAGTTTAATGATGAGCATGATAATTGTGATATATACGTAACAAATATCGCTTCCTTCCGTAATGATTTCTTTTAAGTAAAATACCCTCACAAAAACAATTAAACAGTGAGGGTAACATGACCATTCAATACAGCATTCCTACACCTGAAGAACGCCGCTCTATCCTTTCTGAATATGGCGAACCTTATGATCGTCTTATACGTGAAAAGGAACGCCAACACATTACCTCTATTTCCAGAACGTCAGCATGGAAACTGGAAAATGAAGGCCGTTTCCCTGCCCGTAAGCCACTAGGCCGCAATTCTTGCGCTTGGTTGCTTAGTGATCTGCTGCATTGGGTACGTAATCCGCCAACAGTAGAAAACATCAATAACCCGTATAGCCGTAAATCTGCCAATTAATACATGACATCATGAAAAAATCAACTGTCTTAATTGGCAGCGATCTAACTCACTCTAAAACTGGGAATAATTGGTGTGATGGTAGATATTAGCGATAGAGATTCTTTGAGATTAAGTAATTATCAATTTGATAGACAACCCTCTTTAAGAGGGTTAGTTAGAAATCGAAGCTCTTACTGGTTTGTTCATATTTTAGGCGCAACACCTAAAGCCAGAAGTTTTTCACGGCAGGCATCTTTGACCCATGAACTGAAATTACCTTTATCAGCAACTTCTTCAATTTGCTTAAGTAGCTCATCTTCAAAGCGAATTGTCCGGCGTGTACTGTTATTTCGCTCATATGGTTTTTTGCTTTTTTCATCTTGCATTGGTTCGAACCATTATGGTAGTTTATTAAACATTGGTGCGAACCATTATAAAGATGAGCACCATAAAAAAGCAATGCCCCGTAGTGGTGGAACACTGACGAGGCATCTGACCAAACCGTTAATAGAGGTAACGATTATGGCTGGTACACAGTCTAACCAAACTCGCCTTAAATTTACATTCCTAATTGTATCAGGCAATCAACGACTGATAGCTATTCATTCCATGTGTCCTATCTCCATTCAGGAGGTAAGCCATGTTTAAGATCATTATCACCACCACAAACCAGCGTACAGGCAAGGTAAAAAAAGCCACTGTCCGCTACAAATACAAGACATTGCGCGGTGCTGAAAAAGCCGCCAAAGGTATTCGTAGTTCTTGTATGCCAGATGATGAATCCCTCAATGTTGAAATAGTCAGAATATACGAGCGCAGAACGCCTATTTCACTGTCTCAAGCCATGCACAATACAAAGCTGGCGACTTCTTTATTCTACGTCATTCTTGAAAAAGCCAAGGATGAATGTTCTATCGATTTAAATAACCTGATTGCGTTGGCCTGTGATATCAATCAGGGCGTTTATCATGCGCTTCAAGCGGCTGTTTATGAGGAATAAATCATGAAGAAAACCTCATCACATGGAGATAACCGCCACCAAAGTAGTGAAAACATCCGCCCGATAGACCTTATCCATACCGTGAAGAACGCGGCCATAAATCACTGGCAAAGCCTGTTACCTGCCTGTGGTGTTGATGTTCCAACGCGGGGCAAACATAGTGCTTGCCCAATATGCGGCGGAACTGACCGTTTCCACTTCATTGATGATCACCATAACGGTGACTGGCATTGTCGCCAGTGTGATGAGCCGAATCACGGTGACGGGCTGGATTTAGTGGCAAGGGCGAAAGGGATCACGATTTTTGAAGCCGCTAAGTTAGTTTCTGGTGCGCTGGCGCTTCCCTTGCCAGAATTCAAGCCCGCCAAAGAAAAGCCCCGAACAGTAAAATCCATTGCGGAACGCATCGCGGCGCTGGTTGCAACTTCTGTCACGGGTGAATCTCAATATCTGGCTAAAAAGGGGCTGCAATGCCCCAATCAGCGGTTATTGAAAGACGGCGCTTTATTGCTGGTTACTCAAACTCTGGACGGCACAATCACAGGCGCACAGATCATCAAGCCCAACGGTGAAAAGCGCCTTGTCTCTGGTACGCAGAAAAAAGGCAGTTTTATCCCCGTATCCGAGATTACCGGAACGCCGGACACAATCATCATTACCGAAGGTTATGCAACGGCACTCACTGTCAGCCAGTTACATGAAGGTCGGGTACTGGCGGCGATT
>NZ_MUBK01000034.1:0-24659 GCF_002127545.1 Xenorhabdus beddingii
CGCTTTCCTTCCCCTGGCCTTCGCGGCGTGTTGCAGCTCAGCGTCGGTCAGTGGTGGCGCATTATAGGGAGTTTTCCGCGCCTGACAATAGTTTTTTTGCATTTTATTTCTGATTGAGCAATTTTTACCCTAAGAGATGTAAAGAACACTCAATTAGCCCAAAATTGAAACAAATATTTTGATTGCATGACGATATTTTCCTCAATAACATTTCTATTAATTGTTATCCTCCCTTACTGTTGAGGTTTCTTATGTCCACTGTTTTACGTCAATATCTAAACTTCTATCCTCAAATTGGTCAAAAAGTTCTCTTAGACCCCTCTTCTGTTGTCATTGGAGATGTCAGATTGGCTGATGATGTCAGTATCTGGCCTCTAGTGGTTATCCGCGGAGATGTGAATTATGTCTCTATTGGTTCTCGTACAAATATTCAGGATGGCTCTGTTCTACACGTAACACATAAATCCACGGATAATCCGGATGGCTACCCGCTGATCATTGGAGAAGATGTCACCGTGGGCCATAAGGCAATGCTGCATGGATGTCAGATTGGAAATCGAGTATTGGTCGGTATGGGTTCTATTTTACTTGATGGGGCTATTATTGAAGACGATGTAGTCATCGGAGCTGGAAGCCTCGTTCCCCCCGGTAAAAGGTTAGAAAGTGGGTATCTATATGTAGGTAGCCCAGCCAGACAAGTAAGAAAACTCAAACCTGAAGAATTGGAAGGGCTGCTTTATTCGGCTAATAATTATACCCGCTGGAAAGACAATTACTTAGCGGCGCAATCTTTGGCGACACAATCATCTTTGGCAACACAATCTGAAACCAAAAAGTAATGCCCGAATTTATCATCATGCCCACTCAAAATAATCGTTTCAAACTCCTCCTCCAAATCCCAGCGGTATTGACGAAACAAAGCGAGTGGGTGATGAGCTGTACCATAACGTTCAATAAGTTCATCAGCACTAATCATACATTCCACCAACAAACCATTTACCATCGCTGGAAATACCACTTTATTCCCAACTTCATCCCATTCTTCACGATCAGGAAATTGAATTGATTGATTCATGAATGTAATTCTCGTCTTAAAGCAGTTAACACGGGTTCTATTTCAGGAAATACTCCATGCCACAATTCAAAAGCATATGCTGCTTGCCCTACCAGCATTCCTAAACCATCGGCTAAACGTGAGACTCCATTTTGATGGGCGAAACTGAGAAAAGGCGTAAATCCATACTGATAATACATGTCATAACAGACGCTGTTGTTCCGGAAAATTAACGGCGATATTGCAGGGATTTCTCCATCAAGGCCGGAAGCAGTTGCGTTAATAATGACATCAAAGTTTGGAAAAATAAGTTTCTCCATTTCAATAGCCCGGATATCACCTAGTAGAGAAAATTTATTCGCGATTAGTTGAGCGCGCTCAAATGTACGATTAGTAATAGTGACTGAACAACCCAATGATAATAGAGGAGATAACACCCCTTTCGCCGCTCCACCAGCACCAATAATCAGGATATTTTGCCCCGGAGAAATGAAATTGAGTCGTTGTAAATCCACCAATAACCCTATCCCATCAGTATTATCACCAAGCAGTCGATTTCTTTCGACGAGTTTTAATGTATTGACCGCTCCACTAATCCTTGCTCGCTCGGTCAACTCATCCGAACGCTGGTAAGCTCTTTCTTTAAAAGGGACAGTGACATTCGCTCCCAAACCACCCTGCTCAAAAAAATGAGCCAAGGTTTGTTCAAAGCATTCTATCGGAGCAAGTATTTTCCCATATTGATGTTCAATGCCTGTCTGTTCGGCAAACAAACGATGAATATAAGGAGATTTACTGTGTTCAATTGGATGACCAAAAACCGCAAATTTATCCATTATTTTCCTACCCTTGCCGATATAACTGACCCGTTAAAGCGTCCCTGATTTCCGATGGATTTTTACGTCCCCCGACTTCACCTTCCAAAACCGGGATACGATTTCCAAATTGTTGACGCACTGCTTCCGAATTTCGACATGGCGCTAATCCGCTTAGATTCGCACTGGTCGAAACGAGTGGTTTTCCATAAAGGGAGCATAGCTGCTTAACCAAAGGATGAGCAGTCACCCGGACGGCCAAAGTTGAAAACTTGCCAGTCAGCCATTTTGGTGTCGTTTTTTTCGCTGGCATTACCCATGTAACAGGGCCAGGCCAAGAGGAAAATACGGTTTCTTTTTGTAGCTCGCTCAACTGTTCATCGTCAATATAAGAACATAGCCGCTCATAATTATCAGCAATAAGGATTAGTCCTTTTTCCCAAGACCGATTTTTCAGCGCTAATAACTCTTGTACTGCGTTTTCACTATCGGGATCACAACCTAACCCAAAAACAGCTTCTGTTGGATAAGCAATGACTTTTTCTTCTTTTAAAGCCGTGATAATTTCATCAAATGCAGGTGAGGTTTCGTTACTCATTTTCTTTCTCAATCTCATTGAATTGCTGCTTACTACACAATTTACTGGCACAAAATAATTTTACGCCTTGGGAAGTACGTTTTTCTATTAACAATGGATAGCGGCAAAACTTACATTCACCCAAAACAGGCTTATTGTTAAGTGCAAACTGGCAATCTGGATAACGGCTACAGGAATGAAATACTTTTCCAAAACGCGATTTACGCTGAAATAATTTTCCTTGTTGGCATTGAGGACAATTAATGGATGTCTCATCTGGTTTATCAATCAGCTCTGTGTGCTCACATTCAGGATAATGGCTACAACCAATAAACATGCCATAGCGCCCTTGCCGTAAGACTAAAGTGAAACCACATCTTGGGCAGGTTTGTCCATCCAATTCTTTTACAATATGTCCATCGCCCTGCGCTTTCAAAGGACGAAGATAATTGCAGGATGGATAGCCAGAACACGCATAAAATGGGCCATGAGATCCATTACGGATAATTAATCCAGCACCACACTCAGGGCAATATTCTGTTTCTTTTATAACAAAGGGCGCTTTCTTAGACATATTTCACTCGCTGAAGACCAGCCATCATAATGTTGGAAAAAGGACAAATTAAATAGATTAATGGGTTCGAACATATCCACCAGCAACAACGGCAACTTTTCCCATAAGTTCAAGATCTAACAACTTGGTCATGACTTCTGTAATAGGAAGGCAAGAACGTTGAGCAATCACATCAATAGGTGTAACGTCGTTGCCTACGTTAACCAGCACATCCGCAAATGGCAACTCTGTTTGTTCAAATTGTTCGCTTGCCTTTTCTTTTACTTCTTCTTCTAAATTAACCCATTGAAACGAAGCATTAATATGTTCCATTATATCCATCACATTTGTTGCCAAATAAGCTCCTTGTTTGATCAACCAATGATTACCCTCGTTTGAGGGAGTTCCTAATGGACCGGGTAATGTAAAGATATCTCTTCCTTGTTCAAGGGCACAGCGTGCCGTAATTAGTGATCCACTGTTTCTATGGGCTTCCACTATAAGCAGAGCCAGGCTCAATCCACTAATAATCCGATTCCTTCTTGGAAAATTCTTGGCCTTGGGCGGGGTATCAGGAAAAAACTCGGAAACCAGCGCACCATTTTCTTTAATGCGATGAGCCAGAGACTGATGGCGGGTGGGATAGATATTTTCAAGACCACTACCAAGTACCGCAATCGTTTTTCCTCCTGAATCCAATGTTGCCTGATGACAGATACCATCAATACCTATCGCCAACCCACTGGTTATAATCAGTTTATTTCTGGCCAATTCACTGGCAAATGTTTTTCCCCACTTTTCACCATAGAAAGTTGCTGTTCTGCTGCCAACTATTGAAATTTGTTTTTGGGACAAGAGTGATATATCACCTGTAACAAAAAGTACAAGAGGAGGTGAATGTATCTGTTTTAATAGAGGAGGATATTCAGGATGAGAAACGGTCAATAGATGGTTATTCGGTTGCCCTAACCAATTGAGGGCCGACACCAGCGCGGAAGGATTGGCCTTCGTAAATTGCAAGCATTGTGCAGGAGACAAACCACATTCTTTAAGAAACGTAATACTGCAATGCTTCGCTTGTAACAGGCGTTCCATAATGGACATCGCCTTTGTTGCTGAAAGATGAGAAACCATTTTCATCCGTAACCACATTTCCATTGTATCCATATCGTCATCCTGACCCGATTGAAGGTAACACCTTCATGATTATTTTATGTTCAATACTGTCAATCTAAACGGGAAATGTCTAGAATAGGCAGCAATTATCACTCATTTCTTGGACGCAGTTCTAAACACATATGTCAGTTTTACAAATATTACATTATCCAGACGAGCGGCTTCGCACAATTGCAAAGCCAGTAAAAAAAGTGGATGCAGAAATCCAACGTATCATTGATGATATGTTCGACACGATGTATGCAGAAGAAGGTATTGGCTTAGCAGCAACACAAGTCGATATTCATCAACAAATTATTGTCATTGATGTCTCTGAAGATCGTGAACAGCGCCTTGTGCTTATCAATCCAGAACTAGTCAATGAATCTGGTGAAACAGGGATAGAAGAAGGTTGTCTATCTGTTCCTGAACAGCGTGGATTTGTGCCACGTTTTGAACAAGTAAAAATTAAGGCCTTAGATTATCACGGTCAGCCGTTTGAATTGGAAGCCGATGGACTACTGGCAATCTGCATTCAACATGAGATGGATCACTTGATTGGTAAACTTTTTGTTGATTACCTATCTCCGCTGAAACGCCAGCGCATCCGTCAGAAAGTTGAAAAGATTGATCGTTTGAGAACCAAGAGCAAATAAATTTTATTATTGCAGGAAATAACAGTGTCTGATTCTTTACGTATTATTTTTGCCGGAAACCCTGATTTTGCGGCTCATCATTTGACTGCTTTATTAAGTTCTCAACATCAAGTTGTTGGCGTGCTCACTCGACCAGATAAACCGGCAGGAAGAGGTAAGAAACTGACACCAAGCCCTGTAAAGGTACTGGCTGAAGAACACGGTATTTCTGTTTTCCAGCCAACAACCTTACGTACAGAAGAAAGCCAACAATGGGTCACCGAGCAGCAAGCTGATATTATGATCGTTGTTGCATATGGGCTGATTCTTCCCCAAGCTGTTTTAGATATTCCACATTTGGGATGCCTGAATGTTCATGGTTCTTTATTACCTGACTGGCGTGGCGCTGCGCCTATCCAACGTTCAATTTGGGCCGGAGACCAAGAAACTGGCGTAACTATCATGCAAATGGATGCGGGGCTTGATACCGGCGATATGCTACTGAAAGCAGTTTGTCCAATTACAAATGAAGATACCAGTGCCAGCTTATATGAAAGGCTTGCCGATATTGGTCCAAGAGCCTTACTAGATACCTTAAATTTAATCACATCGGGAAAATGTCAGCCAGAAATTCAGGATAGCACTCGTGCGACTTACGCCGAAAAACTGAGTAAGGATGAAGCAAAAGTGGATTGGAATCTGCCTGCAATCCAACTTGAGCGCTGTGTTCGCGCTTTCAATCCCTGGCCTATGAGCTTCTTCTTAATTGATGATCACCCCATTAAGATCTGGCGAGCAGAAGTCATCATCGAACAAACTACCCAAGTTCCCGGCACCATTATCAGCGCAGATAAAAAAGGTATCCAAGTTGCGACTGCCGATGGAATATTAAATATTACTCAGTTGCAACCACCTGGCAAAAAAGCAATGTCTGCTGCCGATCTTCTAAATTCCAAACGTGAGTGGTTTACACCAGGTAGCAAAATCAACTGATACTCATTTTCCTGTATGCTTTTAGCATACAGGCTTCTTCCTCTTTATGATGCTGACGACAGCCAGCTTTTTTAACCATACCATGAAAAATACATACAACCTGCGAAGCATCGCAGCACAAGCGATCACCCAAGTACTTGAGCAAGGGCAATCTCTCAGTACTGTTATACCTGAACTTCAACAAAGAGTTTCTGACAAAGACAAGGCTCTGCTACAAGAACTCTGCTTTGGCGTTATGAGGGTATTGCCTCAACTTGAATGGTTTATTACCCAATTAATGGCAAAGCCATTGAAAGGAAAACAACGTATTTTCCACTACCTGATCATGGTCGGACTCTATCAGCTTATTTATACACGCATACCTGAACATGCAGCGCTTGCTGAAACCGTTAATGGTGCAATTAACTTAAAACGACCTCAACTAAAAGGGTTAATCAATGGCGTCCTGCGCCAATTTCAGCGTCAGCAGCAAGAATTAATCGAACGAGAAAATAATCACGCCAGTCAATACTTACATCCACAATGGCTGCTAGAACGCATTCAGAAATCTTATCCAGAAAATTGGCAGAATATAGTAGATGCCAATAACCAAAAACCACCTATGTGGTTACGGGTAAACCAACGTTATCATACGGTTAATGAATACTTCACACTGCTGGAAGAGGCCAATATAGAAGCAGCACTGGATGCGGATCATCCCTATGCTATTCGTCTCCTGAGTCCTTGCCCTGTAAATTGCCTACCCGGATTTGATCAAGGATGGGTAACTATTCAGGATCGTTCAGCCCAAGGATGCGCTGCACTTTTAAATCCATGTAATGAGGAATCTATACTGGATCTTTGTGCCGCCCCCGGAGGAAAAACGACTCATATTCTTGAGATAGCACCAAAATCGAAGGTACTGGCCATTGATATTGATGAACAAAGACTTAAACGGGTAAAAGAAAATTTACAGAGACTTAATTTATATGCTGTCGTAAAAGCAGGTGATGGTCGTTTTCCACATGAATGGGCAGCAGGTGAGCAATTTGATCGTATTCTCCTTGATGCACCATGTTCAGCAACTGGAGTCATCCGTCGTCACCCTGATATAAAATGGTTACGCAGAAATGAAGATATCGATCAATTAGTTACATTGCAATCTGAAATTCTTGATGCTATCTGGCCATATCTAAAGAAAAGTGGCACTCTGGTTTATGCAACCTGCTCAATTTTACCCCAAGAAAATAACGAGCAAATTAAGGCATTTTTGGAACGTCATTCAGATGCTGTATTATCATCAGAAACCGGCTCACAGGAAAAACCCGGAACACAAATCATTCCAGAAATAGCCGGTGGTGACGGTTTCTTTTATGCTCGGATAACTAAGCAATGACACATCTCTCTCGTTCCCATTGAACGAGAGAGTTTTGCGATTTTGCTAAAATATCAAGAATAGAACAACAGCTTCTAATCAAAAAGAGAATGCTATGAAGATAATTATTCTGGGCGCAGGCCAGGTTGGAGGAACATTAGCCGAAAATTTGGTTGATGAAAACAATGATATTACTGTCGTTGATACCGATACAGATCGTTTACGTCAGTTGCAGGATAAATTCGATCTGAGGGTTGTAAATGGTCATGGCTCTCATCCCAGAATATTAAGGGAAGCGGGAGCTGAAGATGCAGATATGTTGGTCGCTGTTACAAATTCCGATGAAACCAACATGATTGCATGCCAAATTGCTTACTCTCTATTCAACACGCCTAATAAAGTCGCTAGGATACGATCATCAGAGTATATCCGAGAATCAGAGAAATTATTCCAACCTGATCATATTCCAATTGATTATCTAATATCTCCTGAACAACTGGTAATTGACTACATTTATAAATTGATTCAATACCCTGGTGCATTGCAAGTTGTTAATTTTGCGGAAAACCGAGTCAGTATTGTCGCAGTCAAAGCCTATTATGGCGGTTCACTAGTAGGAAATGCCTTATCTTCACTTCGGGAGCATATGCCACATATCGATAGCAAAGTCGCTGCAATATTCCGCCAAGATCGTCCAATCAGACCACAAGGCTCAACAATTATTGAGGCTGGGGATGAAGTGTTTTTCGTTGCCGCATCACAGCATATCAGGGCTGTCATGAGTGAATTACAACGTCTTGAGAAACCATACAAACGCATTATGATCGTTGGTGGGGGCAATGTTGGTGCAGGCTTAGCCCTACGGCTCGAAAAAGATTACAGCGTCAAACTAATTGAACATAACCAAGAAAGAGCTATAGAACTTGCGGAACTATTACACGATACTATTGTGTTCTATGGAGATGCTTCAGATCAAGAATTACTGGCCGAAGAACATATTGAACAAGTTGATGTTTTTATCGCATTAACAAATGATGATGAAGCCAATATTATGTCAGCGATGCTCGCAAAACGAATGGGTGCCAAAAAAGCAATGGTGCTTATTCAACGCAGTGCATATGTTGATTTAGTACAGGGTGGAGTCATTGACATTGCCATTTCTCCTCAGCAAGCAACAGTATCCGCACTACTTGGTCATGTCCGTAAAGCAGATATTGTTAGTGTATTTTCATTAAGGCGTGGTGTCGCTGAAGCAATCGAAGCCATAGCTCATGGCGATGAGAATACTTCAAAAGTTGTTGGGCGCAAGATAGGTGATATCAAACTACCGCCAGGAACAACAATTGGTGCTATTGTTCGCAATGAAGAAGTCATTATTGCCAATGATTACAGTATCATTCAGCAAGGTGATCATGTGATCATGTTTATTACTGATAAAAAATTCGTTCCTGAAGTGGAAAAGCTTTTCCAGCCAAGTCCTTTCTTCCTTTAAAACGTTTGCCTCAGCTTTATTAAGCTAATATTGTCAGTTTAAAAAGTTAGAAGGCCAATGATAACAACTTGAAAAAATTATTATCATTGGCCTCCCAACCACTATTTTTACCATGTTTTGCTTTACGATTATAACTTCCTTTACCTTTTTTGCTTTTTTCTACTCTTTGTTTAAACAAAGGGTCGTGTAATAGGGCTTCTATAGCGTTATCTTTGATCACGCCCTTTTTATGGCGATATGTTGTCATAAGGACCTCTAACAAAAACTAATTTGTTGATTGATTATAAAAATCATCTGATTAAAAACGACTAAATTGTACTGTTAACACTCATAATAATAAAGAAATATTAATTATTTGTTGCTCCCTCTTCCAGAATTTCCAATATAGAACAATATGTGCTGACATGTGCACTACCGCAACACGCATCACTCAACATCTTCAAAGAATCACGCATTCTTTGCATTTCCAATAATTTTTTTTCAACTTCCTGTAATCTTGAATCAACGATATGTTTCGATTCCTGACATGTGTGATGTTCTGGATCCACCCGAATAGAGAGAAGCTCTACAATCGTTTCCAGGGTAAAACCCAATTGTTTTGCATAACGAATAAAACGTAATCGTTGTAGGTCTTGTTTTGTATAAAGTCTATAACCACTTTCGGTTCTTTCTCCCTGAATCATCAATCCCTGTTTTTCATAGAAACGGATAGTGTCCGGGGTGACATTTGCTAATTTAGCCAACTGACCAATACGATACATAGGAGACTCTCCTATCAAATTCAAATAGAAAGTAAAGATGATATTACCAGAATAGATAAAGAGATCACCCGCACAAAGAAGATTTGCAGGTTAATTGATGAGAAATAAGATGATGACCGAAAGAGAATTAAGGAGCAATAAAAAACCGGGATAATACCCGGTTTTTTACGCTTCTACAGATTACTCTGCAGATGCTGCTTCTGTCTGAGACTCAGCGGCGCGGTCAACAAGCTCGATGTATGCCATCGGTGCATTGTCACCAGCACGGAAGCCACACTTCAGAATACGAGTGTAACCACCTGCGCGGCTCGCGAAACGCGGGCCCAGTTCATTAAACAGTTTTGCCACGATCTCGTTGTCACGAGTACGGGCGAATGCCAGACGACGATTAGCTACGCTGTCGGTCTTGGCAAGAGTAATCAGCGGCTCAACGACGCGACGCAGTTCTTTCGCTTTAGGCAGAGTCGTCTTGATGATTTCATGACGAACCAAAGAACCTGCCATGTTACGGAACATAGCTTGGCGATGGCTGCTGTTGCGGTTCAATTGACGACCACTCTTACGATGGCGCATGACCTTATCCTTCTCAGTAAAACCTTAACCTGTGATCTAGTTATTCATCAGCAATACTTGCTGGTGGCCAGTTTTCCAGACGCATGCCCAGAGAAAGTCCACGCGAAGCCAGTACGTCTTTAATCTCAGTAAGAGATTTTTTACCTAGGTTAGGAGTCTTAAGTAACTCAACCTCGGTACGCTGTACCAGATCACCGATGTAGTGGATAGCTTCTGCTTTAAGGCAGTTAGCAGAGCGGACAGTCAATTCCAGATCGTCAACAGGGCGCAGCAGGATCGGATCAAACTCTGGCTTCTCTTCTTTAACTTCTGGTTGACGTACATCACGTAAATCAACAAAAGCTTCCAGTTGTTCAGCCAGAATGGTAGCTGCACGGCGAATCGCCTCTTCAGGATCGATTGTACCGTTAGTCTCCATCTCGATAACCAGCTTATCCAAGTCAGTACGCTGTTCTACACGAGCTGCTTCAACATTGTAGGCAATACGCTCTACTGGGCTATAGCAAGCATCTACTAACAAACGACCGATAGGGCGCTCATCTTCTTCCGAATGAATTCGGGCAGAAGCCGGCACATAACCACGACCGCGCTGAACTTTAATACGCATACTAATGGAAGCGCTTTCGTCAGTCAGATGGCAGATTACGTGCTGCGGCTTGACGATTTCGACATCACCATCATGGATGATGTCGGCTGCAGTCACAGGGCCAATGCCAGATTTATTCAAGGTAAGGATAACTTCATCTTTACCCTGAACTTTCACCGCCAGCCCTTTCAGATTGAGGAGAATTTCCAGGATATCTTCCTGTACACCTTCTTTGGTGCTGTACTCATGCAGTACACCATCAATCTCAACCTCAGTCACCGCACAACCCGGCATAGACGAAAGCAGAATACGGCGCAGTGCGTTGCCAAGAGTATGGCCAAAGCCACGCTCTAATGGCTCAAGGGTCACCTTGGCGTGCGTCGAACTGACTTGCTCGATATCTACCAGGCGCGGTTTTAGAAACTCTGTCACAGAACCCTGCATTGTGTCCTCTCTTTGGTGCTAAGCTTTACTTAGAGTAAAGCTCGACGATCAGGTGTTCGTTAATGTCAGCGGATAGATCAGTACGCTCAGGAATACGTTTGAACATACCTTCCATCTTCGCAGCATCAACTTCCAACCAAGTTGGTTTCTCACGCTGCTCAGCCAGCTCTAAGGCTGCTTTAATGCGAGCCTGCTTCTTCGCTTTTTCACGAACGCTGACTACGTCATTCGGGGATACCTGATAAGAAGCGATGTTAACAACGCGACCATTTACCATGATAGCCTTATGGCTTACCATTTGACGTGATTCAGCACGAGTCGCGCCAAAGCCCATACGATAAACGACGTTATCCAAACGACTTTCCAGCAAGTTCAGCAGGTTTTCACCTGTGTTGCCTTTCAGACGAGTTGCTTCTTTATAGTAGTTACGGAATTGACGTTCCAGAACACCGTAAATACGACGAACTTTTTGTTTTTCACGTAACTGTACACCATAGTCAGACAGACGCGGTTTACGTGCGCCGTGCTGGCCTGGTGCCTGTTCTAATTTACACTTGGTGTCAATCGCGCGAACGCCAGACTTCAGGAAAAGGTCTGTACCCTCGCGACGGCTCAGCTTGAGCTTAGGACCCAAATATCTTGCCATTTTCTTTCTCCAACAATCCTAAAAACGAAGACGAATTAAACGCGACGTTTTTTCGGTGGGCGACAACCGTTATGAGGGATCGGAGTCACATCAGTAATATTAGTGATGCGGAAACCAGCCGCGTTTAATGCGCGGATAGTTGACTCACGGCCAGGACCAGGTCCTTTAACCATAACTTCCAGGTTCTTAATTCCGTATTCTTTCACTGCTTCAGCACAGCGTTCTGCTGCAACCTGAGCCGCGAACGGAGTAGATTTACGAGAACCACGGAAACCGGAACCACCAGCAGTTGCCCAACCCAATGCGTTACCTTGACGATCAGTAATAGTAACGATGGTGTTGTTGAAAGAAGCATGGATATGAGCCACACCGTCAGAGACTTGTTTTCTTACACGCTTACGTGCACGAATAGGTGCTTTTGCCATTATTCAATACCCCGATTATTTCTTGATCGGCTTACGCGGACCCTTACGGGTACGTGCATTGGTCTTAGTACGCTGACCGCGAACTGGCAGACCACGACGATGACGCAAACCACGATAGCAACCAAGGTCCATCAGACGTTTGATACTCAGGGTTACTTCACGACGCAAATCACCTTCTACAACGTATTTGGCAACTTCGTCACGCAGCTTGTCAATTTGCTCTTCAGACAGCTCACTGATCTTAACATTTTCAGCAATGCCCGCTGCTGCACAGATTGCTTGTGAGCGGGTTTTACCGATGCCGTAAATCGAGGTTAACGCGATTACGGTATGTTTCTGATCAGGAATGTTAATGCCTGCTATACGGGCCACTATGCACTCCTACAATATTTATTCACTGCAACATCATTCTGAAAAGCCCGTTTTCAGGATACTCAAATAATGTTGCTGTCAGATAAAAAAGATTGGCTGGCTAATTTAGCCAGCTCAACCCAACTTTGCAAGAAAAATATGCGATTAATTAGCCTTGGCGCTGTTTGTGCTTAGGCTCTGCACTGCAAATCACACGAACGATACCGTTACGTTTAACGATTTTGCAGTTACGACATAATTTCTTGACGGAAGCACGAACTTTCATTTTTACTCTCCGTAACTTCTCAAGCAAACCGATTAGCGGTTATATCCTTTCAGGTTTGCCTTCTTCAATGCAGACTCATACTGACTCGACATCATCAGAGTTTGCACTTGAGCCATAAAGTCCATGATGACAACAACTACAATAAGTAGGGAAGTACCACCAAAATAGAATGGAACTTTCATTGCGTCACGCATAAACTCCGGGATTAAGCAGATAAAAGTAATATATAACGCACCAACTAAGGTTAAACGAGTCATTACTTTATCGATGTACTTAGCCGTTTGCTCTCCCGGACGAATTCCTGGTACGAATGCACCGGACTTCTTCAGGTTATCTGCTGTTTCTCTTGGGTTGAATACCAAAGCCGTGTAGAAGAAACAGAAGAAGATGATTGCAGAAGCATATAATAACACATAAAGCGGTTGACCTGGCTGCAAATACATAGAAATAGTTGTTAGCCAGTTCCAGCCTGTTCCACCACCAAACCAAGAAGCTATGGTACCAGGGAACAAAATAATACTGGAAGCAAAAATTGCGGGGATAACCCCAGCCATATTCACTTTCAACGGTAAATGTGTGCTTTGTGCCGCGAAAACTTTACGACCTTGCTGACGCTTTGCATAGTTAACAACGATACGACGTTGACCACGCTCCATGAAAACAACGAAGAAAGTTACGGCAAATACTAATACTGCAACCAACAGCAACAGGAGGAAGTGCAGGTCGCCTTGCCGAGCTTGCTCGATGGTGTGACCAATCGCAGGTGGTAGACCTGCAACGATACCAGCAAAGATTATGATCGAAATACCGTTACCAATACCCCGTTCAGTAATCTGCTCACCCAGCCACATCAAGAACATGGTTCCCGTGACCAGACTTACAACAGCCGTGAAGTAGAACGCAAAACCAGGATTAATTACTAGACCTTGCATTCCAGGCATATTCGGCAACCCAGTAGCAATACCGATTGACTGAAATATTGCCAGCACTAATGTGCCATAACGGGTGTACTGACTGATCTTACGACGACCAGCTTCCCCTTCCTTCTTAATCTCTGCTAAACGGGGATTAACCACTGTTAGCAACTGGATAATGATAGATGCAGAAATATACGGCATTATACCCAGTGCAAAGATAGAAGCACGGCTTAAAGCACCACCAGAGAACATGTTAAACATTTCAATGATGGTGCCTCTTTGCTGCTCGAGCAATTTGGCAAGCACAGTGGCATCAATACCAGGGATTGGAATAAAAGAGCCAATACGGAAAACAATTAGAGCTCCAATGACAAACAAAAGTCTGCGTTTTAACTCGCCTAATCCGCCTTTGGCACTTTGAAAATCTAATCCTGGTTGTTTAGCCATCTGTTACTTATTCCTCAATTTTACCGCCAGCAGCTTCAATTGCAGCGCGGGCGCCTTTAGTAACACGCAAGCCACGCACAGTTACTGCGCGATTGACTTCGCCAGAAAGCATTACTTTAGCGAATTCAATTTGAGGGCCAATAATGTTAGCAGCTTTTAGTGCATTCAGATCAATAACATCGCCTTCAACACGGGCAAAATCAGACAGACGAATCTCTGCAGTGATCATTGCCTTACGTGAAGTAAAACCAAACTTTGGCAGACGACGATATAGAGGCATTTGGCCGCCTTCAAAACCGCGACGAACGCCACCACCAGAACGAGACTTCTGACCTTTGTGACCACGACCGCCGGTTTTACCCAGACCAGAACCAATACCACGACCTACACGTTTAGGGGCGTGCTTGGCACCTTCAGCCGGAGACAGAGTATTTAAGCGCATCTGTTACTCCTCAACTTTAACCATATAGGAAACCAAGTTGACCATACCGCGAATAGCTGGTGTATCTTCACGTTCAACAGTATGGTTAATACGACGCAGACCTAAACCAGTCAGAGTTGCCTTGTGTTTAGGCAAACGACCGATTGCACTGCGATACTGAGTGATTTTAATAGTCTTAGTAGCCATGGTTCATTACCCCAGAATTTCTTCGACGGATTTTCCACGCTTAGCTGCGACCATTTCTGGAGACTTCATACTGTCTAAAGCGTCCAGGGTTGCACGAACCACATTGATTGGGTTAGTGGAACCGTAGGTTTTAGCCAGTACGTTACGAACTCCAGCCACTTCCAGAACAGCACGCATCGCACCACCGGCGATGATACCTGTACCTTCGTGAGCAGGCTGCATAAACACGCGAGAACCGGTGTGTGAGCCTTTCACTGGATGGTGCAGGGTGCCGCTGTTAAGTGCGACGTTTTTCATATTGCGACGAGCTTTTTCCATCGCTTTCTGGATTGCTGCCGGAACTTCGCGTGCTTTGCCGTAGCCAAAACCAACGCGACCGTTACCATCACCAACTACAGTCAGTGCTGTAAAGCTGAAAATGCGGCCACCTTTAACGGTTTTAGATACGCGGTTTACCGCGATCAGCTTTTCCTGCAGTTCGCCAGCTTGTTTTTCGATGTGAGCCATCTTACACCTCTACCTTAGAACTGAAGGCCAGCTTCACGGGCAGCATCTGCCAGTGCCTGGACTCTACCATGATATTGGAAACCAGAACGGTCAAAGGACACATCTTTAATGCCTTTTTCCAGAGCACGTTCAGCAACAATTTTACCAACTAATGCTGCGGCTTCTTTGTTTCCAGTAAATTTCAGTTGTTCACTGATAGCTTTTTCTGTTGTAGAAGCGGCTACCAGAGTTTCAGAACCATTTGGTGCGATAACCTGCGCATAAATATGGCGAGGGGTACGGTGTACCACCAGGCGGGTTGCACCCAGTTCCTGGAGCTTGCGGCGTGCGCGGGTCGCACGACGGATACGAGCTGCTTTCTTATCCATAGTGTTACCTTACTTCTTCTTAGCCTCTTTGGTACGCACGACTTCATCGGCGTAACGAACACCCTTGCCTTTATATGGCTCAGGACGACGATAGGCACGCAGATCTGCCGCAACTTGACCAATCACCTGCTTATCAGCACCTTTCAGTACGATTTCAGTTTGTGATGGGCATTCCGCAGTTATGCCTGCTGGCAGTTGATGCTCAACCGGATGCGAGAAGCCTAAAGACAAGCTAACAGCGTTGCCCTTAACTGCTGCACGGTAACCAACACCTACCAGTTGGAGTTTCTTAGTGAAACCTTCGTTAACACCGATAACCATTGCATTCAGCAAAGAACGAGTTGTACCCGCCTGTGCCCATGCATCAGCGAAACCTTCGCGAGGAGCGAAAGTCAGTTGGTCATCCGCATGCTTAACTTCAACTGCGTTGTGGATTGTACGACTTAGCTCGCCGTTTTTACCCTTAATCGAAATAACCTGACCGTTGAGTTTAACCTCTACGCCGGCAGGAATGACGACGGGTGCTTTTGCAACACGAGACATTCTTTCCTCCCGAATTAAGCTACGTAGCAGAGAATCTCGCCACCAAGACCTGCTTGGCGAGCTGCACGATCAGTCATTACACCTTTAGAGGTAGAAACAACAGCGATACCCAAGCCAGCCATAACTTGTGGCAGCTCATCTTTTTTCTTATAGATGCGCAGACTTGGGCGGCTTACACGCTGAATGCTTTCTACAACAGCCTTACCTTGGAAATATTTCAGTGTTATTTCCAGTTCTGGCTTGGTGTCGCCTTCGATTTTAAAATCTTCAATGTAACCTTCTTCCTTCAGCACTTTGGCAATTGCCACTTTCAGCTTGGAGGAAGGCATGGTGACCGCAACTTTATTCGCGGCCTGACCGTTACGGATACGGGTCAGCATATCCGCGATCGGATCTTGCATGCTCATCTGTCTTTACTCCCGTGATTCAATTGGTGACAATTACCAGCTAGCTTTTTTAAGGCCCGGGATTTCACCGCGCATAGCGGCTTCACGGACTTTAATACGGCTCAACCCAAACTTCCGCAAAAATGCATGCGGACGCCCAGTTTGACGGCAGCGGTTACGCTGACGGCAAGGGCTGGAATCACGTGGCAGTGTTTGCAGCTTGAGAACAGCATTCCAACGGTCTTCATCAGATGCGTTTACATCAGAGATGATCGCTTTCAGTTCAACGCGTTTTGCGAAGAATTTCTCAGCTAATTTCGCACGTTTTACATCACGTGCTTTCATTGATTGCTTAGCCATGAGTACCCTGCCTTACTTGCGGAACGGGAAGTTAAACGCAGCCAACAGTGCGCGGCCTTCATCATCAGAGTTCGCAGTAGTGGTGATAGTAATATCCAAACCACGTACACGATCCACTTTATCGTAATCGATTTCAGGGAAGATGATTTGCTCACGAACACCCATGCTGTAGTTACCACGTCCATCAAATGATTTAGCGGACAAACCACGGAAGTCACGGATACGTGGTACAGCAATAGAAATCAGGCGCTCAAAGAACTCCCACATGCGTTTTCCACGCAGGGTTACTTTACAGCCGATTGGATAGCCCTGACGGATTTTGAAGCCTGCAACTGACTTGCGAGCTTTGGTGATCAATGGTTTTTGACCAGAGATTGCTGTCAAATCGGCTGCTGCGTTATCCAGCAGTTTTTTGTCAGCGATTGCTTCACCAACACCCATATTCAGGGTGATCTTCTCGACCCGAGGGACTTGCATGACAGAATGGTAACCAAACTGAGTCATCAGTTTTTGGACTACCTCGTCTTTGTAGTAATCATGCAGTTTCGCCATCGTACACTCCAAATTACTTGATAGTTTCGTTATTAGATTTGAAGAAACGGACTTTTTTACCGTCTTCGAATCTAAAACCTACACGGTCAGCCTTGCTGGTTGCTGTGTTAAAGATTGCAACGTTAGAAACATTGATAGCTGCTTCTTTTTCAACGATGCCACCTGGTTGGTTCAGAGCCGGAACTGGCTTCTGATGTTTTTTAACCAAGTTGATACCTTCAACAAGGACTTTACCAGAAGAAAGAACTTGTTTTACTTTACCGCGCTTACCTTTGTCTTTACCGGTCAGCACGATAATTTCGTCATCACGACGGATTTTCGCTGCCATTGTCTGCTCCTTAGAGTACTTCAGGTGCCAGAGAGATAATTTTCATGAACTTTTCATTACGAAGTTCACGAGTTACCGGCCCAAAAATACGCGTACCGATAACTTGCTCACTATTGTTGTTCAACAATACGCAAGCGTTGCTATCGAAGCGAATGACAGAACCGTCCGGGCGACGAACACCCTTCTTGGTGCGCACCACTACCGCTTTCAGGACATCACCTTTCTTCACCTTACCACGAGGAATTGCTTCCTTGATAGTGATCTTGATGATATCACCGACGTTTGCGTAGCGACGGTGCGAGCCACCTAGAACCTTGATACACATTACGCGACGTGCACCGGAGTTGTCGGCCACGTTCAGCATAGTCTGTTCTTGGATCATTTTAGTGCTCCGCTAAATGTCAACTACTACTGAGCCACTTTATTTTTAAAGAGGCCGTTTCAATATCCCATACTACGAGGGCGCGGCATTATAACACCACATCTTCGCGATGGACAGAGAAATAAACGGCCCTGTTTTTTGAGCCGTTTACTTCATTCGATACAGCGATCTATTATAGAACCGCTTTTTCTACAACGCGAACTAAAGTCCAAGATTTGGTCTTAGACAGTGGACGGGTTTCGCGGATTTCCACCACATCACCCATTCCACATTCATTGTTCTCGTCGTGTACGTGCAGTTTGGTCGTACGTTTGATGAACTTACCATACAGAGGGTGTTTCACCTTACGCTCAATAGCAACAACAATGGATTTTTCCATTTTGTCGCTAATAACACGACCTTGCAGAGTACGGATTTTATCGGTCATTACGCATCCGCCTTCTCAGTCAGTAAAGTCTTAACGCGTGCAATATTACGACGCACTTGTTTCAACAGGTGAGACTGTTGCAGCTGGCCACTTGCCGCCTGCATACGCAGATTAAATTGCTCACGTAACAGGTTCAGCAGCTCAGTGTTCAGCTCTTCAACGCTTTTTTCGCGCAGCTCTTGTGCTTTCATTACATCACCGTCTTAGTTACAAAGGTGGTTTTGATAGGCAGTTTCGCTGCTGCCAGCTTGAATGCTTCACGAGCCAGCTCTTCAGGTACACCGTCCATTTCATACAGGACTTTACCGGGCTGGATCAAGGCAACCCAGTATTCTACGTTACCTTTACCTTTACCCATACGCACTTCGAGTGGCTTTTCGGTGATAGGTTTGTCTGGGAACACACGGATCCAGATTTTACCTTGACGTTTAATTGCACGGGTCATAGCACGACGTGCCGCTTCGATCTGACGAGCAGTCAGACGGCCACGGCCCACAGCTTTCAGACCGAAAGTGCCGAAGCTAACATCCGCGCCTGCAGCCAGACCACGGTTGCGGCCTTTGTGCACTTTACGGAATTTTGTACGCTTTGGTTGTAACATCAGCGACTCTCCTTACTTGCGGCCTTTACGCTGCTGCTTTTTAGGTTGAGCAGCCGGTTTTTCCGCCTGTTCAACTGCAGCCATACCACCCAGAATCTCACCTTTGAAGATCCATACCTTAACGCCGATTACACCATAAGTGGTGTGCGCTTCAGAAGTATTGTAGTCGATGTCCGCACGCAGAGTGTGCAGAGGTACACGACCTTCACGATACCATTCTGTACGCGCGATTTCAGCGCCGCCCAGACGGCCACTTACTTCCACTTTGATACCTTTAGCGCCCAGACGCATTGCGTTCTGTACAGCACGTTTCATTGCACGGCGGAACATAACACGACGTTCCAGCTGTGAACTGATGCTGTCAGCAACCAATTTTGAGTCCAGTTCAGGCTTACGCACTTCGGCAATATTAATCTGCGCAGGAACGCCAGCGATATTCGCTACAGCCTTACGCAGTTTTTCAACGTCTTCACCTTTTTTACCGATTACAATACCTGGACGAGCAGTGTGAATGGTTACACGGATGCTTTTCGCAGGACGTTCGATAACGATACGTGAAATAGATGCTTTAACCAGTTCTTTGTTCAAGTACTGGCGAACTTTAAAGTCGCTGTCTAGGTTGTCAGCGAATTCTTTAGTATTCGCATACCAGGTAGAGTTCCAAGGTTTGACAATACCCAGACGAATACCATTAGGATGTACTTTCTGACCCATTGCTAGTCTCCAGAGTCTCAGCGATCGGACACAACCACAGTGATGTGGCTGGTGCGCTTCAGGATACGATCTGCACGGCCTTTGGCACGAGGCATAATACGCTTCATAGTTGGGCCTTCGTCTACGAAAATCTTCGTGACTTTCAGATCATCGATGTCAGCGCCATCGTTGTGTTCTGCGTTAGCAATAGCAGACTCAAGTACTTTCTTCACTAAACCAGCAGCTTTCTTGTTGGTATAGGTCAGAGTTTCCAGAGCTTGCGACACTTTCTTACCGCGGATCAGGTCTGCCACAAGGCGAACCTTCTGAGCAGAAGAACGAGCGTGGCGATGTTTAGCGATAGTTTCCATCTCTTCCTCCTACCTTAGCGCTTTTTAGCCTTTTTATCGGCCGCATGGCCGCGATAAGTACGGGTCGGCGCGAATTCACCCAGTTTATGACCAACCATTTCGTCGGAAACAAAAACTGGAACATGCTGACGACCATTATGGACAGCGATGGTCAAACCGATCATGTTAGGAAAGATCGTTGAACGACGGGACCAAGTCTTAATAGGCTTTTTGTCTCCGCTTTCCACCGCTTTCTCTACCTTCTTCAGCAAGTGCAGGTCAATAAATGGACCTTTCTTGAGAGAACGTGGCATGGTTTATCCTCTAATTATTTTTTAGAACGGCGACGTACGATATATTGATCAGTACGTTTGTTGCTACGGGTCTTCTTACCTTTGGTCTGGATGCCCCATGGAGTTACAGGGTGTTTACCAAAGTTACGACCTTCACCACCACCGTGTGGATGGTCTACTGGGTTCATCGCCGTACCGCGAACGGTAGGACGGATACCACGCCAGCGGCTTGCACCGGCTTTACCCAGAACGCGCAGCATATGTTCTGCGTTGCCAACTTCACCTAAAGTAGCACGGCAATCAGACAGTACTTTACGCATTTCGCCAGAACGCAGACGTAGGGTTACATAAGAACCGTCACGTGCAACGATCTGTGCATAAGCACCTGCTGAACGAGCCAGCTGACCACCTTTACCTGGTTTCATTTCTATGTTGTGAACAGTAGAACCAACCGGGATATTGCGCATTGGCAGAGCGTTACCTGCCTTGATTGCTGAATCAGCACCAGACTGGATTTGATCACCCGCTTTCAGGCCTTTAGGCGCAAGGATATAACGACGCTCACCGTCTTTATACAAAACCAGTGCGATGTTTGCTGAACGGTTTGGATCATATTCCAGACGCTCAACAACAGCAGGGATACCGTCTTTATTACGTTTGAAGTCAATCAGACGATAATGCTGTTTATGGCCACCACCGATGTGACGAGTGGTAATACGACCATTGTTGTTACGACCACCAGTTTTGTTGTTTTTTTCCAACAACGGAGCATAAGGCTTACCCTTATGCAGCTCTGGGTTAACCACTTTAACAACGTGGCGACGGCCCGGAGACGTAGGTTTACATTTAACAATTGCCATTGTTCTTTACTCCTCCGACTTACTCAGCGCCGCCAACGAAGTCCAAATTCTGGCCTTCTTTCAGGGTGACGTAAGCTTTTTTCCAGTCGCTACGACGACCAATACGCTGACCGTGGCGTTTAACTTTACCTTTAACCAGCAAAGTGTTTACACCTTCAACTTCAACTTCGAACAGTTTCTGTACGGCAGCTTTGATCTCTGCTTTAGTCGCGTCTTTCGCAACTTTGAGAACGATGGTATTGTTTTTTTCCATCGCTGTAGAAGCTTTTTCAGATACGTGCGGCGCGCGCAGTACTTTTAGCAGACGTTCTTCACGGATCATGCCAGCATCTCCTCAACTTGCTTCACAGCTTCAGCAGTCATAACCACTTTGTCGAAGGCGATCAGGCTTACTGGGTCGATACCTGCTGCATCGCGAACGTCAACCTTGTACAGGTTACGAGCTGCTAAGAACAGGTTCTCATCAACTTCGCCAGTGACGATCAGCACATCTTGCAGAGCCATTTCTTTCAGTTTCTGTACCAGCAACTTAGTTTTAGGTGCTTCAACAGAGAACTTCTCGACAACGATCAGACGATCTTGACGTACCAGTTCAGACAGGATGCTTTTCAGAGCACCACGGTACATCTTTTTATTAACTTTTTGACTGTGGTCCTGTGGCTTCGCTGCGAAAGTTACACCACCAGAGCGCCAAATTGGACTCTTAATAGAACCAGAACGCGCACGGCCAGTACCTTTTTGACGCCATGGTTTTTTACCTGAACCAGAAACTTCAGCACGAGTTTTCTGAGCACGAGTACCTTGACGAGCACCAGCTGCATACGCAACAACTACTTGATGCACAAGCGCTTCATTGAAATCACGCCCGAAGGTAGTTTCGGAAACAGTCAGCGCGCTTTGCGCGTCTTTCATTACCAATTCCATTCCTATCTCCTCGACGTTACGCCTTGACAGCCGGTTTTACGATCAGGTTACTGTTCGTTGCACCTGGAACAGCACCTTTGACCAGCAGCAGGTTACGCTCAGCGTCAACACGTACTACATCTAGGCTCTGAACGGTTACACGCTCATTACCCAGTTGGCCTGCCATTTTCTTGCCTTTGAATACCTTGCCCGGAGTCTGGTTTTGACCGATAGAACCCGGAACACGGTGAGACAAGGAGTTACCATGGGTAGCATCCTGAGTACGGAAGTTCCAGCGTTTAACAGTACCCGCGAAACCTTTACCTTTAGATGTACCAGTAACGTCGACTTTTTTAACGTCAGCGAAAATTTCAACGCTAATGCTTTGACCTACAGTGAACTCTGCGTCATTTTCTGACAGACGGAATTCGCGCAGGATGCGGCCAGCTTCAACGCCAGCTTTAGCGAAATGACCTGCTTCAGATTTATTAACGCGGTTAGCTTTTTTGCTACCAGCCGTTACCTGAATTGCACAGTAACCGTCAGTCTCGTTGCTTTTAACTTGAGTTACACGGTTATCTTCGATTTCGATAACAGTTACAGGGATTGAAACGCCATCTTCAGTGAAGATGCGAGTCATACCTACTTTTTTACCGACTAAACCAATCATTGTTTCAACCTCTCAATCGCTCAATGACCTGATTAACCCAGGCTGATCTGCACGTCTACACCGGCAGCCAGATCCAGACGCATCAGAGCATCAACGGTTTTCTCGGTTGGCTCAACGATGTCAACCAGACGTTTGTGAGTGCGAATTTCGTACTGATCACGCGCATCTTTGTTAACGTGCGGAGAAATCAGAACGGTAAAACGCTCTTTACGAGTCGGCAGCGGGATCGGACCACGAACTTGCGCACCAGTGCGTTTCGCAGTCTCTACGATTTCCGCAGTTGATTGATCGATCAAGCGATGATCAAATGCTTTCAGGCGGATACGGATTCTTTGGTTCTGCATGAGACCAGAGCTCCAACTATTTTATAAACGTAAATGATCACTACTCGCACCCATTTCGATTGATGGGGAAGTGTAATCGTTCTGTGTATAACTCCCATATCGGGAGTATTTTAAATGGCGGCGGTAAGTTACCGCTCATTACTGATGATTAATCAGTCCTACTCTGTGTAGGTAAGCCTGCGCATTATACGTGAATTTATCTGCAAAGCAAGATTAAGGATGAAATCTATTCAAAAAATACACACAAAAGGAAAAAAGAAGGAAAACGCCCTATATACAGTAAATTATAGGGCGGGATGTTATAACTATTCTTCTTCAGCAAGTTGAGATTGAATATAATTTTGCATGCCAATTCTAGATATGAGTTCAAGTTGAGTTTCCAGCCAATCTATATGATTTTCTTCATCCGTGAGTATCTCTATCATCAAATCCCGACTGACATAATCATGAACTGAATCAGCATATGCGATTGCTTCTCTCAGATCTTTTATACCACGTAACTCTAGCTCCAGATCAGAACATAGCATTTCTTCGACATCTTCTCCGATATTGAGCTTGCCTAAATCTTGTAGATTTGGCACACCTTCCAAAAAAAGAATCCGCTCAATCAGTTTATCTGCATGCTTCATCTCATCAATGGATTCGTGATACTCAACTTCGTTTAAGCGCATCAATCCCCAATTTTTAAACATTCGGGCATGCAAGAAATACTGATTAATAGCGACAAGCTCATTACCTAACAGTTTGTTTAAATGTGCAATTATCTTTTTATCACCTTTCATAACAATTTCCTCCGCTTCCAGTAACTATAGTGTAGTACTAGTTTGGCGGAGTAATTACAAGGAAATTGCATCTATTTTAAGCAACATTATTTATTGCAGGCAGGAGGGCGATCTCTTCATCCATTATCTCACGTGCTTGACGTATGCATTTTCCGCAATCACTTCCTACAGGGATAAAGTCCCTCAATTCTTTGATAGAACGAACATGTCTTTGATGGACAGCGTTGCGTATGGTTTTATCACTTATTGCATTACAGAGACAGACATACATGGAAGCACTCTTCTAGCTATTTACATTACACTCTTAATGACATTTAGGTCAGGTATAATAACTATGCCTAAAATTGGTCGCGTTTATAAAATGAACGATGTCAGGCAATAGTAAATAGAAATGAATCTCATTTCAATTATTGTTTTTTAGAAATAAAAAAGCCACCAGTTAGGGTGGCTAAAAATAGAAAAGAGGAGCCTTGGCTCCTCTTTCGTTATAATCTTTTCATAATCAAAGATTAAGCAATAACTTTAGCAACAACACCAGCACCTACAGTACGGCCACCTTCACGGATGGCGAAACGCAGACCTTCGTCCATTGCAATTGGTGCAATCAGGGTCACGATC
>NZ_MUBK01000034.1:24759-29349 GCF_002127545.1 Xenorhabdus beddingii
TGGTCCCACCTGACCCCATGCCGAACTCAGCAGTGAAACGCCGTAGCGCCGATGGTAGTGTGGGGTCTCCCCATGTGAGAGTAGGGAACTGCCAGACATCAATTTATAAGTGTTGCCCATCTGGCGACACTTTTTATTTCAGCATTTGCTGATATGGCTCAGTTGGTAGAGCACACCCTTGGTAAGGGTGAGGTCCCCAGTTCGAATCTGGGTATCAGCACCATGAATAATATTTGTTCGGCAAATAAAACAGAATTTGCTTGGCGGCAATAGCGCGGTGGTCCCACCTGACCCCATGCCGAACTCAGTAGTGAAACGCCGTAGCGCCGATGGTAGTGTGGGGTCTCCCCATGTGAGAGTAGGGAACTGCCAAGCTTTAATACAAAGTCAAAAGGCCACTCATATGAGTGGCCTTTTGCATTTTTGCTTTTTTATCTTTTCATCAACTCAACAGATAGGTATTGGATAAACTACCTACTTATCTTTCAAATGTAGAGTCTGATAGACTACAGTTCAAATTATCTATTGAGCTTGAAGTGAATGTCTGTCTGTGAATCTACCCAACTAAAAGCGTTTAACACATTTGGCGTTTCGGCCTATGCCTATCATATCTGTATAGCAACTTCCATTGAATCTCTTCTATCAATATGGCAAGAAGCGATGGGAAAACATCATCCCATCTTACTACTGGGAGGTGGGAGTAACGTTCTCTTCACCGAAAATTTTAAAGGTTCTGTGATCTTAAATCGTATTTCTGGTATTGAGATAAAAGAATCAGATACTGCATGGTATATTCATGTTGGCGCAGGTGAAAATTGGCATGATCTGATTATTCACTTATTCCAGAAACAGATTTATGGTTTGGAAAATTTAGCGTTGATCCCCGGAAACGTGGGTTCTGCCCCTATTCAGAATATTGGGGCATATGGAGCTGAATTTAAAAATGTGTGTGAATATGTCGATTTTGTTGAGTTGAGAACGGGTAATTCTATTCGTTTAATGGCAGATGAATGTCAATTTGGGTATAGAGACAGCATTTTCAAACACAAATATAAAGATGGCTATGCTATTACAGCAGTCGGCTTATGTTTGAATAAGGTGTGGGAACCAAAATTGACTTATGGTGGCTTGGCTCAGTTTTCACGAGAAGATGTAACTCCAGAACAAATACTTAATGCCGTGTGTGAAATGCGTCAAAGCAAATTACCGGATCCTGTGTTGATGGGCAATGCGGGAAGTTTCTTCAAAAACCCAATTACATCGGCTGAGTTAGCACAGCAAATTAAATCTGAATATCCGGATTGTCCTCAGTATCCTCATAATGAATATAGTGTAAAGATCGCTGCGGGCTGGCTTATCGATCAATGTCATTTGAAAGGTTATTCTATTGGTGATGCTGCCGTGCATACGAAACAAGCTCTTGTGTTAATTAATAAAGGAAATGCAAAGGGGCAAGATATTATTGCTTTGGCTGCGCATGTGCGTAACAAGGTAGCAGAGAAGTTTAATATCTTTTTAGAGCCTGAAGTGCGCTTCATTGGCAGTGAAGGTGAGATAGACGCAGTGGAATGTATTTCATGAAAGATATTAGTATTCCGTTAAAATTAATTAAAGTGTTATCTGATGGAGAGCTTCACTCAGGACAGCAATTAGGTCAAGAGTTGGGAATGAGTCGTGCGGGAATCAATAAACATATTCAAACTATTCGTGAATGGGGTGTGGAAATTTTAACACTTCCAGGTAAAGGTTACCGTTTTCCTACGCCAATGAACCTTCTTGATAAAAGTGTTATTTCAAATTATTACCCAAGCGATCGTATTGAAGTTATACCTGTTATTGATTCTACAAATCAATATCTGTTGGATAAACTATCCGAGCTAGATTCAGGAGATGCTTGTGTCGCAGAATACCAGTATGCCGGTAGAGGGCGTCGTGGTAGGCAATGGGTCTCTGCTTTTGGTAGAAATCTGTATCTGTCTATGTATTGGCGTTTGGAACAAGGGCCAGCGGCTGCGATTGGCTTAAGTTTAGTGGTTGGAATTGTGATTGCAGAAGTACTTAATCGTCAGGGCGCTGAGAGAGTAAAAGTAAAATGGCCAAATGATTTATATTTGGATGATAAAAAACTTGCGGGAATACTGGTCGAATTGACGGGAAGAACCGCAGATGCAGCTCAGATCGTTATCGGAATCGGTATGAATATTTCGATGAGTAGTGAACAGCAGAAATCAATTAATCAACGATGGACTAATTTACAGCAAGCAGGAATGATAGTTGAGCGAAATAAATTGGTTGCTGAAATCATTGTTGAGCTTAAAGAAACACTAACCCAGTTTGAGAAAGAAGGAATGACTCCTTTTATCCCTAGATGGCTTAAGTTAGATAATTTTATTAATCGCCCAGTAAAATTAATTATTGGTGATCAGGAAATTCATGGAATAGCCCGTGGAATCGATCAGCAAGGAGCACTATTACTTGATATTAATGGTGTTATTACACCTTATATTGGCGGTGAAATTTCTTTGAGGGGTTATTGAGTGTAAAGCCGGAAAGATTTCCGGCTGTCTATTTTATTTTCTCAATCTGACACTTTCAATCGTGTGATTGGTACCTTTCGTCATAATCAAACTCGCACGTTCTCTTGTTGGCAAGATGTTTTGCTGTAAGTTTAATCCGTTAATTTCTCGCCAAATATTTGATGCGACTTTTATCGCATCATCTGTTGTTAACGTAGAATAATTGTGGAAATAGGAATCAGGATCGGCAAAGGCACCCTGCCTAAACTTAAGGAAACGGCTGACATACCATTGTTCAAGTAATTCTTCTGATGCATCGACATAAATAGAAAAGTCAACAAAATCAGAAACAAATACATGATGTGGCTCATGCGGGTAATCCATGCCACTTTGTAATACGTTTAAGCCTTCCAAGATCAGGATATCCGGTTTCTCAATGACGATTTCTTCATTAGGAATAATGTCATAGCTTAGATGAGAATATACAGGAGCGGATACCTTTTCAGCACCAGATTTGATATCGGAAACAAATTTGACCAAGTTGCGCATATCATAGGATTCAGGAAATCCCTTTTTTTTCATTAAGCCACGTTCATTTAGTACATTATTAGAATGTAAAAAGCCGTCTGTTGTCACTAACTTAACACGACGATGTTCAGGCCAGCGGCTTAATAATGCCTGCAATAAGCGTGCAGTGGTACTTTTCCCCACCGCAACACTGCCTGCAATACCAATAACGTAAGGTATTTTTTGTTCATCTGTTCCTAAAAATTGTTCAAGAACAGCTTGTCGTCGTAAATTAGAGCTAATATAAAAATTGAGTAGGCGTGACAATGGGAGATAGATTTCAATCACTTCATCTATTGAAATTTCTTCATTAATGCCTTTTAAAGCGGCGACTTCTTCTTCTGTTAATGTTAACGGAACTGAGTTACGCAATGTTGCCCAATGTTCACGATCAAATTGTAAATATGGAGTCGTTAAAAAAGATTCTTTCTTATTCATAAGCCAACATCTGCCTGTCTATGCAGGTTGGACAGGTTGTTGAGAACACCCGTATCCGACAAAAAAATAAATCTCATCATATCGGTTGCGCTATCGTAGGCGTAGAATTTTTTATGATTTTAGTAATTTTTTTGATGAGAAATGCAAAAATGTAAAAAAATGTTCTGTTTCTATAGTTGGTTTTGGTGACCATTTTGAGCCCTCCGAAAGAAAAAGAACCAAGGTGATGAAAAAAATTTGCAATAAATGGGTGGCAAATACATTTTGTGCTTCCTTTATAGTAAGGTCTTTTTGTTTAATGTTTACTCTATAACTATTGAAAAAAACATCAACATCATCAAATGCGCTTGTTTTGTGAGCGAAAGAACAAAAAAAGCGATTTTTTTGTTGCATCGAAGGTCAACTCTACCTAGAATGCGCAGCACTTGATGCCGGCATAGCTCAGTTGGTAGAGCAACTGACTTGTAATCAGTAGGTCCCGAGTTCGACTCTTGGTGCCGGCACCAATTAAAAATTTGGAAAGGTGGGGTTCCCGAGCGGCCAAAGGGAGCAGACTGTAAATCTGCCGTCACAGACTTCGAAGGTTCGAATCCTTCCCCCACCACCATTAACCAGTTTTCATCTTGGGTGTTCTGCTCGAGTTATACTCCAGGCAAAACATTTAAGATACAATGTACAGCTGATTAAAGTCAGGTAGCCGAGTTCACGCGGGCATCGTATAATGGCTATTACCTCAGCCTTCCAAGCTGATGATGCGGGTTCGATTCCCGCTGCCCGCTCCAAGATGTGCTGATATAGCTCAGTTGGTAGAGCACACCCTTGGTAAGGGTGAGGTCGGCAGTTCGAATCTGCCTATCAGCACCACTTCCCCCGTTCTGCCTCCTGATTTTCTTCCTGTAAATATCTAACAAGCAATTGCTTGGTTGATGTGGTGAAACCACCGATTCCGTGTTTTAGAGGGACAACCTAATGTCTAAAGAAAAGTTTGAACGTTCAAAACCGCACGTTAACGTTGGTACTATCGGCCACGTTGACCACGGTAAAACTACCCTGACTGCTGCAATCACCA
>NZ_MUBK01000035.1 GCF_002127545.1 Xenorhabdus beddingii
GCTGAATAAATTAACCTCGCCTCTGGATATATTTGCTCAGCTAGGCACTCAGGCGTTGGATAAATTGAAATCCACACTGGATGCCTTTGTGCAACTGGGGGTTCAGGCGCTGAATAAATTAACCTCGCCTCTGGATATATTTGCTCAGTTAGGCACTCAGGCGCTGGATAAATTGAAATCCACACTGGATGCCTTTGTGCAACTGGGTGTTCAGGCGCTGAATAAATTAACCTCGCCTCTGGATATATTTGCCCAGTTGGGCACTCAGGCGCTGGATAAATTAAAATCCAGCCTGGATATATTTACTCAAATTGGGGTTAAGGGACTAGAAGAATTAAGAGCCAATCTGAATAGATTTGCTCAGGTCGGTATTCAGGCCATGGAGAATTTAAGAGATGGCTTGAAGGCATTCGCACAATTCGGAACCGAGGCTTTGGAAGCACTAAGAGCCGCCATGGATTTTTTCGGTAAAACCGGGGATAAGGTTTTTGGCTCACTGAATAATGGTGCTGATTTACTCTCTAACAAAGGAGGTAAAGATACTTTTGGCAGACAAAGAAAAGGCTTGGGAGCATTAGGGAATATTGGCCAAAAAGTTTTTGGTGTTTTGGGTAATGGTATCAATATCCTGGCAAGTGTTGGTGTAAAAGGATTGTCTTTTTTAAGTAGCACTTTCAGTGTATTAGGTAAGTCAATCATGTTTATTGGTCGGGCGATGATGGCAAACCCCATTCTTGCCATTATTGGCGTTATCGCCATGGCTGCTATTTATATTTGGCAGAATTGGGAATCATTGGGACCAAAATTTACCGCTATGTGGGAAAGTATCAAAAATATCTGTAGCAATGTATGGCAGGGTATTAAAGATACAGTCAGTGCTGCATGGGAAGGCATTAAAAGTTATTTCATGAATGGTGGGTTAATCGGCATTATCTACCAAAACTGGGATGCCATTAAACAAAGTGCTTCAGAAGTCTGGGAATCGGTTAAAGCTAAAATCAGTGAAGTTTGGGAATCGGTTAAACAGAATACATCAGAAATCTGGGAAAGCGTCAAAAAATCAATTTCAGATCGATGGAATGAAATTGTTAGCGAAGTTCAGGCGATTCCAGAAAAATTAAAGCAAGCTGGATCGAATATGATTGACAGTTTGTTGTCTGGTATTCAAGAAAAATGGGAAAACCTGAAAAATAAATTTGCCTCAATTACGGACTGGTTTAAATCATGGGGGTCTGACGATGATAAAAAGGAGATTGCTTTAAAAACATCGCAGGAAATAACCAAGAGTGAAACCGTTGAGCAAGCGAAGCAAATTACAGCAACAGCATATGATACAGGCGGCTTTATTCCAGCAGGTCAAGTGGGTCTTGTTGGTGAACGTGGCCCTGAAATTATTAATGGCCCAGCTAATGTGACCAGCCGGAAAAATACAGCGAAACTTGCTGCCGTAGGACTTGCTGTCAGCTCGATGTCATTGCCCATTGCTGCGCAGGATGCCCCGTTACATGCGCAAAGTTTACCTGCCCACACTTATGAGGAAGTTCAGGCAAAGAGGGAGCGGAGCCAGCCGCAGCAATACGGTGGGGCAGCGCCGCAATACAACATTTATGTCTATGGCTCACAGGGACAATCCGCACAGGATATTGCCCGTATGGTCAGGCAGGAACTGGAACAACGAGAGCGTATGCAGCAAGCCCGTATGCGTAGCTCGCTTTCTGACAGAGGAGACGATTTCTCATGATGGCTGCACTTGGATTGTTTGTTTTTATGTTGAAAACAACGCCATATCAGACTTTTCAACATAAACAGAGTTGGCGACATGCCTTTAACAGCCGCGTGGGAGCGCGGCCTGCATGGCAGTTTGTCGGTTCAGATAACGATACGGTCACGCTATCGGGGGAGCTTTATCCTGAGCTGACCGGGGGTTCTCTTTCACTGACGGCCTTAAAATTAATGGCTGATAGCGGTAAGGCGTGGTCTTTCATTGATGGCAGTGGTGCGATTTACGGCATGTTCGTTATCGAAAGCATTGATGAGACAAAAACGGAATTTATGTCAGGTGGTGCGGCCAGAAAAATCAGTTTTACGCTGACCTTGCGGCGAGTGGATAACAATCTGTTTGAAATGTTGGGTGATTTGCAGGAGCAGCTTTCTGATATCAAAGATAAGGTTGTTGATAAAACCAGGGGAGTCCTCGCATGATCGACGTTGAAGAGTGGATGCCCAACACGGATTGGGTTCCCCAATTTGATTTGCTTACCGGAAAAACCAGCCAGCCCGCTTTTCGTCTGGAAATCAACAATCAGGATATCAGCGGAAAGATCCAATCACGCCTGATGTCCTTAACGCTGACGGATAACCGGGGTTTGGAATCAGACCAGCTCGATATTGAGTTGGATGATGCGGATGGCATGCTGATGCTACCTCGCCGGGGCGATATTCTCACTTTGGAACTGGGGTGGCATGGCCATCCCTTAACCCCAAAGGGAAAATTTGTTGTTGATGAAATTGAACATTCTGGCGCCCCTGATCGTCTGACGATCCGTGCCCGCAGTGCAGATTTTCGTGGTGACCTGAATGTCAGACGCGAAAAGTCTTACCATAAGCACACATTGGAGAGCATTGTGAGTACGATTGCCGCGAGAAACCAACTGACATTTAAAATCAGTGAGGAATTGAAAGGCATCTCCATGCATATCGATCAGACTACCGAATCTGACGTGAGCTTTTTGACTCGTATAGCCAAACAAGAAGGGGCGATTGCTTCCGTCAAAAACGGTGAATTGCTGTTTGTTCGACAAGGGCAGAATAAGACGGTGAGTGGTGAGGATATTCCGCTCGCGCTGATTACTCGTGAATCAGGGGATAGTCACCGATTTTCTCTGTCTGATCGTGACGCCTATACCGGTGTCGTTGCTCAATGGCAGGATACACGTACCGCGACGAAGCAGACGGTTAAACTGAGGCGGGTAGAATCAAAGAGCGGAAAAGTTGACGTTGTGCTTGAGTATGCAAGTAGCGAGAGCAAATCATCAGGCAAGAGTTCTTCTCAAAAAGACAAAAATATTTCCCAAAAAGAGCAAGATCCCTCCAAGAAAAAAGAGTCCTTTATCTTTAGAAAGGAAAAAGATCGTAAAAATGAGTCCCCTTATGGGATGAATTCAACTAAGCCCAATGTCGCTAAGTCTGGAGGGGTGAGTTTAGAGAAGAAAAGTGGCGTCAATTTGACGAAAAAAAATCTAAAAATCAAAGAAAAGGATAAACCGAATTATATCAAAGAAGGACAAAACGGACGTAAAAGGAAAAACAGAGCCAGGGGAGGTATCGATAGTGAAAGAAATATCACTATCAAGGGAAGCGTCTCTTCTGAGGAGCAGAGCCAATCAACGACTGAGCATCATCAAACAACCACAGTAAAGCAAGAATCCGCAAGTTATTTGGCGGGAACTCAGGAAAATGTTCTGACGCTTTCGCGCGTTTATTCTGACAAAGAAAGTGCGGAGCGTGCTGCCAAAGCTGCCTGGGAAAAAATGCAGCGCGGTGCAGCGCAGTTCTCTATCACCCTGGCGAAAGGACGTGCAGACATCTACCCTGAAACGCCTGTCCAGCTAAAGGGATTTAAGCAGGAAATTGATGGAACTCATTGGACGTTGGTGAAAGTAACCCACAACCTTAATGACGGTGGTTTTACCACATCATTGGATCTCGAAATCAAGATTGATGATGTTGAACTTAAAACTGAGGATACCGGAATAAATGCTTGATCTCGATATGAGATCTTTGGTATATTGTTCACCAGACGAGATGGTGTTATTTCAAGAAAGGTGAACAATATGATTAAGTGTCCTCTGTGTGGTCAGTCAGCGCATACCCGTAGCAGCTTCGAACATTCAAGCCAAACAAAGGAGCGCTATAACCAATGTCAGAACATCAATTGTGGAGCAACGTTCGTCAGCCATGAAACCTTTGTACGTTTCATTGCCAAGCCAGGGGAAGTCCAGAATGCAATGCCACATCCAAAGGCAAAAACCAAGAGACAACCCCGCCAGAAAGCGGCTGCCGCACAATAAATAATGAAAAAACATTGCTCCCTTTTTTGCCACCGTTATGGTGGCTTTTTTGTGGATATGGAATTGATAGAGGTTCTCTAATCGAGAACCTTATTGTGACGCCTACTTATTAACAAAGCAGGCGTTAAAGCGATTGGCAGGGCTACTTCTGGGTTTCTGCCTGCAAAATCCTTTGCATTTCATCTTTGATGTGTAGTTTTTCTTTTTTCAGGCGCACAACTTTATCGCTGTAGCCCGTTCCATTCGGGCCTTCTAGCTGGCTTATCTCGTGGTCAAGTCGGTTATGTTTTTCAAACAGGGATTGGAAGCGGGGATGTGATTCTTTCAGGTTGGATACTAAATCACGATATTCTGGAAACATGAGACCTCCTATACGAAATTTACTACCACACTATATATAAGTGTAGCAGCCCATTGTAATCTCAGATTTGAGAGATATCACATAAAAAAGATCCAGTAATTTTTATGTACCTCATTATCTATTAATAAAAATTAACTTTTATTTAGGATGAGTAAATTTTATTTTTATTGAATGCTATAAAAATCAGAGTATTGCCAAAAAACATAATTTACCTCAGTCTTTTTGTTGTTATGATCCAATTTCCTTTTTAAACATATTCAGAGGTGATATATGAAAAAATATTTATTTCCTTTAGTTGCCTTGATGGCATCAACTTCTGTTTTCGCTGACAAAAAACTCGAAGATGTAGCACCTTATCCCGCAGCTTCTAAGGGAATGGTTCGCAGTGTGATTGAACTTCCTCAGCAGGAACATGAAAACAACTACATGGTTGAGTTGATGATTGGCAAGGACTTGAAAGTGGATTGTAACCACCATTTGTTTGGCGGTAATTTGGCGACAAAAACGCTGGAAGGGTGGGGATATGATTATTATGAGCTGGATAAGGTGACGGGTCCTATTTCAACCAAAATGGGATGTCCAACGGAAGAAAAAACCGTGCGTTTTGTTCAGGTACAGTTAGGTAAAGATGCACTGGTACGCTATAACAGCAAATTACCTATCGTGGTATATACGCCAAAAACGATGACAGTAAAATATCGTATTTGGCAGGCATCAGATGAAACCAAGACAGCAGTAAACAAATAATCTATTGATTAGATAAATCAACAACCTGAGTTTGTATATTAAACTCAGGTTGTTTGATTTGTAAGATAGATTTCTATTTTTGGATCAATTTAGTTTTAATAGAAAGAAGATTTTTCGACACGGCTCATCATCAAGTTAACAATAGAACAGCCCGCAAAGAACTTATTTTTAAATCCACGTTGGTGATATTTGTTTCTCTTTTACTTTCTGTCTGCGATTCCTTGCCCATATTTAAAAATAGTAACTAAACTGTTTTGGGATTCTTTTGCATTTATGCAAATATCATTGAGGAATCGTAGAATGTTTAAAAAATTATCGGCAGAGTTCTTGGGTACTTTTTGGTTGGTGTTTGGTGGATGTGGTAGTGCGGTTTTAGCGGCGGCATTTCCACAACTGGGGATTGGTTTTGTGGGTGTATCCCTGGCTTTTGGTTTAACTGTAGTCACGATGGCCTATGCGGTGGGGCATATTTCAGGAGGACATTTTAATCCGGCGGTAACATTGGGGTTGTTTGCAGGTGGGCGTATTTCTGCCAAAGATTTAATTCCTTATATCATCGCCCAAGTGATCGGAGGAATTGCGGCGGCGGCGGTACTTTATCTTATCGCCAGTGGTAAAAGTGGTTTTGATGCAACAGCAAGTGGCTTTGCGTCTAATGGCTATGGTGAACATTCTCCCGGTGGTTTTTCATTACAGGCTGCAATTATTATTGAGTTAGTATTAACTGCATTTTTCTTGATTGTTATTCTTGGATCAACAGATAAGAAAGCGCCAGTGGGTTTTGCGCCATTAGCCATTGGCTTATCGCTCACACTGATTCATTTAATCAGTATTCCGGTGACAAATACATCTGTCAATCCGGCAAGAAGTACAGCCGTTGCCATTTTCCAAGGGACGTGGGCCTTGGAGCAACTTTGGGTATTCTGGCTGATTCCATTAATTGGTGGTGCTATTGGTGGCTTGATATACCGGACACTTTTACAGAAAGATGATTAATTAATTTCCCTCTTATTTTGAAAAGTCACGCTTGGCGTGGCTTTTTTCGTCTGTTTTTATGGTAGATATTCTCCACCATTCAATTTTTTCTCATTAGATAAAGCTAAAATACCTAATACTCCGAATAACCGGCAGAAAAGCAGGCGGTGATTATTGTTTGGATAATACCGCCAGTGTTGTCCATATCATTTATGATCACGGGTGTTTGTTTTATATAAACTAAGAATATCGGGTAGTAGAGTGATTAAACCAATCAGAGCCATACATCCGCCTATCCATAATGGTAGGGCAACCACATGAGTTACCAAAGTGTTAATGTAAACAACTAATTAACACCAGGATATTGGTTGGATTGCTATATGTGGTTGATTATATTTAAATTTATTAAACCATCATCAAGTCATGTCAGCTTAAGTATTGTGTGTTGAATCTATTTTTAAATATTCATTTAACAAATAATCAACTAATGCGGAAACCATGGTGATATATAAACGGAATACTCTATTCTGGCGAATTGCTAAATTCGTTATACATTATTTTTTATTCCTGTAATAAATAATATTGGATATCCAAATAATATCGCATTGTGAAGTCAATTTTACTGCAAGCCTTGTGGTTATTTAGGTTAGGTCTCAATGTCAAAAAAACTGAATTATTTTATTAAAAAAATTAGTTATTTTTTGAAATTATAATGATATATATTTATCTGCGTGATTTTTAATGGATAAAATAAATGTCATTAAAATATAAAAGCCGTTATACCTTTATCGGTATTTTGGTTTGATTATATCTTATAATCTTTTGTTCTATATTTTTTATGCTTTTATTTGTCCGTGTTGAGAAGTATATGAACTGACATTTTATATACGATAATGTGGGTGAAATAAATTAGGAAAGAGTTATGGAACGTATTGACATAGAAAAAGTGTCGAGCAAAATTCTGCATGAGTTATTACAGTACAGGCGACGCTTCCCAGAATCTGAACATTCACTTCAAGATGAAGAAAAAAGAGTTTCAGAGGTTCAACTACCACGTATTCGTGCATTTGTGGAGCAAGGAAAGCCTATTGAGTGTATTTTGCCTGCGTTTCCGACAAAATCACCGAACCCCCGTAAAGTATTGGGCAAGCTGCCTGATATGGCGGAAAAGTTATCATTGATTTTCTTAAATTCCCTTTGTCAGCGTATTCAGCTTTATTATCCACCAGGAGCCAATATTGTTATTTGTTCTGATGGGCATGTGTTCAGTGATCTTATTCATGTTGATGATAACACGATTACACATTATCAATTGGAAATTGAAAAGCTGCTGCATGAATTAGGCGCGACTCATCTTTCCGTTTTTAATCTCGGTAATGTTGAGTCATTAACGCAATATACCCATGATTATGATCAACTGCGGGAATTACTGGTAAGCCGTTATGCTTCTTCAATCGAGGAAATTAAGGAAACACTAAAAGAAAACGAAGAAGGTATCCGATTATATCGGGCTATTACTCGTTTTCTTTATGAAGATAGTTTATTGCCAGAATACACAGGGTCGAAAAATGCGTTGCAAAAAGATGCCCGTCACCGCTCTGTGGGGGTTATCCAGCGTAGTTGGGCCTGGGGAAACCTGCTGGCTGAACAATTTCCATTGGCGATCCGCCTCTCTATCCATCCTCAGTCCGTAGACAGTATCAAAATCGGGATCCACATGATGCCGACCCGGGATGATTGGTTGACGCCATGGCATGGTGTGGCTGCCAATATTAACGGTCAGTTCGTGCTGATGAAAAGCGATGAAGTGAAACAGATGCAGGGAAAATTGATTGAAATTCGTGGTGTGCCAAGCCATTACCTGATTGAAGCGTTATCTGAAGAAAATCAACCAACAAAATCCCTGAAGATGACGCCGGCAAACCAATAACCCCTTTTGAGAAAATAAATCATGAATACAGATAAACTTGATTGCAACATTGAGTTGGTTGAACCGTTCGGGGTGCTGATTACGCCTCAATATCCTGATCAGGATATTGGCACGTTGTCAGTCGATGCCCTGCGTGAATTGGCCCGTACTCATCTATTGGTGGTATTGCGTGGTTTCCACTCTGGTTTTACGGATAAAGAGAAATTGACAGAATATTCCGGCCGTTGGGGGGAAATCATGATGTGGTCATTCGGGGCGGTGCTGGATGTTATGGAACACCCGAATCCCGCTGATCATGTTCTGGACAGCGGTAACCTGCCGTTGCATTGGGATGGAATGTATAGACAAACGATCCCGGAGTTTCAGATATTTCACTGTGTGGCTGCGCCAGAGGCAGCACAGGGAGGGCGCACCACTTTCGTCAATACTGAGCGATTGATTGCTGATGCCAGCGATGATGAGCGCAATAAGTGGAAAGCGACAACGATTGCGTATCGCACAAGCAAAGTGACCCATTATGGTGGCGAAGTCGTTTCACCGCTGCTCTGTCTCCATCCCGACGGTAAAAAATGGGTACTCCGTTACAATGAGCCGATGAGAAAGGAAGACGAGAAATATGCCGATCATCACGCTTTAACCATGCATGGACTATCACGGGAAGAGCAGGAGACACTTGAAGAGGCGTTATATGAGCGGTTGTATGATCCGCGTTATCTCTATGCGCATCAATGGCAGCCCGGTGATATTGTGATTAGCGATAATTTTTCTTTGCTACATGGCCGTGAAGCCTTTATTTCCCGTGCTCCCCGCCATATTCAGCGGGTGCATATCCATGGTGTGCCGGTGTGTGAAAATCACAGTTTTCGCCCCCTTTCCGTTCCAAAGGCGGATTAAGCAGAAATTATCTTAAAGGAAGTTTGATTCATGTCCCGTATTGTTTTAGCTGCTGTTGCAACCCCAGGCCATGTGTTCCCAATATTGACGATTACGGAGCATTTAATCGGGCAGGGGCATGATGCAACGATATTCAGTGGCTCTCTTTTTCAGTCGCAGGTGGAAGCGTTAGGCGCCAGTTTTGTTCCTTTCGATAAGCAAGTGGATGTTGATTATCGTTGTCTGGAAAAATACTTCCCTGAACGCGCAGAGCATCCGCCCGGAAATACTCAGATGGCTCTGGCAGTGAGGCAGTTTTTTACCGCGCCTATTCCTGTGCTGTCAGGCCAATTGATGCAGGTGCTTGAAGAAGCGCAAGCCGACCTTTTGATTATCGACAATACATTTTATGCGGCGTTGCCGTTATTGCAGAAACCGGCTGGTGAGCGTGTTCCCGTGATGGCTATCGGCGTCACGCCACTGTCGTGGTCATCACGGGATAGTCTATTCTGGGGCCCCCGTATCCCGCCTGAATTGTTACCCGCAGATTTGACCCGTGAGCAATTGGTGGACGAAGAGACTCATCAATTAATCAAACAGGTCAGGGATGCATTTAATCAGGCGCTGGCTGTGGTGGATTGTCCTCCCCTGACCGGTGATCACAACGATATTCTGATGAGCGGAGTGGATCGCTTCTTGCAACTGGCCACTCAGTCATTTGAGTTTTCTCGTGATGATTTGCCGGAAACGGTGACGTTTATCGGGGCGCTGGGTGTGAAAATGGGAGATGATAAAACTCAGATAAATTGGCCGGATGAGAGCCTGCCGTTGATCTTGGTGACCCAGGGAACATTGGCAAATATTGATTTTAACCAATTGTTATTGCCTGCATTGCGTGCCTTGGCACATTTGCCGGTTCGGGTATTGGCAATTACAGGTGGACGCCCTGTCAATGGACTGGGAGAGGAAATTCCAGAAAATGCCAGAGTTGTGGAGTATCTCAATTTTGAACACTGGCTTCCTCGCGCCTCCGTTTTTATTACCAATGGGGGTTATGGTTCGCTGAATTCCTCTATTCGTCACGGTGTCCCACTGGTGGTTGCGGGAACAGGGGATGGTAAATTAGAAGCGGTTGCCCGTGTGATCTGGTCACGTTGCGGCATTAGCCTGCATACGGATACACCCAGTGAACAGCAATTATATCGGGCGGTGACAAAGATATTATCCTCCCCGCTATGGCGTCAGCAGGTACAGCTTATTAAGGAAGATTATAAAGCTCATAATGCGTTGGAATCGATCACCCGCCACGTTAATGAATTGATTGCTCAATCGGCATGAAATCTTCCAGCGAGTGGCGAAGGTAATTGATATGTATTGATGAGAAAGTAACAAGTGATAAAAATAGAACGCGGTATGTTTTTTCTACCGCGTTCTATTATGGTCAGGCTTGAGGGTCAGGCTTTTTCCCGCACACCTTCAACGGAAATGATCAACTCGACTTCCTGACTTTTTGGTCCTAAATCGCTTTTAATATTAAAATCTTTCAGTTTGATTTTTCCATTGGCTTCAAAACCTGCACGGTATCCCCCCCACGGATCATTGCCTTCTCCTACCAATTTGGCGTTCAGTGTCACGGGCTTGGTGACACCATTTAAGGTCAGATCACCGAGGATAGTGTAGTTTTCCCCTGTTTTTTTCACTTCAGTGGATGTGAATTTGGCTTCTGGATATTTTGCCGTGTTCAGAAAATCAGGGCTGCGCAAGTGTTTGTCACGTTCAGCATGATTGGTTTCGACACTGTTCGTTTTAATAATGACATTGACTTTATCTGCGGCAGGGTTTTGTGCATCAAACGTAAATTCGCCGTCAAATTTTTTGAAGCCGCCGTAAAGCCAGCTTATGCCCAAATGTTGAATGCGAAATTCAATAAAAGCATGTTGACCGGCAATATCGATTTTATAGTCGGCAGCCATTGCTGAACTGGTGCCCATCAATAAAATACCCGTTGTCAGGCCGATTAACGTTTTTTTAAGTAATGCCTTATTAATCATATAATCATTCTCCAGAAGTGATTTTTTTATCGGAATCGAAGTTATTTTTTATCAAAATTGAAATTATTTCTTATCAAAATTGAAATTATTTCTTATCAAAATTGTAGCCAAGCATTCTTTTTAGCGTGATATCGCGGTCAATAAAGTGATGTTTTAATGCTGCCAGCCCATGCAGCAGAGAAAGCACCACAACAATCCAAGCAAGATAAAGATGGATAACACCGGCAGTATCAGCCTGTATGCCTTGCCCTGTAAGGGTCGCCGGAATTTCAAACCAGCCAAAAACACGGATGGCTTCACCCTCTGCGGTAGAAATCAGGTAACCGCTGATTAAAATGCCAAACAGGACGATATAGAGCGTTAGCTGAATAAGTTTGGAACCGATGCGTGTCAAAGGGCTGTAGCTTGCCAGGGGTTTGGGTGGCGGAGAAATAACCCGCCATATAACACGCATTATCGTGGCAATAAAGACGAGTATACCGATACTTTTATGCAGTTCCGGTGCGTGATGATACCAGGTATCGTAATAGCTTAATGTCACCATCCATAGTCCAAGGGCAAACATCCCGTAAACGGCAAGGGCAACTAGCCAATGGATTAAAACGGAAATATGACCAAAGCGTGTGGAAGTATTTTTTAATAGCATCCCGTTTCCTTATTTTTGTTCAACTAAATGGAGCTAGTCCCAAAAACGTCATAAGTATGAGTGAAAAATTTTGTCTATTATAGTAGATAAAAATGAAATCTGATTTTTGTAAATTTCAGACAAATAATTTGTTTAAGAATGTCAAAATTTATCAATAATAAAGTAAAATGATACCCTCTTGGCTAAAATTAAAGTGTGGGCTGTATTTTTTATATTCTATATTGTTCTTTGCTTATATCTAATTATCTTTGTTTTTTTCATGGGTGAGGAAATTATTATTTCCTTGTGAAAAATATGCAAAGGTAAATTTTATTGTCTCTCGCTTTATTATGATGATGAAATAGCGTAATGTTTTTTATGCAGTCACACTATTTCATCATCCTGACAAGAAAAACAGAGCGAGAAAGACGATGTATACATTGTGGATAGCCAATAAAAATTATTCTTCCTGGTCACTTCGGCCGTGGATTTTGCTTAAAGCGTTGAATATTCCGTTTAATGAACGGGTTAGCTATTTTGAAGATGGTAAAAACAGCCATGAAAAATTCAAAGCATTTTCACCCACCGGGCTGGTTCCTTGCCTGATGGATGGGGATATTACGGTTTGGGATTCGTTGGCGATTGTGGAATATCTCGCTGAGGATCATGCTCAGGTCTGGCCATCAGATAAAATGGCCCGGGCATGGGCGAGAAGTGCTGTGGCAGAAATGCACTCCGGTTTTGCTGCATTACGTCAGAGTTGTTCGATGAATTGCGCTATCCGAACTGAATTGAACAAAATCCTGCCTGAGTTGCAGCGTGATATTGACCGAATTGATGCACTTTGGTCGGAAGGTCTGACTAAATTTGGTGGCGAATGGCTGGCGGGGGATAAATTCACGGTGGTTGATGCGTTTTATGCTCCTGTGGTTTTTCGCGCCCGAGCCTATGGATTGAAGTTTTCTGCTACCAGTCAAAAATGGATTGATCGCATGTTGAAACATCCTGCGATGGTGGAGTGGGTAGAGGCGGCGATAAAAGAACCCAAAATAGCGCATTAATCCACATGGTAGGGTGTTTTTATATTGAAAATATTTATACAGGGTGCGGTTGTATGTACCCTGTTTTAAATATTGTGTTTATGCGTGATTATTCATTATCATGCCACGTGAAAAATCAATTAATAAAAGAATGAATGGATTAATGTGGACAAAAATTCTGGATAAAAAAAGCTCCGTGTGTAGGAACGGAGCTGAAATGGGTAAAAGTAGCTGGGAAAATGTAGTACTGTTGTATAATAACTCAATGGTATTAAATGCTGATTAAACGACAGGAGAGTTGTATAAAAAATATCGCGCATTTCTAATGGAAAACGGCGTCCCGGATGATTTCCAGTGCAGCCGGGTTCTCAATCAGAGCAATATCACCTGGCTCACGCCCCTCACAAATGGCCTGCATAGTGCGGCGCAGCATTTTTCCTGAGCGGGTTTTTGGTAATTGAGTCACAAAATAGACCCGTACCGGGCGTCCAACACTGCCGATTTTCTTGTCTACCAATGTCATTAGGGCTTTTTCCAATCCGGCAAAATGGTCAGCATCCTGAATTTCCCGCCCTTCCTTGAGAACGGCAAAAGCAACCGCGACTTGTCCTTTTACTTTATCTTTGATACCGATTACGGCAACTTCTGCCACGTCTTCATGGCTGGCAATACACTCTTCAATTTCCCGCGTTCCCAAACGATGGCCTGAAACATTAATAACATCATCAGAACGTCCCAGAATAAAATAGTAACCGTCGTTGTCACGAATTCCCCAGTCAAATGTCGAATAGACCGGTTGGTCAAAGTGTGTCCAGTAGGTGTTGATAAAACGGGCATCATCCCGATAGAGGGTCTGGATGCAGCCGGGGGGAAGGGGGCCTTTGATCACCAGCATTCCCTTTTCATTCGCACCACACGCCTGGCCCGTCAGTTCGTTAATCAGCCTGACGTTAAAACCGTACACAGGGAAACCCGTACTGCCAAAACGACTTGGCCGGTCGTCCAAACTTCGTGCGATTGCCATAATCGGCCAGCCCGTTTCGGTTTGCCAGTAATTATCAATCACGGGCACGTTAAGGGTTTCGGTGATCCAGCGGGCAGTATGTTCATCCAAGGGTTCACCCGCCAAATAGAGGGTTTCCAGAGATGAAATATCATATTTGGCAATGCAGTCTGTCGGATATTTTTTCAGGACACGGATTGCCGTGGGAGCAGAAAACATTCTGGTGACGTGGTGTCTTTCGACAATTTGCCACCAAATACTGGCATCAGGGCGTATCGGTAATCCTTCATACATGACGGTTGCCATGCCTGCGATCAGCGGGGCGTAGATAATATAGGAATGCCCGACGACCCAGCCAATATCTGATGTACAAAAGAAAACGCCCCCTGCTTTTCCCCCAAAAATAATGTCCATTGATGTTGCCAATGCCACGGCATAACCGCCAACATCCCGCTGTACGCCTTTGGGCGTTCCCGTTGTACCGGAAGTATAGAGCACACAGGAGGTTTCATTGGATTCAAGCCAGGTCACGGGGACTTTTGCACCAAGGTGTTTTTGCCGTAATGTGGCGAAATCCACATCTCTATCTTCCACCCAATGGGTGTCAGCCAGTCCACGATTCATCATGAGTACATGACGTGGCGTATGGTTAGCTAACCCGATAGCTTCATCCAACAGCGGTTTGTAGGGGACGATTTTGCCCCCGCGTGAACCTGCATCCGCAGAGACGACCAGAACCGGCTCTGCATTATCCAGCCGGGTGGCGAGACTATGGGAAGCAAAGCCGCCAAACACTACCGAATGGATTGCACCGATGCGGGCACAGGCCAGCAAAATAAATAGCGCTTCGGCCACCATTGGCATGTAAACAACAACCCGATCGCCTTTTTTGACGCCGAGTGACAGCATCATGGCGGCAGTCTGGTTGACTTCCTGATGTAATTCTTTATAGGTGAAAACACGTTCACTGTTTGTTTCCGTTGAAATGGCAATCAGCGCCTTGGCATCGGGTTGGCTTTCCAGCCAGCGATCCAATGCGTTGTAGCAGAGATTGGTTTTTCCCCCGCAAAACCAACGGGCAAAGGGGGGATGGCTATGATCGAGAACTTGTTCAAAAGGCTGTTGCCAGTGTATCCGTTTGGCTTGTTCTGCCCAAAAGGTATGGGGGTCATCAATCGAAAGCTGATAGAAATCTTGGAATGACATAATTTCTCCTCGCGCTATGCAGATGAGGAGCGGCTCTTGGCGTCAGAGCCGCCGATGTATATATATCCTGCCAAGCTGCTGTTTTATGAGTTGTGATGCAACTCGAAATCTATTGGATATATTGGGATATCTGGACTTATATAACGTACAAATCGAGGTATTCATTCACGGGAATATCTCTCAATGACATAAGGTCAAGAGAGAGCGCCAGGATTTTTTGTTGCTGCTCTTCAGGAAATTGACGCGCCAGATTGGTTTTGAACTTTTCTTCGAGTAGCGGAATTCCCGCTTTGCGGCGGCGGGCATGTCCAATCGGGAATTCGACTTTTACTTCATCAAGCTGAGTCCCATCGGTAAATACCAGAGTCAGCGCATTGGCAATAGAACGTTTTTCTGGATCATGATAATCACGGGTGAAATCAGGGTCTTCGACACAGATTATTTTATCCCTCAACGCATCAATACGGGGGTCGGCTGCGATATTATCCTCATAATCTGCCGCAGTCAGACGGCCAAAAATCAGTGGGATGGCCACCATGTATTGAATGCAGTGATCCCGGTCTGCCGGATTGTTCAATGGGCCTTGTTTATCGATGATTCTGATACAGGCTTCATGAGTACGGATAGTGATGTGGGCGATATCTTCGACACATTTACCGCGTTCTTTCAGTTGTTGATGCAGGTTGATTGCGGCTTCTACGGCGGTCTGTGAGTGAAATTCTGCGGGGAAAGAGATCTTAAACAGCACATTTTCCATCACATAACAACCATAGGGGCGCTGGAATTTGAATGGCTGACCCTTGAACAGAACATCGTAAAATCCCCATGTTTCTGCCGTTAATGCGGAGGGATATCCCATTTCCCCTTTTTGCGCCATCAGTGCCAGACGCACCGCGCGAGAAGTGGCATCCCCCGCCGCCCAGGATTTGCGGGAGCCGGTGTTGGGCGCATGGCGATAAGTTCTCAGGGACTGCCCGTCAACCCAGGCCAATGAAACGGCACTTAATATTTCCTCACGAGTCAGTCCCAACATTTGGGCGACCACGGCAGTGGAGGCAACTTTGACCAGAACCACATGATCCAGCCCGACTTTATTGAAAGCATTTTCCAATGCCAGACAGCCTTGAATTTCGTGCGCTTTAATCATGGCGGTCAGCACATCCCACATAGTGAGAGGTTTTTCCCCCTGGGCTACTGCATTTCTGGATAACCAGTCGGCAGTGGCAAGAATACCCCCAAGATTGTCAGAGGGATGCCCCCATTCGGCCGCCAGCCAGGTGTCATTAAAATCCAGCCAGCGGATCATGGCACCGATATTGAATGCAGCCTGAACGGGATCGAGCTGGAATTGCGTTCCCGGTACGCGGGCACCATGAGGCACAATGGTGCCCGGTACTATTGGCCCCAATAGTTTTGTACAGGCAGGATATTCCAGCGCTTCCAATCCACAGCCCAAGGTGTCTATCAGGCAGTGATGGGCTGTAGCGTAAGCAATGGGGGATGTGACGATGTAGTCCATGACATAATCCACAATATCCACAATCACCTGATCATAATCAGGACGGTTGTTAACCACAGAGGTAGACATAATTAATCCTTAAATTGTGTATATAAATTGAGTTAGTTACGTTGATCAATGGGTATAAATGTCAAATTCTCAGGCCCGGTATAATTAGCCGAAGGACGGATGATTTTGTTGTCAATGCGTTGTTCAATAATGTGAGCCGCCCAACCAGATGTCCGGGCAATAACAAATAGTGGCGTAAACATGGCCGTCGGAACGCCCATCATGTGATAGGACACCGCAGAGAACCAATCAAGATTCGGGAACATCTCCTTGTTATCCCACATGACCGATGCGATCCGGTCTGCAATGTCATACATTTGGGTCGTACCTGCTTCTTGGGAAAGTTGCAGGGCAATCGCTTTAATCACTTTATGGCGGGGATCGGAGACGGTATAAACCGGATGACCAAAACCGATGATGACCTCTTTTCTCTCCAGACGGGAAAGGATATCGGCCTCAGCCTGCTCTGGTGTGTCATAACGCTGCTGGATTTCGAAGGAAACCTCATTGGCTCCGCCATGTTTTGGCCCGCGCAGGGCACCAATGCCCCCGATAATGGCCGAATAAATATCTGATCCGGTGCCGGCAATCACACGGCTGGTAAAAGTAGAAGCATTAAATTCATGCTCGGCATACAGGATTAAGGAGATATGCATGGCTTTTTCCCATGATCCACGCGGCTTTTTACCATGCAGAAGATGGAGGAAATGCCCGCCAATGGAATCATCATCGGTTTCAACTTCAATGCGGCGCCCATTATGGCTGTAGTGATACCAATAAAGCAGTATTGAGTTGAGGGATGCCAGCAAGCGATCGGCGATATCACGGGCACCCGCGAGGTTATGATCTTCTTTTTCTGGCAGGGTACAACCCAGAACAGAAACCCCCGTGCGCATCACATCCATTGGGTGAGCCACTGCCGGCAGCGCTTCCAATGCAGCTTTAACGCTACTGGGCAGGCCACGCAGGGCTTTCAGTTTGGCTTTATAAGAGGTCAATTCTGCGCGGGAAGGCAGTTTATCGTGGATAAGCAGATAGGCGATTTCTTCAAATTCACAATGGGCAGCCAAATCGAGAATATCATAGCCACGGTAGTGCAAATCGTTACCGTTTTTCCCCACGGTACAAAGTGCGGTATTGCCTGCCGTAATGCCGGAGAGGGCAACGGATTTTTTCGATTTAAACGGGGTAGATTCAGGCGATCCCGCTGTTGTCTTCTGTTGATTCATGAGTTCCACCTTTGCTATTTTTTCTGGGAAAACAAGGCATCCAGTTTTCGTTCAAAAGCGTAGTAGTTGATGCTTTCATAAAGTTCATTACGGGTTTGCATCATGTCGATGACGTTTTTTTGTGTGCCATCGCGGCGCAAAGCGGTATAGACCTGCTCGGCAGCTTTATTCATGGCCCGGAATGCCGATAGTGGATAGAGGGCGATGGCAACATCCACGCTGCCCAACTCTTCGATGGTAAAAAGCGGCGTCGCCCCGAATTCAGTAATATTCGCTAAAATGGGCACCTGAGTTCTGGATGAGAATGCCTGATACATATGCAGTTCTGTAATCGCTTCAGGAAACAGCATATCTGCGCCCGCCTCGATATAAGCCGCCGCCCTTTCCAGCGCCGCATCCAACCCTTCCACCGCGAGTGCATCAGTGCGCGCCATAATGACGAAATTCGCGTCGGTGCGGGCGTCAACAGCCGCCTTAATGCGGTCTACCATCTCTTCTTTGGCGACAATTTCTTTATTCGGGCGATGGCCACAACGTTTAGCACCGACCTGATCTTCAATATGGATACCCGCCGCACCTGCTTTAATAATAGAACGAACGGAGCGGGCAACGTTGAATGCTGAGGAACCGAACCCGATATCCGCATCCACCAGTAGCGGTAAATCACACACATCTGTGATGCGGCGGATATCAGTCAAGACATCATCCAGCGTAGAGATACCTAAATCAGGTAATCCTAAGGAGCCTGCTGAAACCCCCCCGCCTGAAAGATAAATCGCCTTGTAGCCTGCTTGTTTCGCCAGCAATGCATGGTTTGCATTGATGGTTCCGACCACTTGTAACGGAGATTCGGCTTTTATTGCGTGACGAAAAGCTAAACCTGCAGAAGAAAATGCCATAGATAACCTCACTGTTACTAAAATGAAACTAATTTGTATTCCTCTATGGTTTAAGCAAGGTTAATGCCAAAGATTAAAAATCAGGTTTAATATCAGTAAGTAACATCATGACGATGTTGTTTTTTCATTTTAAATTAATTAGATATGCTGTTTTTAATTGATGGTGTGGTTATCCGTGAGCTATGGATGATAATATGTGCCTGTTTCATTTTGAATCATTGATGTTTCATTTTTGTTTCATGTTTGGATGATGAAACATTTAGAGGACATTGTGGGTCTGCATTCATTGAAAAGTGGGTCTGCATTCATTGAAAAAGAGCAAGGGGGAAGTATGGCGCCAATACATGTCGATGAGCGTGACAACGGTAAGCCTGTGATTTGGACAGTCTCCGTTTCCCGGCTTTTCGACCTTTTTCGCGATATTACGCCAGAATTTGATCATCAGGCTGATATCACCCCGATTCAGCTTGGTTTTGAGCGTGCAGTGCAACATATTCGCAAGCGTCTGGAAACAGAACATTGTGATGCCGTGATTTGTGCGGGATCTAATGGGGCATATTTGAAAAATCGTTTATCCGTACCGGTTATTATTGCGAAAGCCAGCGGATTTGATTTTATGCGGGCGTTGGCGCGTGCCCGGCAAATCAGTTCCCGAATTGGCGTCATTACCTATCAAAATCCCCTGCCTGTATTGGAAGAATTTCAACAGAGTTTCAATTTGCGCATTGAGCAACGCAGCTATGTGACGGAAGAAGACGCCAGAGAACAGGTAAATGCGTTGAAAGCGATGGGAATCAAAGTCATTGTTGGGGCAGGGTTGATTACCGATCTTGCTTATGAATCGGGGCTGGTGGGGATTTTCCTCTATTCTGCTGATTCCATCCGGCTGGCATTTCAAGATGCACTGGAAATGGCCAAAATGACCCGACTAAATCAGGCGGTGATTTCGCCTTATCCTACGGAAGATAAGTTACGTACTCGTCATACGATCAGTGATATTCGGGGGAATTCTGCGGTGGTGGAACATGTGCGTAATACGATTATGTTGTATTCCCGCTCGGCCGCTACGGTTCTGATTCAGGGAGAAAGTGGAACGGGAAAGGAGCTGGTGGCTCAGGCCATTCATCACGAATATACCGTGCGTTATGGGCTGGCCGGCAAGCAGTCACGGCCATTTGTGGCCGTGAACTGTGGCGCAATTGCAGAATCTTTGCTGGAAGCTGAACTGTTTGGCTATGAAGAAGGGGCTTTCACCGGTTCCCGGCGTGGCGGACGAGCCGGATTGTTTGAAGTTGCACATAGGGGAACGTTATTTCTGGATGAAATTGGTGAAATGCCATTGCCGCTGCAAACGCGGTTATTAAGGGTATTGGAAGAGAAATCTGTGGTCAGGGTAGGAGGGTATCGCCCCATTGCGGTTGATGTACGCATCATTTGTGCCACGCATTGCGATTTGGATGCATGGGTGAAAGAAGGGCGTTTTCGGGCAGACTTGTTCTACCGTTTGAGTGTCTTGAGGATCAACGTCCCCGCTTTGCGGGAAAGGGGAAGCGATATTGGTTTGCTGGCGATGGAATACTTACAACGGGCATTTGCAGCACTTAATTTATCAGTTTCATCATCAAGAATACGGGAGCTTGCTGCGTGTGATAAAGCCTTGCAGTCCTATCATTGGCCGGGAAATGTGCGTGAACTGCGCAACTTGATGGAACGGATAGCACTGTATTTAAGTGCCCATCCTGAACAAACGTTGACACCCGCGCTGATGTTATCACTTTCACCAGAGTGCCGGATTGATATCAGTGCTCTCAACAACAGCCTGAAAACCACGCAGATTGAGTCATCTTCTTTTATTGCAAGCGTGCCTTCAGCGCATGATATTGTCGCGAGCTTTTCAGGTAACCGACGGGCTGCCGCCCAATATTTGGGAATTAGCCGCACGACGTTATGGCGGAGATTGAAGCGAGAACAGGCAGGAAAGGAGGCTTATGAATCTTGAGAACCCACAAAATTCAGTTTTGCGTTGTGGCTGGTTTTTAATGACAGGTGAGCGTCTGAACGTTCGCCTGTCATTAAAGGGGGGCAGTCATTTTTTACCATTCATCATGAATTAAAGATCATTGAAAATTTTTTGTGCATAAGAAAATTTATTCGATTTCTTCGATTTATTCACAGAAACCAATTCGATATGGTGATTGGGTTTTCTTTGCATAAGTTCGATAGCGTATTTTAGCTCAGAGTAAGTGATCGGAAAGAGATTTTTAAGGTTTCCAATATCAGAAGGGTTGCTATTTCGCCATCTATGATGAAAGTTTTCTACATTCATATTATAAATTCCAAGAGATCCAGGGGGGGCGTTATCCTCTATATAAAAGATGATTTTCTTTATCGGAGATTTTATATCACTTGCTTCTTGCTCGGCCCAATCGATTGATTTTTTACTTAATTTTCGTATAAAAGCTCTAGAGAAACATTTTCCTATTAAATCACAGTGACTGAACATTTCCTTATCTTCGTTTGTCGCTGTCTTATAGTGCTCATTTTTATAATCTATATATTTTGATATTTTCTCAAATCCTTTTTTGTCACTCTCAACAAATGAGTCAAAAATATCAGAGGTATAATTCCGGTTAAAAATGTCATGATTACCATAACGAGATTGAGAAATAAAACCTTCTCCAGAACGTTTGTCATATTTCTTATTCTTTAATATTTCATTAGAATATAAATGTCGGCACTTGTTATATTCCATGTTTTTTGTGAGAAATCCAGCTCTATAATCTTTATATTCTTTCCTGTTTCCTGACTTACTTATATTTTCTTTTCTCCTATTTAAAGTGGCACTGAGTGAGAGTTGATTTAGTTGCTTTGGTTGATTTAAATGTACGCTGAAAAAAACACTGATACTATGTAATAAATATTTTACTGTATCTATGTCTATCTTTTTTTTAATTGTTTTTGAAACGGCCTCATTTCCTTCTGAAAATCTATTTCTCACCATCTGATAAAAATCATTAACAAAGGGATTTTTATCTTCTTCTCTAAGAAATCCTGATTTTCCATTATTCATTAAAAAATTAGTAATTATAGTAAGGTTCTCTCTGCATGAATTAACTCCTATTATATTTGAACTATCGAATAAGTCATCCATGGTGATATAAATATCAGTGCCTTGAGTTTCATTCATATCAAGCAAATATTTTTTTCGATAATCTAACAAACCATAAACAATAATTATATTTTTTTCCATTGTATCACCTGTTTGAGATAATTTTTCTGTCTGTCGTTTTTCAAGTTGCAGCTTGTTGGCTGCAACTTGAAATCCATTGGGTATTATTGGGTTAAAAATGACAGCTTATTGGTTTTTATTTGCCAGTAACTGCGCATATAGTTTCATATCGATATTTCCTCCACTTAAAATAATCCCGATACGTTGGCCTTTCAAGTGTTTTCGTATTGCTTTTGCAGCAGCAAAACCCAAACAGCCCGTAGGTTCGACGACCGTTTTCATTCGCTGTGCCAAAAAGTGCATAGCATCAATCAGTTCTTCATCTGAGGCTGTCAGAATGTCTGCAACCAAATGCCGAATGAGAGTAAAAGTATACTGCCCCAAATGCTGTGTTTGTGCGCCATCTGCAATCGTCTTTGGCGTTTCAATATGGATGATTTCACCTTTTTTAAACGATTGCTGTCCATCATTGCCGGCCGCAGGTTCGACACCAAAAACTCGACAGGTTGGCGATAAATGGGCCGCAGAAAGCGCAGAGCCAGACAGTAAACCGCCGCCGCCGAGGGGGATAAACAGCGCATCCAATTCACCGACTTCTTCAAACAATTCTTTAGCCGCCGTACCTTGACCCGCAATAATATGTGGGTGATCGAAAGGTGGAATCAGTGTCATACCGTGCTTTTCTGCCAATTGACGACCTATTTCTTCGCGATCTTCTGTATATCTATTGTAGAAAATCACTTTACCACCATAACCTTTGGTCGCAGTCACTTTGGCTTGCGGAGCATCCTGAGGCATGACAATTGTCGCGGAGATATTCAATAATTTAGCCGCTAACGCAATGGCTTGTGCATGATTACCTGATGAAAACGCAATAACGCCTGCTTTCTTCTGCTCATCACTAAATTGGGATAAGGCATTCATGGCGCCACGAAATTTGAATGCTCCCATTTTTTGGTAATTTTCACACTTGAAGTAGACCTGTGCGGCGAACATTTCATTGACAGTCGTTGAGGTGAAAACCGGGGTTTTATTGATATAGGGTTTGATACGGGAATGGGCTTCAGAAATATCATTGTAATCAGGCATAAACTTCATTATGTGAGCCTCCTGTGCTCGGCAACGTATTTTTATTTATATGATTAAACAGGAACATATAATCATAATATTGAGGTTCATACTGAGACAGCGCTCATCATTGTGATCGTTTTAAAGTTTAATATACTCTTGCGGTATCCAACCGATTTCTCCTGAGTCTTTATGCGCCCAATACCAACCGTTTAATGTTCTTTCCAGATATAGGCATTCTCCCGCTTTAACAGTGAGTTCATGAGCAGTGTAATTTTCACTACAGATTGCTTTATCAGGAGGAATAAAATGTAAGATGTGTTGAGGAACCCAACCACAGATATTTAAAGCGTTAGTCGTCCAAATCCAATAAGGATAATCAAGATCACTATAACTTACCGAAACAATATCTCCGGCCTGTAATTTAATGGGATTTGGATAAGCACTGATATAATCATGGGTTACAATACCTTTTTTCAGCATTTTTTACTCCTGAATGCATTTTATTCTGACTGGACGCAACGTGGACATTGGGTAAACAAAAAGGCTACACTTTCGTGTAACTCCCTTGTTTTATTTGGTGGAGCTGGGGGATCTGAATAAATCAATTAATTTGTTGTAATAATTGATAAAAATCGAGTTCAGACTTGTTGGGTATACCTAAACGTATGCCAATAGAAAGTTTGATAAGAATTGTCAGTGACAGGATTTATCTATTTTTTATATGACAATATAAATAATAATATTATTTTTCATTATTAATTGATTGGGTGCCCTATGCAATTTGATAATTTTTCGTCCCCGCGATCTTTGCGTTTTGCCGCTGCTGTAAGTGCAAAGAACGCTTTGTTGTATGAACCGCATATTGAACAGCTTACTAAGTATGTTGAAGGGTTAAAGATCAAGTATCCCGACTGGCAATTCCCTTATTTTGATCCACATGATGGCGGGCAGCGTGCTGATATCCTTTTTTTACTTGAAAAACCAGGCCCAAAAACCTCTCCGGAACGTGGCGGCTCAGGGTTTATCTCAAGGGATAATAATGATGCTACTGCCGAGGCTATTTTTAATTTTACGAACGCTGCAGGCATCCCACGAAAGCGTACTGTGCTATGGAATACCATCCCCGGGTGGAATGGGACGATTAAGATGACATCAGCCGAGAATAAAGCAGGTTTATCCGAACTTGCCAATTTGCTGGCACTTCTACCAAATCTTTCTACAGTCGTGTTGGTTGGTCGTAAAGCAGAGAAAGCTTTTCCGTTACTTGAACAGAAACCAGTGAAAATAATTGTGTCCGCACATCCATCTCCTAAGGTAAGGGCAACCAATAGATCAATGTGGGATAGCATTACGGATCGCTGGTTGCTGGCAATTAACTAGTGACTAGTTGGTGATGGGTTTGCCCTAACTGGTCACTCACCGTGAACAGTCAGCGCCAAAAATGCAAAATATCGGCCTGAGCCGGTGATTTCTTGCACTGTAGGTTAGTAGCAGGGAAAAGTTTCAGGCAGAGAAAAGGTCTGCAATGGTCGTTACTGGATAATAAAGCGACAAGAAGAGGAATTAAGGGAAGCAGAGCGAAATTTCCGTTGATTTGGGCTTCATCAATAACCACTGTAGTATGTATGAAATGGATCATCGGGGACATGACGTAATGCAGGAAGTCAGCGTTTGTCTACACGTCAGTAGTCAACTTAGAGTTGACTACTGATGGGGATTGGATTCATCCCCCGTTCATCACGGATAACAGGATATTGATAACGAATTTCACGGCTGCACTTCGGTGTGGCCTTTTTGTTTTCTGGCTGCCAACTGTCGCGTAAGTGTTGGGTGGGTTGCTGGGTTACATATTCCAGCCGACAGCATGGCAGGATCACAATTTAACATCTAAAACCCCGCAGGGTTATACCTGCTAAAAGCTACGCATTGCGTATCTGCCGTCGCTAGCCCGGGACGGCACCTAACCATTTGATATCCATTCGATATCGGTATTTCCTATTAACTCACCTAATGGTCACTCCGTCAGTGGGATGGATTATGCGCATGGACAAATATACAAGCCTCACGGCCTACGGATGGGGCGCATTCACTGCAATGCTCGGCGCTCTGTCATTAAACGACTGGGCAATTGTTATCGGCATCCTGTCCACAATAGGAACCAATTATCTAAAGGGGATAATTGTCCTCTTTAACTTCTTGATATCCCTTATTTCCGGCAGAGAACCGGAATGACTGCACCATGCAGGAAATAAATAAAATCAACAAGTGACCGTTCTTCGATATGTGTTTTAGTGGAAATGATCCGAGGGGTAAATCAGACCTAAAAGAGGTCAAAAGAAGTGTGTATTTTGTTACACCTCATTACACTTTGTTACAAATAGAAACACCTCAGAGGGGGAATTATGAGGTGCTTAGAAAAAAGAGCCGCGCTGGCGGAATTTGATCTGGGTATTTAACTATTTAATAAATATGGCTTTTATGTTTTGACTATTGGTCTTTTACTACTAAACCTACTACCAAAAATATTTACGATTGCTTTTTAACCGAGGAGGGGCTTAGGTAGTATATTCATATTTATAAACAGTATTTTTATGTGTCCCGCTGTCCCTTATATATAAATATAAAATATTATATTTATTATATAGTTATATCTATTCTAAAAATGCATACTAAGTAAAATGGCGGGACAGCGCCTAGTATACACGTCCCGACGCTTCGATAAAGCCCTCCTCGGAAATGAGCAATACCTTTTGCCTACTGTAACTGTTTGAAGAGCTACCGCCAGATTTGTCGGCAGAGCTAAGCGGAAATTCCCGCTTAGGTCAGTAAGCCCGTCTATATACGCTATGCTCAAAACTGAGTGCATTTTTTAAATGTGAAAAGTTCAAGCTCAGTGAGAGCGAAGTCAGAAAGCGAATGCTGGTGGCTGAAAGTTTTATTCTCGGGTGCCTGGAGGTTTTAGACGAACCTTTAGAAATAGACCTCATCTATGGCTTCCACGGTAACTATGCAGAAAAGCACAGTTCAGTATTAAGCGCTCCATAGTAAAAAGCCTATCCCTTGCCCGATAACCTGCGCGAACGGCTCCACCCGCTCATCGGGTCGCGGAAAACTTTTACCTGACCTGATAGCCCATTGATAAGGGTAAAATACCCTGAAACTCAGAGTTTGAGCCGATATGGGAATTCCCATATCGCCCGGCTTCCTCCAATGGAGGATTTCGAAATTATCAAATAGTTAGTTTTAATTCCGGCGTTTTACCGGAATCGATCTAATTCACTGGAATATAGAGCCTGTTCAGAATTTTTACTAAAACTCTTTTTAAAACCCTTTACATTAGGCTAAACCCATATACCCTGTTTTTAACATATTTTTACCCTTAACCTTTTTGACGCAAACTAAACTCATAGTGAATGGGGGATATTTAAAAATGCCGTTATTAGATGCTGATGAATTTGAAGGAAATTGGGTATTTCGCTTCAATCAAACTCTGAATTTTCCCCTTAATTTCTCTTCGACTATGCAAAATGGGGCCTGTAGTGGTTTAGTAATGGCTTGGGTAAAGATGCACAAATCAGGAAAGTCTCACCTATTCCCAGGAAATATAAAACTTCCTAGTTATATAAAAATAGTTGAAAATCTTAAAGCAAAAAGCATGGATGGTATGCAATTTCTTAATGAAAACGGATTATCTCATAGGCATGTAAGCCGTTATGATGAAGACAACATTGTAGAAAACTTAGCCACTGTCCATGAAGGTTATGAAGCTTTGGCGTATGGAGATCATGCTATTGGGCTAGCAGTAACTTTCTATGGTGTTGACTTTTTTGATCCTAATTTTGGTTGCGTCCATTTCCCGACACGTCATAATCTTAGAGCATGGTTTAAGGAAAGATATTGGCCTAACCGTGATGGAATAGGGGCGATTGCAAGGCCATGTAACTACATTCTTGTGCACTCAATTGTATCAACCCACAAGCCATAATCGCACATTGCCCCCAAGCTGCATATCTGCAGCTTGCTCAAATACCCACCAGCAATGTAATTCCATCAATTCAACGGAATTAGCACTTCCCCGACAATAACTCCCTGCCTGTCCAGCCCCCCCAATGGAGTAAGTTAAAAGCATCCATAACCAGTGGAGTTTGGCTATATTGACCCTGCACCAGAAAAATCTGGTGTCAGGATTGAGACCCTGAATCAGTTATCGGCGACACATGACGCGCCAAGCGTCTTTTTTTGTGTCACTGCACCACTGCACCTACCATTTAAGGCGGAATTCGCCTATATGTATTCAATGGTGGCGCGTTCAAGGCAGCTTTCGGGCTGGCTGGTTTCCGATAACACCAGTAGTCTCAACCTTGTCTGTGTCACCACCCTCATAGAGATTGAGACCTCTGGTGGTGACAGTTCAAAACTGTTATCGGAGATCGCAACTATGGCGACTATCCTTACCCCAACTCACTTCAAATTCGTGTTCTTGAGCATCAGACGTGCTGATTTAGACGCAGCCCCCAGCCGTATAGCAACTATTGCATCTGACGAGCACAACGCCCGTTCTGTCCTTTTCCGTGATTTTATTTTGTTCTTTGCCGGCCGCTTACCTGTTCAGGAGGTGCGCCATGTCTGATCGTTCATTAGCCAATATCTACGCTCACCCCGCGGACCTGATGGAGCCTATCGCGGCCTTTCTTAAAGCCGTGGAGTTCTTGCGCTTAGATCCTGAGGTAAGGAAGGGCCGGAAAAATTAAGCTGGTTTGAACGCAAGGTCTTAAAGCCGATTAATGATCATATAGGGGCGGCCAATGAAACCCCTTAACCGCCTTTACTTATCCGGTGATGAGATCCACTTGGTGGATGCCAATCTCATGCTGGAACTGTCAGCCTGTGGCCGGGGCTTTATCACGGCAGAGACAACCACTGATTACACCGGAAAACTGGTGCGCCTCGATGTGGGGTATACCGATTTGCTGCTGCGCTGGTTCACGGGCTATGTGGAACGCTCACAGCCTGCCCAGAACGGTTATCAGCGTCTGTTTGTACGTGAGCTGGTCGGCGTGTTTGATCGCCCGTGGCCGTGCTCGTTCCAGCATCCCACCCTGCGCCAGATGGTTGACTGGTTGCAGGCGCATAGCGGGCTGACCTTCACGGTGCCGGATGCGCCTTACACGGATACCCCCATCCCGCACTATACCCACAATGGCACGGGCTATCAGTTGCTGGCGAATCTGGGGCAGGTCTTTTCGATTGAA
>NZ_MUBK01000036.1 GCF_002127545.1 Xenorhabdus beddingii
TTCAATCGAAAAGACCTGCCCCAGATTCGCCAGCAACTGATAGCCCGTGCCATTGTGGGTATAGTGCGGGATGGGGGTATCCGTGTAAGGCGCATCCGGTAAGGTGAACGTCAGCCCGCTGTGTTCCTGTAACCAGTCCACAATTTGGCGTAGGGTCGGGTGCTGAAATGAACACGACCACGGGCGGTCAAATATGCCAACCAGCTCACGCACAAACAGGCGCTGATAACCGTTCTGGGCAGGCTGTGAGCGTTCCACATAGCCCGTAAACCAACGCAGCAGCAAATCGGTATACCCCACATCGAGGCGCACCAGTTTCCCGGTGTAATCGGTGGTAGTTTCTGCCGTGATAAAGCCCCGGCCGCACGATGACAGTTCCAGCATAAGATTGGCATCCACCAAGTGGATCTCATCACCGGATAAGTAAAGGCGGTTAAGGGGTTTCATTGGCCGCCCCTATATGATCATTAATCGGCTTTAAGACCTTGCGTTCAAACCAGCTTAATTTTTCCGGCTCTTCCTTAGCGGCAGCACCTCCCTTTCCGGTTTGTTTCTTGGCCGAAACAGTGCCGGCAGCGCGGGCATCGCGTTTTTCAGACACCGATAAATGTTCCCGGAGGGTAAACGTGACCTGCCATGCCTGCTTGCCGTCCAGCTTGCTGGCGTCAATCGTGCCCGTAAACGTGCCAATGCGAAAGTTAATGGCCTGTGCGGTCAGGTTGGCGATCCGGTAGCGTTTCAGGTTGCCGTTGTCTTTGGCTTCCGCCAGTGCAAACAGGCGGGACAGGGTTTTCTGTTCGGTAAAGGGAATAATGCCCGTAATGCGCAATTCTTTCGGCTTGATTCCTTGTTCTGCGACGGCGGTGCTGGAAGATTGGCCGCTTTGGTCGCTGTCCTGAAACATCATGGAGGGCGTCACGGTCAGGCTTTTTAACGGGATGGCCTCGCCATCAAGGGCGAGGGTGATAATCTGGCTCATGGTGTAGCATCCTTTCTAGTGGGCTGATGTCATCCCCGACAAACAGCGTAGCCAATGTGTAAACTGCGTCCGGCTCCGGGATGCCCTTGCGCATCTGCTCAGCCAGATGGGCGCCGTGGCCTGTTCCGGTGAATGTCCAGACGCTGGCCGATTTCCCCATTGTGCCAGTCAGGGCATCCGTGACCTGCCGCAAGGCGTGCTGCCTGACGGTGGTAAATCCGCTTAACTGGGATTTTAATCCGGCTAAACTGCTGCCCGCGCTGGCTTGTGCTTTGGCCTGTTCAATTAATTGCACATTAACCGCCAAGCGACTGGTTGCCGTTGACAGTGGCTGGGGCAGCGGTAAACCGCCTCCCTGTGGCGCAGGCAATTGCATTTTGGTGATTGCCAGACGTTCAGCAGTTTTTGCCATGCGGGTGACCTGCGCAAACACCGGCAGCGGCAACACCGATGAAAATTGTGTCAGGTTCTGCATAAATTCATCGTGGGTTTTGGCGCAGATCATCAAGACAACGGTGTTCAGGTTTCCGGCACCCATCAGTTTATGAGACAGATAATGAATGGCGTTGACTGGGCTTAAGTAACTGCCGCTGTCGGTTTGCTGCCCGATACCGTAAATAAACGGGTGCACGGGGACGATCGTGGCGGAGATCCCCGATAAATTCGGGGACAGTTGCAGGGTTTTACGCTGCCACATTCGGTTGTTCCGGCCATGTGATACTCATTGGCTCCGAGATATCCAGACGACTCAAGGCCACCAGATATTTTTTCCACTCAATTAAGGCCTGTTTTTCATCTTCAGTAGCCAACTCAGTATCTAACGCATATAGCAATGGTGTGATAATAGCTTCCGCCTGTTGACGCAATTGTGTTCGCAATTTTTCCACTTGTTGCCTTTCATACTGGTATTGTGCTGCAATATCTGTTACCCACTGTTTGCCATTCCATTGATCAAACAACGTTTGAGGTGCTAAGAACGTCAACTCAGGCGGTAACTCCCCGATGCTCTTAATCTCAATATGCTGGCGTGTCTGAGTGTGATAAGCCATTCGTCCCCGGAAGTCGGGAACATGAATCCATGACTTACCATCAGCCGCCCTACAAATTGCCATATTATCAGATGGAGGAGGTTCCGGTTTATCCAAATAAGCTCCGGCGGGTAAACCAAATGTAGCAAAAACACCGGTAATATCTGTCCCCGTATATTCGCGGGTATACTCACTGGCACGATATACCTGAACCCAACCATCTGATAGCGCAAATCCTTTTTTGTTAAATTTTACAATCGGTAATTCCATCTGATATTTACTCATTTATCGCGTCCTTACTAAAAAAATAACTGCAACGTTCTTCATCCTATTTTCATGGGCTGTAGGCACAACATGTGAAGCTCTAAACTCTTTGTCCTCGTAGGTATAGGCGTTGGGGCTTTCTGAACGGCCATAAACCGCAATTTCGGTACCAGTGCTGATGGTTGAAAATGCCCCTGTTGTATTATCTATATCTGGAGACCCGTCAATTTTACGACTGCCTGTCCGTATCACACCTGTAATTTCCCGGATAGCATCCTCCTGAAATGATCCTAATACCCTTCCAGAGTCTATTTTTCTCTTTTCATCCCATCCCCTAGGGACATATCCCCGATAATCGGGTAAACGTCCAGATGGATATATTTTAACAAGTTCAGGGTTTTCAAAGGGGTCAAACTGTTGACCAAAAGCAGGCATGTAATTTTTGGGATAAGCGGCCGGACTTCCCCATATCAATATGCCACCGACAGGAACGGCCAACAGTACAGCCTCTTCTTTTGTCATGCGTTCACTAATCAGTCGGGTTGTTACCTGCTGGCTCATTACGAGTTCTTGTGAATCACCGGATCTATGCACAATAGATGATTCAGGTATGGCATTGGCCGCTAATTCCACCGTTTTCTCTAAGCCGATATTTTTAACAAACACCTTTTTATCGGGAATATCTGCACCATTCTGGGATTTTTCGAGCCGACGATTGGCTAAGAGTATTGCGTCAGATTTTGTTATACGTTCACTGATGAGCCGGGTTGTTACATACTGACTCATTACGAGTTTTTCTGAGTTACCCGAATGTTGTGCAATGGATGATTTCGGTATAGCGCTGGCTGCCATGTCTACCGTATCCGTTAGCCCCAGATTGTAAACAAAAACCTGTTTGTTCTCGATATCCGCACCGTTTTGACTTTTGGCTAATCGGGAATTGATATTTTCTTTAACAGCAGAAAGCTGTTTTTGAATATCGGCAATGTCACGGTCGCTTAATGTTCCTTGACTGCGCAAATCCATAATGTCACCATTGCCATCAGTTTGGGCAATCGCAAACACATAATGTGGATACCCCGCCACATCAACATAGTTTTTCAGATCATTGGCAACGGTAATTTTCACCACGGTTTTCCACTGGCTCACCAGATTGCCCTGATAACTAAAATCGGCATACACGCGGGTATTACGCATATAGCTCAAGGTCTGGTCAAACTCCAACACCCCACGCAGCCCGCCCACATAGGCCAGCCCTTTTTTTACCGTGTATTGATCACCGTTGCGGATCACCGCAAAGCTATCCCCAAAAAATGCCGCCTCGCCGTAGCTGTCGGTATTAATCAGGCGCTGCATGTCATCCATGCCCGTTAAACGCGCAGTAAAATCAATCTGCCACGTTTCCGCCGTGGTAGTGATGGCGGTCTCTTTGGCGGCACCCTCAAACTCCAGCAGGAAAGAGCGGGTCAGGACATTGCCCTGCAAGCCGTTGGCGGTTTTGATTTTCTTCTGCGTGGGGGCATGGGTGATCATGCCGATAGTGCCAGAAGCCTTATTGAGCAGGCCAATCCAGTTAAAATCAAAGTGGCCGACGTCGGTTCCCAGCGTGACGCTGTAGGCCACGGCGTTCTCACTGGCAAGACCAGTCTTGTTCACCGCCTGACGATGCACAATGTGATTGGCCGCAGGCAGTTTCTCATCGCGGCTAATGGCCTGAGAGGGATCAAGGTTCGGCACATAGGCAAACACAAACTCATCCAACACGACGGGATTGCCTGCGGCGGTTTGCTGTGCTTTCCATTTTTCAAAGTCCAGGGTTATGACGGAGGACATTCTTTATTTCCTTATAATGAAGCACCGTAGGTCACGTTCGGTGCGTTACTTTCCTTGAGGCGGGCACTGTCACAGACGGCAACACCTGCGATATGCCCTACTTTTAATAATAATGGCTGGGTTGGCATGGCAGCAGCGTAAGTGCAATACTCTGCGCCCACGCTGCCAACCCGCATCAGCAACTGATTTTTGGCGATCACTTCAAAACGGTAGCGGCGGCAGGTGCGGCCATACTGACGGATGATGTTCATCAGCAAATCAGGATTGGCCGCTATCTGGCTGTCACTCAGGCGCAGGATAATCACATCCCAGTCAATGTCGGGCTGGCGCTCGTTGATTTCCACATAGCCGATCCCCAAGCGATCAAAAATGGCAATAAACCCGGCCACGCTGCCCGCGTCTCTGGCGTTGATAAAGGCGTACTTCACCCGCTTGCGAAACAAGGGCAGCGGTTCACCGTTAAAGCGCTGGATATCCCGCTGATAGGCCAGCACCGACAACAGCGCTTCGGAACAGGTTTCCGCGTCCAGTTGCGCCAGCGGCCATTTCAGCCAGTCATATACGCCCAGCCAGAATGCCCGCGCCGCGCCCAACAGCTTGGCGGGTTCCCCCTTGTTCATCCATGACGGCAGCGCCAGCCGGGTGAGGCGTTCCCGGAACTCAGACATTCTTCACCTCCACCGTCAGCGATTGCAGCCGGGGCACACTCAGCTCACTGAGAATGTCCGCCAATGAAAAGCTCAGTGATTCAATTTCGCCGAACTCACGATGGATCTCCCGCCCCAAGTTGGAGAAAGAAAAACGCGAGTACGGCCACGTTTTCTTCACCGGATAATCGGTATTTTCCCGAAAGGCGCAGCGGATCAGGTTGCCGGCATCTGTTTTCAGTGCCGCTATCTGTTCCTGACTGTAGTTCGCCAGATTGACCACAAACAGCGTCACGGTCAGCGCGTGATGCGTTTCCGGCATCGGCAGGCACTGCATATCATCGCCATGCCCGTGATGCCCCTGATTGGTGATGTAATTGTTCACCGCCTCAATAAAAGGCTGGCTGGTTACGCCGGAATCCAATAACAGATAGGCGTTGGCGGTGCCAGCCCCACGGGGTGCATCATGCAGGAAGAAGATGCGGTCAATGCTCAAGCCTGCCACAGCGGCAATCATGCCCCGATACACCGCATCAGTATGATAGTTACCGACCAGATTATATTGGTTGCGGCAACGGTCACGCAGATCATCGTCTGACTCTGCATCTGCGCCGGGCGTTAACAGCCAGCCTTCTTCATTCTGCACCCGCTCAATACCGGACACCGCCACGGGCAGGAGTCGAAAATAGCCGGGCGCAAGGTTGAATGCCCCGCCTGCACTTTCTGCAGCCACAGGCAGCAAGGCACTGGCAACCCCATCGGCCAGCACGACGCTTTCCGTGGTGCTGACCCGATAGATTTCGCCATTGATGCGCTCAGTCTGGATCACCGTTCCGGCGGGCACCGTGACCGCCGATGCCCCCGCCGCTTTGTAAAAACGAATAACCCCCTGTGCAGCGGAGGCAGGCTTGCGTTTCAGGTTGACGCCCCAGGCGAACATATCCAGCCAAGCGCCCGACGCGGTCGCCAGATACATGTTTTTCAGGGTGACATGGATTAATGCCTCCTTGAGCCACCCTACCGGGCGCGTCACAATCGTATTAATCAGCCGCCAGAACGGAGACATGCGCGAGGTATTAGTGACGAGTCCTGCTTCATCCACAACCTTGGCGAACGCCGTGCTGATGTCGGTTTCCGTGGTCGGCATCCCGCTGTCACGCAGCACTTTCTCGTAATCAATTGTCGGTTTAGTGTCCATTGCCTACGCTCACATTGATACGGCCAAAATCGTAAGTTTCAGCCGTGATCCATAATTGGGTCGGCGATTCTTCGTTAATGCTGACCGTGCCCGGAATAATCCGGTCATCATCTTCGACCAGAATTTCTATCTGGGTGCGGATATCAGCACGCAGTGTCGGGCTGCGTTCGGCAACCAGTTCGGTGGCAAGGCCACTTTCCATAATGGCATGGACACAGTCCTGCCCGATGGAAAGGCGGTTATGGCAAAAACGCGGTTCATTGCCTGAGTTCAGCGTGAAACTGCCGCCCGTAATCAATAAATCAATGTATCTTGGCTCATCCATAAGCCACCTGTTCCCATTCTGTAAGTTGTTCCGGTGTGACGTTGCCTTTAACATTCAACGTGACATTTTCAATCCGACGACTGTTATCAATGGATGTCTGGCTATTCCGGCTAAGGTTCTGGTTCAATCCCCCTTTACCGATACCTTTCATGTTCCCGCCCGTGATGATGCTTGAAGCCACCTGCGGGTTATCTATTGACGGTTGCACGAAGGGCTTAGGTGTTGAAGCACTCCCTTCAATGGTTTTGGTTTCAATGTTAATTCCCGGAATGTAGTTTAATTTCTCAACAATCCAGTTATACGCTTCACCAAATGAGGTTTTTATCCCATCCCATAACCCGCTAAAGAGATCGCTGACACTGTCCGCCATGCCGGAAAGTGTGTCAGCCAGTGAAAAATTACTGAACCCGTTGCACAGCGTTTCCCATCCTTGCCCAATCAACTGCCATGCGCTCTCAAATAACTGCGCCAGAATGCCCACCACTTTAATCACCAGATTAAGCGGCAACATGATCAAACCGATCGCTCCGGCCACAATGCGGCCAAAGGAACTGCCTGCCTCGGTTACACCCTGTAATTCTTCATCAGTGTACTGTATCGGTGCCAATAGCTTGGCAAACCAGCCAAACAGGGTCTTCACGCTTTCCCAGACAAAACCGATGACAGAGCCTATTGCATTAAAGACAGACGACAACGGGGAAAGCGAATTCCCGGCGCTGCTGAACCCCTGAATAAACCCTTTGATAAACGCCTTAATCGGTTGCCAGAATTTAATGACGGCAATCACCAAGGCAGCAACCACCGCAATGATCGCCAACACAGGCCACGTCATGGCCGTAAACCCGGCCGCCGCTGCCCAAGAGGCTATCTTGGTGACAATCAGGCAGGTACGCACCCGTGCCAGCATACTGGTTAGCCGGGCACTGGTTGTTGACATCACATTCATTCTTCCCGTTAGCAGGGAAAACATGAACGCACTGGCATTCCATAACGGGATCAACCCCGACCAGATAAAGCGGGACACCCCCATCACAATATTGGCCGCCGCGCCCGCTGCGGCAAAGCTCAGGATGCCCAGCGTGATATAACCGACCCAGCGGGCGATATTGGGAAATAACTTCATCCAGCGCACCAGTATTTGACTGGTGTTTGCCATCTTGTTGACCAGTGGGACGATCACCGGCAGCAAGGTTGAACCGATGGCAATGCGGATATTTTCCCAAATCGCATGCAGCCGTTCCCACGGGTTCGCCATCAGTTCGGCCATTTCGCGGGTGCGCTTCATGCCATCGTTCGCGCCCAGTGCCGTCATGTTCTTGCGCAGCACATCGACATTGCCGTAAAGCTGTTTGACCACCACGGCGGAATCCCCAAAAGCCTCTTCAATTTCCGCCTGAGCCTTGAGATTGCCCTCAATGCTTTTGCCGTATTTGGTCTGGAGTTTCTCCAGCATGTCCGGCATGGATAACAACTGGCCGGACGCATTGACGAAACTTAAGCCCAGTTTCTTCCCGCTGGCCTCCGCATTGGTGATAAACGACTCATAGGCACCACTGGATTCTCCGCCCAAAGAGCGTTGCAGTTCACCCAACACCGCCAATTGTTCATCAATCCCGACACCAAACTGTGTCCCGGCGGCGCGGGCGCCCTCCATCAGGTCAGCAATGTCCGTCATGGAGGTGCCGAAGGTCTTCGACATGATCACCGCCTTGCCTGCCAGTTGTTCGGCAAACTGGAGGTGCCCGACCGCTTGCGCCTGACTGGAGAACTGCGCAAACATTTTCCCCATGTAACTGGCCGCATCGCCGGCACTGGATTTCAGGGCGGCGGCTGTGGTGTTGGCAATCTGGGTCATCCGGGGCAAGTCGCCTTGTGACAGCCCGTTAACCGCCTTATTGATTTCCGTTGCCGACTGCACAAACTCAATCGACGACTTGCCATACTGCGAGCTAAAGGTCATGGCATCTTTGGCGACTTTCGCCATCATCGTGCTGTCAATGCCCTGCAAGGAGGCGGATTTAAGCGCCTCATCCATTTCAATGGCCGGATCAAGGAAGCCCTTGATTGACCAGAACGAGGCGGCCAGCCCCGCACCGCCCACGGCGATTTTCCCGAAGGCGTCCTGTGAGGTTTGGGCAAAGCCCGACACCGCCGCTTTCGCACTCGCCAGCGGCTGTGTGATTTTATCAATCAGGCTTAAGGTAAACTCTAATTGCCCCTGACTCATGATTCACCCTTGAACGCTAATGCAATTCCGTTTGCCGTGGCAATGCGCATATTTTCCCAGTAACGATTATCCAGCCAAATAGCACGGGCTAAATTTTCCGTATTATCTTTTTCATGCGGTAAATAATGACGGCGTAATAATAAGGCTTGCTCAAAGACACTATTGTCAATCGCCTTAACCCGTGCATTTAGTTTTTTATTTCAATTTCCAGCTTGGGCGCATATTCTGAATTCACCCGTTCCACAATCTGCATGGCGGCACCGGGGATTTGCAGGAATTCATCCAGTGCCGCTTTGGAGGCGGGCTGAACGACACGGCGCAGGTAAGTGACAATCGGCACAATTTTATTGTCCAGTGTCATATCATTAATCATGCTGTTATAGGCAATCATATTCGGTTCAAATTTAATTTCCGTTTCAGCGATAATTAAGGTAATGATTTTATTTTCTTTGCTCATGGGTTATTTCCTTTCTTTGATTAATTTCATCCACTAATTGATTATGCCGGGCGGCGCAATGACCATATAAAGCCGCATAATCAATGATTATATTCGCCAGATTATTGCCGGTCGTTCCGGCCAGTTTCGGTAACCTGTCCTGACATTTTGTCAGCAGGTTTTCCTGATAAGGTACGTTCGATACTGTCGGTGGTCTCGTTGTACATCCTGACAAACTCAGGGCTAACGCACACAGCAGTAAAGACAGGCTTAACCACCTCAGTACGAATTTCTCGCGGGGCGGCATGGGCGATCCCCTCTAATTTGGTTTCTAACTGGCGGGCGGAAGCACTGGAAAGGGCGTGCAGTTCCCGGCGGATTTTCTCCCCGGTTTCCGCCGCTGCCCGTGTGATGTTCAGCTCCAGACTGTCGCGGTAATAGTGATTGACGCGCCAGCCGGCACAGAACGCCAGTGCCACAAGGAAAAAATACAGCGTCCGTGCCCTGGGCATCATTTCACCCCGTTATGCGCCAGTGAAAAATGATTGCCATCCGGACGGGAAAAGCGCCCGCCCCACGTTCCGCCCAGCGTCTCCCAATATTCCCCCAAGGGCAGATACGCCTGACTGTTTGTCTGGTACTCGCCCTGGATAAACAGGTTGAGATCCAGCGCCAGACGCTGGGTATGCAGGCTGTTGGCAATCCCTGTCCCTTTCCGGGCATTCAGCGCGGCCTGTTCCGGTGTGCGATAGGCTTCGCCCAATGTCACGCGGTAGCCGCGTTCGTCTGCCCATAAGATCAATTGTGCGATCAGGACAGAAAAAAGCTGTTGTTTTTCACTCAGTGTCATTTCTTTAACTTCCCTGTCAGCAATGCGCTGCCGCGCTTGCGTAACCAGACCTCAATTAACTGATAGCCGGCAATGCCTAGTGCACTGCCAATCCCGGTGACCGCGATCGGGCTGATGCCCGGCCACCAAATCAGCAACGCTCCCGCCATCACTGACACGGCTGAACCCAGAATGATACGGCCGATAAACAGCCGTAAGGTGATAGGTTCGTTACCGGTCAGCATTTTACCCAACGCAATCAGTGCCCCCAATAGCACCAGCGTGACAAAGGTTTTTTCGTGTTCTTCCATGAACCCCCATCCTTACCCAATCAGGCTTTGTGTCAGTTCTGCTTCCAGATAAGGAATGCCATTAATGCGCACAAAGTCCGGGCTGGTCACCACAAACTTCACTTTGTGGGTCATGATGCTGCCACCTTTCGGATCAACGTCCAGAATGTCGCTGACAATCAGCTTGCAGCCGTAAGCCTCGACTTTCATCTCTTCGTTGCCCGCTTTGGCATACCACATCAGATCAACGGGCTGAATGCCCCGCCATGAACCCGCCGCGCGTGCTTTGGCGGTGACGATGTCCAAGTACTTGGTACTGAGTTCAATTTCCCCCTCCGCCGCCACATCCCCGGCAATATAGCCGTCCGGTACGCCCTGCGTCTGGGCGGCGGCGGTGTTATCCGTAATGGATAAATTGACCTTTTCCGCATGAACAAGGGAGCCGTCCATATTAAAATCAATCGACTGGCCTGAGATACGTTGACTCATGCGCTTTTCTCCAGACTGCTATCCAGCAACAAACTGACAGAAATACCTTTCGGGCATTCGTAAGTGCGGATCGTGATATAAATTTCCACCGTGTTTTTATTGCGCCATGTAATGACCACATCACCGTCTTTCGGGGATTTCACTTCCCCCGGAAAGGTCACCCCGTTAATTTCGGTACTACGTGACATTTCACGTAAGGTACGGGCGAAGTATGCCTGATGCGTGGCGATGCTGCCCGGTGTACTGTTCAGGCTGCGATCGGCAATTTTGGCGATGGCCTGCAAACGCACACGCCGTGCCACTTTATCGACAATCCGCAAATTTTCGATGCTCTGGTAATCGCCCCCTTCCACGTCCAGTGTACGGCCATCTGACCAATACAGGCCGTCATAATCGGGATACCACATCGGCACACTGAAACGCAGTTTTTCCAGTGCCTGCAAGGTCGCCAGATCAATCGGCTGTCCGGTGCCGTCTTTCGGGAAGTCGGTCGCGCCCAAATCCATCAGTGCGCCGGTCTGTACCCGTGCAGGGCTGTCTGCCACGGTGACGGCACGATTGCACAAACGCCCGGCCAGTACACCCGCCTCATTACCCCACAGACACGGCACCAGTTGCACCGAAGCCACGGCCTCCCCCTTTTGCAGCTCGGCCAAGCGGGTGACGTAATCGGCCCACGGCTCCTTGGATTGGGGGGCATCCACCGCCAGAATAGCCCATTGCCAGCGGCCAAATTTCGCAATGGTATTGGCACGCAGGGTTTGCGCCGCCTTGATCACCGCTTTGGTGGCACCGACCGTCAGCACATAACCCTCAACACTGGCAACGGGCTGCGCTGCAATAACGGCCTCCACGAATGCCCGTTCGTCCGCCTGTTCGGGCAGGATATGCACGTACCCTGACCAGTTTTGCCCGGCGTTGGTCATCGCCGCCTGAACGTGGCGTTTCAGGGCGGTCTGCGCCGTGCCCAAGACAGCATCAAAGTCCGTCTGGGTATTCACGGCGAGGGTTTTGCCCACGTTGGTTTTCCCTGTGCCAACGAAGAGCAATACCCGCTCAATGTCCTTTGTTTCGCCTTGCAGTTGGTTAACCTGATTAACCTGTACATGTGGCCACATAATTTCGTCCTTTATTAAGGCGCTTACCCTGCGCCGTATCCAATCCCTTGTAGCTGGCGAGCCAGCGCTTTACTGAATTCTTCATCATTCATGCCCAAGAACGCTCTGGCAGGCACTTCAATCGTCCATGTGCTTTTAGCCACCTCGCCGCTGAGTTCGCGGATCAATGTCCCCGCCTGAATAAATTTCATGTTGGCGGTCATTTCCTTTATCGGGGGCTTACGCCAACGCTTGCCCTTTCTGACCTTATAACCCAATTCACGCAGCTTTTTGGCCTGCTTGATGGTCGCCATGCGCTCCCGGTCAACGTTCTTTTGCACCTGCTGCCGACCGACCTGAAAACGCATCCCGTGTTGCTGGGCATATCCCACAACCCCCGCAGGCACTGGCTGCTTGCCGTTGCGGTAACTTCCGCCTTGCAGGTAAACGCGCACCGCGTCGATTTCCGGCATTTCCCGGATATGCAGCAGTTTCGGCATATTCCTGAGCATCTTCTTGCGCCACGGACTTTTTCTGGCCGTCCAGCTTTCCCCCTCCGGCGATCGCTGATTGCGCACATTGCGTTTTGCCGCATCAATCAACCCGTATTTTGCAATGCGCCATAACAGGCGCTGGCGCTTTTTCTCGGGCAAATCAAGGTCACGCAATGCATCCTGCAATTTCTTAAGCTGGCTGCGGTTTAGCTGGCCGTGGATCATGGCCGTTGCCCGATATGGGCACCCGTTTCATCCACGCTATGCACCGCGCCTTGTTCAGCAAACCAGATTTCAGTCTCGGCCAATGACCAGCGCTTGCCATCAAACGGGATCATGCCTTGCGGGTCTTCGCGGATCACCACAGGCTCGGCCAGTGACAACGACACCACCACAACCGCCGTCTCGCCATCAACTTCTACCGTTAACGTGGGCTGCTCCTGCTCGACATTGGCATCACCCCAGCCATTCCCCTGCGCCGTTAACCAGCTATCAATCAGCAAGGGGATATTACGCGGATCACATTCCCGGTAAGGAAAACGCCCCCACGCAATCACCGCCTCATATTGCTGGACAAACATCTGGTATTGCCCCAGCCCTAAATCCCGTTGCGCCGGAATAAAGCGGATTTCATCCATTTCACTGCTAAATTCCGTCTCGCACAGGCGTTCCGGCAGGTTTTCCCGTAAGAACGCGGTTAATTTCTGTAACTTGCTCATATCAAACGTACCGTTGTGCGTCCATGCCCTTTCATGTTGCGCAGCACGACGGCGGCTTCGGCCAGCAATCTTTTGCGCACTTCCGGGCTTTCCTGTCCCGGATTGGGGGCACGGCTGACCAAGGTTGTGTATTCCCCCAACAAATCCGCCTTTGCCCGCGCATAGACCGCCTTTTTATACTGGCTGACCAGGACGTTATTGCCATTGATGGAAATACCCGGCACATCGGCCGCTGTCGGGTAGCCTCTGGCCTCCAGACGCGATTTCAGGCGCTTCAAATCAAGATTGATCTCTGCCACCGTTGCCAGCAAGGCATTGGCAAGCATGTCGTTATCCAGCTCAGCCGGCAGCTTGCGATTGGCCTGAAATTCCCGCAAATTCAAATCCGGCCAGAAGCCATCATTGGTCAGCGGGGCATCCCGGTAATCCACGGTGTTGCCATTAAACATCGTGCCTCTCTCTCCCTGAAAAAAAAGCGGGCTGTCCGGTTTCCACGGCCATCAGCACACAGTGCCCTGCCTCCACCGCGCCCGCTCCGGCTTGCGGTAGTCGTTATTGCCCAATAGCCAGTGCCCGTATGCGGGCGGCAATCCGTTGCCGATAGGTTTTCACCCCGGATTTCGGGTTGCATTGGTGGGCTTTCGCCAGCCAACCATCGACCTGCTCCAGCACCTCCAGCCTGTCCACCGAACTGGCCTTAATTTCGCTGTTATCCCCTTTCAATAGGTTCAGGGCAGCAAACTTGTAGTATTTGGCCTTGATTTTCTCGTGTACTTGCCATTTTTCAGTGACATTCTGAAATGTCCTTGAAAAATAGGGTTCGACGGGGTTGCCCGCTTCGGCTTCCGCCTGTGCCCAGAGTAAAACGGTGTCGGCCACGAACGCCGGGAAGCCACTGCGAAAGTTATCGGGGGTGAGCTGTCCTTGTGCGATGGCGATATCCGCCCAGTCCAGTCCCTTATCAAACTCCCCGATATCAAATAACCAAATCACGCAGTGGGCAAAAATCGGGTTGCGGTACACCTCGCCCTCATCCAGATAGCGCTGTGCCGTGGGCAGGTAGTTGGGTAACAGTTCCTGCCGTTTCATCTCGACCCGTTCCGCTGTCAGTGTTAACTGGCGCAACCGCTTGACGTCCTGCTCAATGGCGCGGGCTTGCAGATGCATACTCGCACCATCGGCAAGGGCAACCGCTTGTTGCCGCGCCAGCTTCTGGCGCAGTTCCACCGCTGCCCGGTGCCGTTGAGCAGGTGACAACATCAGTCTTTACCCAGTTTTTCAGCCGGTTCAGCCACCGTGCCAATGGTCACGGCACTTTCATCGTAGGCCGCGTACAACTCCGGCGTTTCAATCGCGTAACCCTCATTGCGCAGGTATTTGTTTTCGAACTGCTTGCGATCATCGATAAACTCCGCCTTGCGCTGACGGGTGTTGCGCTGGGTCAGGATTTGCAGGTTCGGCAACATGGTCACCGTCATGCGCTTGCCCGGCATAAACGGCGGGATCATCGCCGGACGTCCGGCGATAGAGCTGCCCAGCATTTGTGCCGCGATCTTTTCGGTCGGTTTATCGGCCGCCTGATAAAGCCGGTATTGTTCCGCCGCCACCAAATCCGCCCCGACCAGTACCACCAAACGCGGATCATGGCGGAATTGCTGCGGAATGCAGGTGTTAATCAGGTCTGACGCCATCGCATCCAGTGACTTAAAGTCACCGTGTTCATCCAGTTTCACCGGGGAAGTGATCACCTGTTTGCCGTCATTCCAGTCTTTGGCGATTTGATGCCAGCCTTTGTTAACATCTTCCCCGTTCGGGTTCGCGTCCGGGTCAGTTGAATCTGCCACCCGCTGGCCGTTAAAGCCGACACGCAGCATATCCAGCGCAAACGATTCATTGGTAAACGCCTGCATCCGCTGGAAGAATTCTTCTTCACTGCCGGAGTTCGCCCAGATGGACAGCAAGTCCCATTTCAGCGCGGCGCCGGAATCGGTTTCCACCAATTTATATTCATTGCCATCAACGCCCGTCTGACGCATAAAGCGGCCATCTTTCTTGCGTCCCGTAAACAGTCCGGGATTGCCCACGGACACCACCTGACCGGACAGGTGATCCACATCCGCACAGGTGATCATGCTCAGGAACTCGACGGACTCCAGCAGCGCACTGCGTAAGGCGGTTTCTTTCGGGTCAGTCAGCGCAAAGTAGCGCGAGGTATCCGTCACCCCGTAGGCTTCAGCCAATCCCGCAGAATATTGCTGCAAAAATGCCCGTGCCCGATTATTCAATTGCATAGCTCTTCCCTTTGCTTGTTCCCATCAGAGGGATCACAGATAATTAAAACTCTTGTTTTTGTTGCCTTTCGGATTTTTAGACGGCAATGGGGTTGCAATACCCTCCAACTTACCGAAATTTTTCAAAATCTTTGGCAGGTTATCGCGCAGTCGGGCGAACGCTTCGGTATCAACCACCTCTTTCACCGTTTCGACATCTTCCTGAACTTCTTCCACGACCTGCTCAGTGGATGCCAACTGGCTTTCGATTGCTGTCATTCGATTATCCATCTCTGCCAACGCCTCAGCGATAGCCTGCAAAGCATCGTCACCCGTGGTTTCGGCGGGGGTTTCTTCCGGCTCTTCAATACCGAAGCGACTACGCCATGTCTTTTTAGTGCTTTTAGCCATTTTTGTTCCCTTTTGTTTAAATTCCCTGACTTCATCAATCACCAGTGGCTTATACACGCCTGACCGATGAGATTTTTTCTTTTTACTAAACTGTAGGCGTGTGGTGCCCACACTGGCTGGCGAACTCGTCACTGCCAGCCCTTCCAGATAGGTTTTGCCGGTGCCACGAAAGTTACCGTCTATCGTAAATTCCACTGAGGTAAACAGCAGTTGCCCGTCCCGATTGGCATCCAACAAACGGTGATTGGGTCGCAATTGGGCATATAAGCGCAATAATCCGTCATCGCCCCGTTCAGCTTTAACAGCGAGCACTTCGCCCATTGTTCCCGTCCAACGTTCGTGTTCCGGCCAAATCAGGGCGGTATACAGTTGAGGATCATAAAGTTCTGCCGCATCCAGAATCCATTTCGGCTCCATCACCCGGCCATCAACCGTGTCGCCCTCCATGGCAATACATATCCAGTTCGTCATTAACTGAGACATATCGCATTCCTTTGGTTTGCTTCAGACACAGTATTGCGGATTCAAAAAAATGCTGCGAGGGGTGAAATCCGACTAAATTCGGATATAACGCATAACCGAATTAAACCGAAGTTGGCCGGACGTAAGGAGAAAGTTAGCCCTGCATAATGCGGGCTGAGGAATCAAGGATAGTCAGGAAAAGGAAACATGGCGAAATATTCTGATGAATTAATCAAAGTGGCGAAGTCGCTGTATCTGCGCCGCTATACCCCGGCTGAAATTGCCGGTGAACTCAATCTTCCCAATCGGCGGATCGTTTATTACTGGGCGGAAAAAGGGCACTGGGCGGATATGCTCAGCCATGAAACTGTGCAGGAAGCGATTACGCGCCGGGTTGCCCTGCTCAGTGAACGCAACAGTAAAACCGCGCTCGAGCAGGACGAACTTGACCGCCTGATTGCCCATCATGTCAAACTGGTGGCGCAGGAAAATAAACATAAAGAGAAGCTGACTGAGATTAAGGTACGGGCGCAATCGGGTCATAATGATGGTGTTGCCACCGGGAACGGCGAGCCGACGAAAAAGAAACGTTATCGTAAAAATGATATTTCGGCATTGACGGAAGAGGACTTCCAGACCTTTGTTGATAATAACCTGTTCGGTTACCAAAAGCATTTACGCGCCAACAAGCATAAGAGCGTGCGAAATATTTTAAAATCACGCCAAATCGGGGCGACATGGTATTTTGCCTTTGAAGCCTTTGAAGACGCGGTATTAACAGGTAAACCGCAAGTTTTCTTATCAGCCTCCAAACCACAGGCACAAGTATTCCGCTCTTATATCGTGAACTTTGCTGAACAACTTTTCGGAATAACGTTAACCGGGGAACATATTCGCCTGAGTAATGGCGCTGAATTGCGTTTTCTTTCGACCAACAAGAACACCGCCCAGTCTTACAGCGGGCATTTGTATTGTGATGAATATTTCTGGATACCGGATTTCAAACGGTTCAATGAAGTTGCTTCTGCCATGGCCACCCATGACCATTGGCGCACCACCTATTTTTCTACCCCCAGCGCCAAAACGCATCCGGCATACTCCCTTTGGACGGGTGACGAATGGCGCGGCAACGATGCCAAACGTAAGAATGTGGCTTTTCCTACGTTTGGTGAGCTGCGTGATGGCGGACGCGATTGTCCTGATGGTCAGTGGCGCTATGTCATTACACTGGAAGACGCCATCAAAGGCGGCTTTAACCTCGCCAGCATTGACCGACTGCGCAACAAATACAATAAAGACTCTTTTAACATGCTGTTTATGTGCGTGTTTGTTGACAGTGGCGCGTCTGTCTTTACCTACAGCCAGATAGATAATTGCGGCGTTGATACCCACCTTTGGCAGGATCACAACCCCAATGCCCCGCGCCCGTTTGGCGAACGTGAAGTCTGGGGCGGCTTTGACCCGGCTCGCTCCGGCGATACCAGTACTTTTGTGATTGTCGCTCCGCCCCTGATGGCCGGTGAAGCCTTTCGGGTACTGGCAACATGCTACTGGCAGGGCATGAACTGGAAGCATCAGGCCAAACTGATTGAAGACCTGTTCAAGCGCTATCGCTTTACCCATATCGGCATTGATACCACGGGGATTGGTCACGGGGTTTATGAGATGGTGCAGGACTTCGCCCCACGGCAAACCCGCGCCATTCACTACAGCCAGCAAAGCAAAAATCAGTTGGTCATGAAGATGATTGATGTGGTCAGTGAAGAACGCCTTAAATGGGATCAGGAACAAAAAGAAATTCTGGCTTCATTTCTGTCCATCCGGCACACCACCACGGCCAAAGGCGGCGCAATGACCTTTGTGGCTGACCGTTCGCAGGAAACCGGACACGCTGACGTGTTCTGGGCCATCGCCCATGCCCTGATGAATGAACCGCTCAATTACGAGAAGAAACGCACCTCTAAATATCAATTTTCAAAGGCAGCATGATGAGCAAGAAAACGTTAAGGAAGACCACAAACGCACCCCAGACAAGCAACCATCAACGGAAAATGAGCCTGATCACGCTGGGTAAACCGGAACCGATACTCACTACCATGACGGATTACCAGAAAATCTGGTATGACAATGATTATGATCATTACACCCTGCCCATTGACCGTCTGGCGCTGGCACAACTGACCAACATGAACGGGCAGCATGGCGGCGTTCTCTATGCCCGCCACAATATGATTGCCTCTGATTACCTCGGCGGCGGGCTGACGCATGAGCAATTTAAATCGGCCATGATGAACTTCCTGATTTTCGGCGATGTGGCGATCCTGAAAGTGCGCAACTTCTGGGGCGATGTGGTGAAACTGGCGGTGTTGCCCTCGCTTTACCTGCGCCGCCGTAAGGACGGGGATTTTGTCGTATTGCAGGAGGGCGAACCCTTGGTTTATTCACCGGAAGAAGTCATTTTCATCAAGCAATATGACCCACAGCAACAAGTTTACGGCTTGCCGGATTATATTGGAGGCATCCATGCGGCCTTACTCAACTCGGAAGCGACCATCTTCCGCCGCCGCTATTACCACAATGGCGCCCATACGGGTGGGATCATCTACACCAATGACCCGAACATCTCCGATGAGACCGAAGAAGAAATTATCTGGAAACTGCAACAAAGTAAGGGGATCGGTAACTTTGATACCTTATTTGTGAATATTCCCAATGGTGACCCGGACGGCATTAAGTTTATTCCGGTTGGCGACATTTCCGCCAATGATGAATTTGCCAATGTGAAAAGCATCAGTTCACAGGATGTGCTGACCGCCCACCGATTCCCGGCAGGATTGGCGGGGATTATCCCGACCAATGTCGGCGGTTTGGGTGATCCGGAAAAAGCCCGTGATGCCTACCGCAAGGATGAAGTCATTCCCGTTCAAAATATGTTCATGGGTGCTATAAACAGCAGTGATATCCCCGAAATATTACACCTCAGTTTTCAGCAAGATAACGTAAGTTCGGGTGCGGAATGAGCAAGAAAATGGTAAAATCGAGGAAAATCGATACTTTGGGAATGAGGAATATGCGCGTATTAAAAATAATCTGTCCTGAGTGTGGCGCTAAGTCGGTCATCCGCAAAACCAACCGGATGCACCGCCAGATTGCTGATGTGTATTGTTCATGCTCTGATGTGGAATGTGGTCACACATTTGTGATGAATTTGACGTTTTCACACACCATCAGCCCCAGTGCCAAAACGGGCGATATTCTGTTGCAGACTGTGATTAATAACCTCAATCCGCAACAGCGCCAAATGGCATTAGATTTATTGCAGACCTGTGCCGCTTAAGTCGAGACGTGAGCCACTATTGAGTGGCTTTGTTTCATTTTCATCAAATTGCTTAATTAATTGAGTAGTCAATTCGGAACACCAAATAAGAGCCTGATAACGCTCATCATGGTTACATTCCCCTTTAGTAGCCAAGCGCAATAACAAATCAATTCGCTCCAGTGAAATTGATTCAGAAAAAAAATCCGACATAATATTCCCTTAAAACTATACTGTTGTATTTTTGCGCAGCATATATAAAAATAATTAACAAGTGAAGTAATTTCTTTATGAAACAATCAATAGTGTGACTTACTCAATATTTCCAGAAATTTCTTTTAAAATACTCTGATAATGCCCTTTAGGATTTCGAATTATTTCGTTAATATTCATACTGATGCATAATTTTTCACTGAGCCTTGTCAGTATCTTTTTTGTTCTTTCCGTATGCGGCGGTTTGGTTTCGTTAAGATGTCCAAACATAGATAACCGATAGTATTTGCCCTCTATAGACAAACTATTCCCCCGCAATAATGCCTGTGCTAAACCCTCACTCATCGCTAAACCCTGCAATTTGGCGGATTCATAGACACGTTCTATCTTTTCGCGCTCATTCATTTGATACCAACTACGCTGGAATTCCTCCAGACAAAGATCACTGGATGCGATGTCTTTGGTAATCGTACTTCGTGCCTCCGTACAGTTATTGACAGAACTCCTAGGCGGTGCGGGCGCACCGCTAAAACCCGCCTCCGCTGACTCTTCGGCCAACTTCGGCACAATCTTCCAGCTTTTCAGACGGGTTAAGATAGGTGTATCCATGCCCACAGACGGAGAGAAAACCCCCTTAATGCGGATCACTTCCTCACCGTGGGCGTTAGTTTCCTGCTCTGCTTCATACCACAGACGCGCCACCAAATCGTCACGACGCACAAACGGGCCACCCTGCGCATTGATATAATTTGCCCAGTCGCCGTTATCAGCGGCGTCATGCACAGCGGCAAATTCCACACTTAAGCCCATCGCGACATCATGATCTGCCATGCGACGCAATTCACGGTAAACGGTCACGGGCGCACCGCCCACAAATTGGAATTGACGGACACGCCAACGCGCCGCCCATGCACTGGCCGCCAGCGCGGCTTCTTTCATGGGGCGATTGCTTTCATCATCCAGCTCGTCGTCCATTGCGTAGCCATCAATGTTTTTAGATATGTATTTCGCCACATAGCCCGTTGCTGACCCTTTTTCCGGATCAATCTTCTCGGCATGAAACCGGGCTTTCAGGGCTTTTGCTGTTCGCAGTTCGTGGCGATCTTCCTGCAAGGCATAGTCACGGATGATATCGCGTACCTGATCAGCCTGGTCTGGCTGCATAAAAAACAGCATATGCCAGTGGGGCGTACCATCATGATGAGGTTCAGCCACGCGGATGCCAAAGATACGCAAATTATTGCGGTGTAATTTGGCTCTGATTTTTGCCCAGACACCGCTTAAATATTTCTGCGTATCAGCCGGGCTGCATCCGTTCCATTTGCGGTTACGGTGTCCGTGACGGGTAGTGGCATGATATTTAGAGGGCGCGGTCAGAGTATAGAATTCAGCGACGTAACCCAGTTCGTTACAGATATTTTCAAAGCCCCGAATGCGTACCATCATTTCAGTACGGCGGATCGCCGGATTCGCCACACTGCCATAATATTTATCAATCAGGCTGATGCGGTTGCCTTCCTCGTCCTCCAGTTCCATAGACTTAATAAACTCTTTCGTGCGGTGCTTCTGCTCTTTCCATTCAGAAATCGCCATTTTGCTGGCGTAGATACTGGCCTTTTTACTGACGCGGTTAATGGAAATCTGCAAGTGTTCGCGCCACTCAGCCGCCAAACGGCGTAACCGACCCAGCCACCATTTATCAGAGGTCATGCGAGAGATGGCCGCGATAGCCTGCGTCTCATCAAAAAAGCAGCCAGTCAGCTTGTCCCAGCGGGGTGCATCCTGACGATAGGCTTTGGTGATCGCGGCTGCACGCATGTATAAGGCACATGCCCGTTTCAGATCGCTGTCTTCTGATGGGATGTCATCTGCAACCGTCTTCAATTCCTCAAGAATAAACTGAGCAATATCGTTTGCCAGTAATTCGAGATCTTCCCGTGACATATCAGGAATACGGTTAAACCGTGCCATATATAGCGTGTTATCCACGTCCATTTTCTGAATCTGGTAACGCCCGGTCACCAAATTGACTCTGGGTAAAATGCGATCAACGAATGTCTTAGATAAAAAAGCCTCGGCGCGTGGCGTCCCTTGCTCCTTTTCTAAAACATTAGCTTTGTATTGAACATCCATGCGAACGATAGACGGCTGCTGCTTTAATAGCTGCTGAACACGGGCGAACTCGTTATTCTCTTTCTCAATAGCCTTTGCAATCGCTTTATATTCTTCTTCTTTCTGGTATTGCTCTGCATAAGCCGGGAACGGTCTGGCTATCGGCTGGATGGGTTTATCCCACGGCAGAGAAATGCACGCAGCCAGAGCTGCGCTTTGTGGCATCTCTGGCTGGAATTTACTGCATTGGCGGCGTGTTGTGGGTGCTGGATTCACTCGCAAACCCCGGCAGACACTGAACTACATGCCTGATGTGCATTCTCATTAGCACCTTCATAAAAAAAATATTCAGGCGCTAATAATGAATATTCATAAAATGAAAGATTAATTTCACAGAGAGTATCTAGCCCAACCTGAGAATGATGAACTTCGTCAATGATTACAGTGATTCGGTGTTCGATATCATCAGGCCAATCATATCCAATTACCTCTACGATACCGTCGACAACGGAGTTTTTCGCAAAATACTTTTGTAAACAATCTTCTTTCATTTCTTTATTTCCTATTTTTAGATAAAAAGAATCCCTGACGTGTTGACGCCATTAAAATTAAATCGGTATTTATTATTATTTAATTGGGCAGTGATAAATTATTTGGTAAATATGCACTCGCAGCCTTAACCAAATTCACTGCCTTTATAAAACTCACTCTTTCTTCACGGGTAAATTGATTTAATTCCATTCCATGCCGTTCTTTAGGAATATTGGCAAGATAGAAAATAGCCCCTAACAATCGGATGTTATCCGCGTAGTGCTCATTGTGCTTATCACGCATTTCATCAATGAAAGCACACAACTGCTCATTACCCGATTTTAAATGCTCCGCTCTGAGTTGAGCGAGTTTGTTTAAACCCTGAGCGCGCATTTCAAAGGGCATTGGAAAAGCACGCTGTTCTGTTGATTCCATTTGGTATTCCTTGTTCATTTAAACCTCACCTAATTAGAAACAAAATAAAATCCGTCACCTTTGCTTTTAATGATTGCCGGTTTTTAGCCATGTCCGGCGCATGGTGTTGTGGTAAGATTGAATTTCGACAAACAAACGCACCACAAGGAAACGGAAACTTATGTCAGACGACAGTAATAAATTTCATCGTACTCATCGCCCAGCCCCCTCGGAACCGCAGCAACAAAAGCAGCAACCTGAGAGGCAGGATAAAAAATAAGGACTTATCATGGCCAATCAACCATCCCAAAAAAACATCCCTTTTGAAGTAAACTATTCTTTTTACCTCGAAGAAATGACAGGTATTTTTAATCACCGATGTAATCAATTTTGTACTTTTATCCAATTGTTTCTTGGTGCATCTGTCTTTGCTAATACCCAATACGGATGGTTGTTTGGTCTGATTATTGCGTTCATTTCTGCATTGCAATTTAGCGTCAAATTTGGTGAAAAAGCGGGTAACGCAAAAGCGCAAGTTAGCCGATACCGTATTTTGCTTGATGAAATCCCCAATCTGTCTGAAAGTGAAGTTATCAAGCAAATGCAATCTATCGAAAAAAGCGATACTCAAGTTTTGTCTTCGCTTTATAATCCCGCCCGTAAAAGAGCCAGTATTGCTCTGCATGGTCGTGATCTTGAATCTGACAGGCCATTGACTAAACTGGAGAAAATCAGCGCTATCATTGGCGGCGGCATTCCTAGATAAAATCATATTGACCTCATACGATTGAAGCACTTAAACCCGTAAACGCATCCATTGCAGATGTATACGCTGGGTTTGAGTGCAATCTTGATGAAATAGTAACTCCCGCCAACGTTAATAACCTCACTGCGTTATTAACCGTCTTCTTAAACTCCGCCACACGGGTATGATTAAGACGCTCACCCGAAACAGCTTCACTTGCCAGCTTGCCCACTTCTGCCGTTGCTCCTAATAAGTAACCTGGCATATTGGCGTCACAAATTCCATTAACCGGCACGGATGGCTGACACTGTAATTGCTCCAGCAGACTGTCCAAAAGGGAGGCGTCTTTTGTGGCATCCGTTAACCTCATCAAGTCAACACAAGTCAGCATGTGAGGCTGCTCAGGGTTCAATTTATTTCGCAGTATTTGCGGAATTAACCCGATGAGTTCCAAATATTGGACTAAACTCCCATTATGGGCATTGGAGAATGTACGACATGCATAATCAAAGTGAGATTGTTTGGATACTCGGCAATCAAACATGCTAGCCCCTCCAAAAGTTCTATAGTTGGTCTGACTAACCAACGATGATACGAAAGTTGGAATGACCAAGGGCTTCACGAACCTGATCAGTTTTGTACATCAGATAGCGCAGGCTTACACGACCCTTATTTTTTTCCTTTTTAACCATGTACTTAGCGAGTTTTCCATGAAAAATCTTCTGATAAACAGAACCGCGAGAAATACCTTCCCACTCTGCGAACTCGGCAGGCGTTGCCATCTCCTTAGGTACACGAATTGATATATCTATGCTCATAGTGCATCATCTCTAATTTTACTTCGTTTTATCTTATTTTATACGGTTGAAGTTCGCTTTTGGGGCTCAGGGTGCATGTTAGGTTCACATTTTATGTACGTCAAGGATTTTTCTTATGAATTCAATTAAGGTTGGCAATGATAGCGGCGGGCGAGATGCGATTAATAGGATTCTCATAGCCTACAATTTCAGCACTCGACAGCAACTTTGCAAGCACCTTGGTGTAGCAAAAAGTACCATGTCAAACAGATACTTAAGGGATAGCTTTCCCGCTGAATGGATAATCCAGTGCGCTATTGAAACTGGTGTTTCATTACTTTGGCTGACTACTGGGCAAGGAGAAATGCACCCAGCGGTAGACAATAAAAACAAGTCCAATAACGAGACCAGAACAACAATAAAGCAAGTAAAAATAGAGAACGGCGCACTTCTTGAACACGATGAGGTTTTCCTCGACCACAGTCTTATTTCTGGAGAAGCTGATAACTACCTTTATGTTAAAACCACTAAAGGCTTCTATCTTGTTGATAAGTCAGTAAAACAGGTAAGTAATGGTTACTGGTTGATAGATATTGATGGCATGAAAAACATAGTCAAAATTGTGCGAATCCCCGGTAATAAAATGGTCGTTCACCAAGACGAGTCATCTTTCGAATGCTCCATTGATGATATTGATACCATTGGACGCGCTGTAAAAGTCATTAAGAGTATCTGACCATGACCATCAGAAAGCAGTCGAATGGAAAGTGGTTGTGCGAGTGCTACCCGAACGGGCGTGACGGCAAACGTGTACGTAAGCAGTTTGCGACAAAAGGCGAGGCCACAGCTTTCGAAAACTTCACCATGGAAGAGGTGAATAAAAAACCATGGCTGGGTGAAAAGGAAGATCGGCGGCATTTGTCCGAATTGATTGAACAATGGCATTCACTCTACGGGCAAACGCTGGCTGACCCCAAGCGACTAATGGCGAAACTAAACATCATCTGTAACGGGCTGGGCGACCCCATCGCTTCAGAGCTAACGGCTGGCGATTTCACAAAATATCGAGAAGCCCGATTAAAAGGTGAGGTAAAAAATGAAGAAGGTGCACTGATGTCGCCAGTTAAGCCCCGGACAGTGAACCTTGAACAGCGCAACCTATCTTCTGTTTTTGGTACTCTGAAAAAATTAGGCCACTGGCCTGCGCCCAATCCCCTTGCTGGTCTTCCAACATTTAAAATCGCAGAAGGTGAACTGGCGTTCTTAGCACCGGAAGAAATCAAACGCTTACTTGATGCCTGCGCCGATTCCCAAAGCCCCAGCCTGTTAATAATTGCAAAAATTTGCTTAGCTACGGGGGCACGCTGGAGCGAAGCCGAAAATCTGCAAGGCCATCAAATATCAAAGTACCGGGTTACCTACACAAAAACCAAAGGCAAAAAAAACAGAACCGTTCCGATATCTCAGGTCCTATATGAAGAACTACCCAAAAACAGGGGAAAACTATTTACCCCATGCAGAAAAGCCTTTGAACGAGCAATTAAACGAGCCGGTATTGACCTACCGGAAGGGCAATGCACTCATGTTCTGCGTCATTCTTTCGCCAGCCACTTTATGATGAACGGCGGAAACATATTAGTATTAAGGGATATTTTAGGTCATGCCGACATTAAAATGACCATGGTTTATGCTCACTTTGCACCTGACCATTTGGAAGATGCAGTGACAAAAAATCCACTTCATAATCTCAACTGGAGCCGCTAATTGATGGCGGCACTTTGGCGACAAAGAGATAAAAACGCATAAAATCAAATAATGCGAAATAAATTTAACTCTTTGAAAAATAAAGTAACATATTGTTTTTAATACTATTAAATTAGTATGTAGGAATTTCGGACGCGGGTTCAACTCCCGCCAGCTCCACCAAATAAAACAAGGGGTTACACGAAAGTGTAGCCCTTTTTTATTTGAAAATGGCGGCAAA
>NZ_MUBK01000037.1 GCF_002127545.1 Xenorhabdus beddingii
AGACAGCCAGCACTTTGATATCAAACTGGTAGGTTTTGACACATGGAACGCCACCCACTTACGCACCCAATTACAGGGCGCAGGGCTGGATGTTGAGCCGTTCCCGCAAACCTACATGCGCTTTAGCCCGGTGGCTAAGTCTGCTGAGGTGTTCGTAAATCGCAAGGTGATTCGTCACAACAGCGATCCGGTGCTCGCATGGGCAATGTCCAATGTGGTGATGGAAACCGACGCCAACGCCAATATCAAACCGAACAAGAAGAAATCCGCGAATAAAATCGATCCTGCTATTGCATTTTTGATGAGTTTTGGCACATGGCAGGCAGAGCATGACGAGTTTGCGTTTAGTCTCAGTGAGGAGCAGCAGCAGCGACTGGATAGCTTTGATGGGATTTAGCTAACGGATTGATTTTACTTATTTCCCGCACAGTAACAGAGATTAAATAAATCAAGTAGTTAACCAACTATAGAGGAAATCCCTATAGTTGCCACGGGTCATTACTCCCGTGTGTGGTGGTACAGATGGTACAGTTATTTTGCGATTTTTTCGTTAGCGTGTGATTTTCGAATAAATTTTCTAAACCTCTATTGTGGTCATCACAACGCAGGTGAGCTTGAGTTTAAGCCGTCCGGTACAAGGTTACTTAATGTAACTCTGTCCGTATGACGTTCGCAGTGATTTAACTTACTGATTTTTATCATGGTTGAAATTCCAACCATCTTTTAACAATATTTGAGAGATAATAATATGGCTTATACAGATCCCCCACTTCGCACAATCCACCTGCACGGCGTCCTTGCTGCCAAATTCGGCGCGACATTTGAATATGCCGCCAGAGATGCCTTACACGCCATTCGAGCCATGAGCAAACTCATTACGGGCTTCGAGGCGTTTATGCTCAATGCGCATAAACAGGGCTTCACCTTTTCAGTCATTGTGGGTGGCAGAAGCTACAACAAGGACGAGCTGGACATGACCAAGGGGACTCGTGATATCCATATTATGCCGGTGATCATCGGCAGCAAAAAAGCCGGGATCTTTCAGACAATCTTAGGTGCGGTAATGGTGGTTGCTGGGGCGCTTATGTGGGCGACGCCATGGGGGGCACCCATGGTGATGTCCGGTATCGGGATGATGCTGGGCGGCGTTTCTCAAATGCTCGCACCCCAACCACCGGGTTTAGGGATGCGTGAATCACCGGAGAATAAACCGTCTTATGCATTCGGGAGTCCGGTCAATACGACCGTTCAGGGCAATCCGGTTCCTATTCTCTATGGTTCGCGCGAGATTGGCGGTGCCATTATCTCAGCGGGTGTTTATACCGAAGACCAGTATCAGACTGAGCAGATTGCGAAGCAGCGTAAAGCGTAAAGCGTAAACAAAGCCTCCAAAGGCATTGTTTGGACAGCACCCCCTTGCAGAACGGTAAAGAACGGTAACGGGGAAAGCTTCTTACTGGCAGGGCTATCAGTTGGCTGCCAGTTCTATCACGCAATAACTATCCTGCTGCACTATTGGGTGGCCGCGCCGCGCTCTGTCCAGAGAATGAGGTTTTGTGTATTTACTAACCAAACCTCTTAAAGAGGGTAGCCTCTTAATTTCTTGTTAACTGACCCTCTTAAAGAGGGGCAGTCCCTCATCTTCCAACTTGAAGTTATTGGGTGGCTGGCACTTAATAGGTTCCGACGAAATTCGTCGTCAGTCATTAGCTCAGAATGTTTGGTGTTTATTGATTATGGGATCAGCTCACTGATTAAAAATATATCAATAGCACAATAAGGCCGGATGGGTTCATTAGCAAAAGTTAAGTTGTATAGAAACTTGTATAGATTTAAAAGTATAATTTATTTATTTCTTTATTATCAAATAATTATGCATTATGTATGGCTCCCTCCTCCTCTTTTTTCAAACAAAATCAACAAATAACAATAAAACCAAGTCTCCTAGCTTCTCCTAACATCTCCTGAAAGCGACATGAAATTGTGCATAGTCTTGTGTATAGTTTTTCCTATACACATCTTCCTATACACATGGGTGAAATGATGAAGCTAACAGACGTGGCAATTAAGAGAGCCAAGCCAGAAGCAAAGTCTTATACGCTATCTGATGGAAATGGGCTTTGGTTATTAATAGAACCGAATGGATCTAAAGGTTGGCGATTCCGTTATCGTTTTGAAGGTAAGCAGAAGATATTATCTTTAGGCACTTATCCTGAAGTACCTTTAGCGGAGGCAAGGAAACGGACAGTGGAATGTCGCTCTATGATTGCTGATGGCGTTAATCCTTCTGAATATAGAAAACAGAAGAAGCGAGAAAGCATCATTATGTCTGAAAATACTTTTGAAAAAATTACTCTTGAGTGGTACGAAAAGCGTAAGGATAAATGGTCAGCAGGGTATCGCGCTGACATGATGAGTGCCTTTGAGAATGATGTTTTCCCTTATATTGGTCATCCCCGATTGCTGAAATAAAACTCCTCGAATTATTAAACCTCCTTTCTATTATGGAAAAGAGAGGCGTCACCGATAAATTAAAGAAAGTCCACCAACGCTGTGGTGAAGTTTGGACATATGCAATTATTACTGGCAGGGCAGAATACAATCCAGCACCAGATTTAGCGAGCGCTTTTATCCCTCATCAACGCGAACACTACGCTCACCTTTCAGTAGATGAATTACCTGAATTTCTGCGCGCTATTGATAAATACATGGGAAGCCAGATAGTCAGGACGGCATTTGCGAATGCTGATATTAACGGGCGTTCGTCCGGGAGAACTTCGCAAAGCTGAATGGTCAGAAATTGATTTAGATAAGGCTGTTTGGACAATTTCAGCCGAAAGAATGAAGATGCGCCGTACTCATGTAGTGCCATTATCAGAGCAAGTTATCGATTTATTGAAGCAGATTCAACCTATCAGCGGCAGTTATCAGTATGTTTTCCCAAGCCGGACAGACTACAGAAAGCATATATCTGATATGGCAATCAATACCATGATCCGCCGTATGGGATATTCAGGACGAGCCACAGGCCACGGGTTCCGCCATACCATGAGTACCATCCTGCACGATCAAGGCTTCAACACTGCATGGGTTGAAAAACAGCTTGCGCATGTCGATAAAAACAGCATCCGAGGCACGTACAACCACGCTCAATATCTGGATGGTCGCCGGGAAATGCTGCAATGGTATGCGGATTATATGGAGATGCTGGAACGAGGCGAAAATGTGCTGATTGGAAAATTTGGCAAAAGGGCATAAAGATATAGCGATCTTTTTAAGAAAAGTAACATAAAAAGCAACGCCCCAGTGTGCTGTCACACATCTGAGGCGTTTAACCAAACCGTTAAATGAGGTAACGATGATGGCTGATATACAGCATACCCAAACTCACCCTAAATTTACATCTTCAGATAAAACAGACGAACAAAAACCACTCGAATTTATCCAAATCGTGAAAAAATTCGCCATGTATCACTGGGAAAGTCTGTTACCTGCGTGTGGTATTGATATTCCGGCAAAGGGTAAACATGGTGTTTGCCCTGTCTGTGGTGGCACTGACCGTTTCCACTTTATTGATGATCACCATTATGGCAATTGGCATTGTCGCCAATGTGACGTTCCGAACTATGGTGATGGGCTGGATTTAGTGGCAAAGACCGAAGGAATACCGATTTTTGAGGCTGCAAAAATTGTTGCAGATGTGCTGGCATTGCCTTTGCCAGAACCCAAACCAGCCAAAACGCTGACTAGGAACGCGAAGCCAATTGCTGCACGTATCGCGGCACTGGTTGCCATTGCTGTTATGGGTGAATCTCAATATCTGGTGAAAAAGGGACTGCAATGCCCCAATCAGCGGTTATTAAAAGATGGTTCTTTGTTGCTGGTCACTCAAATGCTGGATGGCACAATCACGGGCGCACAGACTATCAAGCCGAACGGCGAAAAACGCCTTGTTGCAGGTACACAGAAAAAAGGCAGTTTTATCCCTGTATCTGAGATTACCGGAACGCCGGACACAATCATCATTACCGAGGGTTACGCTACAGCTTTAACTGTCAGCCTATTATGTGAAGGTGTGGTATTGGCAGCGATTGATGAAAGTAACCTATTGATTGTTGCCGAGCAGGTTAGAGAGCAGTATCCAAACTCCAGAATCATAATTGCCGCCGATAACGACTGGCACGAGCCGGAAGAGCGAGACAAAAACGGCAGGCTGAAAAATAATATCGGCAAGGTTGCAGCGGAGAAAACTGCCATAGTGATCAACGGCTGGGTAACTTTTCCACCTACAGAGTGTAAAACCGATTGGGATGATTATCGCCAGCAACACGGTGTGGAAATAGCAAAACAAGCCTTTACTCAAGGGCTTTATCAACCGACATCAACCAAGAAAAAAGCAGCCATTCAGCTTAATAATGATGCCGAGACTTCAAAACTGACATTATGCCAGATGGGAGCCAGCCAACGCGGGGAAGTATTGCTGTCACGTTATAACGGTGATCTGGCACTGGATGGTGCTTCGGAAACCGTTCATCACTATGACAGTATTATCTGGCGTCCGGTCAGTGACCGTGATTTAAGACGGGAAATGGTCGCCGCCTTTATGGAAGAAAAATTACCGTATTCACCGCATGGTATTAGTTCAGCCGTAGATGCCCTGAAATTACAGCTTCCCATGATGCAGCCTCCAGAACGTCACTTAATCGGGTTTAGTAATGGCGTATTTGACCTGAAAGCTTGTCAGTTCCGGCCTCACCGTAAAAATGATTGGCTGCTTCTTGCCAATGACGTTGAATTCAATACCCCTGTTTCGAGGGAAACTCTGCAAGATCACGCACCACAATTTTGGCGCTGGCTCAATCAAGCAACTGCCAACTGTGAAAGCAAAGCATATAGAGTACTAGCGGCGCTGTTTATGGTGCTGGCGAACCGTTATGATTGGCAACTTTTTCTGGAAGTCACCGGAGCAGGAGGCAGTGGCAAAAGCATCTTTGCCGAAATCTGTTCCATGCTGGCAGGGAAGGGTAATACTGTTTCTGCAAGCATGGCCGCACTGGAAAACCCACGGGAACGGGCGTTGATTGTCGGTTATTCGCTGATTATTTTGCCAGACCAAACCCGCTATGTGGGCGATGGTTCCGGCATCAAGGCGATTACTGGCGGTGATGGAGTTGCTATTGATCCGAAGCATAAACAACCTTATTCAACCCGTATCCCTGCGGTGGTTCTGGCAGTAAATAATAATGCCATGAGTTTCAGTGATCGTAGTGGTGGTGTATCTCGACGTCGGGTGATTTTTAACTTTTCCGAAGTTGTACCGGAAAATGAACGCGATCCACTTCTGCGGGATAAAATTGCGGCAGAGTTGCCCGTGATTATCCGACATTTGCTTCACAAATTCGTTGACCCGCAAACTGCAAGGCGTTTACTGGCAGAGCAACAGAAATCTGCGGAGGCGCTGGATATCAAACGCGGTACAGATCCACTGGTCGATTTTTGTGGTTATCTTATTACTTCTCATGAAGCAGACGGTTTGTTAATCGGCAATGCGGAAATTATGCCGTTCAATCCCCGTAAGTACCTCTATCACGCCTACCTTGCTTATATGAAAGGTAATAACCTGAACAAACCTGTTTCCGTGACTCGCTTCGGCATGGATATGTCGGGCGCACTGGCAGAATACAGCCAGCAATACTTACGCAAGAAAAGCAAACAGGGCATTCGTAGCAATCTGAGCCTGAATCTTGATACCGCTATCGAATGGATGCCAAAACTGACAAGGAATAGCCAGCCAGAAGAATAATTTTTTTCTGATTTCAGGCATTTTTCAAAAAAATATAAAAAAGTGTTCACCACTGTTCACTCTATAATTTAAACCAAATATATCAATGTATTATAGGTTGAATAGTTATTTTAAAACTGTTCACAACTATTCATCACTGTTCACCTTTTCTCTGGTTGGCGGTGAACGGTTGGGTGAAGAGTGGTGATGAGTTTAGTTTCAACTCATCACCCTTTAACAACATGAATTTAAATAAAAATACTCAAAGATGAACAGGGTGAACAGTTTTAGCCATAATTCTTTAATAGGGAGGGGGTAGGTAAAAATGTTTTCTCTGGTAGGTGTTTTTTCAGCTCTCCGAGTTATTGAGTTAATGTATTAGCCCGGTAACTCGGAGAAGACGGGCGTAGCGCGTCAGCATGGGGTTGAACTACTACATCGAAATTATTGGAAATTACCTTTAGCCTGATTCTGGAAAAAAGCGAGCTAGTTGTATCAATTTTATTACCAAATAAGGCTCAAGTTGATATTCAAAGATCGAAATTTGCCGCCTCGAGAAAATAATTATTTTTCGTTGACAATACGCTCAGGCCTTACCAGATGTGGTCCAACGCTTTATGCAAAATCCACAGCTCTGAGTAAGTTAAATTTCAAGTCTTGATCTGTTTTTTTTCCTTACTATGATAATCGTCATACAGATGTAAAACACAACATGTACGCGTAGTTGATTAGTTTAAACACACTATATTGAATTCAAGGTAAAAGCCCCCATGCGCAATTCTGGTTCGGTTTTACGAGTTAGTAAAGAAAAAAAGCAATATGTTGGTGATTTTCTGGATTGCATCGTGGATTCTTTGGATCTGACAGAAACACAACATAAGTATATTAAAAGAGCCTACCATGCAGTAGGAAAGTACCTTTCTGAAGGTGATAATCCTATTCTTGAAGGGGCTATAATTTATTCACAAGGCAGCGTCAGACTTAACACTACTGTCAAGCCCAAGGGCAGTGAACAGTATGACGTGGACCTGCTTTGCTATTTGCCAAATGCCAGTAAAGTTACCGGTTGGGCGCAAATACTTGAAGCCGTTCATGAGCGCCTCAGCAGCCATGAAACTTACCGTAAAATGCTCCACCCGCTTCCCAGAGGCTATCGCATCATGTACGCGGGTGATTATCATTTGGATATAACTCCTGGGATTGACTGGAACAATAATCCATCTGAAGAAAATCATCCTCTCCTTGTGCCTGACTCTCGACTCATGGACTGGAAAGAATCCAATCCGGCAGGTTATGCAACATGGTTTGACGATATTACTGAAAAACTTCCCACGTTTTTAATTCTTGAGGCCGGCAGCGAAAGCTTGGCCAAATCTGCATCAGTCAGGCCGTTACCCAATCATAAGCATAAGAAGCTTCTGAACCGCATTGTACAGATCTTCAAACGCCATCGCGACGTCTGGGCTGCTGATAAGAATAAAGAATTCATTAAGTTAAAGCCTATTTCGGCGATCATTACTACGCTTTCTGCCCATGCGTATAATCACATTTGCGATCAGGGAGGGGTTTACGATACTGACTTTGACGTTATCCTTGATGTGCTTGACCTGATGCCTAGATTTATCAATATCATTAACGGACAGTATTACGTTTCTAACCCAAGCATGCCCGCAGAGAATTTTGCAGAAAAATGGAATATCGTGGAAGGCGGTGAGGGCGAGAAACTCAAAAGTAACTTTGTCTTGTGGCATGAAGTTGCTGTAGAAAGCATCAATGAGATCGCGGCTTCCGAAGGCGAAGATGCATTGCTCGATAACCTGAGTAAATATTTTGGTGAAAGGCCAGTTAAAGCCGTACGTGAGGCAATGGTTGAAGTGATCAGCACAGCCCGGAACCAAAATGGCTTGAATGTATTACCATTTACCGGAGCACTGTCAGCAGTAGCAGTAAGTGCAACTGCCGCAGCCCAGCCTGTACCGGCTAATACTTTTTATGGTGGAGATGCTGCATCGCCGGTTGTCGTACAAAAGAACACTTTCTTTGGGGACTGAATTCGGATGAATATATTCAAGCCTCATCGACGTCTTACTCTGGCAGAGCAATATCACGGGCTTCGTGCCCGTTTTCCTGAAGGTCGGTGCTGGATCACAAGCAAAAACAAGAAACTTGTCTGGGAGGGCATACTTAGGCCTGTTCCATTCAGCCGTGGGTATAAAATTCGTCTGGAGTATGCTCCTCCTTCTGCTCCGAATTGCTACGTGGTTTCTCCGGAGTTGAAACAATTATCTGATGGTAAGAGGATCCCTCATACGTATGCTTCCTCATCGTTCTCGAAAATCACAAAGCTATGCCTTTATTTACCAAAAGAAAGGCATCCCGAGAAATATGCCGAATGGCTACCACAGTACCAACTGAGTGAAACAATCCTTCCCTGGGCTTCACTATGGCTGTTTTACTTTGAACAGTGGTTACATTCGGGTGAATGGGAGGGCGGTGGTGCACATCCAAATATCGATGACGGAGGGATCTATTATGAAAATTAATCTCCCGCTGGATTATTGACTCGCGAGACTGCAGAAAATTTTAACCCGCACTCAGACGCAACCACATTACAACAGGATATAACATGAGTGAATACTGGAAGCATCAGCTTTCTAAAATTATCGATTATTTGACCCGTCAAAAGCGCCCTAGCGTCATTATGATGGCAACAGGGGCGACCCTTGCACTTGGCCCGGGAGTATGGAATCTCGCGTTTACCGGGACGTTTCGTGGAAATTCTCTGACTATTGGCACAGCTGAAGGTAATGTAGTTACTGATTACATTGTGCCAATCATTGGCGGTGTACTCATCCTCGCAGGGCTGGCTTTTTTAGCTATCGGTGAATTTCAGACTATCAAGCAAAACTCTCGCAAACGCATCATACTTATTACAGGTAATGGCTTGAGGACCACAACAGGTACAGGTCTAGAGAAAATTGTCCGAACAGTTCTGAAAGGAATAATTCAGCCACAAGAGATAGATATTACCCAACGTATACGTGATGGAGTCGTTATTGAACCTGGAATTACTTTCCAGCGGCAAATATTGTCCACAAAAGACAACATTACGCAGACTTTGTCTAAAGGTGACCCGGATCTGACACAGGTCGCTTATGGTGGTTTTCTCCCCGTACCATTTACCTTCTTCCTAGGAAACGTTCTGGATGATAAAGGGGATGTCACCGTATTCGACTGGGACCGGCAAGATGAAGAATGGAAACACATTTCTACGAACAATGTAGATGATGGAGAAAGCTTTGTTCACGAGACCATCGGTGAATCAAGTTCAGACGAGATAGTGCTGGTTGTGTCTTATTCATACAGAGTGGATATTGAGCAAGTTGCCAGAAGCTTTCTCTGTCTGGGCATTGAGCATCTGTATCTGGAAACTAACACATTCAATAATCACTGGTCTCTGGCAAAGCAACGCCGTCTCTCAATGCAGTTTGCAGAAAAAGTTAAAACCCTTTCCGATAAGGGTATCCGTACTGTGCATCTGATCATGTCGGCGCAAAGTAGTGTTGTCCTGAATTTTGGTCGACGTTATGACAATAGGAACATGGCCGATATCATCGTGTACCAGTACGAACAGTCAAACGATAATCCTTATCCATGGGGTGTATATGGATTATCACATCGGCATGAGAACAGTGGATTTGTAATGCGTCCATAACTGGAGAGTTAAGACTCCACGCTTAAGTTTATACTACTAATTCAAGATGAGCATGTGGCGCAAACAGCGCCATATTCATCATGAGTAGGATGATATGTTTCAGGGGATCAATTTCCTTTCTGCTTTTCAAGCATCAACGCGAACAATTCAGCCTGAAACCTCGCATCATCCAGAGCATTGTGGCTAGGCTGACTTATGGGGTGAAGCCTCTCGACCATATGTGAAGATTTGGTTTCAGCCCAGGAACACCCAGTTAACCCCATATAATATGCCTTGATATCAATTGCAGTAAATCCAAACGGGTTGTACCCAAGGTATTTATGGAAATAATAATTGATAAACGACCAGTCAAAAGGAGCATTAAGTCCAACGAAAATTACTTTCATATCTGATTGTTTTGCCGAGTTGAGCCATTCGGAAAATTTCTCCATTGCTTTGATGGGAGAGAGTCCATGCTGTTCCAAATATTCCAAGCTCAAACCAGTCACATCCAGTGCTTCAGCGTCGTAGCGAAGGCTATCAGGTTGTAATTCAATATAAATAGATTTTGTCGGATCCTGTACAAGACAAGCGCCAATGGACAGGAGGCTAAATACTCCCGGGATAGAGCCTGAAGTTTCTATATCAACAGAGATATAAATATCATTATTTTTCATATGATTAAAATCAAATTTTCGGATGATACTGTAGTATTACAGAAGATTATCTCACAACTCTACAGATATGTAACATTTGTTGTGCTCCAAAGCAGTATTTCATACAAACATAGTGATCTATTATGGTTCAGCTAGTACTACAGTCGTGAGCCACATTATATCATGATGGTTATTGGTATATCACCCTGTTGCTATTTGCTCACGCGGTACTGGCCGTTTTGCGAATACAGAAGAAGAAAAACGCCGGAGGGACGGGGGCACTGAGTGTATCGGAACTGCGTAAGTTTTACCGTCAACCCATAACATAATCTGTTGAACCTTCTCACCACAGCCGCTAATATTCCATTTACACTAATGATCCATCGCCTGTCAGGATCGCCTTCGGGTGGCGAAACAAAACTCTCGTAGCCTGAAAGAGAGAGCAAACATTGCGGTACATCTGCCCCCCTTTGGAAGCAGATATTGTCAAGACACCTAAACCCTCGTCTGGCAATGAAGGTCTCTTAAACTAATAGATAACCCAAAAGGATATCTTTCTCTTGTTACCGAAGTGTATTGAACGTGGATTCATACACTGGCATTTCAAATCGACATAAATTCTATTTATCTTCAATGAACAACAGGATAGCTTTTGCGCATCCGTTCATACTTTTACCTATCCCTGTTTGAATTATTCAACAGACAATTTTCTACAGCTAATCCATTAACACGACTACCGTTTGGCATTTAACCTTGCGACGTTTTGCTGTGCCTGCGGGCATTTCAACTCTTGCACGGTCTTTACTGATTGTTCGGAAACTCAAGGCGTCACTTTTTGCGAATTTATCGCTGAAAGTGACGCCGCAGTCAAAGGGCAACACACCCCTGATAGGCTCTGGCCTGATTAACCATGCAGTGAATCTGACACTGCTTTTTATAGATTGAAAAAGGAGAGATTGACGATATCGAGGCTGGCTTTATGTCGGTGGGGATGACCTGCAAACGCAGGCGGTAGTACTGAGTACTCAACCGATGCCCCGCAATACCTCAACTTGCGTTCACTCTGGCGCACAGATATCGATCAAGGGCAAGGCAGACACTTTTTGTTTTGTCCGAACTGTCGCGCGCCAGAGATCGCATGTTGCCAGATATAAGTAAGAAAATAGATGAACTGGTTGATTGGAGAATTAAGCATATTCAGATCACTATCTGGTATGTTGAGCGTGTTTATAGTTGTTAAACTTAGCCGTTCGGTTATTAAGTCCGATAATACAATCAGTTAAAGTATTCCCGCCATTGGCACAATCCAATGGTCAAGGCGTCGCGGCCTTGTGTTCACAGACACTGGTAAGAAGTTTTACCAGTGTGCCTGCATTCGCCCTTTCAATGGTGATTCAGGCGGGGGAGGCTATGCCTCGCTGGTGTGAACCCAGTCCGCGAACCCTGTCTGAATCGCCACCATCAATATTAGTTAATGGAAGGGGTAGCAGGAATGAATAACAATGTTAAAAATGATTGGCATCATGCCGATATTATTGCCGCATTACGTAAACTCGGTACAACTTTAGCGGCTGTTTCTCGTGAGTCAGGACTTAGTTAATCTACACTAGCAAACGCATTCAGTCGTCCCTGGCCTAAAGGCGAATGGATCATTGCTGATTATCTTGGCATCCATCCCTCAGAAATCTGGCCAAGTCGTTATTTCGATTTTCATACTGGCGAATAATCTACCAAACTTGATGTAGTAAAATAATGTGGGGGTACAACTGGGGGTATGTGACTTTTTTAATAAAATTAATTCATTAAATATTAATATGTTAACATGCCAGTATTGCGTTCTCCTCCGCTCCTAAAGTTTACTTTCCCCAATAAAATCAACGAAAAATCCCAAATAACACTCTGTCAACGTCTACTGGCATCTATTGCAATGTACCCCAGTCAAGGGGTATATATAGGGGTAACTTTCTGTACCCCTAAAAAATACCCCCATTACTGTGAAGAGGCAAGGATGCTGGAAATATGAAACTAACAGCCCGACAAGTTGAAACAGTAAAACCCCAAGATAAAGATTTTAAGCTGTCGGATGGCGGTGGCTTGTATCTGTTGGTAAAGACAACCGGTTCTAAATACTGGCGACTGAAATACCGCATTGCAGGAAAAGAAAAATTACTCGCTATTGGTACTTTTCCGCTTATTGCGTTGGCAGAGGCCAGAAGAAAACGTGATGAAGCTAAGAAACTGATAGCCGAAGGTATTGATCCCAACCAAGATAAAAAACAAAAGAAACTGGCGGCTCAGGGAGAAATCAGTAACACCTTTGAAAGTATCGCGCGTGAATGGTACGAGGGAAGAAAAGACAGATGGTCTGTTGGTTATCGTGAAGATATGATGGATGCATTCGAAAAAGATGTTTTCCTCTATATTGGTCATCCCCGATTGCTGAAATAAACCCCCTCGAATTATTAGACCTCCTTTCTATTATGGAAAAGAGAGGCGTCACCGATAAATTAAAGAAAGTCCACCAACGCTGTGGTGAAGTTTGGACATATGCAATTATTACTGGCAGGGCAGAATACAATCCAGCACCAGATTTAGCGAGCGCTTTTATCCCTCATCAACGCGAACACTACGCTCACCTTTCAGTAGATGAATTACCTGAATTTCTGCGCGCTATTGATAAATACATGGGAAGTCAGATAGTCAGGACGGCTTTGCGAATGCTGATATTAACCGGCGTTCGTCCGGGAGAACTTCGCAAAGTTGAATGGTCAGAAATTGATTTAGATAAGGCTGTTTGGACAATTTCAGCCGAAAGAATGAAGATGCGTAGATCACATTACGTTCCTTGGTCTGATTAAGTCATGACTAATACAACTTATCGAATTAACAAGACCTCGCCCAGTTCGGGGCTTTTTGTTTTCCGAGGTTAATGATAACGAAGGAAAATATCACCTTTTTAAACTGGATTTTTCTTGCCTTTGGGTGTATCACGGTAAAGATGAGTGATTTTAAAGGCAGAGGGGGGGAATTATGGAACGATTTGACATTGATGATAATTCCGGTACTGAAATTGAAAATACTCCTGTTGGGGTTAGGCTTTTCTATCACCAGCAAGGGATGTTTCATTATTTTGTGAGTGACAGCCATCGTAATAGGCAACCTCTAGGGTACAACCTGAATCCAAGCAATCCATTGGCGGGGATAGATGCACAAAATCTGTCAAGAGTACAGAGTGCAAGAAATCATCGCAGGCTGAATATCCTTGGGCAGGGTGGGAGTGAACAAGTTCAGGGGGTGGAGCAGGGTTTTTTAGTTGGCAATATTGGGCTAGGAATTAATGGGGCTATCGACATAGATGGGCTTAATTCCTGCATACAGGAATTGATAGCCCAAAACAGCCCCATTCATAGTATACGACTTGTAGGTAATTATTCTCTCCCTAGAGGTGAGAGATTTGTACAGCGTTTGGCAGACTTAACAAGAGTGAGAGTATACGCGTCAAGAGGTAATATTACACTTAATGTTCGCACGTTACCGCCCGTTAACCATGAGACACTCGGCTCGCGATATTTATTTCGTCATGAAGGGATATTGACTGACGATAGGTTTTTTTTCCGAGATCCCACATAAAAAATCGTAGATAAATCCCGCTACCTTTCTATCCGTTGTCAACTGAGAGTTGACAACGGATCGGGGTTAGAGAATACCCATGAAAGACGAATTCGACGGTTTTACTCAACTACCTAAGATTTTCAGGTAGTTCAAATTAAATCTGCATATTCTGTTCCAGCGTGAACAGCCAAACGGAAAGTAATTAATTTTAATCCGTGAGCATAATAACAAAAAATGTCACTTTTACATCTGGAATTCTTTTGGGTGATTGGAGCATAGTAATTATATGGCATAACACACCTGAGAGAGGTCAAAATGGCAGGTTATCCATATAGGTCGCGTGGGCAGGTGGTATCTTACAAGGAGCATTCGTCTAGTGGCACACACATGAACTTCAATGGAATAGTTTATTTTAGTAACAAAGATCCTTCAATTAATGGAATGCTTGAAACTGTTACAATCGTAAATCTGCTATTGGCAAATAACAGCCCACGGCTTCCGTTTTGGATGCCTGACATGTGTGCAATTTTACATGTTGCTCCAGGAGACTTTATTGAGAGAGTTGTAAGATTAATAGGAGATTTTCCCTTCATATCTGCGATTCGTTTGGGAATAAGCTATTCAGGTATAAGATTGCAACCACAAACCTTAGCAGATAGAATCCATCTTAATGTCCAAGCTCCGTTAGGTCCTGTAAAAATACAACAAATTGGCAATAACAGGATTTGCCTTGTAGAGGACATGCAAAGTGAATTTCGATGGTTCTATCCACAAAATCCGCAGTAATGGTAATTATTGTTATTCAACTACTGAAGAATTTGCATAGTTCAAAATCCCGTAATAGTCCGGGATGTTTAGATTAATATTCTGCAATTCTCCGGTAATTCCGGTTAGTGAAACCTATAAGTTATGGTTACAAGTTCAAGGCTGCCAGTGGGTGGCCTTTTTTATTATCTACGCAATGAGGAAAATAACTATGTACACATTCACCCTGAGCAGCTAAGTATCCAGTGCCTAAAAAAACCTGCTCCTCTCCTGCATGGATGATGCAACCCCCGCCCGACCTACAGACTCCGCTATCCGAAATTATTGGCTACTCAGAGAACGCATTGCCACCTCAGAGCAAATAATACTGGGGTTGAAGGAGTACATTAAAACACAATGCAAGTAATAAATTGAGTGAATTATGTCTACTGTCATGAAATACTTTGAATATTTACACCTTCCAACTCATTGACAGGAAGTCAGCCAGCCTATTTTACGTTTTACGTGTTCATCATGATATCGACAAGAAAGAGCCTATCCGCGATTACCTGACACCAGAGCAGATACGGTGTATCACTGAGTTGCAGAGGGCTAATACTGTTTTCATCTCTATGGGGTGGGACTATGGGCAACGCAAGGGCGCATTGGCAGGAATTTCGACAAGAATCATAAGCAGCCGCTGATTGAAGAGTTATACAGGCTGGCTGCTTGATAGTGCCATAAAGAAATAATGACACCATTCATTGTTCAATGTGGACCATAGAATTGCTCCTTGATAATCAGGAGCTGGAAATGCTCAGGCGCAATTGTGCACTCCGAAGACCGGGCAGGAAGCCTTACGAGGTTAACGAGTATCTGTCCATATTAATTAGAATGGATGACCGGTCATTAAAAATACAGATAGCTCAGCTAAAGGAATAATGCTGTGGAAAATGTAGTGAATCTTTACCTGTGACAGCATGCTGTTTTTCGGGTGAAGCGGCATGCTGGAATACACTGGAATGAATTGAAATTAACGTTATAAGGTGTTATTTCTGAAGCATCGGGGCATTTACAGATTGTATCTGTTGCGTATTAAAAGCAGGGTTAAGTGCAGGAGGGGGTATGGGACAATATCGGCACACAATTTCCAATATTATTGCAATGACTGATGATGTGTTGATGCAGAAAACGACAGAATTGAATTTTCATGAGGGGAAGCGATTTCATTATTTTTTAGACGAACCGAAACATAAATCTGGCGCCAGGCTCAATATTGTGGGGCACACATCTCCAGTGAATCGTCCACTATTATTTTGTGGAGCATGTGAATATGCTCCTGGAATGAATTTGGGTGATTTTTGCAGAACAGTTAACGAGTTATTAACTAACCTAAAAAGCGAAAGACACAATGTTCAATGTGTCAGAATAATAGCTTGCTACTCTGGGGCAAATGGGCTTGCTCAAGCATTAGCTAATTATATCAATATGTCAGTTAAAGGCTCGTTAGGAGGAGCAAGAATGTATCCGGCGATGGAATTTCGTCCAACTTCCTATATAAACCGTTATTTTATTGATAAGACAGATAGAGATGGACACCATTTTCCAGAGGAAAGGGATAGACAACAGCGACATGATCCTGCCTATGGATTGTATAGATGGTATTATCCTCAACCCCAGCAACCCCAGAGTTCAGATTCAGACGGAGATTTTGACGAATTTGTTAATCTACGAGTCCCAAGAAAATAGCGATCGGCAATCTATTAACTCACCTAATGGTCACTCCGTCAGTGGAGTGGATTATGCGTATGGACAAATATACAAGCCCCACTGCCTACGGATGGGCGCTTCACTGCCATGCTCGGCGCTCTGTCATTGAACGACTGGGCAATTGCTATCGGTATCCTGTCCACAATAGGGACATTTGCCGTTAACTGGTATTACAAACACTAGGAATTCAACAGACGTGAAAAAGACGGGTAAATTAAGTGCTGCGGTTATCGGCATATCGGGACGCGGGCGGTATCTGGACTATCTGCCGTGGTGTTACCCGGATAGAGGGTGCTCCCGTTCGTCAGGGGCTGAGACTGACGGCACAACAGTGTGATGATCTGAACCAGATTGAGGCTCAACGGGCGATTGACTGGGTAAAACGTAATGTCAAAGTTCCGCTGGCTCAACCTCAGATAGCAGGCATTGCCAGTTTCTGCCCGTACAACATTGGCCCCGTACAACATTGGCCCCGGAAAATGTTTTTCTTCTTCCACGTTCTGCCGGAAACTCAACGCAGGGGACACAAAAGGCGCGTGTGCCGAAATCAAACGTTGGATGAAAGGGAAAAAACTTATTCAACTATCAACAGACCACACTCAACATCAAGAGCTTATTAATGAAGGCGTGTTCACAAGGAAAGAATTAGACGGAATGGGGGGTAAAAACACACTAACGTCTGCTCTTTCAGAAGTGGCTCAGCTTACTTATCAGGAGCTGCATTTATCACTCTCTGATCTTGTTGATGATGAAGGTGTATTAGATATCTACATTATGTCTGATGGTGCGCATCACTTTTGGGAAAAACGACCAAGATTTTCAGATAACACTTTGCGTAATCCAGTTAGATTTGCTTCCAGCCTACAAAAGCGGATTGAAAAAGCCATACCAATTGACGATTACTCATTGGTCGCTGCCAGTTTTAAATTACAGTGAGTGATACTGCGCACCATAACCTCTGAGCAAGTAATAACACCTGACGTTCTGGAGTTTATCCCCGCTTCGTATAACGACGAAGAAATGACACAGGTTGTTGAAGACGAGCATTCACTCAGTGTAACCCGTGATGGTGTGAGTGTTGATGATTGTATTGCAATTGTCTGCTCACCAATCCCAAGCCCTACATTTCCGGTCATTCCAGAACTGGGCGGATGTGGATATCAATTCCTCTATAAAGGGGATCAGCTATATGTCACCAACGAAAGCGGTGCGACAGTAGAAGCTGTTAAATAAGCCACCACGTCCTAACATATATGTTAGGACACAGTGTCAAAACCCCTAAGATTCAGTGGCTGTGTTTTGGGTGGTAAAAGTGTTTATTTGCGTCCATGAGATCCATGACCACGAGTAGACAAGTCAAGGGGTTCATCTTGAACGGGGGGCGTACGGTTGCGAGTGGAAAGATCCGAAGTGGGCGCAGTCCTGCGATAAGGATGAAATGCGCTACCAGCAGCGGTACTAGTTTGAGACTGTTGAAGAGTAGATGTAGTTTGTTGATTTTGTTGTTCTGTTTCCCATCGCTGCAATATCCGCTTCCGTGGATTTGGAGCAAGAGACTGTGAAGTAGAGGGTGGGCGTCTCATAACACTTCCAGTCGGAGAGTGTACAGGTTGTTGATATGGTAAATTTAGACCAGATGTACCCGGTTGATCTCCTATTGATACATTCGATTGTTGAAGCCGTGAATTGAATCCAGAAGGGCCGGGTTGATTTCTAGATGCAGATTGTTCAGCCAGTTGTTGAAGGTGTTGACTGTGGCTCACTAGCATTGCTTGTTGCATTTGTTGCTCATTAAAGCCACTGGGTTGCATTGGGTTGTGAACGGGAGGTGTCTGAGCTGGTTGAGACAGCATTAGTTCTTGTCTTAAGAATTTCACTGCATTATTTCTATACTGTTGTTCTGGAAGAGCTTTATTGACACTCCAATGTCTCCGCAAGTCTCCTTGAACCTGTGACTCCGCCAAAATTTTCAGCCCCGGTTTATCTTTATCGTCTCGTTTATACGTATTCTTATTAATATCAGGTAGTATGCATCGCGCATATGAATCAATGGTTACAGGTATTGTGTTTTGGTCATCCTGCCTTAGTATGAATTCAAGGTTCTTCCGATTAGGGTCAGAATCATTCTTACTTTTGCGTTCAAAGCCTAAGGCATATAAGTACGATAGATAATCACCATACATATCCGCTAATGTATGGTAGTCATCCACTCTGATAATCAGGTTGGTTATTCCTGATGGTTCAACGTATTGCTGCAATGCATACGTTCCATCTTGATTTTTGCAATTGATTAACAAAAGAAATTTTTTAACTAGCGTGGGATTCATAACCACCTCCTAAAAAAACAACCTATTTAACCTATTTGCAACAATACATAAACCCCTTCGCAACCAATAACAAGCGAATAATTCTGAACAATTAGTACCCCACTGAAACTAAAATCAATATTTCTTTACCCATTCCCTTGAGTGGCTAAAGGAATATCAATAACCCATGCTGCTGCTCCGTTCCTGCCGCGTACCCAACGCACACGGATTGGCGGCATTTTTATTTTTGCATTTCACCGCGTCTCGCTCGGCGCATAAAACACCAAAGAACCTTTCAGGATAAGCCTTGAGGAATGCCAGTAGTGGTCTGGTTAACCCCCTTTGGGCTGGCTATTCCTGAGCGCAAGGTTTATCACTAAAAGGAATTGACCATGAAATGAGTCGCAACCAAGCAAGCAAATTTTCCTGTAACAGAAGCGGAAGGGTTAACATTCTCCTGCAAGAAGTATCAAAAGTTGCAACATAAGGATTTTCTTAAGAAGGTGCCAAAAGTGTTGGGTGAAGAGCAATCAGCAAAATTTTCCGCCGATTACATAGATGATAAAGGTAGAACCCAGCTTTGCTACCGATTCCCCAAACAAGCAAGCTGAGCAACTGGTCAAAGATGCTGAGATTCATTAGGGTTATATAAATTGAGGTAGCGCTGGATTAACACAATAAGTGCAATGTGCGCCCCGTATAGGCTTCGATGGGGGTTAGCCCATTTAAAACCTTTCTTGGTGTCATATTTAATCTTAATTC
>NZ_MUBK01000038.1 GCF_002127545.1 Xenorhabdus beddingii
AAGGTTTGATGCTCAAAGAATTGTTTACTGTTAGTTCGTAATGAATTAACTGTTTTAGTCACTCTTCAAGACTTGTTTAATCTTTTTCGCCTTTCGGCGTTAGATAGGGTCTTGCGAGTGCCCACACAGATTGTCTGATTAATTTGTTAAAGAGCGTTGGCAACCGGGAAGTATCTTCCGGGTTGCGAGGCTGCGTATCTTACGCTTTTCGCCTCCGGAGTCAAGCGTTTATTTTCGCTTTCCTTCCCCTGTCCTTCGCGGCATGTTGCAGCTCAGCGTCGGTCAGTGGTGGCGCATTATAGGGAGTTTTCCGCGCCTGACAATAGTTTTTTTACGAAAAAATTATCGTTTGCTGCATTCCACAGCAAAACGCCAACTTATACCCATTTACACACAAATTTATCCACAGACAGGTATTTTGATAAAATTTGTCGAGCATCACGCAAACGTTTTCGTTACAATCTGCGAAGTAAAAATCGCCACATGATTTTTTTAAGTTGTTTTGAAATGTTATTGCAGAAGCTATTTTTTCTCTCAACCAATGGTTTTTTCTCAATAACACATTCTTGTTTTATGCAATCCAAGGGATCACACCAATGCAACAGCTTCGTCCAATCCGTCGTGCCCTGCTGAGTGTTTCTGACAAAGCGGGGATTATTGAATTTGCCAAAGCCTTATCCAGTCGCGGTGTCGAACTGCTTTCAACGGGAGGCACCGCTCGTCTCCTGGATGAAGCCGGGCTAAATGTCACTGAAGTTTCGGATTACACAGGCTTCCCCGAAATGATGGACGGACGGGTCAAGACACTTCATCCCAAAGTTCATGGCGGCATTCTGGGCCGGCGTGGACAGGATGATGACGTGATGGCAAAACATCAGATTGCGCCGATTGATATGGTCGTCGTTAATCTTTATCCCTTTGCCCAAACCGTGGCAAAACCAGATTGTTCTCTGGAAGATGCCGTAGAGAACATTGATATCGGTGGCCCGACGATGGTTCGCTCGGCGGCTAAGAACCATAAAGATGTTGCGATTGTTGTTAACAGTCAGGATTACGGCAAAATCATTGAAGAGATGGATAACCATCAAAATTCCCTGACACAATCCACGCGTTTTGATTTAGCCATTAAAGCCTTTGAGCATACGGCAGGGTATGACAGCATGATTGCCAATTACTTTGGCAAACTGGTTCCTGCTTATCACGGCGATATAACGCAGCCATCCGGTCGTTTTCCTCGCACCCTGAATCTGAACTTCATTAAGAAGCAAGATATGCGTTACGGTGAAAACAGTCACCAAAATGCCGCCTTCTATATAGAAGAGAAAATTACAGAAGCCTCTGTCGCCACGGCGACACAATTGCAAGGCAAAGCGCTCTCCTACAATAATATCGCTGATACCGATGCCGCTCTGGAATGTGTGAAAGCATTCTCTGAGCCCGCTTGTGTCATCGTCAAACATGCCAATCCTTGTGGTGTAGCCATTGGCACGGATATCAATGCGGCTTATGATCGCGCATTCAAGACCGATCCTACCTCCGCGTTCGGGGGCATCATTGCATTTAACCGTGAACTGGATGCCAACACCGCCCAAGCCATTATTGAACGCCAGTTTGTCGAAGTCATTATCGCCCCTTCTATTAATGAAGCCGCTCTGCCCATTCTGGCAACAAAACAAAATGTCCGGGCTTTGGTGTGCGGTGAATGGCCTTCTCCTGCTGCCAGTTTAGATTTCAAACGGGTCAACGGTGGCTTACTGGTACAAGATCGCGATTTAGGCATGGTGACAGAGCGTGATCTGGTTGTTGTATCCAAACGCCAGCCAACAGAGCAAGAGATGCAGGATGCCCTGTTTTGCTGGAAAGTCGCCAAATTCGTCAAATCCAACGCTATCGTTTATGCCAAGAATAATATGACCATCGGCATCGGTGCCGGGCAGATGAGCCGGGTTTACTCTGCCAAAATCGCAGGGATTAAAGCAGCAGATGAAGGCTTGGAAGTGCAAGGTTGCGCCATGGCTTCAGATGCCTTTTTCCCATTCCGTGACGGTATTGATGCTGCCGCTGCAGTGGGAGTAAGCTGTGTTATCCAGCCGGGAGGTTCTATCCGTGATGATGAAGTCATTGCCGCTGCCGATGAACACGGTATCGCCATGATTTTCACTGGCATGCGTCATTTCCGCCATTAACGATCTTCGCCTTAATAAATCTTCACCTTAATATGAGAGAATTCAGATGAACATATTGGTTATTGGCAGTGGTGGAAGAGAGCACGCACTCGCTTGGAAAGCGGCACAGTCACCTTTGGCAAATAGGGTCTATGTCGCACCGGGTAACGCGGGTACTGCGTTGGAAACGAATCTGGAAAATATCGACATTGCCGCGACAGATATTGAGGGATTACTTGCGTTTGCCCAAAGCCATAAGATCGACCTGACCATCGTAGGCCCTGAAGCTCCACTGGTTATCGGCGTGGTTGATGCTTTCCAGCAGGCAGGGTTAACCATTTTCGGTCCGACAAAAGCAGCGGCGCAATTGGAAGGTTCCAAAGCCTTCACCAAGGATTTTCTCTATCGTCATCATATCCCCACCGCAACCTATCAGAATTTCACAGAAGTTGAGTCCGCTCTGGCCTATTTAGAAAAAATGGGAACGCCGATCGTCATTAAAGCCGATGGGCTGGCTGCGGGTAAAGGTGTTGTCGTTGCCATGACGATGGAAGAAGCACAAAGTGCCGTCAAAGATATGTTGGCAGGTAATGTGTTCGGTGATGCAGGCCATCGTATTGTTATTGAAGAATTCCTGGATGGAGAAGAAGCCAGTTTTATTGTCATGGTAGATGGCAAAAATGTGGTGCCCATGGCAACCAGCCAGGATCACAAACGTGTAGGTGACGGTGATACCGGGCCAAATACCGGGGGGATGGGGGCTTACTCGCCTGCGCCCGTGGTAACGGACGAGATCCACCAACGTGTTATGGAAAAAATCATTTACCCTACGGTTAAGGGAATGGCCTCCGAAGGCCATACCTACGTGGGTTTTCTCTATGCAGGTTTGATCATTGATCAGCAAGGAGAGCCAAAGGTGATCGAATTTAACTGCCGCTTTGGCGATCCTGAAACCCAGCCTATTATGATGCGGTTAAATTCTGATTTAGTCGAACTGTGTCTTGCCGGGGCGAAAGGCCAGTTAAGCGGAAAAGCATCCACATGGGACCCCCGTCCTGCGTTGGGTGTCGTTCTGGCTGCAGGAGGCTATCCGGCCAGTTATGCCAAAGGTGACGTTATCCGCGGATTAGTGCAGGAAACCAATGCTGATGAAAAGGTTTTTCATGCAGGAACCGCGATTAAGGATAAAAATGTTATCACTGCGGGCGGACGTGTTTTATGTGTGACGGCCTTAGGCCGCGATATTGCAGATGCACAGAAGAAGGCTTACCTGCGAGCAGAGAAAATTGACTGGGAAGGGTGCTTTTACCGTAAAGATATCGGCTACCGGGCCATTGACCGTTTGAAATAAGCCAATCCAAGCCGACGGAAGTAGCAGAATTACAGCTTATCTTTCGTCGGTTCCCAGCGACAAAAATCCTCATTGGCAACCAATAACAACTGTTTTCCTTCTGGCGAATCCAGCCACGCAATGGTCAATGGGCCAGAACTGTTGCTTTGCCTTTCCTTAAGCCATCTCTGATCATGAGGCTCAAACCCAACAAGCCATTGTTTTCCGACAAATGGTTTTTCAACAAATTGTTTTCCGACAAATGGTTTTCCAACAAATTGTTTTCCGGCGCAGGTCGTCACGTCACCCTCCTGCCAATGCCCCTGTAATAGCTCAATTTTTCCCGCAATTAAGGCGTCACTGGTTTCCTCTATCTGTTTGGCATCAAAACGCAGACGAGTCACATCATCATCGGAAAGGGATTCATTGCTTTTGGTTAATTGCCGCAGATTAAAAATGATCGAGTTATTTTGATCGATGCGTAGCGTTTCCGCGATTGGAGGATTATCGAGCACATTGCGACGAATTTGCCACAAATGACCGTGACGATATTCGTAAAAAGTGACAACCGTATTTTCATTACGGTATGGACTGTAAACGCTCATGATAACCTGAGGTTGGCTATTTTGGTCATTCAAACGCCATAACCGAATAACCCCCCCATCGGTTACAAAACCACTGGCGCTGAAAAGTGGTGTACTTGATTGAATCGAACAGGCGCTGAGCAAAGAGACAATCCCTAATGCTAACAGCCCCTGTAGAATCAACAAAAGGGGCTTTAAATTCCCCCCTCTTATTTTATTTCGCAATGCAATTACTTAACTGCGTCTTTCAGTGCCTTACCAGCGGAGAAAGCAGGTACGTTTGCTGCTGCAATTTTGATTTCTTTACCGGTCTGTGGGTTACGGCCAGTACGTTCCGCACGGTGGTTAACTTTGAAAGTACCAAAGCCTACCAACTGCACTGCATCACCACTTTTCAGGGATTCAGTGATTGCATTCAAGGTTGATTCCAGAGCAGCTTTAGCCTGAGTTTTAGTCAGGTCTGCGCCTGCTGCAATTGCATCAACTAATTCGGTCTTATTCATAGATTATCCTTACAGTGTGTTTATCGTTTGCAAAGCATCGAGTGCGACGGATATGCCGATTTGACAGCACCCCTGCATACACGCACCGATAGCCACTTCTTTTCACCCCCCAATGTAGAACAGAGTGAGGGCAAATGTGAAGCCTTTAAATACGGCAAATCAAGCACTAAGTCACGTTTTATGTGCTACTGCTCCAAATTTATGCCGATATTGCTCATCCCCGCATCACGGAGATCAGCCTTTAATCCTTTAACTAATTCGATGTCCCGTTCTTCGCAATTCGCCAATAAACGGTAAATCTCCCATTGAATATCCCACTCTTCCTCAATGGCAGGTAATACTTTTAACTCATCCTCGGTCATTTCCTTGCCGGCCTGCGTCATTTCCAGCATGGCAACGGTGCGGATGGATATTTCGCTGACGGCGATTGCATGTTCTAACGTCGAACCACTCAGACGGGAATGAATGGCTTCACTCAATGCAATGCACGCATCAATCGCTGGATACACACCATAAATATCATAATCTTCTGATGATGGGATAATGGCTTCCAATTTTTCCAGCTGACTATCAAAATTCACTTTTGCATCTTTAACGACCAATATTTCCCACACTAAATCCAAAATACGGCGATACTGTGCAGGGTCAACAAAACCGCTTTGGCGACAAAACACCTGATAATTTGGATACATTCGCTCACATAGACTAGCCATAAATGTCAAATGTTGCCAACTTTCAAGTTTCTCCAACCTCAGGTGGATCGGGTTTCTTAACATAGGTCGTTACTCATGATGCCTAATTTGCGTCGAAGTTTACCTGAAAATCAAGAATATCCACACATTTCCGCCGCAATTATAGATTTTTCTGCATTGTTCGCTTAAAAAATGGCCTATTTGAGGCGATCCCATCCGCCCAACGGGTCGGTTCAGGCAGTCTATATCCCCTCATACAATGCTCAACCCAAAAGATCGCACTCTCAATACTGACCTTATGTCCGATGGAAATATAGAGTGGGTTACATCTTTTCTTGCTTTGCAATACCACCCCGATTTGTTCACCGTGATCCATCAATGGCTGGCGACTTCCCGGAAGGTCTCCTACGGGCGCATGTTCACCACACAAACGGCTTTTTGCCACACCAATGGTTGGAACATCGGTCAATAATCCAAAATGACTGGCAATGCCAAAACGCCGGGGATGGGCAATACCCTGACCATCTACCATGACCAAATCAGGCCGCAGGCTTAACTTTTGCCATGCGGCCATGAGTGCAGGGTATTCACGAAATGAGAGTAAACCAGGAATATAGGGAAGTACGGTATCCACTCTGGCGATTTGATATTCGACTAATTCTAGCGAGGGATACTGCAAAATCGCGATCGCGGCACGGGTTACCGCACCGCTTTCTTCAAATCCAACATCAGCACCCGCAATAAATTCTGGCGTAAAAGAGGATGAAAAAACATCATGGCGGATAACCTGCCGTGATTTCTCTGTCTGCTCCTGACGTAGTGCTTTTGTATCAATCATAAAGTTAGTGATGATATAGGGTTAGTGATGATAAACGTTATTGATGATATGGTGCTGAAAGCCGGTGTACTGCTTCAACAAATGCGCCGGCATGTTCTGGTGGAACATCTTGATGGATGCCATGCCCCAGATTGAAGACATGCCCACTGCCGGCGCCAAAATCTTGCAAAATTGTCGAAACCTCTTCTTCAATCCGTGCGGGTTGAGCATACAGCATGGAGGGGTCCATATTGCCCTGCAATGCGACCTTATCCCCAACACGACGGCGGGCATCAGAGATATTCGTTGTCCAATCCAAACCCAGTGCATCACACCCCGTTGCCGCCATCGCTTCAAGCCATTGCCCTCCCCCTTTGGTGAACAGGGTCACAGGCACGCGACGGCCGTCATGTTCGCGGATCAAGCCAGCAACAATTTTGTGCATATAGTGTAGGGAGAATTGCAAATAATCGCGATGAGACAAAACCCCACCCCAAGTATCAAAAATCATGACAGATTGAGCGCCAGCCCTTATTTGCGCGTTCAAATATAGAATAACGCTGTTTGCCAATTTATCCAGTAACAAATGCAAGGTGGCAGGCTCGGCATACATCATGGCTTTAATCTTAGTAAACGCTTTACTGCTTCCGCTTTCGACCATATACGTTGCCAGTGTCCACGGACTGCCGGAAAAGCCAATGAGCGGAACTTGCCCAGCCAACGCCTTGCGGATCGCACGCACCGCATCCATCACATAGCCCAGTTCCATTTCCGGGTCGGGGACAGGCAGTTTTTCCACATCGGCATGATTCATAATCGGGGAGTGAAAACGTGGACCTTCACCGGCTTCGAAATAAAGCCCCAGCCCCATGGCATCGGGAATCGTCAGGATATCAGAGAACAGGATCGCCGCATCCAGTGGAAAACGGCGCAAAGGTTGCAGCGTGACTTCACAAGCCAATTCGGTATTTTTGCATAACGAGATGAAATCTCCCGCCTCCTGACGTGTAGCTTTATATTCAGGCAAATATCGACCGGCCTGACGCATCATCCATACTGGTGTGATATCGACAGGCTGACGTAATAAGGCACGCAGATAGCGGTCGTTTTTCAACGCATTCATGACAAGCTCCCTTGATTAATTGGCCACAGCACTTTTACAGTACTTTTTTCGCTACAATGTCTTGCCATTGTAACATGCCAGAAATTGAACTTCTGGCCTAACCTCCAATAACGAGACGGACTCGCCCATCATTAAGTTATCAATGGCATTATTGATGACGACATAGCGCCACCGTATCTTCGATCAAACGGCGGGCAATGGTATCAGGAGGCGGAATCAAAGGGAGTTTATCGTAACGATACCAATCTGCACTGATAAGTTCGACAGGATCAGGCTTGATTTCACCACTCTCATAATCGGCCAGAAATCCTGTCATCAATGAATTCGGAAAAGGCCACGGCTGGGAAGCGACATAACGCAGGTTACGGATCTTAACACCACTCTCTTCCATCACTTCGCGGTGAACGGCTTCTTCCAGCGTTTCACCCACTTCGACAAACCCGGCAAGCACAGTATGGATACCATGACGGTGACGCTGGTGTTGTGCCAACAAAATATGATCATCACGGCGAATGCCGACGATAATACTGGGCGCAATTTGTGGATAGTAACGCTCTTTGCAATGACCGCACAGACAGGCCCATTCATGCTGACTATGCTGCATTTCATGACCACAGTAGCCACAATAATGATGGGAGCGATAAAATTCAGCCAATTGCACGCCACGTCCCACCATCTGAAATAACTTGGCATCCTGCGCGGCAATTAAACGAGGAGAAGACATATCTGAAGTCATTTTATGGCGGATCAACCAAACCGTTTCCCCCAGCCACTCGCCGATCGGTTGCGCCATATGGCCTTGCAATGCCCACTGATTGGCCGTTCCTGATGGTAATTCTCCCTCTGGTAGCCAAACTTGATTCTCAAGACTGATAATCCACCAGCCCTGTTCTATACCTATTAGCTTTTGTTGCATCATCTGTATCCGTTCCATCATGGGTTATATGTCTGTTGCCACAATATGTTGCCCGAAATCAACACAAACCAAGCATACCCCTTTTTATCTTCTTTCGTCTTTAATCTTGTTATAAATGAAATTTCAACACGGTAGGATACTTCCTTATTCCCTGCAGGGCGGAGAGTAAGGAATCTTCGGAATTTCAGTGTGTCACTATGATGAAAACTGATTTATTAACTGTACTTCTAAATAACCGGTTATTTTGTTTACTAATCAATGGCGCGAAATTCATTATATAATTTTCATTATACCGAAATAAAACTAACTTAGCTCAAGATGATATTGATTGAAAATACAATAAAAACCATATTAAAGACATTTCCCATAAACTGAAAAAAGTAAATTATCCTTTCATAAAGACATAAGACTATTCTTAAACTCACGCCCGCTTATTTCCATCCAAAAAACAACGCATACTATTAGTCACCTCAGAAATAGTTATTCAAGAAATAATGCAGAAATAAACGCACTTCTTGAATCATTTCACTGACGAATTGGAATTGTTCACCTCATGTTGCCGCATGAGGTGAACCGTCGCCATTTCATTAATACCCATGTTCATAGAGGATATTTTGAGTAATGACTAAATCTATTTTAGCGGTTGTGATGAGTGCCGTCCTGTCAATATCTCCCGCTTTCGCAGAGATTAATCTGAATTCTGGTGACACCACAAATAAGAATAAAAATGTTGCCGATCAATCCATTGCCATCGGTGCCAACAATGACTTAGGTAATGCAACCCAAGGCACCGTCATTGGTCATAACGGTAAACTGATCAATTCAGATAAAGGCATTATCATTGGTTCCGGTACTGTCAGTGATGGAGATGGCTTGGCTGTTGCCGGGGGAGAATCTAAAAATGGCGGACTTGCCCTGGGTTCTGGCTCCAGGGCAGAGCGCGCCGATGAAATGAACATTGGTCATCGGCAAATAACGGGCATTAAAGATGGAAAAGATGACACTGATGCCGCCAACGTCGGACAACTCAACCAAACAGCCAAAAATACCCTGGAAAGTGCCAACAAACACAGTGATAAAGTGATGGGGGAATTAGGTGAATCACTCCACATTCATTTAAATACCACGGAAAAAAACGTCAAAGACCATACAGACGAAACGGCAAACAATGTCAAAGAATACGTCAGTGAGCGGGAAAAAAGTACCCTTCATGAAACGACTCTTTACACTGATAAGACGGTATCTCAGGCTTTTAATGAATCACTGAAAAAAGCCAAAGATTACACCGATACTCGCTACAACCAACTCAATAACAAACTGACGCACAATTATAACCGTGCCAATGCCGGCATTAGTGGTGCAATGGCGATGTCAGCCATTCCACAGAAATTTGGCTATGAAAAGTCAGCGGGTATCGCCGTCAGTGCTTTCCGGGGTCAAGGAGCTTTAGCCGTTGGCGCTGAATGGAATACATCAACCAGAACCGTGACCCGTTTTAATGCGACCATTGATACGTTAGGTGGCGTTGGCGTAGCAGCAGGTCTGGCATTCGGTGCGAATTAATACAGGTAAGGAACAAAAAACAATGAAAATGCGTTATTTGTCTGTCTTGATTATTACCGCTATGACGACACTTGAAAGTCACGCGGATACCGTTGTTGACTCCATAACGGATAAAGGCCATACATTAGAATTTTTTCAAGATGCACAAGGTAATATCCACGATAAACTTCCAGTAAATCCAAAACTTAGGAATATTATAGATGCATATTCCAAAAACAACACTCTCTTCGCCATTGGCTACGATTTAACCAACTCAATGGGCAACATCCTTGGCAAGAAACAGGGTATTTATTTTGATATTCAACAAAACCTTTGGCTCTTCCCTACAAGCAATAACACACTAAATAATAGTAATAATAATTTCATCTATGCCAGCAATAATAACCTGGACAGCTCTGGCAATAATGAAATTCAGGGTAGTAACACCACATTAAATGCCTCAAACCATAATAAAATCATCAAGGGTAATAGCAATGAATTAACCCGCGCCAATAAAAATGAGATCAATGGCAATCAAAACCATTTAACCGACGCTGAAGCAAACAGCATTGATGGCAATAACACCCAATTAACGCAATCCCATCGAAACCAAAGTATCAGTGGAGACAGAAACACACTATCCAACTCCAGCGATAATAAAAATATCAAGGGAAATAGTAATGAATTAACCCGTTCCAATAAAAATAAGATCAATGGCAATCAAAACCATTTAACCGACTCTGATGAAAATAACATTGATGGCGATGGCACCCAGTTAACCCAATCCCATCGAAACCAAAGTATCAGTGGAGACAAAAATAGACTCTCCAGCTCCAACGATAATAAAAACATCAAGGGCAATAATAATCAATTAACCCGCTCCGACAAAAATGAAATCAACGGTGATCAAAACAATCTCATTGATTCCCAAGAGAATGATATCAAGGGTAATGGGAACCATTTCACCAATGCCCAAGAAAATACCATAATTCATGATAACAACACCCTCATTGACTCAGCTAAAAATAAGCTATCAGGCTCAAATAACACATTGGATCACACCACCGATTCTGACATTAATGGTAACGATAACTATGTTATTCACGGCAATAAATTGCTCAAAGATGACCAAAATCAGCCTCTAGCCCAAGTCACCTCAAATCAAAGTATCTTGGGAGGAAGCGGGAATGCGGGTCTGGGTGCGAATGTGGCTGAAATCAATGCCAGTGTTGTCCTCGGACACAATACATCAGCGGCAACCACGAACATCTCCTTAAAAAACGCAGTGGCATTAAATGCCGGGGGAGCCGCTGGCGATCACGTTATCGCGATTGGCGGCAACGCGGAGGGTGACAATACCCTCGCTATCGGGATGGGCTCATCCAGTACCCACGGAGGGATCGCTTTCGGCGCAGGCTCAATCGCGACACGCGCAGATGAATTGAACATCAGTCACCGCCAGATAACGGGGGTCAAAGCCGGTACGGAGGATAATCATATCGTCAATGTCAAACAGCTAAACGATAACCTCAACGATACCTTAAAGCAGTCAAAAACCCACACCGAAGCGGGTATGACAGGACTTTCCAAAGATATCAGAACTAAAGCAGATACCTTACAGGCACAAGCCAACCAGCGTACCAATAATATTCTGCTGCCCATGAAAGAGGATGCCAAGGAACGATTCCAGCAAATCACCCAACAATCCATGCACTACACCGATACCCAAACGACAAAATACCAAACCTTGTTTGACAAAATGGCAAAAGACTATAGCCGCTCCCGCTTTGATCAAATGAGCCACTACGTTGATAAACAACAGAAAAAAATCAACGCGGGTATTTCTGCGGCCATGGCAACCGCCACCATTCCACAAAAAGGGGGCAACAAACTCTCTGTGGGCATCGGCATCGCTTCATACCGGGATCAAGCCGCAGGCGCTGTGGGTTCGATTTTTACTGTAAGCCCACATGTCCAGATAAAAGTGGCCATGACTTATGACACCCAAAGCGGTACGGGGATTAACTCAGGGGTTGCGATTGGATTTTAATTTCAACGCCTATACCCGTCATACTTCAAGTTGCCTCTTTGTTGGCTGCACTCACTCACCCCGGTCACATAGTTAGCTATGCTCCCGGGGATGACTGAGAGGCTCCTGCCTCTCACCGGAGGCCAGCCTTTGGCTGGGCAAATTCGTTCCCGACGAATTTGTCGCTCCCTTGCCGCCGCGATGCAACTCGAATTATTTTGGGTATAAATCCTAAGCCTTAAGTTTAGGTTGTAGTTTTCACAATCCCCTTTATACTCTGGGTGTTTTTTCTTGTCGGAGTGCCTAGCGTTCAACGTGTATCACGATGGACACAGGCTGAGACCGTTTATTCGGGATCCGCAGAACCTGATCGGGCTAATACCCGCGAAGGGAACAAGAGTAATCACCCCGCTGTCAGTATCAACGCACCTCGATGAAAATAAGGTGTACACATATCCGGCAGCATCAACCATTACTCCCTGCGAGCTCCAGACAAGCAATTTTCTCAACTTAAGCCTGATCAGCAATGAGATGGGCGATAACACAGTCAGGAATTTGCTATGTCTAAGTCCAACGATACTTTTATTTCAAATACTGTTATTTCAAGTACTGTTATTTCAAATACTGTTATTTCAAATACCGCTATTTCAAACACCATTATCCCAACGGCTGATATCTCGCCAAAAGCACCTCCAGCAAGGCCACGTAAGGCTCAGCGGGATGCGGCACACGCGTTTATCAATTCCATTCAGGGAGTGACTTTTCCCAACTCAAAGCGTATTTACCTTGAAGGTTCACGTCAGGATATTCAGGTTCCGATGCGTGAGATCCAACTTTCCTCAACATTAATCGGTGGCACAAAAGAAAACCCACAATTTGAGGAAAACGAACCCGTTCCCGTTTATGACACATCAGGTCCTTATGGCGATCCGGCTTCTGTACTGGATGTGCAGATGGGATTATGCAAGATCCGTCAACCATGGATTGATGAACGCCATGATACCGAACCGGTTTCCGTTCTCAGTTCAGATTTTACCCAGCAACGCCTTGCTGATGCCGGATTGGAGCACCTGCGCTTTCACCGTCGCCCACATCCCCGGAAAGCCAGACCGGGTCAGTGTGTCACCCAATTGCACTATGCGCGTCAAGGGATCATCACGCCAGAAATGGAATTTATCGCCCTGCGCGAAAATATGGGTCGCGAGCGCATTCGCAGTGAAGTCTTGCATCAGCAACATGCAGGGCAAAATTTCGGGGCGAATTTACCGGAAAACATCACGCCAGAATTTGTCCGCCAAGAAGTGGCGGCCGGTCGTGCGATTATTCCCGCCAACATTAACCATCCCGAATCTGAGCCCATGATTATTGGGCGCAATTTTCTGGTAAAAGTGAATGCCAATATCGGTAACTCCTCCGTCACATCATCCATTGAAGAAGAGGTGGAAAAACTGATTTGGTCTACCCGCTGGGGGGCAGATACGGTGATGGATCTCTCCACCGGGCGCTACATTCACGAAACCCGCGAATGGATACTGAGAAATAGCCCCGTTCCCATTGGAACCGTACCGATTTATCAGGCACTGGAAAAGGTCAACGGCATCGCGGAAAACCTGACATGGGAAATATTCCGCGATACCTTGCTGGAACAGGCTGAACAAGGCGTGGATTATTTCACTATTCATGCGGGGGTACTGCTGCGTTACGTGCCGATGACCGCCAAGCGGCTGACAGGCATCGTTTCCCGTGGCGGCTCCATTATGGCGAAATGGTGCCTTTCCCATCATCAGGAAAATTTCCTCTACACCCATTTCCGGGAAATCTGCAAGATTTGCGCCGCCTATGACGTCTCCCTTTCTTTGGGGGATGGATTGCGTCCCGGTTCCATTCAGGATGCCAATGACGAAGCCCAATTCTCAGAACTGCATACCCTTGGCGAATTGACCAAAATCGCATGGGAGTACGATGTTCAGGTCATGATCGAAGGGCCGGGGCATATCCCAATGCAACTCATCCGCCGCAATATGACAGAAGAACTGGAACATTGCCACGAAGCGCCATTTTATACTTTAGGGCCTCTGACGACAGATATCGCCCCGGGTTATGACCATTTCACCTCCGGCATCGGAGCCGCCATGATTGGCTGGTTTGGCTGTGCCATGCTCTGTTATGTCACGCCAAAAGAGCATCTCGGTTTGCCCAATAAAGACGATGTGAAACAAGGTCTGATTACTTACAAAATTGCGGCCCATGCGGCGGATCTTGCCAAAGGCCATCCGGGTGCTCAAATCCGTGACAATGCCATGTCGAAAGCACGTTTTGAATTCCGTTGGGAAGATCAATTCAATCTGGCGCTGGATCCTGACACCGCCCGCGCCTATCACGATGAAACCTTACCGCAGGAATCAGGCAAAGTGGCCCACTTCTGTTCCATGTGTGGACCAAAGTTCTGCTCAATGAAAATTACGCAGGACGTGCGCGACTACGCAGCCAAACTGGAACAGGCAGCGGGTATGGAGCAGATGTCAGAAACATTCCGTTCTCATGGCAGCGAACTTTATCACAGTGCAGAGGAGAGGATTCATGATGAACAGCCAGCGCATGAAAAATCAGCCTGACACTCTGGCTCATCCACCAGCGCCTTTCGCCCCCACCGCGCACCGATTGGGACTTTATCCGGTTGTGGATTCCCTGACGTGGATTGAGCGGTTATTGGAAGCGGGTGTCAGCACCCTGCAATTGCGCCTCAAAGACCAGCCCGAAGAACAGGTGGAGAAAGAGATCCAATCCGCCATTGCTCTCGGTCATCAATATAACGCCCGTCTGTTCATCAATGACTACTGGCGTCTGGCGATCAAGCATCAAGCCTATGGCGTCCACTTGGGACAAGAGGATCTCGCTATCGCCGACCTCGATGCCATCCGGCAAGCAGGACTGCGCCTGGGCATTTCCACCCACGATCAACAGGAACTGGCGCGGGCCAAATCCCTGCGTCCCTCCTATATCGCACTGGGGCATATTTTCCCAACCACCACTAAAGAGATGCCCTCATCACCGCAGGGCCTTGAAGCACTGAAACAGCAAGTGGAGATCACAGCGGAATACCCTACCGTCGCGATTGGTGGCATTTCGCTGGAGCGGGTAGCGGATGTGGTAGCAACCGGTGTGGGGGGTGTTGCCCTGGTCAGTGCCATTACAAAAGCGAAAGATTGGCGCCAGGCAACCGCCCGATTACTTCATTTAGTTGAAGGGCAAGATTGGGTTGAAGGACAAGATTTGCTTGAAGAACGGGCAATTGAACGTCAAGGCCGGGGGTTTTTATGTTAAACGATCAAGAATTTATGCGTTACAGCCGCCAATTACTGCTGGAAGACATCGGCTCCGCAGGGCAAGAAAAATTAAAGGTAAGCCAAGTGCTGATTGTTGGCTTGGGCGGATTAGGATCACCGGCGGCGCTCTATCTCGCGGCGGCGGGAGTGGGAAACCTTTATCTGGCAGATGATGATCAATTGCACGTCTCGAACCTGCAACGCCAAATTATCTATCGCACAACCGATATTCCGGCCAACAAAGCCCAATTAGCGGCACAGCGACTGGCGGAACTGAACCCACAGATCAATATCACTGCGCTCACTGAGCGACAAAATCGCGAGTCTTTGCTTAATGTAGTCAGCCAAGTCGATCTGGTACTGGATTGCAGCGATAACATGGCCACTCGCCATGCCATCAACGCAGCCTGCATTGCCGAAAACAAACCCCTGATTAGCGGCAGTGCCGTCGGTTTCAGCGGACAATTGATGGTGCTGACGCCGCCTTACCAGCACGGTTGCTATGCCTGCCTTTATCCCGATCAGGCAGAGCCTCACCGCAATTGCCGGACAGCCGGTATCTTAGGCCCGATCGTTGGCGTGATTGGGACATTGCAATCCTTGGAGGCCATAAAAATGCTGGCGGGTCTTTCGTCTCCCCTGGACGGTCAACTCCGGCTGTTTGATGGCAAACAGCAAAGCTGGAGCACATTACAACTTACTCGTTCATCACACTGCCCCATTTGTCGCACCGCCAGCCCAAAAACGGTTACCCGAAAAACGGATAGCGATAAAAAACGCTCAGGGAAAGAAGTCGCATGAATATTATCGTCAATGATCAACCCATGACCCTGAGTACGCCCATGACAGTGCAACAATGGCTGGAACAGATAAAACACACTCAATCAGGAACAGCTTTGGCTATCAATCAAACCATTATTCCGCGCTCAGAGTGGCATAGTCACCAGATTAATGACGGGGATAATATCTTGCTGTTTCAGGCCATTGCTGGTGGCTAATATTGCCGGAGGCTAATTCTATGTTAAAAATTGCAGATACAACCTTCCACTCCCGCCTATTTACCGGAACAGGTAAATTTGCCAATGCAGGCATCATGATCGACGCGATCCGCGCCTCTGGCAGCCAACTGGTAACCATGGCAATGAAACGTATCGACCTCCACGGTCATGACGATGGCATTCTTGCACCACTGCAACAGTTGGGCGTCAAGCTGCTGCCCAATACCTCTGGCGCTAAAACCGCAGAAGAAGCCATATTTGCCGCTCACCTCGCACGGGAAGCCTTGGGAACTCACTGGATTAAATTAGAGATCCACCCCGACGTCAAATACCTGCTGCCCGATCCGATTGAAACACTGAAAGGCGCGGAACAGCTCGTGAAAGCGGGATTCATCGTTCTACCCTATTGTGGTGCTGATCCTGTCCTGTGCCGTCGATTGGAAGAGGTCGGCTGTGCGGCTGTGATGCCATTGGGTGCTCCCATTGGCTCGAATAAGGGGTTACTGACGCGCGATTTTTTGCAAATCATCATCGAACAAGCCAACGTGCCGGTTGTGGTGGATGCCGGGATCGGGGCACCGAGCCAGGCACTGGCCGCCATCGAAATGGGCGCGGATGCCGTGCTGGTCAATACCGCCATCGCCGTTGCCCGCCATCCGGTTAAAATGGCGCAAGCATTCAAAACCGCCATTGAAGCCGGTGAACTTGCACATCAAGCGGGTGTGGCAAGTCAGAAACCGCAGGCGGAGGCTTCCAGCCCGCTGACCGATTTTCTGGGGGTATTATGACCGTCGGCACCTTTAGCCAGCGCTGGCAACAATTGGATTGGGATGACATTACGCTACGCATCAACAGTAAAACCTCACAGGACATTGAACATGCGCTAAATAGCGATCGCCTGACGTTGGATGATTTTATGGCTCTGCTCTCCCCTGCGGCACTGCCTTATCTTGAACCGCTCGCCCAACGCGCACAGCAACTCACGCGCCAGCGTTTCGGTAATACAGTAGGATTTTTTGTCCCCCTCTATCTTTCCAATCTGTGCGCCAACGACTGCACTTATTGTGGTTTCTCCATGAGTAATCACATCAAGCGCAAGACACTCAATGAACAGGAGATCGAACAGGAATGCCTTGCTCTGAAAAAACGGGGATTTGAACATATTTTGCTGGTGACGGGGGAACACCAAAACAAAGTTGGCATGGATTATTTTCGTCGCTATCTTCCCCTGATCCACCGCCATTTCAGCTCGGTCGCCATGGAAGTCCAGCCACTGGCGCAAGAAGAATACGCTGAACTAAAAGCACTCGGGTTGGATGGAGTCATGGTCTATCAGGAAACCTACCATCAACCCAGTTACCAATTGCATCATCTGAAAGGCAAAAAGCAGGATTTCCACTGGCGATTAGAAACACCGGAACGCCTTGGGCGAGCGGGAATAGACAAAATCGGGCTGGGCGCCTTGATTGGACTCTCACATCATTGGCGCACAGACTGCTATATGGTGGCAGAACATCTCTTTTTCCTGCAAAAACAGTTCTGGAAAAGTCGTTACTCCATCTCTTTTCCCCGGCTGCGTCCCTGTGCCGGCGGCATACAACCCGCCTCTTTAATGAATGAAGCCGAACTGGTGCAACTGATTTGCGCATTCCGCCTGCTGGCACCTGATGTCGAGCTTTCCCTCTCCACCCGCGAATCACCGTTCTTCCGTGATCACGTTGTCCCTCTCGCCATCAACAACATCAGTGCCGGTTCAAAAACCCAGCCGGGCGGTTATGCCGATGGGCATCACGAGCTGGAACAATTCGCGCCTCACGATAATCGTTCTGTTTTTCAGGTCGCGGAGGCATTGGTCAAATCAGGTTTACAACCCGTTTGGAAAGATTGGGACAATTATTTAGGGCGATAGCTTTTATTTGAGGTGATCCTTTTTATTTGGGATGCTGCAGCCGCAGCATCCCATCTTATGATCATGACAATACTTATGATCATGACAATACTTATAATGTGCAAAAATATAACCTTAATAGGTAAAAACTCCCTTAAGGAGCAGAAAAATGCACACTATCGGGTCATTGGCAATGCAGAGAAAGTACATGCATCGCTGAGTTAACATATTAAGTGCAACAGGCGGAATATTAAAAGGCGTGAGTCAACTGTGATACATTTCACGGCTCTCACACCCGAAATCATGGCCTGATA
>NZ_MUBK01000039.1 GCF_002127545.1 Xenorhabdus beddingii
ATGACGGGAACAGCCACGGTTTGACGCCAGCCAACCTAACCGTTAATATTCTTTTCTACAAAAACGATCCATCGCCTGTCAGGATCGCCTTCGGGTGGCAAACAAAAACTCCCGTAGCCTGAAAGGGAGAGCAATATTGCGGTACATCTGCACACTTTTGGAAGCAGATATCGTTGGACACATAACCCACCGTCTGACGATGAAAGTTTTTTAAACTAAAAAAGATCTCAGAAGGGTGTTTTTATATTGTCATCCAAGTGCATTGAGCGTTGGATCGTGCACTTATTTTTTATATCGAAATCAAACTCTATTTTCAGTTGTCATTTTATCTAATGAGCAACTGCCTGAACGCGATTTTTATGGCGAACCGATTTCTTCATCATTTTTTGAATCGACGATCAATGAAGTTATCGCTAAACGGATGGTGAAAAAGCAGCAGATGCAATGGAGCCAGCAAGGTGCGCATGACTTACTCCAGACACTCACGGCGGTACTGAAAACCCAGTTTGAGCACGGGTATCCGGACCTGAAATTAGGTGACGAAACGGAGCCTTGTTGGACAGAAGCGGTTGCGGCATAAATACCCCACAGTTTTTTATGCTTTCCGTGATCAGCACTGTCATATTATTACTTAGTCGAACTCAACTGCACCACTGATACAATCGACTACATCACCGGAGATCCAAATTCCGTCTTCGTCTGAAGTAACATAAATCCAGCCATCCCGTTCAACACATTGCCCTTGTCTGGCGATATAATTTGCAGGTAATTTTCCATTCGAGATCAACCATTGAGCAATAGTTGCATTCAGGCTACCAGTCACCGGGTCTTCTGTAGATATTGAACAGCAAAAGCCTCTAACCTCCAGGCTGGCCTGATTTTCTTCAGGATAAAGTGCACACAAACCAATCTCATAGCCTTTCAGTTGTGCATAATCAGGACGTATTTCCAAAAGTTTATCGACTGATTTAAGTAAAATACCAAGCCAACCAGGGCCATTGTCTATCCACTGACACGATTCGACATCATCAGAATTAATACCAAGCCCTTTCAAGACAGTTTCAATTTCATTATCAGCAACATCGCCTGTTCTCATTAGCGGAGGAGCCATAAATGCCAGTCGTCCGTTGACTTGTCTGATAGTAATCAGGCCCGCTTTACATTCCTGAATAATAGTCTTCTTATCTGCTTGCCCAGTCATTTTCTGCCATACATAGCATGATCCTAGTGTCGGGTGTCCAGCAAAAGGTAATTCACCTGCAGGAGTAAAAATTCTGACTTTATAGTCTGCATCAGGATGAGAGGGTTCAAGTAAAAATGTGGTTTCACTCAAGTTAGTCCATTTGGCAAATTGAAACATTTGCTGTTCACTCAAGTTGTCTGCACCGAAAACGACAGCCAATGGATTACCCTGTAATTTTCTATTCGAAAAAACACTAACCTGTTCAAATAAGAATTTCATCATTCACCATGTTTGTATGTCATGTTTTATATTTTAGGGAGGGAATGCGTTTTATTATCTTCGCCGATGTCCATCACTATTTCCTGCAACTGGATGTTATAAACCATGATTCGGTAAATGTGTATACTTTTCTCTACCTTTTTATAGGGTTTGGGGAAATTTCAATAGAAATACACATTGAGCTAAGTGTTTCATCCTCATAAAAACATCAGATAAATATTGCTTGATCTCAAGTTAACTTAAGGTTTTAGAGTATGTCCATTAACCCGTGGTAATAAACAAGGAGAATAATAATGTCATTGGAAATGGTTACTGCTTATCGTAAATCAAATGCACTATTTGCGTTTGTAGACAGCAAAGTCCCATTATATTTAAGTACCTAAGAGGGTAAAACCGTGGAGCAAATTGCTCAGCTATGATTACGGATTGGTATTTTTAAGCATGAATGATAGTATCCGTATCATTTATACTTAAAACAATCAAGGAGTCACAGGATGTTACCAATTCAGACAGTGATAATTCCCTTCTGATTAATTCTATCATTAATATATTAATTAGAAGGGAAAAACATGAATTACACAAAAGTAGATCTTGAAAAGTGGAACCGCAGAGAACACTTTACCCATTACCGCCATCGTGTTAAGTGTGGGTTTAGTCTGACGACTAAAATTGATATTACAACACTGTTGTCATCTTTATCGGATACACACTATAAATTTTATCCCGCCATGATTTACCTGATCACCAAAGTCGTTAATCAACATCCGGAATTCAGATTAACAATAAAAGAGGAGGAGTTAATCGTTTGGGACAGTGTGAACCCTATTTTTACTATTTTTCATAAAGAGACTGAAACATTTTCTGTATTGTGGACGCCTTTTTCACCGGATTTATCACAGTTTATGGCGAATTATCACGCTGATATTGAACGGTATGGTAGCGATACACGTCTTTATCCACAAGCAGAGATACCGAAAAATCACATCAATATATCATCAATACCATGGATAGGCTTTGATGGTTTCAACCTTAATGTTGTTGATATTACTGATTATTTAACCCCAATTTTCACAATGGGAAAATATCAGCAAGAGGGTGAAAAAGTATTATTGCCATTCTCGATACAAGTACATCACGCAGCCTGTGATGGTTATCATGTTGCTTTGTATATTAATGAATTACAGACCCTGTGTAATGGATCACTAATATAATAATCAGGCCACTCATTCTGAACCGTGCGGTGGTCTTTTTGTTAATCAAAAAAGCCTCTAACAAGAGGCTTTTCGAAGAATATTATATTTTCTTACCTTCATATTTACCAACATAAACGTTCATTCCACAAACGTATAATTTTTTAAAGCCTGTCAAATGCCATTTGATTCTATTTTCACTCCGTACATCAAGAAAAACAATCCCATCTTTAACAAGGTATTTAGTATATACACCATTGTTGTTTTCTATCGGGGAAGAATAGCAATTATTCCAGGGAATATCTGTGCTTGCCGATGCAGTTCCGCCAGTTAATGTCATGACAGAGGCTAATGCTCCACTCACAAAGAATTTCTTCAACATGAAAATCTTCCTTTTAAAAAATTGTAAATTATAGGTTATCAAATAATATTTTATAATGCGCGATAAATGTAAATTACCACTCGGTGGTTTTACCATTTCAAAATTTAGAAACGGTATATTTTTTTGTATTGAAAATTTAATTGGTTTTAGTTAAAAAAGTGGAATGTTCAATTAATTATGGAATAGGGGAAAAACCTCGTTAAAAATAACGAGGTTTTTCAGTGTCATGAAAATCCTTATTAAAAATAGGAACTTTGGTGGAGTTTTATATTTTTACTAACTTCTGTAGTGACCAGCCCACTTTCCGTTTCCACAATTATAAATAGGCCCTGTAAATGTCCATTTTTTTCCATATTTTTCAAATTTATTTGCGAAATTTTTATAAGGGTTAACAACCCACATACTATTTCCCACAGGATTTTGATCTTGAATCCAGGACCCTTCACAATAGAACGTTCTTCCTTCTGCTGATGCAGTCCCAATCCCAATCCCTGCGATTAATACTGTTGCTAATGCTCCGGCTGTTAATAATTTCTTGAACATACACTTTCTCCCATAATAATTTTATTATTTTCGGTTTAAAAAGATTTATTATTAAATTGCATTTTATCATGCGAGATAAATCTAAACCATCTTCAGATGGTGTGGCAATTTTAAAATTTATAAATAACCCATGAATTTATTTATGGATTAGAAATAGAACTTCCATTATCATAATTTATTATGAATAACAATGATCCTATTGCTAACGCTGGAGAATTAAATTGGTTATAATTGCAATCTGATAAATAGAATGATATTTATTCAGCATGTTTTGATTGTTATTTAACCATTAATTTCTTAAGGTTATCAGAACAACGTTATTCTAATAAAGATAAATCTAGATATTAAGGTGAAGGATATTATAAAAACAATGAGTACTATAATAAATTCTATTTTCCCTACAGCGCCGATATCACCGGTTATCAATATGCGACAACTCACCCGTGTTTATCAACACGGAGAAGAGGGGAAAATACCGGTTCTGAAAAATGTCACCGCACAAATTTATGCGGGTCAGAGTTGCGCGATTGTTGGCACATCGGGTTCAGGTAAAAGTACTTTACTGAATATTCTTGGTTTACTGGATAAACCCACTTCCGGAGAATATTTTCTTTGCGATGTCGATATGTCAGCAGCAGATGCTGATCTGCGTGCCAAAATGCGCAATAAAGAAATTGGCTTTGTTTTTCAGAGTTTTCATTTACTGCCCGGAATGACAGCAACGGAAAACGTCGCGCTGCCACTGCTTTACCGTAGTATTTCTGCTTCACAGGCGCATAAAATTGCCAGAGAAAAATTACATTTAGTGGGGCTTTCACATCGTTCTGAGCATTATCCGGCAGATTTATCCGGCGGGCAGCGGCAACGAGTGGCGCTCGCCAGAGCATTGGTTGGCGAACCGTCATTACTGCTGGCTGATGAACCTACCGGAAATTTGGATCACCAAACGGCAGAAGAAATTTTATCGTTACTCTCTTCCCTTCATACAGATAACGCAATGACGCTGGTCGTAATAACCCATGATGCGATGGTAGCGAACCATATGCAGCGTGAATTACGTATAGTTGATGGCCAGTTGCATGAAACCAGAGGTGTGGCAATTCATGCCTGATAAGCGTCAGTTCAGCAGCTATGGAATGCCTGCATTAATGATGTGGCGGGAAGCGTGGCGTAATTTAATCGCAACGGGGAGAAGCACTCTGCTTGCTTTATCGGGGATTGCTATTGGTTGTGCGTCTGTTGTGGCCTTTATCAATATCGGCCATAACACCACGCTTGCCGCATTAAAGGTGTTCAGCGGGCTTGATATCAATGTCATTACAACAAATTTTTATTCCTATAATCATGTCATTGATAGTGAAGCCATTAAAGTGGATGACCTGAAAGCGGCTATTCCCGGTTTGTCTTCAGTGGCACCGTGGATCTATTATCCTTCTCCTGTACGCTATAACGGAAAAACAGAAAATCTTATCCTGATCGGCTCCACGGCAGAACTTGACGAAGTTATGCAACTGCAACTTCGTTATGGCCGATTTATTTCCGATTATGACCAACAATCACCCTATCTGGTTATTGGCAATGAAGTTGCCGTTACCCTCGCTGGAGAAGATACATCCCGAATACTTGGCAAGCAGATCCAGATTGGTAATTATTTATGCACCGTGATTGGTATTTTCGATGTCAAAGGGAAAAATCCTATCTTTCCTTTTTCTCTGGATTCGGTGATTGTTGTCCCTATTAATGCCATGCGTAAAATATCACCACAGGCTAATCTGAATGGCATTATTTCCCGCTCGATAACAACCTCCTCGACAGAAACCGACGCAGAGAATTTGTTGACGTTCTTTAAGAATAAGTTTCCAGAGGCTGATATTGACGTTCGGGTTGCCCAGCAACTACTGAAAGGGCAGACGGAGCAAAGCAAAACTTTTTCTTTTATGTTGATAGGATTAGCGGCAATTTCGCTCCTGTCCGGCGGTATTGCCATTTCCAATGTAATGCTGATGTCTGTATCAGCCCGGCGAAAAGAGATCGGATTGCGTATGGCTTTAGGGGCAAGAATTCAGGATATCCGGCGACTGTTTTTGTATGAAACGGCTGTATTGAGTTTTTCCGGCGCAATTCTTGGTGCTTTGGTTGGGATCATTGTCGCTTTTCTTTTTGTCCTTTACTCCGGTTGGTCATTTTCTCTGGCGCCTTCATCCATTCCTTTGGGAATAGGAAGTTCAATCATAGTGGGACTTATCTCCGGTTTTTATCCTGCCCATAAAGCCTCTCAAATGGAACCCGTACAGGCATTACGTGATGATTAAAAAATATTTCCTTTATGGCTCGCTGACACTGTGTTTCTGCTTCCCTCAGACAGGGGGCGCTACACCTGAACGGTCAGTTTTACCAGAGTCTGATTATAACCTGCATCGGGAAAATTCAGGGGAAGTGATAGGATTGTCACTGAGTGACGCTATATCGCTGGGTTTACGGAATAACTATGCCATCCGCAGTGTTTATCTGGATCGTATCGCCCAGAAATTTGATTTGCGGGTAGCAGAAGATCGGTTTACACCGAAATTGCAGCTGAGCGGGCGTTACGTTGCCGGTAAGGATCAGGCGGCAACATTCAGGAAAGCTAACCTTTCTCCTAATGCAACATTACTCACCCCATTGGGAACCCGTTTCACGCTTTCATGGGCGCGCGAGTATCATCAGTCGGGAATAAACCGTCTTCACAATGATGGCGCAAGTATTACTGTGATACAGCCTCTTTTACGGGGAGCCGGAACCGATGTGAATAATGCGCCGGTCTTATTGGCAAAGTTACGGGAACAAACCAACCGCCTGAATTTAAAAGCAACAATTGCCGATTCCATCACGCAAATTATTTTGGCCTACCATGCGTTACTTCGTGCTCAGGAACAGCAGGCCTTATCTGTCGCTTCCCTTAAACGTATGCAGAAATTGGTGGAGACAAATAGGGAATTGATTGATGCCGGCAGAATGGCTCAGACAGATATTATACAGACACAGGCCGATCTGGCGATGCAGGAACTGTCGGCGAAAGAGGCTGAAAATAACGTCCATGCCGCAAAGCTGGCATTGCTTAAGTTGCTCGCCCTGAGCCTCAAAACATCCATCCATGCGACTGATACCCTGCAAGGTACTCATGTCAGTCTGAATATTGAACAATCCATTAAAAAGGCACAGGCCCAGCAGCCAGAGTATCTTACCCGGCTACTTTCCGCAAAAACCGCACATATTCAATTATTGCAGGCCAGAGATAACCGTCTTTGGGATTTATCACTGATTGGGGGAGCATCTCAGTATCGTTCATCCTCTTCTGACAGCCGAAACTGGGAAAATTATGTAGGAATAAAACTGGATATCCCAATTGGTGACATGACACAGCAACAGACAGAAGTTCAGGCCAGAGTTGATGTCCAGAAGCAGGCCTTACATCTGGAAGAAGCCAGAATAAATCTGGAACAACAAGTCACCAATGCTATCCGTGATACCGAATCACGCTGGCAGGAATATCTGTTAGCAATAAAGGCCAGCTCACTTTCACAAAAGAAACTTGAAATTGAGCAGGAAAAGTTACAGGCAGGGCGCTCCAGCAACTTTCAGGTGCTGAGTTTTGAAACTGACCTGAGGAACGCCGAAAATGCCCGCCTGAATACGCTTATCCAGTATCTCAATGCGCAGGCTGAACTGGATCAAATTCTGGGTGCAACACTGGAAAGCTGGGAGATAACGATTAATGAATAAAAAAGCAATGACTAAACGTTATCGTTGGGTTATAGCTGGCATACTTGTTGTCGTGGGCTGTTTTTCTGTCTTTTTGCCCTTTGGACATGTGTTTTCAGAAAAATCACCGGATCAGGCCCTGGTTCAGTGGATTGAAGTAAAACCGGCTCTGATAGAAAAACGATTGGACTTAGTCGGTACACTGCAATCCGGCCGTCTTGAGACCATACCTGCGCCATTTGAGGGAATTATCAAGCAAGTTTTGGTGAGAGAAGGGCAGCGGGTGAACACAGATCAGACATTAGTCATACTTGATACCCGAAAAATTGATATCGAAATCCGGCAGGCGCAGGTTGAGATGATTAAGGCTTCCTCTGTCGTTGAGCAATTACGGGACTGGGAAAACAGTCAGGAAGTGATCCGGGCCAGAAGGAACGTCGAGAATGCGAACCATCTGGTAATGGAACTGAAAAATAATCTCACCAAAACACAGGCACTTTTTTCACGGGGCATTGTCCCACGGATGGAAGTGGAAACCCTTGAGCAACAACTTCGCCGGCAACTTACGGAACTTGCTTCAGCGAAGGACGATCTTACATCTACCCGACAAAAAGGAAATACCAGTTATGTACAAGTTGCAGAGATGGAGCTTCAGAATGCAACAAGCCGCTATCAGGCGTTGCAGGAACAATCTGCTCATAAAGCAATCAAAGCCCCGTTTTCGGGTGTCATACTCAAGGCCAAAGAAGGGGAAAAGGGGAAACTCTTAACTGTTCAGACTGGGGTTCGGGTTACTGAAGGTATGCCATTACTGGAAATTATGGATACATCCCGGTATCAGGTATTAGCTCAGGTTGAAGAAGCCGATCTCACCAAACTCAAGGAAGGGCAGGCAGTAAAAATCAGTGGAGCGGGGTTTTCCGATCACCCTTTGGATGGAGAAATTGAAACCATTGCCATGCAAAGTGCGAACAACGACAAACTCGGCTCGGCTATTTATTATGATGTGGTGATTAACGTAACTTCATCCATGAACCCGAATTATCCCACTAGATCCGGTATGAGTGCCAAAGTCAGTATTGTTATTTATCACAATAAGCGGGGGATTGTTGTACCAGAGAAGGCGCTGGTCCGTGATAAGAATGGAAATTTAACTGTAATCTGGCGCCCGGATTTAAAAAGTCTGGCAACTCCTCGCCAGATAACCGTTGGTGAGGCGATGCCGGAAGGAATAGAAGTTCATGGGTTGGAAAAGGGCTTTATTACATTGACCCGTTGAAAAACAGTTATTATTTGACTTGGATTCGCCTAATAAGTGCAATTTCTAAGAAAGGCGGTCAGTTGCTATAGTAGGCATCTTTCTCGCCAAAGGAAAATGCACTATGGCCTATATGCAGCTGACCGAAATAGAAAGATATCAAATTTTCAGTTTAAAAGAAGCCGGTTTTACACAATGCTTTATTGCAACATCGCTTAATCGAGCCCCATCAACGATTAGCCGGGAATTGAAACGAAACCGGGAAGCACAAAAATACTGCCCTAAACAGGCCCAGCTTAAAGCCTCAGAACGCCGCCATACCGCTGTCAAAACAGTCAAAGTGACACCCGAGATAACCAAGTTGATTAAACAATTAGTTTGGCAAGATCTAAGCCCTGAACAAACAGTCGGTTATCTCAAAAGGGAAAATATCATCTCCTTGCATCATGAAACCGTTTATAGGTTGATTTACAAGGATAAAATTAATGGTGGTGATTTATGGCAGCATCTCAGGATAGCTAAAAAACCGTATCGTAAACGCTATGGAAGTCATGAACACAGAGGAAAAATCAAAAACAGGATCAGCATTGAAAAGCGCCCAAAATGGGTTGATAAAAAGCAGCGTATTGGTGACTGGGAAGGAGATACTATCGTTGGTAAATACCATAAAAGTGCATTATTAACATTAGTACTGTTCGGTCGAAATGGCTGTTATGGGCGAAAATGGTAATATTCGGGTCATGTAATACTGTTTGTAGCGTTTCCGGCATGGGAGCACCACTGGTAACGTCCCATACCTGAACAGGGTTATTGTTAACCGCCCATGCAAATAACATAATTTCCGCGTGTTCGCGTAGGCGTAAGTACCGTTTCTAATCGGGGTCTCACTGTAGGTTTCGAGGTCGAGCCAGAGAATATTATTATTCATAATCGTTAGTTTTAAATTGGTGAGGATTACATGGGAAGTTTAAAAGATTATGTCGATATTAAAAAATTAGTGATTACTGTTATTGTTGTGGTTTTCTTACTTTATTGTGCTATATCAGGGAACATAACGGGAGGAAATTTACTCGGAGGAAATGGTATTCCAACTAGAGAAAAAATACTTGCAACATATCCGATGTTTGAAGCCTTAAATAAAATTGATCCAGATAAGTTTGAAAGTTTATATAAAGAATTGGAGTCTATACCCCAAGTATGGCACAAGTCAGAAGCAAACAAGGCAGAATCAAATGAAGCTATATTAAAATTTATAGCCTCCATTAATGTATGGTTTGGTAGCAATATATCGACTCTTTTAAACTCCTCTTCTGATGAGGCTGTAAACAAATATGGTAGTCATTTAATTAAATCCCTTAGTATATTATTAAAAAATGATCCTACTGGTCTCCAGTGTTTCAACACCGTATACCCCGGCGTAATCGGTGAACTTGATGTATTTAAATTAAAAGATGATATTAAAGGAATAGCATACGAGAGAAACTATTTGAATAGTATTGCGGATTCTATAGCTCGCCATGATAAAATTGATAGATTGCCTGTTGAACAAATAGAAGAAGCATTATCCATCATCAATGATAAATTAGTCGAAAAATATGGTGATGCTTATTATATTGAAGACCCGCAAGAGCTAGCTAAACAACCTAGTTTAGTATGCAGAAAAACTCTAGATCTATTGAGAGAGGTGTTAGCATTAGACCCACATCTTTCCGCAGAAATTCTTCGTTATATGAATGAGCCGGAATAAGACCCTGTTTTTACTATAGCCCCGTGAAATACGGGGCATTCCTTACATTTAACCAGCAACCTCTGGCGGTAACCCACTTAACTCATTAAGTGCCTCACGACAAACGGCGGGGACTGGGGTGGCTTTCGCAATATCCTTCAGTATTAACTCGGCGGCTTCCGGCCATTCTTCCAGCAATCGTTTTACAGTACGTACTTTTAATAACGCCGCTTCTACATTATTGGTGATGGTTTCCCGTTGGTTTACTAATTCGTCGTGGCGTTTTTCCAGTCGCCTTGATATTGTTCGGTGGTATGGCTTTTGCTCTCCAGTTGCAAAGTGACAAGATAGCAGAATTGAAGAGGAATAAAGCCGAACTCAGTCAATCCCTATCTGAACAAGTCGCCATCAACACCACCCAGCAAGAGCGGATAAAGCACCTTGCAGAACAGGATGCAAAGCACTTATAGGTACTCGCCAATGCCAAGAGTAAAATCGATGAGCTGCACACTGCTTCTCTTGCTCACCCTGAGCGGGTGTACGTCAAAGCCAAGTGTCCAGTGCTTAAAACCCCTGCCCCCTCCGGCATGGATGATGCAACCCCCGCCCGACCTACAGACTCCGCTATCCGAAATTATTGGCTACTCAGAGAACGCATTGCCACCTCAGAGCAAATAATTCTGGGGTTGCAGGAGTATGTTAGGACGCAGTGTCGGTAAGCCTTGACAACTCAGGAACAAATACCAACACCATTACTATTAGCGTCGAGGGCTAGGGGTTCTGGCATGAGAACGCATTACATCTAATATGTCATCAAAATCTTCATTGGTTGGGTTATTGTACACTGGGCGTATTAGTGGAGCTGCTCGTGCTGGTGAAAGTGGAGTTTGCGGTGCAGATGGGGGTCTCGGCGCACCGGGAGGTTGTATGGACACTGGTGAACTTGGAGAAGATTGTGTAGATGCTTGAGGGCTTGTTGGTGTAGTGCTACCTAACAGAGAACGCAATGTTGGACTCTCTTGTCTAGCAGGTCTTGAATACGGAGTAGTAGCACGGGAGGATTGATGTTGCCTCTGATGCATCATTGGGCCGCCAGCTTGAGTACGGGAAAGACCCGAAGTACCCGATTGATCTCCTGTTGGTACATTCGATGGTTGAAATTGTGGGTTGAACCCAGAAGGGCCGGGTTGACTTCCAGAGGCAGATTGCCCAGCCAGTTGTTGAAGGTATCGATTGCGACTCACTAGCGTCGCCTGTTGTATTTGTTGCTGAAATTGCTGGTGGCTTTGCACAGGTTGCACATTCAAGCTACTGGGTTGAGGACTTCTTGATGGAGGCGAATCATCTCCAAATAGGAGTGACCTCAATGCTGGAAAATCTCCTTGGACAGGTGGTACTGTTGGGTTTCTCATTAGGCTTGAAGGTGCAGGATACTGCCGATCTAGTAGTGATGGGATTAAGGATTCCACTATTTTATCTCTATTTCTGGTATCACTATGTCCCCGCAATGCTTGTTGAACCCATTGATTTGCCAAAATCCCCGGCACCGAACTATCGTCTTGTGCAGACCTAACAATATCAATATAAGGTAATATGTATTGCGCATATGAATCAATGGTTACAGGTACTGGGTTTTGGGCATCCTGCCTTAGTCTGAATTCAAGCCTTTTCCGATTAGGAACAGAATCATACTTACTTTTGCGTTCAAAGCCTAAGGCACGTAAGTACAATGAATAATTACCAATTATATTATTTATTAATGTCTGGCAGTTATCCACTCTGATAATCAGGTTGGTTATTCCTGATGGTTCAACGTATTGCTGCAATGCATCCGTTCCATCTTGATTTTTGAGAGTTATCAACGAAAGAAATTTTTCAACTAGCGTGGGATTTAGAGTGGGATTCATAACCACCTCCAAAAAAACAACTTATTTGCAACAACACATAATCCCCTTCGCAACAAATAACAAGCGAATAATACTGAACAATTAGTACCCCTCTGAAACTAAAGTCAATATTTCTTTGCCCATTCCCTTGTGTGGCTAAAGGAATATCAATAACCCATGCTGCTGCTCCGTTCTCACCGCGTACCCAACGCACACGGATTGGCGGCATTTTTCTATTTAAGGAACCAAGACATGGCACAAAAGAAACTAACGCTCACTGATGAGCAAAAAGTTATCTTTGATGCCTTAACTCCATTACAGCAAAAATTCGCACTGGGTATCCTAAAAGGATTAAATCAGGTCGATGCTTATCGTAAGGCAGGAGGGAAGGCAAAAGGAGAATCAGCCCGAACTCAGGCGAGCCGAATGATAACATTTGATAACGTTAAAACTTTTCTCGATGCCATGAACCAAGAAGCCGTTTCCGATGCGGTTATGAGCCGTCAGGAAGCCCTAGAGCGATTATCTCACATGGGACGTGTTTCTATTCACGATATCGCCGACTTCCGTAACAGTCAGATAGGGGAAGACGAAGAGGGCCAGCCGGTTTTTCAAGCCGCATGGCAATTCAAAGATTCAAAACCCCGCCGCGCTGAGTGCCATCTCAGAACTGACTACCGGAAAGGACGGCATCAAGTTAAAACTCCATGACCCGAAAGCCGCGATTAAACAACTGGCTGACCAGCCGGTCAATGCGGGCGATTATCCGGCACAGCTTGGTACTCTTCGTTTCCACTTTAAAGGATATGAGGGGCAGTAGTGCAATCAACCGATGAAGCAGCTTAATGACTGGCTAGAGGAAGAGGTGATCCGGTTTGAACGCTATTCGTTGGAGACTGACGGAAACGACTGACTCCACCGTTGATGATATGGCCGCCTGCGGGGCGGTCTTTTTTTGCCTGAATGAAATGTAATTACACATGTAATAGTTGCATAATGAAACTTAAGGCTGGCATGGGGATTACACCCCGCCGCGCCTGCCCACTAAATGCAGTGTTTTTCATACAGTTGCAAGGGATCGTCCTAACAGCGCCCGGACTGGCGCTTGGCGGGGTGTGAGATCCTTTTTTTATCTTGCGGATTGGAGCGCGGGATGGGTGGTTTTATGCAAGAGGAAAATTGCTGCCTTTTGCTGACACACTGATACGAATCGTAGTCATCCTATTTAAGGAGATTTCCATGTCTTACTTTCTTAGACGTATTGATAGATTTCTTGAGCATGAAAGAAGTCAGGGAAGGAATTGGAAAAAGAGGAATGAAAATCAATTATATTATTCTGTCACTGGGAATTCACGTTATGAGTACCCTGTTGTATGGATTGCATTTCACGACCTACAGTGTAATGACCTAACTGATATAGTATATCAAACTGGCTCCAGTATGGGGTGTGTCTTATATCATCAAGGCGTTTGGAATCAACATAATGTAGTTAGTATAACGCACAACGTCAGAAACATGTCGGTTATTATTAATAGTATTGTCGAAAGTTGGCGTTAAAAAACGATGCTGATGGCAGGACTACTATCATATTCCCGCCTGTCAAAGGCGGGATTGATCGTCTTTCGTGGCATGTCACACCATCACAGTTTAACTTCATGCCAGCCCAAAGTAGCTCAACACGCAGACTCACCAGAGAAACAACACTCAGCCACAGGAAGGGGATCACCACATTTTCCACACTACCGCGCTGATAGTGCCTGCATTGTCTGACGTAACTCCGCCTCATCTTTGCGAATAAGTAACGTGAGGTATTCAACCACGCCATAAGGTTCGCGCCCCGGTCGTCCCAGCGCACAATTACGCTTTAGCCATGAAATTTACCACCGTGCATGAGGCAACCGACACAAAAACAGCTCTTCAAAATCCTCTCTTGGGTACTCCTTACGAAGCCGTGCGGTGGTTTATAAATTGGAAACTAACTTAGCCGCTCCTCAGGATGAAATATCCGGAAGATATGATTTTTTCCTAAATGTAATCAATCAATTGGATGATTACCAAACTGCGCTTACAACCCCACCTTTGTCATTTTTGCGCTAAATTTTCTCTTGTTCAGGGATGGATTGTCCGTCCCTTAAGACTAGTCTGAATTTCATCAAAACCATTATGTTTTCTGATCATATAAGTCGATTTTTCACTTATTTCCGTTCCCAATATCAGAGCAATCGACTTAAGAGCCTGCAAAACAGGGTTGATGAATGTTTATTAATTGCCGTTTTGTTGCCTATTTATAGTTAAATAAACCAGATACACGCCTAATTGGTCTGAATGTGATCGATTTGTTTGAAAATAGATCATATTGGACGATAATAGCCTTTCTTTAATTTCCTTCGAAATAGTTCATTAACGGTTAAGTATCTGATGGGTTCTATTATGGCAACGGTAACGCCCGGCAAGGCGATTGCAGGGTTGGCCGGATGGGCGGTATTCACCATTCAGCCGCTACAGGGTAAGCGTCCGGTGAACTCACCTTGTCCCTGCCATCAGGCGCGTGCACGCTACGGCTAATTTATCTTTCCTTTGGAGACTGAACCATGCGCCGTAACCG